>DATNPH010000181.1:0-43971 GCA_036703315.1 Coleofasciculaceae cyanobacterium
ATGTTAGAACTCAAATTATTCTTTTATTTAAACAGTCCGGTCTAAAACTAAAATAATTGGCTGCCTCCGTGCCTACGGCAACCCGCTATCCCTCCCTAGGCTGCTAACGCTGAGCCTAGGGACTCCCGCGTTACCGTTGAAGGTTGCACAGTAGACCTTTCAAGCTTCCAACCTTCAACCAAAAAGGCAGAAGGCAGGCGGCAGAGGGCTTTTATGAAAGAGTTTCTGTCCATCTGCCTGCCTGTCTAAATCGAGGGATTCCAATCCCATGCTGAATGGAACAGAAGAGTCTTCTGCCCTCTGCCCTCTGCCTTCCCATCAACTCAAACTAACCTTCAACCCAAACTAACCCCGTAGGCAATCGGAGAATGATAAGCTAACAAATGCGTTAAAAACTATCTAAGGTAAAGATTTAGATGACTGGCTTAATCGAGACTCCCTACCTATTACGAGCAGCTCGTGGGGAAGTATTAGACCGTCCGCCGGTGTGGATGATGCGGCAGGCAGGTCGTTATATGAAGGCATATCGAGATTTACGGGATAAGTATCCATCCTTTCGCGATCGCTCAGAAATCCCGGAAGTAGCCATTGAAGTATCGCTCCAACCTTGGAAGGCGTTTCAGCCAGATGGGGTGATTTTGTTTTCGGATATTGTGACTCCACTCCCAGCGCTGGGTATTGAGATGGATATTGCTGAAGGTAAAGGTCCTATTATTGACCAGCCGATTCGGAGTCAGGAACAAGTTGACAAACTGCGCTCTTTTGAACCCGAAGCATCACTACCCTTTATTCGAGAAATTTTGCAGGCGCTGCGGCAGGAAGTCGGCAACAAAGCAGCCGTACTGGGTTTTGTCGGTGCGCCTTGGACACTAGCGGCTTATGCTGTAGAGGGCAAAGGCTCAAAAACTTATTCAATTATCAAGGGGATGGCGTTCTCAGAACCTGCCATACTCCATCAGCTTTTGGGTAAACTGGCAGATGCGATCGCCATCTATGTTCGTTACCAAATTGACAGTGGTGCCCAAGTTGTACAAATGTTTGACTCGTGGGCGGGTCAGCTGAGTCCTCAAGATTATGAGACGTTTGCCTTACCCTATCAGCAGCGAGTGGTGCAGCAAGTCAAGGAAACTCATCCAGATACACCCCTGATCCTGCTAGTTAGTGGTAGTGCTGGTGTGTTGGAACGCATGGCAAAGTCGGGTGTCGATATTGTCAGTGTGGACTGGACAGTAGATATGGCAGAGGCGAGACAGCGATTGGGTGGGGATGTTAAAGTGCAGGGAAATATGGACCCTGGCGTGCTATTTGGATCGCAGGAATTTATCCGCGATCGCATCCTCGATAACATTCGCAAAGCAGGAAACAAAGGTCATATCTTTAATCTCGGTCACGGCGTCTTACCCGGAACTCCAGAAGACAATGTGAGGTTCTTCTTTGAAACTGCCAAGCAAGCTGATAAGTTACTGGCTGTTCACGCCTAATTGCCCATGCCACTACCTGCACATTGAAGGCAACGATGACCCCCAAGCGAATTTTTTTGACGGGTTCCAGTGGCTGCATCGGTCACTACATCACTGAAGCGTTGATTCAGGAAACAGATCACGAGTTGTACCTGTTGGTCAGAAACCCAGATAAATTGCGATTTGACTACGACGCTCGTCCTGGAATCACAATTTTGCACTCAGACTTGCGCCAGATGGAACGCTATGGTGATCTGCTCAAGTCGATGGATGTGGTAATTCTGGCGGCAACAGCTTGGGGAGGGGCACAGGAAGCCTTTGACATTAACGTTGTCAAAACCATTCGGTTGATAGAATTGCTTGACCCGGCCGTCTGTGAGCAGGTAATTTATTTCTCGACAGCCAGCATTCTGGATCGCAATAACCAATTACTAAAGGAAGCTGGTCAACTAGGGACAGATTATATCCGTTCTAAGTACGACTGTCTGAAGCGCTTATCCAAAGTAGCGATCGCTCCTAAGATTACTGCTCTGTTTCCCACTTTAGTTCTAGGAGGAGACGCCAATAAACCCTACTCTCATCTTTCATCTGGCATTGCAGATGTTGTGAAATGGGTTGACATCATTCGCTGGCTAAAAGCTGATGGCAGTTTCCACTTTATCCATGCACGAGATATTGCTCAGGTGGTGGGATACCTGGTTGATAACCCTCTCCCCACTGACTGGACTGGAGAGATAGATGGGGCATATCCTACTCGATTGGTCTTAGGCAATCCACCCATAACCGTAGATCAGGCTGTGGAAGAGCTTTGTGGCTATCTGGGTAAAACAATTCATTTTCGTGTATCCTTGTCTCTCTGGCTTGCCAATGTACTGATTGTTCTATTCCGGATTCAGATGGATGCTTGGAGCCGATTCAGCCTAAATTATCGGCATTTTACCTATCAAAACCCAGTTAATCCAACCACGTTTGGTTTACCTACTTACTGCGCTACCTTGTCTGATGTCCTAAAAACCAGCGGTATTCCTGAACGAAGCATTAGGAAATTAAGAGGAGGGGATAGGGAGTAGGCTTCAGTAGGGAACTTACACCATTTCGGTTTATGAGTGTCACATACAGGTATAGCAGAAGGCAAAAGGCAAAAGGCACAGGGCAGAAGGCAGAGGGCAAAAGGCAGAGGGTTTTTATGTTTCTTACTGGTACGTGGTTGTTTGGGCCGTTATATCTGTCCTAACCTTTATGGCGACAGCTATAAATGCTAATTACTAATAGTTGATTGCTAATTGTCTATTAGCGATTAGCCAGATGTATAGAAGTTTACTACCGACTTTCTGGGTTGATGGTTAGTTTGGGAATCAAGTTGCAATTTTCATCGAACTGGAAGACTTGCTGATATTGAGAGTTCATCGCAGCAGCGGATACTAAGTTGCGTTCATATACATAACTGGTCATTGTGAGCGGAACATGGTGAAGCGAAGCATCTCGAAGATTCTGCGCTGTGCTCAGATTGATATCTTTGATTGCAGCTTGGTAAGGAACATCCACCTCCGTCAGAGAGTTTTCCAACTTGAGAGGCACTAAAGGCAAAGGACAGGTGAGTGAGAGTTGTTTCGCAGGAGCTACATCTAGTGGGGGTGCAGGTGCATTCGTCGGCGTTGGTGAAGGCGTTGGTGAAGGCGTTGGTGAAGGCGTTGGAGTAGGGGAAGGTTCCGGGACAGAAAGAATCTGAATATTGGGGGGCTGTTCGTAGGTGTAGAGGAGAGACGTGTCAGGGTTAATGATTGCTTGACCTGAGGTGATACTGCCAGCCGTGCCGTTAATTGTGGCATTCCCGACAATGAATGGAGTAACGCCATTACCGCCATGTCGAATCGTCACTGCACCACCCCCAGTACTACCAGCCGAGGAAATACTGGCTTGGACACGATTGTTGTCAATAAACGTGCCAGTTGCCCGGAATAATCCGCCAGCATTAATATCAACTGCTCCACCAGTACCGTTTGGATTTTGGGTGTTGATAGAGACAACTCCGACATTGCCTCCTGCCGACAAATTGACTGCCCCAGATGTTTTGAGCGAGACAACGACACTAACATTATCAATGCCTTGCTGAAGGAAGAACTGATTATCAACTTCCCCAAATCTGAGAGCAAATGAGCCACCACCTCCCAGCGTGTCGGTGAGATTAACCTCATAACGTGTATAGGGATTAGGAGTAGGGCCTGGGTCAACACCTAAGTATACATTCCTGACGACGCCAGTGCTGGTATCAAATGGTGAAGAGCCAGCACGTAGAATATCTACCCGTGCGTGTTGATTGGCATTTGGAAATGTCCTGTGATCCAGTCCTGCCGGATCAACAATAGGTCCGACACCACTTTGGTCATTGACAAACATGTTAAACGACAAAACTACTGAGGCGGCCGACCCAGGAACGGTAAAAGTTTGTGAGAGTGTATGGGTACCTATACCAATTTGATCGGATACGGCGTAGAACTTCCCAGTAGCAGAACCAACTGTTGCAGAACGACTCAAGGGCGTGGTTCCATCGGCATTAACAAAAAAGGAACCAGAACTATCCGCTAAATCCGTCACAGTCCACCCAGTAAAATCCCCCGTCTCAAACCCTCCATTGGCAATCAGCTCAAAAGACGGTGTAATGGTGATAATTCCAGCTGTGATATTTTGTTGAGCGATCGCGGTTAAAGCGCCTCCTGTGTAATTTCCAAACGCAATGTCCTTACCGCTCATATTCAGACTCAGTAAAGGAAGCACACTACCAACTGCACCCCGAATCGAAATATCCCCGCTTCCTGCGGCTAACGCTAGATTCCTTGTGCCATCCAGGGTGCTGGTGAAGGTGATATTGCCTGACCCTTGACCTGTACTGATGTTGAGGAGACTGTTGCTATTACCAAGGTTGACGGGACCATTGAAGAGAATAGTGCCACCATTAGAGGTGATTTGTGAACCGATCAGCTCAATAGCAGCCCCTGTGATTGTCAGAGGGCGTCCATTCGTATTAAGCGAACTCCCCGTATTCATTACAAAAGACCCTTGACCGTCAGCATCAGCGTCTGCTGTAAACGCGATCGCTCCGGTACCACTGCTAAAGTTTAGTGATACACCACTGCTAATCGTAATGGTGTTGGTGGCTTGGAGAATAACGTTACTACTACCCGCTATCCCCTCTAACTCTGACTGAAAGATAGTAGTCGGTCCTGTGTCTGTGGAGAAGACCTGACCGACGATACCAGAAGGATTACCTGTAAAGCTATTTGTAGCTCCATCACTATCACCCGTTCCATTCCCAATACCGTTGACAATCGTGATGTCAGTTGGGTCAAGCAAAAACGTCCCAACGTTACCGTTAGGAGCATTAGTCGTTACTTTACCTTGGAAAAAGACACTTTGCTTACCGGATACCTCTACAAAACCTCCATTTCCGGAGTTCAAGGCACCACTAGCACTGATTTTGCCAGAGAATTGCGTTGTATCATCCGCCCAGACAATTACCCGACCACCATTACCATGGGTCAGCGCATCAGCATTAATTGTGGAATCATTGCTAACAAATGTGCGCGAGGCATTGGTCACCGTACCATGACCTCGATAATCCCCGCCAATCAATACAGTGCCACCACCATTCGTACCCACTGCATTAATCTTGGCACCAATTACACCAACGCGATCGCCTAAAACCTCTACCGTTCCACCCTTTGCTCCCGATGCCGTATTGGAAGCGTCAAGAGTACCAGAGGCAATCACTGTTCCCGTCTGAACCGGAATAGTAAGCGATGACCCTACCAGACTCACCGTACCATCAGGATTAGCTCTCACTCCTGTAGCATTTTCCACATTCCCCCCGGTCAGCAATTGGGGTAAGTCCAGTGGCAATATTCCCGTAGGCGTTGGCAGACTAGCATCGTCCATCCCTACTGCTGGCGAAATCTCCAAACTCAGCACCATCCCTTGCTGACTAAGGCGCACCCGCTTCTCCCCTGGTACAGCAGCAATGGTAATGTTGCCTCCTGCTGCCGAGAGTGTTCCAGTATTAATTACCTTACTGCCCAGCAGGGTCAAATTGTTGCCTTCTCCTACTACCAACTTACCTGCATTGATAATGCTTCCTGGCTGTAGCATCGTAAAGGCGAAATCGCTGGGAGATCCGACTAACGCCTGATACTCATTTACACCAACAGCATTGAACCAACCGCCATCAAAGCCAATTCCGTTAGCCGTAGTTGCTGTGAAACTCGCTGGCACATTTAGACTTGCACCAGAACCAAAAATAATTCCTGCTGGATTCATCAGGTAGAGGTTAGAGTTGCCCCCAGTTACCTGAATCAAGCCATTAATAATCGAAGCCTCTCCACCAGTCACCCGACCGAGAATATTACGGATTTGAGGGTTTGAGAGGAAATTGGCAATTTCTCCCCTACTCAGACCAAACTGGTGGAAGCTGTGGAAAAGATTTGCCTGGTCTGCCGATAGTCTCCCCCCACTAATGTTAAAGCGGTTGCCATCGGGGGTAACAATCGTGCTCGTCTCGTCTGCTGCTGAGGTAATTGATTGCGCTTGCAGCGGCTCAACAGTGGCTAGACCGCTTAAGGAAAAGACTACTAGTGGAAGAACCAGGTTGTGTCTGGTAAATGCCATGATTTCCCCTTTTCGCGTCGGCTATTAAATCTTTGAAAGTTCAAAGTTTACACCCCCGTTCGGTAATAAGAACAGATAGGCTAGACATTTTTATAGATGATTAAGCGTGCGATCGCATTGGCTCTCTAGCACACAAAACTTAATGACTATATACAATCCAGACTGTTCACAGTTATAGACCCTATCAGTTTACAATCAGCTTCAAGCTCAGCCTATATCTTTGACTGAGCCACCACACAAACTATTTTTATGAGTTGGGTATATTCCTCTTATTTTCTTATATACTTTCATTGAATTTATGTAAATATCAGCAAAAATACAAATCATGAAACATAAGGTTGACCCAATCCCACGAAAAGCCTATAGACTTGCTTCAATAGATATTGATAGTCTCAAAAAATCAGGAATTCAAGGAATAATCCTCGACTTAGATAACACAATTGTTTCTGAAGATGATCGTTACTTATCTCCTGGAGCTGAAACTTGGATAAACCAAGCAAAATTACAAGGGTTTAAATTTTTTATCCTCTCTAATGGCAAACGGAGATATCGGGTAAAACTTTGGTCTGCTCGTCTGGATATTCCAGCTATAAATCCAGCCAAGAAACCCTTTCCTTTTGCCTTTCGTAAAGCATTACAATCTATGGAGCTTAAACCTAAACAAGTTGTAGTGATTGGTGACAGCCGCCATACAGATATTCTAGGAGCTTGGCTCATCGGTTGTCCGAGTATTCAAGTTGCAACACTTCCCCATCCTTTCCGGTGGTGGGAAAAACTCCTAGGAAAACGAGTGCAAACTCCCTATCCGGCTGATCATGAACTGTGGGAAGTAGATTTCTTTGAGTAGCTAGAGTAGTTTCTTCCTCAAAAATACTAAAGAAGACCTATAAGGCTTTATCATGCCAACTCATCTTGTTTTTAGCTTGTTAATCCTAGTTACAGTCGGATTGAATACGATAGCTCAAACACTTTTGAAATTGGGTTCTGGTCAGAACCTCTTAAACCTATATTTATTAGGTGGGATTGTGGCTTATGGCATTAGTACAATTTTCTATGTTTTAGTTTTAGGAAAGTTAAACTTATCAGTTGCTTATCCAGTTATCATTGGATTAACAATTTTTGCAACGACTTTGGCAGGAGCAGTAATTCTCCGAGAAAAAATTGCTCCTGTGCATTGGTTGGGAATCGGATTGATGTTAAGTGGTCTTTGTGCGATCGCGTTTGGCAAAACTACCTAATTTACCAACCCCATGTTCCCAAACCACCTTTGAACGGTCCAACAATATCCTGAGTAATCCAACCTCCGTAGAAATCTCCTGGCTGTGATTGCACTTGTTCACCATTGACGTAACAAACGTCCATCCGACTGGGATAGAACGCTAAATAGTCTTTAATAGAAGCAAAACTTAGTGTTGGGTTGGGATAAGACCAAGCTGCATTGGTCGCCTGTTTGTCACCAACAACGACTGTATAGTAAATTGCCCGACCTTTCCACTCACAAAATGACCCTTGAGTTGTTCTTACCAAATATTCCATCTTGATATCTTCAGGAGGAATATAGTAAACGGGAGGGTGGCTAGTTTCCAGTACTCGCTTGGCACGGTGAGTATCGACGATAGTGAGGCCATTAAAGACAATCTGGATGTGTTTGGGTGAGTCCTCCAATCGAGGTGGACGTGGATAATCCCATACAGACTCTTGACCCGGTTTAGGTTCAATACGGCGATTCATGCTGCTCAATCCTTCTACTTGCATCACATTAGCTATTGTAAAAAAATGTGTAGCAATCAACTCTACTGATGCTCCCTACTCACTGTTACCCCACCCCCCATCCCCCAAAATCTCTACCTAGTAGATTGAGTGACATCTCACTTTAAGTACAGGTATCTCGGCAAACTACCAGAGCATAATAAGGCTCAGCTCCTATAACACTGATTCAGTAATGGCAGACGGTCGTAATGAACCCGTCCCTCATGGTTTAGGAGCTACAACAATGAGCAATCAACCATAAACCATGAACAGTCCCTACCGGAATCTTGATTACTGAATCGACACTCTAGCGATTGTGAGAGGGTTACTTCGAGGGTTAGTTATAGATTTGGCGGTTAATGGCAATTGAATCCCTAGCAGTTACTATTGGTTTATTTTCAATCGCGGTCTTGGTCATTGCTGTTGCCGGAACTAAGATCGGCAATCTCCACCCTCAACGAAACGGAGCTATTAGGCGAAGTGTAGTAGGGTGGAGTCGTTGAACTCTGACAAGATAACAATAATGGATATTTAAGTAATGATTCAGCAATAGTCAGGCTTTGTCATCGTGCTGCCAGATTCGACGGCGGCTGATGCTCCAAATTCTGAAAGGTTGTCTTCTTGAAATCCTCACCCTGCCCGTGTAGATAGGACTGTGTCAGGACATTGAACATCATGGAAAGCAGCTGACAGACCTCTAACTGAGCCTTCAGGTCGCCGATTTCTGCTTCAAGCCAAAGGATGTTACGCAAAAAGATTTGGGCATCCCCACCGGTGTGAGGGTTGGTTAGTGCTTTTTTATAGATTCTCAGTTTGGCAGAAAGCTGCTGGATCTGGTCATTCAATTCTTGCTCTTCAGTGTTTGCCATGTGTAGTTCAAGACAGGAAGTGACACCTGTTCTCAGTGTCGAGGGCGAATGAGTGCAATCGCGTTTGCGTAACGTCAACTTCGTGTATGAGTTGATCGAGGGTTCAGGGGCACACCCCTGGCAAGCTGAGTCGGATTAATCACAAAAAGATATATATCCCGACTCAGCTTGCTGTGGCTACCCAACCATCTCCGCTAAAGAAGAAGACACCTTTTAATTTGACCGTAATTAAAAGAAACAGTTCTGGTTCAACACCAAACCTGAACACTAATTGCACGATAAGGCGGATTAGAAAACCTCATTTTCACACAATACAGACTGCGAATACCCAAATAGCGTTTGTCTGTCTTACACGGTCAAAGTGCAAGTTAACTAACTTGGACAAAGTTTTTACCATTGAGCCGTGAGGACAGCTTTCAATTGCATAGGTGGCATTGGCTCAAGAGATATATGCAGATAGAACGCATCGAATGAAACACTCACAAGCCTAAAAAATGGTAAATGCTCATGGGTAGCAATAGTAGTAGCGCGTTAGAAGCAGCATTCACAAAGATAAAAACTGCATGGGTTGTTGGAGCCGTTGCTGTGGTTGGTCAAATCTTAATCCAAGTGGCTTCCTACGCAAGTTTTGCTGCTTCCGGACTGCCCAACCCAGATCAACTCTCAGTTTCCTTTCTTATTGTGCTTACTCTTGAATCTATTCTTGTTCTTGCTTTGTGCTATGGCATTTACAAAAGAAACAAGATTTGTGCTAAGGCACTGCTGATATATTCTGCTGTGACTGCACTTGTTAGCTTGGTGTCCGGTAGACTGCCGCTTGTCGGGATTATACTTGCCTTTGCCGCCTTTCAGGGTATTCAAGGTATTTCCACCTATCGTCGGTTAACTAGGCAATGACTTAGATCAAGTAGGTCTGGGATATCCTCCCTTACCGGGTTTCTGCGGGAAAACGACAGCTCTAAAGCGGTCGTTTTCCCCAATCTGCCCAATCCTTTTGCTAGTACTTTCCTAAGATGTTAATGATGTACGCAACTAAGATTGCGCCCACCATCTGCATATACGTTGTTCGTGTGCTGGAGTCGATGACTGCTAGCCCAGTGCAACTGGTCAAGAGAAACAGAAGAAGCCTTATGGCAAAATATGACTACTCTTCACTAAAAATTCCCAGGTTTTGGCTCTACGTATCACGTTGCCTTCCCTTTTAGGGAATTTCGTGCAGCGAGAGTGAACGATTGTGCTGTTGTCAGGTGAGGGACGGGCTAAGGTTTCAGTCAATTTCATACTGCTGCCAGCTCACATCGCTGGTTGTGAATCTCTCCTCTGGGTCGTCAATCCCTGCGAGTTCTGGATCGTCAATGAGTTCTTTAAGGCTGCTAACTATTGCTTTTTCTTAGCGCTCACTACTCTGTCACTCTTCTAACGCATCCTCTAGTAGGTCTGTAATCTGCTCTTGCAGATTCTGACGATTGTCATCAAGATGTGAACCGTTCGTAAATCTGCGTGACGGCTCAAGCGTTGCACGGCTCGGACATTGCCATTTGTGCAAAATATCTAATTTTTCTATCGGACTATCCCCTTGTTTAGGGTCTTGGGACTATTGGAGTCGCATAAAGACGAGCTATAGTAACTTGAGCCGTTGCAGATGTAGTGTCGTCACCCATGAAAAGGAGATTGGGGGTTTTGTACGGATTTGGAAATCCAGCAGGTGCTGTATATCCCGTATATTGTCGCAATGAACCTTTCAAAATGGGATTAGTAGAACCCGTCGTGAACAACTGATATTGATTGCCTTTGATATACAATATATAGCTCTGCATACCTGCTTGAGTGTTGATAGAGACACCCTCTCCCCGCGTAGCGTTAGCATTGTAAGCCCAGATCCTATTTGTCCAGAAACCCAGTTCCAATGCAAAGGGTTGTGTTTCACCAGTTAACTGATCACTAACAGCAATAATGCTAAAGCCTGCGCGATCATCCTTGCTGTGGCTTTCAGATTTAATCTCTACACTGAAGCTAACGTTATATCCTGCGTTGCGATCAAGCTTGAACGGCGTTTGAAAAAAGTAGCCGGCATAATTTTTGATATTCCCACTATCAAGAACAGTACCCCTCCTTGTAGCCGTTGCGGACGGAGCAGTAGAAGTACGAGTTCTTAGGTACTTCCATCCCTGCTGATCGGGCGTTTGACTTGGAGTTAGTAAGCCTGTATAGAAAAGTCCAGCATGAACAGAGGCAGCTCCTATAAGCAATGTAAAACTAACGATTGTAGCTGGTAGAAGTTTTCTCATCCTGGTTATTAACCTTTTATTTTTCTTTAGTGAATTTTAATAATGGAGTAAGTATCTAATGTATTTACTACTCAACAGAACTGAATACCGCTGATTCAGTTTATAAGTTTCTAAACTTTTGAGAGTTGAGTTTGTTGAGTCTGCTTAAGCCCAGTTAAACATAAGCTTTATAAAGGAAGTCTAAACTTCCTTTAAAGTTACAATAAATCTTCTTTAAGCCTAGAACTAATCTTCTAGACCAGTTACTCTTCACCCAACAGAATTTTGAATGTTGAGTTTTGAGTCTTGAATTGCTTAGAAGTGATACTCCGTAACTTAACTCAAAACTCAAAACTCTAAGAAAAATCTCTGTTTAATTACACTGAGTTAGCTAAATTCCCAAGCGTTGATAAACTTCGTCTAAGTGCTTCAAATGCTGCTGTGGGTCAAAACATACTTTAATCTCTTCCGGCGTCAGCTTACTGGTCACACGAGCATCTTTAACGATTAGATCATGAAAATTACCCTCAGGTTTATTCCATGCCTCATGAGCGCAAGACTGCACTAGGCTGTAGGCTTCCTCACGGCTCATCCCTTTTTCCACTAGAGTGAGTAGCACCCGTTGGCTGAACACAACACCGCCGTAAAGATTCATATTTCGCGTCATGTTCTCTGGGTAAACCAGCAAGTTTTTCACTAAGTCAGTGATTTCTACCAACATGAAGTGAGTCAAGATGCAGACATCCGGTAAGATGACCCGTTCAACAGCACTGTGAGAGATATCTCGTTCATGCCAAAGGGCAACATTTTCTAAGGCAGCAACCGCATGACCCCGCAGAATCCGCGCCATGCCTGTTAGTCGTTCGGAACGAATGGGGTTGCGCTTGTGAGGCATTGCTGAGGAGCCTTTCTGTCCTTTAGAAAAGAATTCTTCAACTTCTAGAACATCTGTTCTTTGGAGGTTGCGAATTTCAACGGCAAAGCGTTCAATTGAAGCACCTAAAAGCGCCAATTGTTGTACGTAGTCGGCATGGCGATCGCGTGATATGACTTGTGTCGAAGCGGTATCAGGTTGTAGTCCAAGTTTCTGGCAGGCGATCGCTTCTACTCGTGGCTCAATATTGGCATAGGTTCCCACCGCACCAGAAATCTTGCCAACAGCTATTTGGCGGCCCAGATGCACGAGGCGATCGCGGTGGCGCAACACTTCCGCCAGCCACCCGGCTAGCTTAAAGCCAAAGGTGATCGGTTCGGCATGAATCCCGTGAGAACGCCCAATCATCACCGTGTGGCGATGCTGCTGTGCCTGGTAGCGGATAGCCTGACTCAGCTGCTCTAGGCGCTCCAGAATAAGGTTTAGACTGGCAACTAATTGTAAGGCAAGGGCAGTATCCAGAACATCTGAACTCGTCAATCCCAAATGGATATAACGACCCGCATCGCCTACATACTCGTTGACATTCGTGAGAAAGGCGATCATGTCGTGACGGACTTCCGCCTCAATTTCTAGGACTCGCTTGGGGTCAAAATTCGCCTTTGCCTTAATTTGGGCAACTGCTGCCTCTGGAATCTTACCCAGTTCAGCTTGTGCCTCACAAACTGCCACTTCAACCTGAAGCCAGGTTTTGAGCTTGTAGGTTTCCGTCCACAATTCGCCCATCTCGGGCAGGGTGTAGCGCTCGATCAATGCCTGTTTCGCAGAATGCAACGGTCATATTGTACAACTGACTGTCAGAGGTGCCTCACCAATGCTCTAGATATTACGAAGTGTTAGGCAAGGTATTAAACTTATCCCTCTTGCGGTACTTGATGTCTACGTGCTCATGCCGCACTGAGCAATTTATCGATTTGCTTGACTCACCCGTCGAACAAGGTAAAGTTTTCCTATTAGCCGTGTAAGACGGCTTGCGCGATTGGAATTGTCTGAGTGAGCAACTCTATCTCTATCTAATGATTGTTGCTTTAATTGGGTTAGGTTAACGTAATTTATAGTAAGTGCACTGTTTTCTGTCCATTTGCTGACTTGGTTAGCGAATTCACCAAACCAGTCAATCGCTACAGTTAACTTTCTGTTCTAAGCTGAGAAATACTCTTATGAGTAAAACGTTCTCTTTGAGGAAGGCTTGAGGAAGCCTCCAATAGATGAAAGGCTATAAAACTTGTTATGAGCAGTCCATCCGGTTTGCTGGTTGCTAGTAGGTTACTAGCCGTCATTGTCTTGGTGCTAGCCAATGGCTTCTTTGTTGCTGCGGAATTTGCTTTGGTCGGTATGCGCCGTAGTCGAGTGGAGCAACTCCTCGCAGAAGGTCATCCTCGTGCGAAGGCTTTACAACGTGCAGTGAGCAGCTTGGACGCCTATTTGGCAGCTACCCAGCTTGGCATTACGATATCCTCCCTCGGTTTAGGTTGGGTTGGAGAACCGGCGCTCTCTGTGCTAATCGAGCCACTTTTCCATTGGCTCCCCGTATCTTTGGCGTTGATTAGTTCCCATACCCTATCAGGGGTTATTGCTTTCACAATCATCACAGCTCTCCACATCGTCCTGGGAGAATTGGCTCCTAAGAGTTTGGCACTCCAACGGACAGAAGGAACTGCTATTGCTGTTGTTAATCCCTTAGAAGTTTTCCTGGCTGTATTCCGCCCAGCTGTCCAAGTTTTGAACAGTTTAGGGAATTTTGTTCTTAGACTCTTAGGGTTGCAACCAGGAAGTGGTGAAGAACTCCTTCATTCGACTGAAGAGCTAAAGTTCTTAGTTGCTGCTAGCCGTAAAGCGGGGCTGTTGGGGGAAACCGAACAAGATGTGGTAGGGCGGGTGTTTAGCCTTGGGGATCGACGAGTCAGTGCCTTTATGACACCACGCACTGAGATGGTCTGGCTTGATATTAATGACCCGCTTCCCCAACTCCGTCGCCAGGTTATCGAAAGTTTCCATTCTTTGTTTCCAGTCGGTCAAGATAGCGTAGATAACATATTGGGTATCGTGCAAGCTAAAGAATTTTTAGCCCATAATCTTACTCAACTTGTTGAAGTGCAAGGGATATTGCAGCAACCCTTGTATGTGCCGGAAAGCATGAAAGCTTTGAGAATTCTAGAGTTATTTAAGGAATCTGGCACTCATATTGCTTTAGTGGTGGATGAATATGGCGTGACTCAGGGGTTGGTTACGCTCATTGACATTTTAGAAGCGATTGTGGGTGACATCCCTTCTGTGGAAGAGTTAGCTGATCCTGAGATCGTGCAACGTGAGGATGGGTCTTGGTTGTTAGATGGACTGTTGCCGATCGACGAATTTAAAGAAATATTTAACCTACGCAGGTTCTTGCCAGGAGAAGGCAGCAACTATCAAACTTTAGGGGGATTTGTCGTCAACCAGCTTGGTCATATCCCTTCTGCTGCTGAGTATTTTGAGTGGGCTGGAATGCGTTTTGAAGTGGTCGATATGGATGGCAACCGAGTCGATAAAGTGCTGGTTGTGCCTGCACGTACAGATTCTTCTCATCAGAGAAGCAGCACTTAATGGCAGCAGCATCTATGCTATTTGGGTTTTACAGGCTAGGTGGTTTGGGAGCCAGGCTCAGGTGTTTGCGATCGCTACCCCAGTTGGCTAGCCTTCTCAGAAGGTAATATTGAGTCAATGTCATGGATGCGAACTATAGCAATACACTGGCAAAATTAATTAACCCCAACATTGAATGTTAGATTTTAACGCCCTAATTGAGTTTTCAAGCGCCAACTGTGTTGCCATCTGTGCAGCTTTGGTTCCCGCCAACTTGCTCCTTACCTTGCAGACGATGGTTTTCACCGGATTACGCCGTCCTCAAGCTCAAGTGCGACAAGTTGCTTTGCTTGCTTGCCTTCCAGCTTTAGTGATGGTACTTCATGTCTTAACCTGGTGGATGATTGGCGTGGTGATGGCTCCTACTTACATCCTGTTATGGCTAGCAAGTATTTGCCTTGGCATCAACGTCTGGGCGATCGCTCATCCCCAAAGTCTGGCTGGCTTACTTAGAGCTTCTTGGTCATGGGTCAGAGGGTTGAAGGTTAGAAGGTTGAATCTTGTAAGGTTTGGAAGATAATCTTCAACCTGAAACCTGCAACTGTTCACGGATTAAGGGCTTAGGACTAACCGTCACTGCATTCTATCGATTGTGCGATACTGAATCGCTTCGGCAACATGCTGAGGTTTGAGAGTATCATCTCCCGCTAAATCCGCAATGGTACGCCCCACTTTGAGAACGCGATCGCTTGCTCGTGCTGATAACCCTAATTTACGAATGGCTGCTTCTAATAAATTACGGGAAGTATCATCTAGCTGACACCATTGACGCAGCTGATTACTCTGCATTTGGGCATTGCAACAAATGGTTGAGTCGGCGTTCTTGAAGCGAGTTCGGGCGCGATCGCGTGCAGTTTGTACCCGTTCCCGCACGGGTGATGACTCCTCACCAGTCGGCTGTCGTGTGATTTCCTCTGGCTTAAGGCGATTGACTGCCACTTGTAGGTCAATCCGATCCATCAAAGGTCCAGAAAGCTTCGCCCAATATTGCTCCCGCTGTCGAGGAGAACAGGTGCAGCCTTGAATAGTATCGCCAAAGTAGCCGCAGGGACAAGGATTGGTACTAGCTACTAGAGTAAACTGAGCTGGGAACATCACCGATTGGCGAGTACGAGAAATGGTGACATACCCATCTTCCAACGGCTGACGTAAGAATTCTAAAACATCGCGCTTAAATTCGGTGAGTTCATCAAGAAATTTTATATAGCTTTTTTTTATAAGTCCCTTGTAGTCTTGATTTGCATCGCGTAGCATTCAAATAAACGATAGCTGTCCTGGAGAACTTTTGAATTTGCGAGTACTTAAGTTCCACCAGCCAGTTTATAAAACTTAACTACTTTACAAATACGTGATAGTATGACAAATAAACATAAATTAAATAATCACCATATAATTGCTTTTCTGTCAAGGTGTAAGTACTAGTAAATTTGTTGTTAGCAACAACTGACAAAGCCAAGACTTCTCGAAACGGAACCCCTCAGTCACATCTTGGTCATTTGATGGAGTTTTAGCTAACTCATACAAAGCGATCACAACTGGGAACCGCTTCGCTAGATTGGGCGGGTCTTGGCACTCCCTACAACAATTCAGGTGAGTCATGACAATTCATCAAAGGGAGCGCCAAGCCCTCCGCTGTCGCCGCCCAATCTTTCCCAGTTACTAGTTACTGGTTGAGGCAAGGGTTAGATGCCTTGATGTAACAGCCCAACCTTCGCGTCAAGCGAACATTCCTACTCCATTAAGAAAGCGCTGTGTAGGATTCAATCTAAGGGGGGTCAATTAGAATTGGATAGATCAGCATCTTCGCCCACTTCGCGATCGCTCCCTACAGCAGTCTCTAAAATTAGCTCTCCTACCCCTCAAGTGCTTGCGCGATCGCCTTGGTGTAATGTCCAACCTTGTGTAGAAGTTTCTGGCATAAATGACGTGTCTAAGCGTTTAAACACGTCATCAGTAAGCATCAACCCAAACTGTTGCTAAATGTTGATTAAGTCGAGCAACTCGCTAACTACGGCATGTGGGTCGTGTTCACATAAAGAAGCATCAAACCGATGTACCCTCACACCGCTATGTTCAAACAGTCGTTCCCGTTCGTGTTCTTTTGCCCGTTTCTGAGGCAAGTGCCAATAACCATCGACTTCCAAAACGGCACATTTGAAACCCCAGCGAGTCGGACAACAAACTAAAAAATCCACCTCAAAGCTTTTGTGGTAATTACCCAAACGAGCCAAGCTATTTGGGAAGTAGAGAAGTCCTCGTTCCTCTAATGCTTGTGCCAGTTTGATTTCAGATTGGGAACGGAAACGCATGCCTTGCCAGTTTGATATTTTCTGGTTGTTGTAGACTTTCTGGCAATGATTGAGTCCACCAGAGAGAATTGTATTCTCTAAACAAGCACCGCTAAGATTTGTATTTTTCAACTCGCAATGCGCCAGATTAGCATAACTCAGGTCGGCGTTGCTCAAATCCGCTTCTTCCAATTCGGTATAAGCTAAATTGGCTCCTTTGAGAATAGCACCTCGTAAACAAGCACCCGTTAAATTCGTTTCCAGAAGGCTAGCACCTTCTAAATTAGCCCCTGTCAAATTCGCTTCGGCTAGTGTGCTGTAATTCAAGATCGAGCCACTCAAACAAGCCTGAGTCAGTTGAGCCTTCCGCAAGTCAGCATTTCTCACATCAGCCTGTTCTAAATTGGCACACTCCAGTCGGCTTCTAACTAGACAGGCGTATTGCAGGTTAGCCTTCTCAAAGTTGACAGCACTTAAGTTAGCACCTTGGAAGTTGGTGTTTCTGAGTTGGGCACCCGCTAGTTGTGAGTGGCTCAAATCTCTCCCCTTGAAGTTAGCTCCACTCAAGTCAGCTCCCGGTAAATTGAGTTGTGATAAACCGATTCTTTCCGAGTGGGCTTCAAGTTGGTTGGTGTGAGGATTAATAATCTCCTGGTCTTGGCTAGAGGTGTTGGTCGGCGTCTGTTTGTTCATAGGGAATGCTGGAGAGGAGTGTAGAGTCATTCAAAAAACAAAGCCACCCTATCAAGTGGGTGGCTGGCAAATCCATATCGCCGTTGTATTGAGATTTCACTCAACTTATGTCAAGAAGGCAGTCCCAATGAAAAGTTAGCTAAACCCTAGAGTCTGGTGGACACAGCTGATTTCTGAGTTCTTCGGGGATGTCTTCCCAATGTTCTAGCAAAAAATCCATCAAGGCCAGATGGCGCAGGTCAATCGGCAGTGGAGGACGATAGTTTTGTCCGATTCTGAACCAATTACGAACAGTAGAAACCGAGCGATCGCAAATAGAAGCAATGTCCTCTTGGCTAACCTGCCATTTTGAGTAAAAGACCTTGGGTGTCATCTCCAGTTGACAGTGAATGTAAAGCTGGAGCAGGTTTTGCTCTCGCTCCCCGAGAGGACGATTATTCATGAGATTTCTCCTGATCAACAGGCTCAAGGTCATGCTCCCAAGCTATATCGGCAACGATACGACTGGCACTGGGAGAGTTTTTGTCCAGCCAAATCAGGTAGCACCACGTCCAAGCCCAGTGATGAGGAGCAAAGCTGTAGAATCTACCGATGGTAATACCCCAGTCTGTCTTGTCATCATCACAAATCCAGCGCAGTTTATCCCCGTACAAGTAGCGAGGGGTTCCAACGTTAGGGAAGTTGGCAGGTAAATCAAGGGATGGGGGCGGTACGGCTAGGTGAACTAGGCTAGGAGGTATGCTGGCACTGCCAGTACGCATGACCTTTAAGTAGTCACCAATCGCTTTGCCGTTGAGGTTCGCACTTAATTGTTGGATCAGCTTGGCAGCTAAGCTTTCGAGTTCCGGTGGTGTTGGATTCGTCTGTGCTTTCTCGAACTCATTGCCCCAGTAGGTTTTTAGGCAGGTGAGTAGGTTGGCTATGGCGAAATCCTCTACGGCTTGCTGATATCCCTGCTGATACACATCAGGACTACCAGCCTTTTGTCTAACTGGTCTTACCATTATTAAAGCTCCATCTAGGTTGGAGCCAGAACGGACGTTCGCCCTGCAAAGTTAGCGTCCGTTTCTGACTTTTACTAGGAAAACCTAGTTATCGCAGGTTATCACAAAACTCGGTACAAAGCAACGAAGTTGTGAGAGGATAGGGTTAACAAGGTTATCCAGGGAAAAGACATGCCAAAAGACCCGATGGTAGGTGCCCGTGTCCCACAGGACTACATCAACGAAATAGATGCAATCTGTGAAGCAACCGGGCGATCGCGATCGCAAGTAATTCTGGAAGCGATCGAGGTTTATTTAGGTAAGGAGTCAGGCGACTCGGTTGAGTCACAGCTAGCTGCTCTCCAGCAGGAGGTAGAGGCTTTAAAAAAAACTACACATCATGGGAGAGTTTTAGTAGCGAGCTAACAGCTCGGATGAATGGGCTAGAGGCATATGTTAGGAATAGCCAAATTAAATCAATTAGCGAAGATGAGCAGAGCCAGCTAAGGGGTGCCCTACAACAGTTGATTGGTGAAGCGAACGATAAGTTAATCAATCAACAGATGAAGGATGAGAGCCGTCAGTCATTACAGCAGCAGATAACGGCATGGGAAAGGCTACTGGAGAAGTTGGGAAGGATTAATACTGTGTAGTCAACTTTTCGAGTTTAATACCAGTTAATACCATTAGGTATGTGTCTAACCGTTAGACAGATAAGATTACTTGTTACTCTGCTAAGTCCAAGAAAGGATAAGTCGGAGAAAGGGAGCGATCGCTTTCCTCAGTCATTCTCGTGTCTTACCGTTAGACACGGCAAGATAATATCTCCTTACCGAAAACTACATACTGACTAATCTATGCCCAAAACAGGTTGGAAAACAGGACACTCTACGCCGAAGAGTAGAGACAGCCTGTTCAACAATGTAGTTTTCTGAAATAGAGATTGCACAAAAGTGAAATCGTCATTTCCGGTTTCGGAAATACAGTGAATAGCAATAATGTTATGCTCTTTGTTAAAAATAAGGATGAATAGTTATAGAGACTGTGTTTTAGACTTTTTAAGTGAGGGTCGCCGTGCTGGTTTATCATTAATTAACTGGTTCGGGTGTGCTTCTACTTTTTTAAACATGAACTTTCTGAGATTTTTCGTATCTTATTTTAAAACTGAAAAAGCCTTGCAGTGGTGGTCAAAAAGGCAATCAATGCACCTATTTCAGGAGTCTCACAAAATTAGAGACCAGTTATTGCAAGAATCTTTTATACTTCGTCGTAGCATAGAGCGAGATTTAGCAGACAACGCTGAATTACTATCCCAAAACCACCAAGCTTGGTTAAATCAACTTGAGCAGCTCCATCATTCTTTAGAAAAACTGAGCGATCGCTTAGTTCCTGCTTACACTGAAGACAGCTTACCCATAGCGATTCAATGCTTAATCAATTCGTGGCAAATTCGCAATCCCCCAGTCAAATTCCAGCTAGATTTACCCACAGGTTTGAGAGAAGAACAGCCAGAGCGTAATTTGCTTATTGTTAAGATTTTAGATGAGCTGCTAAGAATAAATCTAGCGAACAATTCAAAACAAATATTAATTTATATCGGTTTAAAGCGACTATCTAATGTGGGGGAATTAACAATTCAAGCTACTTATACTGATAACTGCACCATTATCAAACCTTATAAATCAGAAGAATTAGAATATCTCAGCGAAACCTTCAGAGTTTTAACATCAGGTCAGTGTTTCTATCGTCAAGAAGATTCAAAAATAAGTTGGTACTTTAGCTGGGAGTTACAAGAGAACCACTTTTGCGGAGACATGGGGAGGCGGGAACGCCAAGAAGGCGAGAATTAAGACAGATAGAGATAAGAATATAAGTAAATGACAAATATTCATTCGTTAAAAGAATTACGGGTTTTAGTCATCGACGACCACGAGTCAGTCTTGGGTGGAACGCTAGACGTACTTAAACGGCAGTACCCAGAAGCAGAATTTCTCACCGCTCAAACAGCGCAGGGAGTTTTAAATCAAGTTGAAGAAGCTAACCCTGGCTTGGTTGTGATGGATCTTTCCATTCCAGAAAAACCTGGAGTATCTGCCAAAGTCGATACAGGTATTCAACTGCTCAAAGCTTTGATGAAAAAGTATACCACCTTGAATATAGTTGTACAAAGCACCTATATCAGGGCTTTGGTGCGTATCATACCTGATATTGATGCTCATAAAGGTGGTTTTACTGCCGCTGACAAAAGCCTGTCGAGTAAAAAAATGTTAAACCGCGTGGACTGGGCATTACAGGGATTAAGTCATACCAAAGACATTAAAGCTTTACAAACAGGATTGGAAGTCAAACCCGAATGGCTCACCGTTTTAACCTTAGCATTTGGAGAAGGATTGCAAGATAAAGCGATCGCCCAACACATGCGTGTATCAGAACGCATGGTGCGTCACTACTGGAATAAAGTTCAAGACGCTTTAGGCGTTTATCCAGATGAAGGTAAGAATATCCGCATTCAAACTCAAATACGAGCGAGAGAAGAAGGGTTAATTGATTAACTTTTTCATCAAGGAAGAAGCTTGTGCAGTTAGGCATTTGGCAAAAAATAAAACAGGAACTTGCCCTCTTGCGTGTGGGATTAGTGCCAGGAAGTGCCGTGCTTGCCGTGGTGATTCTTGCGAGAATAGCTGGATTACTTCAACCTTTAGAATGGTTAGCTTTTGATAGTTTTCTGCGAATGCGTCCTCAAGAACCTATTGATGAACGCATTGTCATTATTGGTATTAATGAAGCGGATATTAAGAATGTAAGCTATCCCGTTCCTGATGAAGAAATAGCCAATCTGCTGCAAACATTGCAGACTTATAAACCGAGAGTGATTGGTCTTGATATTTTTAGGAATTTACCAGTAAACCCTGGTCATGAGAAACTTGTAGCTGCCTTTAAGAATAGTAAAAATTTAATAGCTATTGAAAAAGCTCTACCTGAAGTAATCCCTCCTCCGCCAACACTACCTCCGGAACAAGTCGGTTTTGCAGATGCGATTGTGGATGATGACAGCCATTTGAGACGCAGTTTACTAGCAACGCCAACATCTAACGATTACAAGTTTTCTTTGTCCTTACGTTTAGCAGAAACTTATTTATCTCAAGAGGGTATCAAGCTAGAGAATGGGATAAAAGACCCAGAGGCAATGAGGTTTGGTGATACTGAACTCCCTCGCTTTTTTCCCAGTTCTGGGGGATATATAGGTGCTGATGCAGGTGGAGTTCAGGTGCTGCTGAATTTTCGCAGTGGTCTGAACCGTTATCGGATTTTGAGTTTAAATGATATCAAAACAGGGAATTTTAACCCCAAGTGGTTGCGCGATCGCATTGTCATTATTGGCATGACCGCACCTAGTATTAAAGATAGCGTGAATACCTCTGCTATTACAGGTATAAAACTGAGACCTGGGTTAGCTTATGGTGTAGAAATCCAGGCTCATGCTTCTTCTCAGATTATTAATGCTGTACTGGAAAACCGACCCCTTTTGAAAGTTTGGTCGGACGGATGGGAATATTTATGGATTTTGAGTTGGGGAGTATTAGGAATTCTTCTGGGTCAGGTAACTCAGTCCCCACTTAAGAACTTATTAAGCGTTGGGATTACCACTACGGGGCTAATTGGATTGAGTTATGTCCTAATAATTTGGGGATGGTGGATACCAGTAGTTCCCACTTTATTAGTTTTAGTTGTCAATGGTGTCGGTTTAACAGCCTTCTATCAATACGACAAAAATTTGAGAGGGCAAATTCAAGATCGTGAAATTATTATTGAACGCACGTTTGATACCATTCATAATGGCCCGTTGCAAACCTTAGCGAAGCTTTTAAGGGATGCGAGAGAACAGGAGCTATCCCCAAATCAAATTGTTTCAGAACTCGAACATCTTAACCAAGAGTTGCGGGCTGTTTATGAGTCGATAAAACGAGAAAATTTAACTCAAACGGCGAGTCTCTATCTAGGAAAAGGGCTAGAACTTGACTTGCAAACCCCCATTCACGAAATGCTGTACGAAGTTTATAGCCAAACATTAGAGCGAGACTTGCCATACTTTAAAACGCTCAAGGTTAAAGTCCGCACGTTTGACCCCATCGACCCCCGACACTTGACTCTTGACCAAAAGCGCGGGCTGTGTAGATTTTTAGAAGAAGCTTTGTGCAATGTCGGGAAATATGCAGTAGAAGCTACTCGTCTTTCAGTGACTTGTACTCAAAAAGATGGCTGGTACAGCTTAAGTATTGCAGATAATGGAGAGCCGAGCAACGCTGAATCTGAAGGGAGAGGAACGCAGCAATCTAAAAATCTCGCTCAACAACTGAAAGGAAAGTTTAGACGAGAACCAGTTCCTAAAAAAGGAACTATCTGTGAGTTAACTTGGCCTGTACCCAAATTTCGACGAGAACAAGATTATTGAACTGGTCGGATTCTAAAATCAAGTTTTCTGTTTGATGCGATATAGTCATACGTGTTAACGTGCCTCAAGCCAACTGACTAACTCTTCCTCACGCTGAAAATCGAGCAGCGCTTCTCCTAATTCTTCTAATTGCTCAACTTTTAGCTGCTGAATTTGAGCTTGTAATTCTGGTTTAACTTCTCCTAACCGTCGCTTTAGCAAACGTTCCATATATAGATAAAGGGTTAGTTGGGTTGACCCGAGTGAAACCCAACTAACCCAGACTTGAGAATTTGATTAGTCCACAAGTGCAGTCAATTGAACTCGAATGAGTCCTTGCTGTTTATTAGTTGCCCGCATTACAAGTACCATTTTTCCATCATTAAACTTGACTCGATACTCGAATTTGTTTGCATCCTGGCAATTATCAACACATCGCCATTGAACTTTCTGGACACGACGAGTGGGCTGCCAATGAATCATATATTGAACCCAGCCCTGACTCTGGGCAGCATTGTATTCCCAATCTTGAGAACCGGCTGCACCATTAGCCGAGAGAATAATGTCCTGAGTTTCGATTTCACTTGCTACTGCATGGGTTGAAAATCCGGAGATCATACTAAGAGCGGATACCCCTGCTAAACAGGCATGGAAAACAAAATTTGGCTTCATGTTACTTACTCAGCTAAGTTGACGCTAAGTTATTAAGCTATTAATCAGATTAGTTCTAGCTACAGAACCTGTCATTACCGAAAACTGCAATCTTAATTTCCTAAAAGTGCAATCTTGATTTCCGAAAAGTGAAATGCCTATGTCCGAATACATTCACCGCTACGCACATCCTATAGCTTAATCGTACAATCGTCACTACCACTTGCCAAAAGATTTCCTTGAGGGTTGAACCTCACTGCGGGGACGCGATCGCTCCTCAAGATATTCTCGGCTGGTTTCGCCATTGCGGTTACTGTGTTCCATCCAACTAAGAACCGCTATATTCTAGAAAGAATTTCTCCAATCCGTACATGTTTTATTTGTAGCAGGGCCTCCTTCAGAAGACTGATAAGCAACACATCTTCGTTGCTGGTTTGCACAACGCTTGAATAAACCCTTCCCAGTACAGTGTATTCTATACTCAATGGTCTCCTGTCGTTTGATAGTACCCTGAGCAGAACTTGGGCTAATGGCTGCAGGAGTAGCAGTCAATAACAAGAAAAAAGAAACGGCACGAAGAGTATTTCGTCGCATGAATTGTACAAGCTCCAAACGATTGTTAACGTAGTATGAGGTAAGTCTAAATTGTTACTAAGCTGTTACTCACATTAGCTCTACGCGCATTAACTTGTCACTACCGAAAACTGCAAAGTAGATTTCCGAAAAATTAGTTGGCAAAATAACAAAAATATGCGCTTGTTGTCATTCACTTTGAAACACAAAAGCCACTCAGTAACGAGAACTCCGTGATCGCCATTCGCTAAACTCATATCTTGCACCAGTCAGGAGAAACCCTTAAACCGCGAATGATAGGTGTAAAAAGTGACACCGAATCCCAACGTGTTCTCACTAGTCAAGAGTAGCTAAAATAACTTTATCAATAGTGAGATTACGTAGCGAAGGGACAGGCAAGCACTCAATAGAGGAATTCTGTTGGATTTGCTTTGACAACCAAAAATATGAGAGAAAAGGGCGTGAAAAGCGGTTTGTCTTATCTACCAAACAACTCAAGGCTAGCACTATTACTTGGTGGGGGCGACGCCGATGGCAAATCGAAGGTTGGTTTAAAACTGCTAAACATCGTTTTGGCTTACACCGTTTTGGTCAAGGGACTCTCCTTGGCGTTTATCGCTGGTTAGTACTCTCACTTATCGCTTACATTTTGGCGCATTGGGCTTATTTATCAACTGGCTCTACAGATTTACCTGACTGGGGACAAGCCGCACAACTCGCACTCCAATCTATCTTGCCCCAATTGCTGATGTTTCTTTTTTTACTCAACCTTGAATGAATACGTCCTCTTGCACTTAGTCACGGATTATACATTCAAATCTCCCGGTGCAAGATATGAGCTTAGGCTCCTCAAAGCGTGCGGGCACGCTTTAGCCTGTGGGCGGCTGGTGCCAGATGTCAGAGGCAGCTATTAGTCGTCGTAATTTTCAGCGCGATCTGACTTTTATCTGACTTTTTCCGACTGTCAATCTTTATACACAGCAGCTAGAATGGTGGTCTTCTACTCCTCTAGATAGATGAAAAATAAAGTTCCATTTTTCTTCAATCACGGTATTAATAGCAAGATAGTAACCTGTTGTGTGACTAGCTTGCTACTAGCTTACTCAACTGCTGCTTTAGGCGAGTATAGGCCACCCCGCACCCAGCGCCCGCCAGGTGGCTATACATCAACAACAGGCACTAGAGGTGGATGTGAAGGAATTGGAGAAACATCGTTAAGATTGTTTGCTCCAATCAATCATGTTGGGCAAACAGCTTCTTTATATCCAACTTTTGCTTGGTTTGTACCCGAAACCAAATCTTTGCCAATAGAATTTAGGCTGTATAAGTACGGTTCAAATGGTCAGCCTCAACTCCAAAATAAGTGGAAGTTGCAAAGTAATTTTGGAGTTATGACATTATCCCTGCCGAAAGATAAACCAGGTTTAGAAAGGGGGCAGAGATATATATGGCAGGTGGCGATGCTATGTGACTCTAACCGCCCGTCCAACGATTTAGTGGTAATGGCAGAAATTGACGTGGTAGAAATGCCTCGTGAAGTCGGTTTCGTTGGCGATGCTCGTAAAAATGTCGATATTTTAGCTGAATCGGGTTTATGGTATGACGCGATCGCTGAAGCTTTCAAGACGGGACAGAGATATGCTATTAATGACTTGTTAAAAAATCTGGCGGCGTTAGAAAACCCCGAACTAACAGCCACCTCAACATCCCAACGAAATTAATGAAGACTGGTTTTATATGAAAGGTCTCCAGCTTGGGGTAACTATATGTATCAGTATTCTATTATTAGCCAATGTAGAATTTGCCAGTTCTCAACAACAATCGGTAATAACTCAAACTAATATCAATCGTCTAACAGCAGAAAAAGCTGTTACAGAAGCCGAAAAACTGTCTGAGCAAGGAACAGCAGTATCACGGCGGCAGGCAATCGAGAAATATTTAGAAGCACTCAAACTTTGGGAAAATGTAGCAGTTAGCGAAGCTTTTGCGCGAGATGCTCGTTTACAGTCAGCGACAATTCTGAGAAAGATAGGGAAACTTTACCAATCTTTGGGAGAGCCAGAACAAGCATTAGCCTACTACAACCAAGCACTACCAATTTTTACAGAATTAGGTGAGCTTTCTCAACAAGCTAGAACCCTCCACGATTTGGGGATGCTTTATAACGTGTTTGGGGAAAGGCAAAAAGTTTTAGATTATTTGGGTGCAGCGCAGCGACTTTATCGCAAATTAGGGGACACGTCTGGTATTGGATTAACCTATAGCAATATGGGCTGGATTCACTATTTCTTTTTGGGCGCTAGAGAAAAAGGAATGGAATTATATCAACAGGCGTTGAGGACTTATCAGAAAGCAGGCGATCGCATTGGTGAATCTAATACTTTAGCCCAAATAGCTTGGGGTTATTACGGGTTAGGCAATAATGAACAAGCTATTAATTACTACAAACAAGCAATAGAAGTTTCCAGGCAAGCAGGTTATAAATCTGGAGAAGCTAGTGCTTCTATCTATATTAGTCAAGTTTATGAGGCTTTGGGCAAAAAACAACTAGCGCTAGATGCTTTAATTACAGCGCAAAAGCTTTATCAGGAGTTGGAAAATCGTTCGGAATTAGCTAGAGTTTATCGCCACTTTGGCTCAGTTTATTCGTCATTTGGCGAAGAGCAGAAAGCAGTAGAATTTTATAAAAAATCAGTTTTAGCTTATAGAGAGTTGGGCGAAAAGCTTGACGAAGGGCATATTCTATGGGATCTGGGTATATTATATAATTCCATAGGCGATAATCAAAATGCCTTAGATACTTTAAACCAATCTTTATCAATCAAGAAGGCAACACGCGATCGCTATGGGGAAGCTGATGCACTGTATCAGATTGCTCGTGTTGAGAGTGAGCAAAATAATCTTGCAGAAGCCTTAGTACAATTGGAGGCTTCTATTAAAATTACTGAGGATTTGCGAGCCAGTGTTTCTAGTCAAAACCTTCGCACCTCTTTCTTTTCTATGAGGCTGGATAGATACCAATTTTATGTAGACCTATTAATGAGGTTACATAAAAATAATCCATTAGCAGGGTATGATGCAAAAGCTCTCCACATTAGCGAACGTTCACGCGCCCGTAGTCTTTTGGAACTTCTGGCTGAAGCGAATGCCGATCTTCGCCAAAGTGTCGATCCACAATTACTGCAACAGGAAAGTAGCCTTGGACAGCAGATAGAGAAACTGGAAAAACGTCGCCTAGAATTGCTCGATAGTCAGCATACTGAAGAGCAGATAAATGCGATAGAGCAAGAGCTTGAAGCACTGGTGTGGGAATATCAAGACGTTCAAACACAAATCAAAGTTAAAAGTCCTCGCTATGCTGCGATCGCACAACCTCAACCCTTGAGTGTATCAGAAATTCAGTCAACCTTACTCGATGACAATACGCTGCTGTTGGAATACTCGTTAGGTGAAGAACGCAGCTATTTGTGGGCTGTGACGAAAACAAGTATAACTAGCTACGAGTTACCTAAACGAGCAGATATAGAGGCGGCTGTGCGGCGTTTTGAGCAAGAAGAATTAGTACCGCTACCGATGCGATCGCCCCAGGGAACTTTGGCAGTAGATACTCTCTCGCAAATGCTATTAGCACCCATCGCTGGACAACTGGGTAATAAACGATTAGTCATTGTTGGGGATGGCATTTTACAGTCTATACCGTTTAGCGCCTTAGCCGTTCCGGGAAAGTCTGAGCAGAAAAATGATTTTGTGCCACTAGTTGTGGAACATGAAATTGTCAACTTGCCCTCAGCATCTACATTAGCAGTTTTAAGGCATGACATTGCAGGGCGAAAAGTAGCTCCTAAGACAGTAGCTGTACTCGCAGATCCGGTGTTTGGTAAGGATGATGGGCGAGTTCAGGGAAATCCAGCTAATGCTAGCAGTAGCATTATCCCATCTTTGGAAAATGTGCCAATTACAGAAGTAGATTTAAAAAATTCTGTCAGAGATGCAGGAGTCAAACTCACGCGCCTTTTGGGAACGCGAAGGGAAGCTGAGGCAATTATGGCTTTAGTACCCGATGCACAGCGTACTCAATACTTTGATTTTCAGGCAAATAAAGTAACTGCCAGCAATCCAGATTTATCGCAGTATCGCATTGTACATTTTGCCACTCACGGTATTCTCAATACTGTGCGTCCAGAATTGTCAGGGATTGTGATGTCATTAGTCGATGAAAAAGGAATTCCACAGAACGGTTTTTTGCGACTGCACGATATTTTTAATCTGAATTTACCCGCAGAATTAATTGTACTAAGTGCTTGTCAAACAGGTCGAGGTCAGGAAATTAAAGGGGAAGGAATTATTGGACTGACGCGAGGTTTTATGTATGCAGGTGCGTCGCGGGTGCTGGTGAGTTTGTGGAAGGTTGACGACAAAGCGACAGCAGAGTTGATGAAGCGGTTTTATCGGGGGATGTTGAAGGAGAAGTTAACGCCTGCTGCTGCATTAAAGCAGGCGCAGGTGGAGATGTCGCAAATACCAAAGTGGAGTTCTCCTTATTATTGGGCGGCTTTTGTGCTTCAGGGTGAGTGGCGGTGAGTATGTAGTTTTAGGAAATGAGCATTTCCGTTTTCTGAAATCAAGTTTGCAGTTTTCGGTAGTGCTTTACTTTAAGAGTCTCTATATGCTGATAAGCAGAAATTAAATATTCCTTTGTTATTCAGCAACCAATTACTAGAACTACAATACAAATTAATGATGCTGACAATGCACTTGGAGACAATTCAGGTGTTATGAGAGTTTGTTTTACGCGCTAGTTAATAAAAATTAAAACAGAGAGGTTTGTGTCGTGACTAAAAATCTAAGTAGAAACATCTCTACGATTGCATCTTTAGTTTTAACCACATCTGCATTTTGGACAATTAATTCTGTACTCAACCCGAACAAAGCATTAGCTTGGTTTGAAGTGTGCAATCGTTCATCAAAAAGAGCTTACGTCGCATTTGCTTACTACAATGCAAGAGATAATAGGGATACCCAACGAGCACCTGTTCCTGATATGTCCCAGTGGGTATCAGAAGGATGGTGGACATTAAATCCAGGGCAATGTAGGCAAGTATATCCTCATGAATTATGGCGGAGAAATAAGTATTACTATGTCTATGCTGAAAGTGATGGTAATACTCTTTGGAGAGGAAACCATTATTTTTGTGTAGGACGAGGAGTCCCTTTCCGAATTACTCAAGCAGATTTGGCAACTATTGGTGGACTACGTGGTTGTGGAGGCACAGGGATAGATGACTCTTCAATTAAAAGGGTTCCATTTAAGCAGGTTGAAATTACAGGGCGTACTCAAAATTTCACTTATAGTTTAAATAATTGAGATTGCTTGCAGAAGCGATCGCTTTATCATTGGGTAGCTTTTGTGCTTCAGAGTGAGTGGGCTTTTGTCAAGGCAATCGCTCACTTTGTGTAGTTTTTACAACAGTAGCGATCGCCTCATCATTTGCTAGCTTTTGTGATTCAGAGTGAGTGGGCTTTTGCAATGAGCGATCACTTGGTGTAGTTTTTACAAGGGTAGTGATCGCTTTAGCATTGGCTAGCTTTTGTGCTTCAAGGTGAGTGGCGGTAGATAAATTGTTTTGTTTATTTATCAATTCATTTTTCGGAAATCAACTTTGCACTTTTTGGTAGTGCTTTACCCAAAGAGTACTCGTACGCTCAAAACATCTAAACGATCAAGACTTGGAACAAGGTAGATATATGATAATGAAGAAGCTTTCGATTACTCTTGCTTGTCTTATGGCTTCCCTTCCTATAGAAGCAGCCTTTGGTCAAGTTTCCTCTCGTTCTGATGTAGTTGGGGCTTTGACTTCTGGTAAGGGCGGTCAATGGGGTACTTGGACGACTGCTCAATATTGTCCACCCGGATCGTGGGCTTATTCGTTCGGACAAAAGGTAGAATCTTTCCAGGGTCCTGGCGATGATACAGCACTTAACTCTATTGCTCTCTACTGTTCTGACCGCTATGGAAATCCAGTAGGTAATTATGTCACTCCCCACACAGGTTATTGGGGTTCTTGGGCGTACAATAGTTGTTCTCGAGGGGCACACATGACCTTGTTTATGCTACAGGTGGAGGGAGGGCATCCGGGTGATGATACTTCTGCAAACGCTGTTAGTTTTTGGTGCAGCAATAATATTAGAATTCACGCATCAAACGCTGGACCATGGGGAAGTTGGGGTCCTTGGAGAGGAGGCTTTATTACCAACGCTGCTATTTGCGGTTTGCGAGAAAAGATCGAATCGCCTCAAGGTGCCGGAGACGATACTGCGTTGAACGATGTAGAGTTTATTTGGTGTCGTCGTTAACCTTTTATTATTAATTTTTACTCCTAGAGCCAGAGTGTAGGTTGGGTTGACTTCATGAAGCGCAACCAAGTCCTCAACTCAGCGTTACACCCAAAAAATTAGCTTTGTCAAGCTTTTGCCAAGGCACTCGCTCACGAGTGTGTAGTTTTTGCAAGAGTAGCGATCGCTTTATTACTTGGATGGCTTTTGTGCTTCAGGGTGACTGGGCTTTTGTCAATCCAAGTTACTGAAATTAACTTTGCACTTTTCGGTAATGACTACTTAATTTAAGTAGAAATAAGATTGTTTAGTAACTAGTTAGGTTTCAGATCAGCATTTCTGTTAACCATCCATTGCCAATTCTATAGGACAAATATGCGACTTCAAACTGCGACAAAATTTGCTCGGATCTTAGGCATAAGCATCTTCAGCGTTGGTTTGGCTAATTTTTTAGCCCCTACGGTTTCTCTCGCCCAAGTTTGTAATTTCTGGGGTTGTTCTGCACCAGGAGCAGGACCATGTACTATCCACGGTTGTCCTGCTCCTGCCCCCCAACCTACTACTGCCCCCCAACCCAGTACTAACATTATTATTATTCCAGGTAACAACACAACTCCGGCAACTAACACAACGGCTTCGCCTACTACTCCTCAACGCAATCCACAGCAAGTGGCTTCTTGTATTCGAGAGCTACATAGTTTTTATTACAGGAATGTATCTGATTCAACGGCCATGCAACTAGCAAACAATGCTTGTCGTTCAGGTGCTTCCGCTTCTTGCATTCAGGAAAATTTCAACTACTACTACAGAACTTTGAGCCATAGCGAGGCTGCCCGACGTGCCCAGGAAAGCTGTGCGCCCTAAATCAAGATATTAGTTGGCATCTAAGTAAGTTTATTAAAGCGTTTCAAAACTTTTGTGCTTTAGTATAACTGGGCTTTAGCTATGAGTGATCGCTTGTGTAGTTTTTGCAAAAATAGTGATCGCCTTATTATTGACCAGTTTTTGTGCTTCAGAGTGAGTGGGCTTTTGCAATGAGCGATCGCTGTGGTGTGTAGTTTTTACAAGAATAGCGATCGCTTTATCATTGGCTAAATTTTGTGCATTAGGGTAACTGGGCTTTTGTCAAGGCGATCGCTTTATCATCGAATAACTTTATAATGTGATAACAAACTTTGAAGCTTACGAGCTTTCAGTAGAACAGCGAGAGGAGGCAGCTATTCTTGAGCGAGTACCCAGAGCCAAAAACTTGATGGGTGATGCCAAAGCCCCTGCGGAATGGTACACACCGCCAGAGTATATCGAGATGGCTAGGGCAATAGTGATACCACGTATCGGGTACATGAGACATTCAGCGCGATCGCTTCTGCTGCCGTCTCCGCTTCAAATCAAAAGCCAGCCCTTATATCCACTAGTTCTTCCTCCTCCCACGCTTCGCCATTCGGTTTAACCAGCTGTTGAGCGAGTTTATCGCCGTCCAAATACTGAGGTCGAGTATTGGTTTTTACTGAAGCCCGAAAAATTAGGCTATGTGTCTTACCGTTAGACAGATAACCCCCTGAGTGGCTGAGGTCTATTCGCAATTACTGAAGAAAATTCTCAATAAGCGGGTACAGGATGAGTCGGTTACCACCCCTCTCTACGGAATTACAAAGGTTACAGCCGCTATTACACGAACCGGATGTATCAGACCAATTCCTCAGTCAGGTCAACAGTGGGGAATAAAACTATAAAGTCCATTAGCCATTTAGCTGAATCTCTTGGGCCAATTGTCTAATGGACTTTCCTAGTGGGACAGGATAAAAATTCCCTATAAAGTAAATTTCGTTAATGCTCTCTGCTGTGCTCCAGGGGGGAGCGCTTTTTTTACTATCTCATAAAAAAGTCCAGCTCTCATTCAGGCTGAGCTAGGACTTACGCAACTGGGAAAGGCGATCGCCTTTCCCACAAAGCCAACTGTCCAGAACAAACAGGACTGTTCTGAAGACAGGGGGTATTGGGAGCTGACGCGCAAGCGATCGCTCTATCCGATGTAGAGGCTTTTTGTTTCTAAACTGAAAGCGTACACTTTCTATTTAACCTATCTGTCTAACGGTTAGACAGATAGAGGTAGGCTTTCTATTCAAACCCTCGCCTAGCCAGGGGCGATCGCTTCTTTTGAGGGGAATTTACAGCAGCGATCGCTCTCAATACCTGAGAGCGCCTTTTTTGTCGTCTGGGCTTCAAATCCTCAGCCAGCCCTTATATCTACCAGTTCCCCCTCCTCCCACGCTTCTTGATAATCCCAAATCCATGAATGTTGCTAGGAGTGGAATAGTGCTACCAGGGAGTGCATGAGGCACTCAGCCCGAGCGCTTCTGCTGCCGTCTGGGCTTCAAATCCTCAGCCAGCCCTTATATCCACCAGTTCCCCCTCCTCCCACGCTTCCCCATCCGGTTTAACCAACCGTTGTGCGAGTTTTTGGAGTTCTACATCTGAGGGGCGACCATCTAAATGCCAGTTTTGGGAGTGCCGCAGCAACCCTTAGAATTGTAGTATCCAATTTTGGATACTGCCAATGTATATCTACTGGAAAAAGCGCTCTGGTGTATCTGGAGAATCCCTTTACGCTTATCTCTACCAGAACAAGCGAGTTGAAGGCAAAGCCCATCCGGTCACCACAAACTTGGGCTATCTCGGTACTATTCGCACTGATGCATCAAAAGCTCAACGTACTGTATTTTGGGAAAATGTGATAACAGCTCTTGATGCTTATAACCTTTCAGTAGAACAGCGAGAGAAGATTGAGGTGGCAATTATTGAACGAGTACCCAGAGTTAAAAACTTGATGGGTGACGCCAAAGCTCCCGTGGAATGGTACACACCGCTAGAGTATATAAAGATGGCTAGGGCAGTTCTCGGAGAAATTGACTTAGACCCAGCCAGTAACGCTTTAGCACACAAATGGATACAGGCTTGTTCTTACTTCACCAAAGATGATGATGGTTTAGCCCAACAGTGGTATGGACGCGTATGGTGTAACCCGCCGTATGGCAGACGAGTCAATAAATGGTTGGAGAAAGCACTTTTAAGTTACGAGACAGGAGAAATTGAAGCAGCGATTCTATTGCTCAACCGCACGGGTGCAGCTTGGTACAGCAAGCTAAAAAAGCGAGTATCGGCTGTGTGTGAAGTGCAGAGGCGCATAGCCTTCATTGATGAAAAGGGACAGCAGCAAAAATCTCCCAGGTACTACAATGACTTTCTCTATTTGGGACGTGAGGTCAAAACGTTCAAGCGGGTCTTCGGTTCATTAGAAGCAACCGATTGATAATCCCAAATCCATGAATGTTGCTAGGAGTGGAATAGTGCTACCAGGGAGTGCATGAGGCACTCAGCCCGATCGCCTTTCCTGCCGTCTGGGCTTCAAATCAAAAGCCAGCCCTTATATCTACCAGTTCTTCCTCCTCCCACGCTTCGCCATTCGGTTTAACCAGCTGTTGAGCGAGTTTATCGCCAGTCCAAAGACTGAGGTCGAGTATTGGTTTTTACTGAAGCCCGAAAAATTTTCTATCTGTCTAACCGTTAGACACTTAAAGAATCTTAACACTCACCAATCCACTTTCCTTTTTAACCATCAAGATTCAATCGCTGGTTCAGTAGAGTGTAGCGCTGTTGGTCTTTGACCTGTCTAACAGCTAGGGCGATCGCCTGCTGTTGACCAACAATAATAGCTAACTGCTTGGCACGAGTTAATCCTGTGTAGAGTAAGTTACGGCTCAACATTGGGTAGTGCTGCATGAACATCGGCAGAATTACCACAGGATATTCCGAGCCTTGGCTCTTATGAATCGAAATGCTCCAAGCCAGACCGATTTCGTCCAAGTCAGCATAATCGTAGCTCACCTGCCGCTTGGCAAACTCAACTATCACTTCTTGTTCCTCTAAATCAATATGGGAAATAACTCCCATATCACCATTGAAAACCTCACGGTTGTAGTCGTTCTTGTTTTGAATCACGCGATCGCCTACCCGTAGAGTCGTTCCACCTCTAACAATCTCTACCTTAGCTTTACTGGCTGGATTGATTAATTGTTGCAACACTGTGTTTAGGCGCTTCATCCCTACGTCTCCCCGTGTCATAGGACATAAGACCTGCACATCAGTAGCCGGATTAAAGCCTAGATCGGGAATTAGATTAGTAACTAACGTCTGAATAGCTTGTACACCATGTAATGGCTCTGATGCCTCAAACCAGAGACAATCCGACTGCGGTTCGTTAGAGATTGGTTCAAGAGCAGGGTACTGCCCTTTATTAATAGAATGGGCATTGGTGATAATTTTACTGGTTTGCGCTTGGCGGAAGACTTCTGTAAGTCTCACTACAGGCACTCGCTGACTTGTAATTAAATCTCGTAATACTTGACCGGGACCAACACTAGGCAACTGATCGATATCTCCGACCAGTAGAAGTTGAGCATCCTGGGAAACAGCTTTTAATGAGGAGTTAGCTAAAAACAAATCCAGCATTGATGATTCATCAACCACAATAGCCTGTGCTGGGATAGGATTTTCCTGATTCCGTTTAAAGCTAAAGGTTTTTGGGTCGAACTCCAATAGCCGATGCAGGGTTTTAGCTTCCATTCCTGTCATCTCGCTCAGGCGCTGAGCAGCTCGTCCGGTGGGTGAAGCTAAAGCAATAGATTTTCCCATCGCTTTCCAAAGGGCAACAATGGTATGAGTAGTAAATGTTTTTCCTGTTCCAGGGCCACCTGTGAGAATTAGAATTCTCGAAGAGGCTGCTATCTCTACAGCTTTCTGTTGCTGAGCTGAGAGTTCAATTCCTATTTTCTCGATAAATCGCTTAATCCAGCGTTGAACACGAGGTAAGTCTACTGTAACTGGAAGCGCCAGAAGTGACAGAAACCGTTTTGCCAGATACTTCTCTGTAAGAAAAAATTCAGGCTTGTAGCAGAGCAACTGACTTTCATAACCACCAGCCCCATCCTCAATGACCAGTTCTTGTTCCTGTACCATCTGAGTTATCAGCGTCAGAAATTGCTCTGGTTTGGGTTGATGATCTGGAAGTGCTAACAGTTTCACTGCTGCTTTTACAAGTTCAGTTTGGGGTAGAAAACAGTGTCCATTTTCAGAGGCTTCACCCAAGACATGAATGATGCCGCAGCGGTATCGGAACTTACAGTCGGGGGCAATTCCCATGTTCCGAGCAATTGTATCGGATGTAATGAAGCCGATACCGTAGACATCCTTAGCTAATTGGTATGGGTTCTCTGTAACAGTAGTAATCGAATTATCACCGTACTGTTTGTAAATCTTTACTGCATAGGTAGTTGAAACTCCATGACTTTGAAGGAAAATCATGACTTCTTTGATAGCTTTCTGACTTTCCCAAGCACTCTGAATCGTCTTGATTCGCTTCTTTCCTATACCAGGTACTTCAATAAGACGGTGTATTTGATTTTCAATAACATTAAGAGTTTCTAATCCGAAATGAGCGACAACTCTTTTAGCTGTGACTACTCCTACTCCCTTAATTAAACCACTACCCAAATATTTCTCAATACCCGTTAAAGTCGCTGGTTTTGTTTCTCGATATTGGGTAACTTGGAACTGACAACCATATTGAGGGTGGTCTTTCCAAAAACCAGTTAGTTGTAGTGTCTGACCGGGTTGAATATTAGCGAAGCTGCCAACAATGGTAATTAGTTCACTGGTTTGAGGAGCTTTGAGACGAGCAACAGTGTAGCCAGAATCCTCAGAGTGGTAAGTCAAACGCTCAACTACACCCTGAATATCTTCAGGCTGAGGTTGTTGTTTTGAATGGGCTTGCTCACGCATCAATAATCTACATCTGGAATCTCAGTTTGTTTCGTAGCCTGTTTCTTTGCTTCAGCAAAATTCTTCTTTTCCTGAGAGCGTTCAGAAGCCTCCAGTTCAGTAACCCGATTAAAAAGGTGTTGTTTTTCTTTCTTTAACTTTTCAATTTCTACTTCAAGTGACTCTATTCCCAGAGATTTAGCTTGCAATTCCCTATTCTTGGTATTCAAACGCTTAATATCTATCTGTTGAGCTGAGATTTTCTCTATCAACTCTGCCTCTGAAAGCCCACCTATCTCCTTCAATAAGTTTCTTAACTCAAGATTCTCAGCTTCCAACTTTTCTAGTAACTTCTTCTGTTTGGGTTGTTCGTGGAACTCATGTTTTTCTGGGGTGGTAGATTGCTCATCAGCTATATTAGGCTTCCATTCTGCCTTGAGTGCTTTCACTAAACACGCTGCTGGGTTGTCAACGGCGTGTATGCTGCGGTATTGCTCGAATGCCTCGATCGCCTTAAGTACAGCTTCTTGTGAGTGCCGAGGAATCTCTTGGCGCAGTGTTGGGTTGAGCTGGATGCCAGTTGGCTTCAGCGCTGCTTCAATCTGGGCAGATATGTTTTGAACAGGCAAATTCACAACTTTTTCTTGGGATACCTGTAGTTTTGCCCACAATTCTCGACTCTGTGTTCGCAAGCGCTCCACCTCGTCTTCCAAATCTACAACTCGTGCTACTTGGGCTAGCAGCTCTTTGTTAGCTCTCCGCTGCTCCTCAAGTTGTTCTCGCAAGCGACGGATCAATAACCTCAACAGCTCTAGGTCTTTAGCTTCAGCGCTAAGCTTGCGTACACTGCGCGATTTTGTGACAGATTCCTGTTGCTTCTGCTTCGCTTTCTCTATTTCATACGCTAGGTGTTTGTTAACAAAACCAACACTAAAACCAGTACGTCTAGCAACTTCATTTTGACTGATGGTTACACCTTGATCTAGCATCTCCTCAATAACATGCTGAGCCTTGCGAACCTTCTCCTCCCTTTCATTAGCAAACCGTTCCCGCACCTGCTGTCCATGACGGCTGCGTTCCGCTTCATCCCAATGGCGCTGAACTTGCCGTTTTATCTTCTCGCTCATTGCCTGACTCCAGCGCTGCAATAATATCCTCTAACTTATTCACCAACTCTTGGTAACTATCGAGAATCTCTGAAGAACCATAATTAAAGGCTACTTGCTCCTTAGTACGCAGTCGATCAAGCTGAGATTTATAGTGGGAAAGTTTGTCGGCAGAGGCAACATGGAAACCACAGGTGTAGCAGCGTCCGAAGCGCGGACAAAAATCCCGAAAGCTACAATACCCATATAAAGGCTCCCCGTTAAGCATCGTCAATCCATCCAGTTCGTGTAATTCTGGGTTGTCGCGCAGGCTCTGAGGATTGCTGTCGTAAGCGTAGTATCTATTGTCCATGTTCGCCATCACAGCCGCTACATCTAGTAACTCACCTGGTGCATAGCGTGTGTAGTGACGTTTGGTAGTTTCTGCCCGACGATGTTTAAGCCAGATGCGAACGAAATCTAAGCTGAAGCCGTTTTGAATGAGATGTGTTGCCCGTGAAGGACGCAGAATAGCTCCAGTAAAGTGGGCTAATTTCCCGTTACTATCTTTAATCTCACAATGTTTGATGAGATAGCGAATCATTTTAACCATTGGGTTAGACGTAGCGGCAATGATTGGCGGGCGTTTTAGAGCTTTCACTCTTGAGTAGTTTGGGTAGCCAGTTTCGCCTACTCCCTGATAGTGACAAAATAGATACGGATAATCTTCTCCGTGTAATTCTTTAATGTAGAGTTGCTGCTGCTGGATAAGGTGGACAAGGTCAGTGGTAAGAGGCAGGCGATGCTCGTCGTTGACTTTTTCTCGTTTAAATTTTATCCACCATGTACTACCGTCAGGATCAAGGCTAATACAGTCTCTAGGAAGGCTATAAAGTTCGTTAGGACGGCTACCAAGCCAAAACCCTAGCATAAACATGAGCTGTATTGGTTCCGGTAAAATGTGTATGTTATCCCGGATTGACTCAAGCACAGAATTTTCTAATGGATCGGGTTCGTCATAAAAGATTTTTGGAGAGTCAAAAGTGGTAATGAGAGTAGGCGAGGTACTGAAATATTGCTCGGTGTTTCCCCAATTGAGAAACTTCCTCAGGCTCCTCAAGTCCCTGTTTAGTGTACTTGTTTTTATCTTTCCTCGTTCTTGTGTCCAGTAAATTCCTAGCAGGCTTTGCTCAATTTCTTCCATTGACATTACGCTCTGCTGCTGAAGAAAACGTCCAAAAAAGCCTAATGTACAGATAGTCTCAGCTAGAGATGCAGAGCGATTCTTTGCTTTAATAAGCCAGAGAATATAATTTTTCACTAAGTCTTTAAACCAGGCAGAACCACACCTATCAAAGTTCAGAAATAGCCTCTTAGCTTGGTACTCATCGATATTTTGGTAAAATTCTCGTATATCCCAAATATCATCACTAAACTCCCAAGAATGACGAGGAAGAGTTTTTTCCATCCTTCGTCGTATGTTAGTTTTCCAGGGCTGTCCTTCTCCTTTGAACTGTTGACCACAATCTAAACAGAGTAATAACCGACATTTTCTTTGTTCGCGGCTATCGTTATACTCTGTCTTCAGCACTATGTGCTCTTGGTCACAGTTTGGACATGGAACCTCGTATATGTATTTCAATCCTGGAGGGTACCAGTAACTATGTATGACTTTATCGTGAAGGGAAATCTGGCAACGTCTCCGTTTACCCAAAGTAAATTGCTTGCCGCAATCTTTGCATAAACAAGGTTCACTAGTATGGTTTTTGTTTATTCTGGGTAGGCCAGAATAAACTGTATTGCGACTATTGCATTTTGGGCAGTTCTCCTTAGCAGGCGAGGTAGGTAGTTTGATGTAATTACTAGAGAAAGTTTTCCTACAAACTTTGCAGCGGTATGCTCGTACTTTCTCTCCACCTGAGCGATTATAGAATCCCTTAGTCGTAATATCATTGCTACCGCATCGGCGACACTTTAAATTACTCATTAGCCTTCTAATTCCCTTCCGCCTGTAGACCAGCAATAATGGTGTTGAGGATAGAAATAAATTGATGTGCACTGTGTGCCCTTCGGCTGTCGGATTGTCCAGCTTCCAAGCAACGAGCCAGCAGCCGTTGATTTGTCTCTCGTACTTCTAGCAATTGAGACAGATGTTCATGGGTAAAACGGATATGTTGGCAGCCTAGACAAACATGTTCAAACTCGCACTCTTTCATGATGTTGGGTCGAGTGCAGAGTCCCAGTTCTACCTGTCTAGCTGCCCACTCTTGGCGAAGAAACTCGCTGTCCTGGTCGGTACGATAAACGGTGCGTTGCCCATCCTTATCTACCAGTACCCGTTCGATATGCTTCTCCTGTTCCCGTGGCAAGACATGAATATAATAATCTTGCATATCAAGGTTGGCATGTCGCAGCGCGTGCTGAATTTGATCTGGGCGTTTACCCATACGCTCAGCTATCGATGCGTAAGTGCGTCGATACATATGAGTGGTGACATGGGCTAGACTTCCATCATGGGTACGAATATCGTTCTTCTTAATAAGCCGTTTTAGAAGCTGGTTGAGTTTTCCTCCTGGCTTTTTGAGCTGCTCTCTGCGGTACTCGAAGACGGGTGGCCATGCTTGATTCTGATACCCCTTTCCGACCGAGATCCAATTAGGGAATAACCACGGGAAGTTTTCCCCAAACTCTTGGCGCACAAAGACTTGTTGTTGTTGGACTAAGGATACTAATTCTTCAGGTAAGTCCTGTTCTTGTTTACTGTTGTCCTGTTTTCCTGTGGAGAGCCGTATTCGAGGTACTCCTTCTCGCCATCTCAAACAATCTATAGGAATCCTAGATATTTCGCTGCTCCGAGTCCCTAATGATGCATGAAGTTTGAACGCAAGATATATTGGTTTATTCAATTGCTCTAGAGATATATCAAGCGCATGTTTAACCTCTTCAGGGATTATTATTGGCTGCTTAGTTCGGTTTTGCTTTAAGCTACTTATTTGAAACTGGATACATCCTAATTGTCTCAGCACATAAAGCAATCCTGCTAAAGCTTCCACTTGATGCGTAGGCTTATCTTGTGCCCACTGCTGTACTACCTGAAGAGTTAAAAAAGATGGTGTAACATAGACATGCTCAACTAGCCACTTACTGAAGTCTACGGTTCTGTAGAGTACACGTAACAAATGCCTTAGGCTCCACCGTCGATTCCCAACAGCAACCAATACTGCCAGTTTTGTCAGCTCTTTTAACCACGGCAAGGAGAGAGCCTCAAACGATATAGTGCTGCGCCCACAGATATGGGCGTCCTCTGCAAGTGACGGTAGATCTTGGGCTATGTCCCAAATATCCCGTTCCAGCCTTGCATCATTCATATGCACATACGCGGGATTGTCAGGATAATTCAATACCTTGTAGAGTTCAGTTTGTTGTAACGCCAGTATCATTTGCTCTTCACTATTCTTTCGATTCCTTCCGCAAGTTCAGCTTCTTGAAAGGAGTGGTCGTAAGTATCCAATGTTGTGAGGATAGATTTATGACCAAGCTGTCGCTGTACGATCTTCGCTACTGTTGATTTGTCCTTTCCTTTCTGCTGTCCCTCTCGAATATTGTGTGTCGCATGGGTATGTCTAAATAGATGTGGATAGACCCGCTTCAAGTCAATACCAGTTTTCTTGTGTAATCGCTTCAGCAGCTTGTTAAGGTTCTGCGGTTCTAATGGTTTGCCATAGCTAGGTGAACCACGGTGAAGGACAACGAAGAACATGTCGTGTCCTAAGTGCTCAACGACTTCACGGGGATACTCTTGTTCGGTGTATTCTGTCAAGATTTCACAGAACTCTGGGTCTCGCAGGAGGTCTGCGATAGATAGCTCTCGTTCCTGCCCCTTTACATAGGCGTGATTTGGATTGTTCCGGCGTACTATTTTTATTGTTCGGGCAGTCCAATCCAAATCAGACTCGTGTACTCCTAGCAGTTCACCCCTACGCATCCCGGTATCTGCCAACAGCCAAAGGATAAGCTTGTCTCGTGCAGTGCTGCAAGCATTGATGAGGATACGCACCTGTTCAGAGGTTAGACAACCAGGAAATTGTTTTGATTCCTTATACCGCAGATGTGTGGTTTCAGTAGATGATTGCTTGATGTATCCTGCAAGCTTCCCCCTTTGCTTGGTTCTACGGGGTATGCGATACTTCCTCAGTTTCTTGTCCTCAACAGTTCCAATGCTCGTATGGAAATCATAGAACTGCACTACTACGGTGATTGCAAGATTAACTGTACGCTCGTTACGGGCAGTTAAGATTTCCTCTGATTTGGGAGAAACAACCTTCCCATCCAATAGCAAGCCACCAGTGAGATACCAATAGCCGAACTCATCCATCAACGATGAACTAAAGTCCTCCCAGGCAATCCCCCTGACCTCAAGGTATTTCCAGAATGCTTTGAGTTTCTCGGCATAGGTCTTAATTGTTCCAACAGCAACTCTAGCTCTTTGCTTTGAGCGCAGAAATCGCTCAACCGACTTGATGAGCTGATAGTTTTCATCCAATAAGTGCCACCGAACTAGCTCTTCTCCGTTGGAACGTCGCTCTATAGATTCACAAACTTTTGCTCCCATGAATAATATGAATAATTTGAAGGGCTTACATGAGAGTAATATTACTACAAGAGAACTATTGTTGTTGTTGTTTATGTGAATAGATATCTAATGTATATAAAAAAGAAATAGTACTCCCCGATGAGCTAAAGAGATTTCTCCTGGTCGTGGAAAGCTACCACCACCGACGAGAGAGGGGCCAGAGGCAGAGTGATGGGGACTGCGATAAGGGCGATCGCTAACCAGTGTTCCTTTATTTTTCAATAACCCAGCAACCGAATGAATTTGCGTCACTTCCAGAGCTTCACTAAAGGATAACGGTGGAAGAATCCCAGGGAGACGTCTTGCCAGCATTGTCTTCCCACTCCCAGGAGGCCCGACAAAAATTAAATTATGTCCTCCAGCTGCTGCAATTTCTAAAGCTCTACGAGCGTGAGCCTGACCTTTGACATCTTTTAAGTCTGGTCCAGTAAACTTAGACTGCGTTAATTCCTGCAAACCATTAATTTGCAAGGGCGAGAAACGCTCTGGCTCATTCAGGAAATCAGCCACTTGCGCTAAATGCTTAAAACCGTATACCGCTAACCCTTGTACAACGGCTGCCTCCCGCGCATTGTCAGCAGGAACCACCAAACCAGCAATCCCCAGCCTCCCAGCTGCTGCCGCAATTGGCAAGACACCAGCCACAGGTCGCAGGCTCCCATCTAGGGAAACTTCTCCTAAAAATAGATAATCTCCCAACAGCTGAGCACTCACCTGCTCTGACGCCGCCATAATTCCCACACTGATGGGTAAATCAAAGCTTGGTCCCTCTTTCCGTAGGTCAGCTGGAGTCAGATTAATCACAATCTTACGCATGGGAAAGGCAAAACCAGCATTCTTCAGTGTTGCCTTCACCCGTTCTCGGGATTCTTGGATTGCTGTATCAGGTAAACCGACGATCACGATTCCTGGCAGTCCACCCGAAACATCAACTTCAACCCCCACCTTTACGGCATCGATACCGACAATAGAAGCGCTCCAAACCCTGGCAAGCATATCTATCACCCTGAGACTTCAGCGTGAGTATAGTGCTTGCCCTCAAGAGGGCTTAACCGAGAAATTACCGTATTTAGTTTTTTTCTAGGACAGTCATTACGTAGAATTTCTAGCAGCCTGAGTAACTTCATCAACACCATTAGAGGCATTAGCATGAGCGAAACCATCTTTAGCAAGATCATCCGCCGAGAAATCCCAGCGGACATTGTTTATGAGGACGACTTAACACTTGCTTTCAGAGACATTACCCCCCAGGCACCCATTCATATTCTCATAATTCCCAAAAAGCCGATTGCTCAGCTATCTGCTGCTGAGTCGGAAGACCATGCCCTGATGGGACACCTTCTTCTAACAGCCAAGCGTGTTGCTGAGCAAGTCGGTCTTGAAAATGGCTATCGCCTTGTGATTAACAACGGCTCTGATGGTGGTCAAACTGTCTATCACCTGCATTTGCACATCTTGGGCGGACGCCAGATGAAATGGCCACCAGGTTAAAATTTCTTCGAAGAAGTTTACAAAATTCAACAAAAGAGTTAATCTAAATGTGGACAGACAAACAACTGTCCACCGAACTTGAAAATCATCAAGCAATCATAAAGAAATATGACAACCACACTACAGCGTACTGAAGCCACATCAGTGTGGGATCGGTTCTGCCAGTGGATCACCAGCACAAATAACCGCCTGTACATCGGCTGGTTCGGCGTGTTGATGATACCCACCCTGTTAACCGCCACAACGTGCTTCATCATCGCCTTCATCGCAGCGCCTCCAGTAGACATCGACGGCATCCGTGAGCCAGTAGCCGGCTCGCTGATGTATGGCAACAACATCATCAGTGGAGCAGTTGTACCGTCATCCAACGCGATTGGGTTGCACTTCTACCCAATCTGGGAAGCAGCTAGCTTAGACGAATGGCTCTACAAC
>DATNPH010000215.1:0-78404 GCA_036703315.1 Coleofasciculaceae cyanobacterium
GGGCGCGATCGCATTGTTGCTAAAGTTTATGAAGACTATCTCTCGGTAGTGCTAGAAGAGCCAGCCGTGATTGCTGTATTGACATGGGGACTAAGCGATCGCTATACATGGCATTCACAATTCAATCCTCGGCAAGACAAAGCGCCTGTTCGTCCTCTGCCACTTGATGCTCAACTAACACGCAAGTTCGCCTGGAACGCTATAGCTCGTGCTTTTGACAGCGCTCCCAAGCGAAAAGTTTAATGTGACTCAAATTACTTATCGTAATCCCCTATCTCTTGAAGCCCATGTCTGAACCCCAAGTGAACGCTTCTGGGTAGTTGCTGCTCGTGTGATTGAGCGTGCCCAATGTGGTTAATACTCCCTCAACCTGTATTTCGCATCCCAGCAGCAATGCCATTGATAGTCAACAGTGCCCCACGCAGTAACTCACCTTTGCTATACCGAGAGTGGACAACACCAGATGTCGTCTGAGTGCTGTGTTGGCGCAGACGTTTTAGCAAAGATACCTGCAAGAACCCAAGGGGGACAATTGTACCGTTGCGCAGCTGCACTGAGCGCTGCAAGTCAGGGTCACCATCCAGAAGCTTTTTATGCCCTGTAATCGCCAAGACTAAATCACAGGTGAGGTTGAATTCGCTGGCAATCTGATCATATAGGCGCTCAAAGCGTTCCTGATCTTCCGAGCTTGACAATTCACGCACATAGTGGTGAGCAATTTGAAGATCTACCTTTGCCAACGTCATCTCTACCTTAGAAATAGCCATTTTGAAAAACGGCCACTTGAAATAGAAGTAGCGCAGTAACTTCAAATTTTCCTCTGGCTCCTCATCCAAAAAGCCTTGTAGCGCTGTGCCAACACCATACCAGCTTGGTAGCAAGATACGGGTTTGAGTCCAGCTAAAGACCCAAGGAATTGCCCGGAGACTGGTGAAATCTTTCTTTCCTCCCCGACGCGCAGGGCGAGAGCTAATTTGCAACTGGCTAATTTCTTGGATAGGCGTTATTTGATGGAAGAAATCCAGAAAATCGGGTTGCTCGTAAATCAGGGAGCGGTAATGGATACGTGCTCGCGTCGCCAACTCTTCCATGATGTCGTTCCAAGGCTGAATATCATCGAAGCCAGTTCGCAGCAAGCTGGCTTGAATTGCTGCTGTTGTCACTGTCTCCAAGTGATAGAGAGCCAGTTCCGGTAGAGAGTACTTAGATGCTAGTACTTCTCCCTGTTCCGTAATCTTGATTCGCCCATTAATACTGCGACCCGGTTGCGCTAGGATTGCCTCATAGGCAGGACCACCGCCTCGACCAACTGAACCACCACGACCGTGGAAGATGCGCAGAGCAATTCCGTAATCTTCTGCGATTTTCTGTAGCGCTTTCTGGGCTTTGTGGATTTCCCAGTTACTACTGAGAAAACCAGAATCCTTATTACTGTCAGAGTAGCCCAGCATTACCTCTTGGAGGTTCTTTGTCAGTTGTCCATTGTCAGGAGTTAGCTGTTGTTTCGTTTCCGTAGACGACTGAGCACTGAGTGCTGACAACTCCTCATAGCCACCCGCGAGGCAAGCGCGATACAGAGGTAGCTCGAACAGAGAATTCATCACCGCGGGGGCACGCTTCAAGTCTTCCACTGTTTCAAACAGCGGTACCACATGAATGCTGCTTTTACCAGTCCCTGGGTCATAAAGCCCCGCTTCTTTTGCCAGCAAGAGCACTTCCAAAAGGTCGCTAGCGGCGTTGCTCATGCTGATGATGTAGGTTTGGCAGACTTGAGGACCAAACTCCTGTTGCAGCTGCCGCATCATCCGGAAGGTTTCAACCGTTTCGCAGGTTTTTTCGGAAAAGGGCAATTCGTTGGGGATGAGTGGGCGACGAGTTTGTAATTCAGTTGCCAGCCAAAGCGATCGCTCTGCTTCCGATAGCTCATTGTAGGGCTTGGGCAAAATTTTCAGATAATCCACAATCTCGTTGAAAGTATCTGAGTGGCGGGAGCTTTCCTGACGCATATCGAGGTTAGCCAGGTTAAAACCATAAATTTCTACCTGACAGATTAGATTCTCTAAGTCTCGGCAGCTTAACCCCGTCTCCGTTAAGTTACGCTCAATCAAACGCAGTTCTGCCAAAAACTCTGCCCCTGAGCGGTAAATAGTACCTTCGGAAATATCTAATTTCAGAGGTTTCCCATTGAAAAGGTTGCGAAGTTGCTGATTGCGAGCGCGTGTATTTTCCAGCCGTTGCTGCACATAGGCAAGCTTCAGGCGATAAGGTTCTTGCCGATAGCGAATTGCCAGCTGCTCGTAAACTTCTGGCATCTGAGACCGATCTTGCTCCAGAGAGTCCAATAGATCCGGTAAAACATCACTCCAATGCAACGACAGGCTCAACAAATTGGTCAGTCGCCCGACTGACTGAATATATTTTTCTATTACCATATCTCGTTGATAGCAAGCCGTTTGCCAGGTAACTTGAGGTGTAACCGAAGGATTGCCATCTCGATCTGCCCCGACCCATGAGCCAAACTTACAGAAGCTATTAGCGGGAGGTGTTAGCCACGGGAAAGACGCATTTAAGGCTCGCTTGAGCCGGTGATAAAGTTGGGGAATTGCTTCAAACAGGACTTCTTGAAAGTAGTGGAGTGTGTAGTCTACCTCATCGAGTACTGTCGGCTTAAATTGATGCAACTCATCGGTGCGCCACCAGAGACGGATTTCTTCCCTGAGTTGTTCTGTATATCCCTCAACTTCCCAAGACGTGGTCAAACCTAATGCTCTGTAGGCTTCCTCCGCTTGGTCGAGTTGTTGCAGGATTTTAGCAATGCGTCGCTGTTTAGCTCGAATCGTGTGGCGGACGATTTCTGTGGGGTGAGCTGTGAAAACTAACCGAATATCTAGATTGTCAATCAGTCGCTGAATCTGCTGAGGTGGCATATTCAGCTCTCGCAAGTGGGGAAATAACCAATGAAATGTGCCTACATCTCGTGGCAAAGCTCTGTTTTCCTGCCAACTTTTTTCTAGTAAGTCGGCAATTGGTCCACTACTTTGAGCTTCTGCTTCGGCGGCGTTGATAGATGCGGTTGCCGAATTTCCATTTTCCTTGAGCACTGCTTGTTTTTTTGAGGCTTGCTCAGCAGCGGTAGGAGTACTGTAAGTAGCGCGTTGAGAGAGTTGTTGAGTGCGCTGTTCGTAATGCTGCTCAACAATATTGATCAGCTGGAAGTATAGGGCAAAAGCCCGCGAGGCTCTAATTGCCGCGTTTAGGTCAAGCTTTTCAATTAGCTTAGGTACTGACGATTCAGGCAAATCAGTGGCTTGTCCCTCTGGCGAACACAAGTCACGTAGTTGCTTGAGCAAATCGACAAGTTCCTGACCGCATTCGGAGAGTAGAACAGACTCCCACAAATCTTCGACAACTTTGAGGCGATGGCGCAGAAACAAGTCGGAGGTAGAAGGTACAGTAAATTCCTGATCTGACGGGTGGACGAGGGAACTCATAAGGTCTTTTCGCAGCAAGACGAAGATAATCCATTTTAGGGGTTAGTGTTCCATAAAATCGTTCACTGAGTCACTGAATTTTGATGAAGTTTCAAGACCTTCTTTGTTAGTCTTCCTGCTCTAAATCTGGAAAGGGGAGAACTGGCAGGCGATCGCCTCGAAACACCTCTTCGCTGCTGATGCCTGTAGCTTGTAGCCATGAGAATACAGCCTCGAGAGAAAGTACTCCTAGAAGCAGGGGACCAGTAGCCAGACTTAATAACAATTCTGTTGGAATTTGTGATTTAGATGTGCTCACAGCTATATTTTCGGGTAGTTTTTTGTTAAGACTAGATAACACTATGAAGCTAAAATGAGCAAACCTGAACTCAGGTAAGCCAGTCAGCTAGTGTAGGCTGGCAGAAATCATCATTCAGTTGCGACCAGGGGGTAGGGGAAGCAGAGGCATCGGGAGTTAAGCTTTTTGAGTATTGCTGGGAATCGGTCAGAAATTTCTGTCATATTGCACTAGCAATTGTAACTAGTACAAATAGTCTAGCGTGGCGCTACGGCTCCTTAGACGGCTCGGGGGAGTCCTACCTAGATATATTTTGATGTATTTTGATGAAGTAACTCTACTTACCTAATGAGTCATCCCTGTAGTAAGCTTATCGGTTCTAAGAAAGCTATAAAGTATGCTTAAACCGAGTGTGCAACTACTTAAAGGAGAAAATCACTCGTCCGTTAGCAGTCCAAATAACAGGTTTGTAATGTTGGATGTCGAACAGCGTGTCCAAAAGGATCGCCCGTCTTCCCTTGCTCAGTGGGCCTATCGTGCCATCGGTCAACCGGGGGTATCCCTACGAGTCCGCTTGCGAGGGAATAACTTGCATATTCTTTGTGAGAGTCGCCAAGGTATAGAAGCGAAGACAGTTGTAGAGCGTTTCAGCAAGGCACTGACAGTACAAGAGGGGGGAGATTCGCTTCCTATCGATCCAGGGAACCCCATTGACCAAATTATTGTTTATGGGCGTACCTTAGGACAGGAGCGCCCAGACTGGATTAAGCAAATTCGGCTTCAATCGCCTCCAAACCAGTCAGCTAATACTTCTAAGACTTCCGCTGGGGATGCTTTTGACGAGGCAACGACTGACTCGGCGTTTATGATTTCTAACGAGAGTCTTGCCCGTTCCGGCTCGCCCGAGGCGATCGCACGCTATCTCAGTGAAATGATAAGTGGTCTGGGAGTCAGCGTTAAAGTGCTTATCCAAGACCTGAGAGGGGAAGAAGGAGAAAAAGGGAGAGAGGGAGAAAACCTCACCCCCTCACCCCCTCACCCCCTCACTCCTTCACCTCTTAACCGTCGTCTCTGGGTTGTTTGTCATTCCAACTACAGCCCTGATGCTTCCGTGCTAGCGGAGCCAGTGGTTCAACAGCTGCGTTCTTTGAAGCTCAAAGGATTTCGAGATGCGGCAATTTGTAGTCAAGTGAGCGGCGAAGCAGCTCCTGAATGGATGCTGCGCGTGGACTTGACACCTCCTGAAGCAATGCTCAAAGAGTGGGCATGTTGGGGCGATGTACAGGCTATAGCGAGGCGGTTGAATCAATCCCTGTCAAAACAGGGAATGGAAGTTCGAGCTGTCCTAAAAGATGTAACATTGCATTTGTTTTGTAACGTCTTGACGACAAAGCAAGCCGCTGCTCCAGATAGGCAAAGGGCAGTGAATGCGATCGTGCCAGTGCTGGCAGTGATCGCTCCTCAAGGCATCCATGCCGCTACGATTTATGGTGTTGAGTCTCATCAGCGCTCACTAGTTCCTGAACAAGAAACGCCAGCCTGGATTGAGTGGCTGAATCTACCCGCCGCTGATAATCCGGCTCGACGCGAATCAGCTTATTCACTAGCGCAACAGGGAAACCAAGATGCCCTGACCTTTTTGCTCCAACGGCTAATCAATCCTGACCTCGACCGACGATTGGCAACTGGCGGAATTTATCTGAAAATTCGCCGCAAGGGAGACTTGTTGCACATCATGAGCGAGGCACCCATCTGTCCGCCGCAAGCTCAGGTGGCTCCCCCCATTGCTCGGTTCCTGCGCCAGCTTGCCATTCCAGGGATTGCTGGAGTCAGGGTCTATGGGCGTCGCGCTGGTTCTACCTCCCCTTCCTGGAACTATGGGATTGATTTTGCCCATCGACGGCGTCTAGTCCCAGAAGCAACCCCAGAGTTTGCCGCCTCAGATGCCTACGTGAATGAGCTTGTGGCTCCTACTGGGGAACCTGTTCTGCGCCCAGAGTTAAACAAAGAAGACCTGAAAAATGGGTTGGAGCGAACAGTTCAGTCAACTGTTGAGAGGATTCAGCGTTGGTTGTGCTACTCCCAAATATTTGTGCCTATTGAGGAAAGCCAAGATCTGGCAGTAGTTTCTAGAGCACCAAGACGAAAACGTTTTGCCGTGTCTCAAGGAACTAGAGTGGCAATTGTCTGGGGTAGTCTGGGACTATTACTGACAGTACAAGCGGATTGGCTAATTGGGCGGATGGTGCGATCTGCATTTAGCAACAGTGCTTCGCTATCACAAGCCACGTTGCAGAACTCGGCGATGATCGAAGAGGCTCCGAAACCTGTGTCTCTACCCCAAGTATCTCTGAAAAAAGGGGGTAATCAGGAGAGTAATAACTTCAAAACGTCTGGGTTCACGAAACCCGGAGACAAGAGCGTCATTATTAAGAAGACGGACAGTTCTGTGCCGCCTGAGCAAGGTAGGACAGCATCGGCAGCCATTTTAGCAGCAGCGCGTGTTAGCGAAGCGAGACGCACTCTAGGGAAGTCGTCGCCTAATGCCTTGCCTAATCCCTCTTTTAACAACCAGTTGTTAGACGAGAAGCTAGCACTCTACCAACAACGCCTTCTCCAGAGTCGTCCCCCCGATGCCATCATTTTGGGCAGCTCTAGGGCACTCCGAGGAGTCGATCCGATCGCACTCCAAGACGCCTTAGCCGCTCAGGGATATCCTAACGTTGAGGTGTTTAACTTTGGCATCAATGGAGCCACGGCTCAAGTGGTAGATTTGATCATCCGCCGCATCTTAACGCCGGAACAACTGCCCAAATTGATTATCTGGGCAGATGGGGCACGGGCATTTAACAGTGGTAGGGAGGATCTTACCTACAAAGCGATCACCACCTCAGTCGGCTACCAGCAGCTACAAGCTGGAACCTTCCCCAACTCAGCTAACCTCAAAAAAGGCGAGGGTCGCTCTGGGGAAAAAGCGGCTTCAAATCCGATAGCTGAACCCTTGGCGGCGTTAAGCGGGAGTTATCAATTCCTAAGTGACTGGCTCAATCAGCAAGGCGCGAAAGTTTCATCAACGTACTCCCAGCGAGACCAGCTTAAGTCACTGCTGCGGGAACAGTTTGCCTCGCTGCTAAAGGCAACCAATGTTCCCCAATACCAAATAGACTCAAATGAATTATTACCACCTGGGGAATCCATTGACTTTGATGGCTTCCTTCCCCTTTCAGTTCGGTTCAATCCCGCTACCTATTACAAACAACATTCTAGAGTTGTTGGTGACTATGACGGCGATTATGAATCCTTTCAGTTAGGGGGTGAACAAGACACAGCACTAGACTCACTCCTGCAATTCGCAAAGGCTCGCAAAATTGATATTGTTTTTGTGAACTTACCTCTTACGAAGGACTACTTAGACCCAGCACGTATCGGATATGAGGAACAATTTCAGCGGTATATGCGCTCCTCCGCCATAGACAGGGGACTAATTTTCCGAGACTTAACTCAGTTGTTGCTGACTAAACCGGATTACTTTTCCGACCCCAGTCACCTCAACCGTTATGGTGCTTACAAAGTCTCTAACCACCTAGCTCAAGACCCAATGATTCCCTGGCCTACAAAGGGATCTGGGAAGTAGCTATTGGGAAAAGGTTGCAGGACGTGCAGGTTGTTCGCCGTAGACGTTCCCAAAGGGAAGGTTATACCATTTGGGTAAATATTCGTCACAACTCATATCCTGGTTTTTGCTAATGGCTAATAGCTCCAACAAACAATTAGCAATCAAGTATTAGCCATTAGCGTTGACTTGTAGGTAACATCCATAAACCGAAATGGTAGTAGTCGGTTATTTTAAACCTTCAACCTTATACCTCAATCGCCAATCTCAATACAATGACTTTTATTTCAATTAATTATGGACTTTTCCTGCTGGGACTCCTGGCAATCTATTGGTTAGCAAAACCTCTTTCTTGGCGATTGTGGGTGCTACTCATTGGTAGTCTAATTTTTTATGCCACCCTGCAAATCCAATACATCCCTCTGCTATTGCTCATCACACTGATTAACTTTTACCTAGGGAAAGCGATTGGGACAAATACAACACCAGGACCGCATGCTACTAATCAGCGTCTCTCTAATGAAGCTTGGCTATTGGCTCAAGGAGTTTGGAATCGCCGCCGCTTAAGGCTTCTGTGGCTGGGTATTTTCTTAAATGTTATCGGTTTACTCAGCTTCAAGTATGTTCCTTTTATCTTAACCAACCTTGGCGTTGGGCTTGCCTTACCAAGCGCGAAAGAGGGTGCTAATTGGATTAGCAATCACTTAATTGCTCCGCTAGGAATTTCATTTTTTACCTTCGAGTGCATTGCTTATCTTATTGATGTGTATCGTGGTGCTCCTGCGACTCCACAACTACTACAGTTTTCAGCTTATAAATTATTTTTTCCTAAACTGATTTCTGGTCCAATCACTCGCTATCATCAATTCGCTGGGGGGCTGAAGACGTTACAATTTCCCAGTGCTAACCGCTTAAGTGAAGGGCTTTGGCTGATTGCCTGTGGTGCTGTCAAAAAAGCACTTCTGGCAGAACCGTTAGGTATTTTTGTTGATTTGTGTTTGGGTAACTTACCGCGTGCTGGTGGTGGCGATTTATGGTTGGCGATCGTTGCTTACGGTCTGCAACTCTATCTAGATTTCAGTGGCTATGTAGACATTGCTCGTGGCAGCGCTATCTTACTGGGACTTAATCTGCCAGAAAATTTCAATTTTCCCTACTTTAGTACCAATATTGCTGATTTCTGGCGTCGCTGGCACATCACTTTGGGGGATTGGATACGCAATTATCTCTATTTTCCCTTGGGAGGGTCGCGTAAAGGTCTGGGTCGCACCTGCATAAATTTACTAATTGTGATGCTAATTACTGGACTCTGGCATGGAGCCGCTTGGGGCTTTGTCCTTTGGGGCGGATTGCATGGCTTTGCCTTGGTAGCTCACCGCTTGACCCAAGCGATATCAGATCGTCTAGATGGGGTAAAACGCTGGTGGGAAAGCTGGTTGGGTGTGTGTTTTGCCTGGTTTTTGACCCAGTCAATGGTTTTCACTTCCTGGATTTTTTTCCGGTTGCCCAATATCAAAGACGCTAGTTCAGTGATTCAGAAACTTTGGGGTCACCCAGCTGATATCCAATTTGCCCAAAAGGTCTACAGTGAAGCAATTGGTTTGGGACGTTTGCCGATCGCTCTTTTGTTAGGGGGATTAGTGGCATCAATGGGAGTTGTCTACGCTACTCAACGGGGTCTGAAGTTACAACTTAACTGGCCTTTGAAGCTACTGTTGGTGCCGCTGTGCCTATTTACGGTCTGGGTGTTGGCTCCTAAGGAAGGAATCTTACCTTATATTTACTTTGAATTTTAGAAGGTGTAGCGGTGTTTCAATCCCTGATAGGGATTTAAGTTGATCGCGATACCCAATCGAATTACCTGCATGAAAGAAAGGACTGTTTCAATCCCTGATAGGGATTTAAGTTGATCGCGATGCTACTCGCTTATTGCAGCTGCAATGTTGCGGAAATTCTACAAGTTTCAATCCCTGATAGGGATTTAAGTTGATCGCGATTTTCTGAGAATCGAACTTGAAAACTGATAAATTAGTTTCAATCCCTGATAGGGATTTAAGTTGATCGCGATAAAATGCGCGACGTTCAGATAAATTAGTTCGCAACTTGTTTCAATCCCTGATAGGGATTTAAGTTGATCGCGATTCACCGTTCACACTTTCTTTAAATAGGTCAAATCAATGAGTTTCAATCCCTGATAGGGATTTAAGTTGATCGCGATCTGTAATTGTGTTTGAATTTCTTGGTAATCTAAGTTTCAATCCCTGATAGGGATTTAAGTTGATCGCGATATTAGGGGGTTACACCTCCCTAATGCTAGAATTGGTTTCAATCCCTGATAGGGATTTAAGTTGATCGCGATTTGGCAGGATTGGGGGCATTGTTCACAATTTTGCCTGTTTCAATCCCTGATAGGGATTTAAGTTGATCGCGATATATGGAACAACTACCAGTTCTCACCACACCAGAGTTTCAATCCCTGATAGGGATTTAAGTTGATCGCGATGTTTTTCAAAATAGCTTTTAATGTCTATCCAACGTTTCAATCCCTGATAGGGATTTAAGTTGATCGCGATGTGGCAGATGTACGGCTGTGAGGTGTCATCTAGGTTTCAATCCCTGATAGGGATTTAAGTTGATCGCGATTATATAAGCTGGCGGCAAATTGCATAGCACCTCTTGTTTCAATCCCTGATAGGGATTTAAGTTGATCGCGATGATGGTTCAAAGATTCAGCAGGAGGGTACAAGCGAGTTTCAATCCCTGATAGGGATTTAAGTTGATCGCGATCCTCGCTGATTTGAAGCCCTTCATTACAATCGCCTGTTTCAATCCCTGATAGGGATTTAAGTTGATCGCGATCTCAGGCGATTCTTGAGTATCTCTGCACGGAATCTGTTTCAATCCCTGATAGGGATTTAAGTTGATCGCGATAGGTAGCCTTGGGCTTGCCATGAATTTTAGACCGTTTCAATCCCTGATAGGGATTTAAGTTGATCGCGATCCAGTGAGCTACCCGCCGCCTCACTCTCTGGGACTGGTTTCAATCCCTGATAGGGATTTAAGTTGATCGCGATTTGCCGATTTATACAAGTCGGATGGGAGCCTTCAGCTGGCTCGTTTCAATCCCTGATAGGGATTTAAGTTGATCGCGATACTCCTCTTTAGTTGCAGTAATCGCAGAATCAGAGTTTCAATCCCTGATAGGGATTTAAGTTGATCGCGATAAGATGATCCTTATGCTGCTGTGCTAGGAGGAATAGTTTCAATCCCTGATAGGGATTTAAGTTGATCGCGATCAGCTTTCTTTTGTACGTACCATTCAGGATTCAATAAAAGTTTCAATCCCTGATAGGGATTTAAGTTGATCGCGATCCTAATCGACAAATCTTTCTATCTTGATAGGGATCGTTTCAATCCCTGATAGGGATTTAAGTTGATCGCGATTTTGCAGTTGTTGGGCAGACTCCTCTACCAGCTTGTTTCAATCCCTGATAGGGATTTAAGTTGATCGCGATCAGCAACTTCACTTGCTGATGATGATTCCGTTCAGTTTCAATCCCTGATAGGGATTTAAGTTGATCGCGATAAAAGTACAACGCCACAACGACAGGGAGGAAGTTAGCGGTTTCAATCCCTGATAGGGATTTAAGTTGATCGCGATCAATTGTTTTAGAGGACGCGATCGCGTATGAGTGGTTTCAATCCCTGATAGGGATTTAAGTTGATCGCGATCCAGGGCAGTTTTGGCGGTTTGATGCAGCAGCGGCGTTGTTTCAATCCCTGATAGGGATTTAAGTTGATCGCGATATTGGGTTTCCACTTTCATAACCTTCTTAGATACAGTTTCAATCCCTGATAGGGATTTAAGTTGATCGCGATAGCGGGAGCCTGAAAGCCTTACTATATTAAGTTTTGAAGGTTCAGTTGCGCGGTTAAGAATAATCATAGCATTTCAGCCTTTGATGGATGCAAGACCTCAGTGTCTAAATAAGCTAAAACCCAGTTCCAATATGCTTTCCACTACTTGCGTGAATGAAAATTTAGGGCAACAAGCCTCAAAGCCTTGAACAGAAAACGATTCAGCCGTTTTTTACCAGCCGCCTCTAGAAACACCTACCCGTCCGCGCACTCGGCAGAAAAGCGCAGTCGAACAAATAAACGAAGTATGGCTAACAGCTAACTGTATTTTTTCCATCAGCCATTAGCCATTAGCCATTAACCATCAGCTACTTAGCTGGTTCTAAAGCTTCTGAAAGCTCAATCTCAATAGGTTTCGCTGGCATGGGGAATAGTACCTGAAAAGTCGTCTGACGCTGATCTAACGGTTCTTGTACATTATTCCATAAGGTTTCGTAGTAAAAGAACGACACACCGGCAAATCCCCGCTTCCGAACTGCCTCAACTTGCTGCTGGATTTGTGATGAGGTGATCCATTTTTCTTTTAACCCCGTTAAGACGCCGATACCGACAGGGATATGACTACGTGCTGCCTTAAGTTCAGGTTGCTCCAATTCTGAGATAAAGACGTTGAGGTCGTCTCGATAAATCTGTACAAGCAGTTCTTCAATAAGACCACGTCGTTCCCAAGTCGCCCAGTCAGATAAAAAGAACTCGTAGGAGAAACGCTGTGGGTTAGGAGAGAGGGAAACAATGACTTTCCTGTTGCGCTCTTTAACCGCCTGGAATAGCCGCGCCATGAAATCAGTAATTTTGTCAGCACGCCAGCGCACCCATTCAGGATCTTGGGGGTTAGTGGGGGGAGCTTTACCTTGGTGTTCTTGTTTGTACAACTGTACAGTGAAGTCATCGTAACCATATTCCGCTGGTAAACCGAAGTGGTCATCGAATTGAATGCCATCAATGTTATAGTTGTTGACCACCTCGATCGCTAAATCTTGGATGAACTGCTGCACCTCTGGCTTAAAGGGGTTGAGCCAGACTATCTCATGCAGCTTTCTATCCTCAGGCTTTACGCTATCTGGAATCTCAGTCTTTACGCCGTTACTCTTTTGGGTGATCCAATCTGGGTGGCGTTTGGCTAAATCAGAATAAGAGGGAGCTTTGAAACCAAATTCAAACCAGGGAATGACTCTCATGCCCTTTTGATGTCCCACCTCAACTATTTCTTTAAGGACATCTCGCCCCTTTAATCCCCGTTCTGGATCAAACGATTCCTTCTCTAAGGGTGTTGATATCCGCGCTTCACGTCCAACAACTCGTTTAGCAACCTGACTTGGATAAAGAGTGTAGCCCCAGTTCCAAACAGTAGGATATACCGTATTGAAATTCATTTCCTTGAGGCGTTGCAGGGCTTTGGTAGTGTTTCGCCTTGAAACCAGCACATCACTATCAATATTCGTCAGCCACACACCCCGTAACTCGGCTTTGGCATTATTAGAGGGTGAGGTTCCCGCTTGGGCAATGTATTGGGAAGGCACCATCCCAACTGCACCAGTCGCTTGACATAACAATGCTGCGATCTCGCCACGACTTGCCAACTGATTCGGCTTGAGTGTCCGAACATCCGGATAATTGACAACTAGCTGTTTTTCTGTAGCTGCCGCGATCGCGCTTTGAGAGTATTCAGGAATGTCTGCGATGTCGGCAAAAGCCCCTTTCAACGTGTCCTGGGACGGCTTAGTCGGCATATACTTCAACCCACTTGCCAAAGACACCAACGCCTGCACACGGGGAATATTTTGATTGGGCTGGAAGACACCGCCGGGATAACCTGCAATAAATCCACTTTGATACGCCTGACGAATTGCCTCACTAGCCCAGTAGTTAGTTGGCACATCAGCAAATTTTCCTCCCGTGCGTACCACAGGGACATCAGGGAAAGCGGTAGTCAGCATTGCCGCAAACTCAGCCCTCGTCACGGGTGCATTTGGCTTAAAGCTGCCATCTGGGTAACCATTGATGATCCTACGCTGTGCTAGCTGCTCAATACAAGGTTGTGCCCAAGTCCCTTGGATATCATTGAGCGTCGTCTGACCGTAAGCGATCGTTGGTTTCAGCAGTGCGATCGCCATGCCCAAGACAAATAGGAAAACTAACCAAGCCTGACGCCCAAATGCGCGGCTAAAATAAACCAGTCCATCTGCACAGACTGTAAACAAGCGTTTAAGGAACCGTCTCATAAGTATAGAAGTAGATATTACACAATTGACGCCAGCGTCTTGGACTAATCAGGAATGACTTGGATAACTTAGCAAAGGTTGCAGCTAAACAGTAAAGTATCCAAAAAGTACGTAGCCAGGACTTTTGCTACAAGCCTGTGCAGGTAAGAAGGAATGAACAGAGGATTAGAAAGTCACTCTTTTTTATGAAGATTGTGTAAAGGTAGCTTTTGACCAATTCTCGGATGATTTATAAGTCCAGCTGATGATAAAAGGCTTTTGGGTCATGATCGGGTCACAGCTTTGTAAACCATTGTAAAAAATTGCACGAATTATCAAAGCAATAGGCATCTACCTAGTGATTCATACTTAATGAGTATTTACGTTGATAAGTTTATCCAAGAATTAAACACTTAAAGATTAGATGAAAATGGTACTTTAGCCAAAATCTTGTATTTAATCAACTTTATTATTCTTTTGTTGTCTGAGAGATAGGACTTACGCATAATGTCTATTTGTAGGGTGGGCATAGCCCACCATCACTCTATGGGTAGTGCCTGACGGCTTGATTTGCGTATGTCCTGAGAAAATTTCTTATTAGACGACTAAGACTAATCCCTTACACAAACTAGATTGCCGATTGTTAAATCTTTCTATGCAAAAAGTGATAAATTTGTCACCTGTGAAATGCTTTGCTGAAAAGATAAGCTTCAGTAGCAATGTAATTCTTGGAGCAATTGCGCCTCATGCATTACTTGTTAGTTACCACATAAGCGCCTCGAAAACCAGTGAGCGATATCTGGAGGTCTGGGCTAATGTTTTAAATTTTATGACAATTTTGCCGCTTTTTAGGCGAGTAGCGTGTTGTCAGTCATCAGCTCAAGTCTAAAGATCATCCGATCTAAGGAAGTCAAAACAGTTTTTTAATTTAAAACTTCAATTACAACGTTATTTAGTGTTCTCCGATGACAAACGACTATCATTCAGAAGATTTGGCAGTAAACAACCACCGCTCACTCAGAAGGCTGGAGAGAGCGATCACCATGTCTCAAGGTCAGTTTTCGCTAAATTTAGTGTGCTGCAATTCGCCCTCGTTACGACAGCAAGTGGTAAACCAGTTGCAGGAAGCCTCTTCATTCCAAATCCAAAAGCTGATCCTACATCCATCGGTTAACACACTCTTTACAACTATACTGACAGCCGTTGAAGGGCAGCAACCACCAGCATTGATAGTCTTAGGTCTAGAGTCAGTGATTGCAATTGAGCAAGTATTAAGTGCAACAAACCTGGTGCGAGATGAGTTTCGCAAAAACTTTGCCTTTCCCTTGGTGCTGTGTATAAATGATGAGATTTTGCACAAGATGATTCGATTGGCACCTGATTTTAAGAATTGGGCAGCGAACCCAATTCGTTTTGAAGTCCCTAAGAAGCAGTGGTTTGCACGGGCAGCAATTACTGCATAATTTGTCAATTGGGCATAATGTATGGGGAATTATCATGAAATTCCGTTGTCACCTATACCTTATGTTCTATGCCCTACTTTAATTTAAATACACAACTTGTAGACGCGATCGCTTAACACCTTACAACATCATGACGTAGTCAGCTGAAAGATTTGTCTAGAAAACTTACAACTAAACTAGGAACGGTAGACCCAATTTAAAAAAGTCTTTAGCCCTATAAGACGACGAACAAGCATTGATGGTCTGGGTTTCTTAGCTACTAAAAAATACTCCCTTAACCACTCAGATCCTTGAGATAATGCCTGAAATTCTACGCCGACGGCTTTTTGTTGGCGTGCTAAACGATGGAGTTCTGAGTAAGCCCCCATCAAATTTTCACATTGCCCTGCTGTATAGGAGCGATTTCTATTTTGTAACCACTGTCGATTCAATTCAATCGCCGCGTGCATTCCTTCAAATAACTTTTCCGAATTTAAGTTTTGGTTACGGCACTGGGGAGTGTCCATTCGATATAAAGCGCCCTGGCTTTCCCCATAGGCAACTGTAAATTGGCTTACCAACTTAAACCAAAAAGCAATATCTTCTGCTAAATACTGATCCAGTTGCTCAGGCCAATAACAATCAGGAGATAGAATTGATCGTTTAACCAAAGCCGCATGAACAGCCCAAGGAGCAAAGGCGATCGCTCTATCCCGGAGCACCTGAACTGATTGTCCAAGACCCGTTGGCGACTTGAGTATCCTGATTGTCGGATTCTCATCTGTAAATTCTTGCCAGTAGCAAGCAATAATCTCAGCCTCTGGATTTTTGTTTACAGTTACCAGTTGCTGTTTTAGGTGGTCTGGTTCTAGCAAATCATCGGCATCTAGAAACTGAACCCATTCCCCTTGAGCTAAGGACAGTCCGTAATTGCGAGTTGCCCCTGGTCCTTGCTTGGGTGACTGCAAAAAGTGGATGCGGGAATCCTGAATAGCTTGAGCTTTTTCCCAACTGCCGTCAGTCGAGCCATTGTCTACTATTAGCATTTCCCAATCGGAGTAAGTCTGGGAAAGTACCGACTGAATCGTATCTACAACATATGTAATCTTGTTATACAACGGAGTAATGATCGAGACTTTTGGCATTAGGGATTTTGTCTTAGCTACTTTTTGCGGAGCCACAGACTACCGCAACGATGATAGGGGTTTTTCCACTGAAGAACTCCAGGCCACAACTTAGCGACTTCCTGTGGGTAGTCTACAGACAGCCAATGATTGGCTAAGACTACCTCGAAGCGATGATTATACGCCAGAAATGCCTCTAGCATATATTGCTCATTCCATGCTCTACGCTCCTCAATCAACCATTTCGGTGGGTAATCATAGGGAAAGAATATGTCATGGAAGTGAACCCAAACGCCGCTAGCAATAGTCGGCAAAATTTCCAAAATTTCCCGACACACATCACTACCAAATTTGACTGTATGGGTTGAATCAATAAAAAGGATGTCACCAGGTTCTAATTGCTCAAAAACCTTCAGCTCAATAGTTTCAACTTTTTCAGTGATGAGTTGAATCTCAAGATTCGCTTCTGTTAGCTGTGGTTCGGGATAGGGTTCTATGCAAAGAATTTTGCCAACCTTGCCCTCTTGCTGATTCATGGCGATCGCTAGCCCAGCAATTTGAGTTGAATACCCACAGCCAATTTCTATAATTTTCGTAGGTTTTATCTCTCTTATAAGTGCGTAGTAAACAGCTGCATCTACCTCTAAATAGAAATTATTAAAAAAGTCAAATTTGAAGTTGGAGTTTTCATTATTATTAATTTGTTGTATTTCTGAACTATATGTAGTTAATCTTTTAACCCATTCTAGTTGAGCATCTAAATTCCACTCAACAGCTTTTGAATAGCGTCTTTTAAAAATATCCTCTTGAGTGAGCTCTGCAAAATTGGGTAGTGGCTCATAGTAGTGGAATTTTCGAATGCTGTAACCCCACTTGTCCCCCAATGTAGGATTTCTATACAACAGCCAAAGGAATTTATTGATCAAAGGAAAAGGTGCTTTATTTAAAAAAGCTAACAATAATTTATTGGTTAGATTCTTGATAGTTTCTTGTGACATTTTCGATTATTTATTTTTTAGATTTGTTTTGGTATTTAAATTTTGTAGCAGCTACCTGATAAAGACCCTTAACAAACTGCTGCTGGATTTTGTCTGGATTAAACATTTCCCACGCCATTTTTAAAGCCCTATTTCCAAGACGTGTTTGCTCTTCAGGTTGAGTTGCCAGTTCTTTAATCGCTTTTACTAAGTCCTGTGCTAAGGGAGATGTTACTACTAACGCTGAGTGATATCTACGTCCCCACTGAACAGCAGAACAAGAGTCGGGTCCCCAAATGATAATCGGCTTGCCAAACTGGCAATATTCTACAATTTTAGAAGGAAAACTGGTTTTCATTCGCATCTGATCAGCTGGATTGAAAGACATAGCTACTAGCAAAGCTTTAGCCTTCCTAAGTTCATGCTCTAATAAATCTCTTGAAATAAATCCGCCGTATATTTGATTAGCTTTGACTTGTTGCACAAGAGAGTCTGACCAATCTAGAGAGGAACCAAATAACTTCAACTGAAATTCAGATTCATCCTGAATTAAATTACACAAGCTTTGGAGCATTACTCCATAAATACCGGAAAGAACTCCTGCATAAATTACTGCGAATGCATCTTCTCGGGCCCCAGTAACTGGAAGGTCTTCTTTGACTGATTGATTGGGAATGGGAAACAAAACTTGTGCATTAGGGTGTGTTCCCAACGCCTGTCGTATTTGTTCACTCACACAGAATGCGAGCTGGCTTTGCTGATAAAGTCGCTTAAACCGCCTGGTCAAAATTTCTCTAGCGAAGGAATGGACATAAGCGATATCAGGCCACCAATCATGAAAGACTGTTACCAGAGGGATATTAAACTGTTGGGAAATCTGTTGAGCCAGCCAGCATAATTCATGGTGAGCTACTGTGAGAATTAGGTCAGGCTTTTTATTTTGAACGTAGTGCCGAAGTTTCTTGGTGTCATGGAAGGTACTGAAACACTGGAGTAGATCATGTGTCGATCTGGACAGCCTTGTTCTTGTCAGTCGAGTAAGTAGTTGGTTAGCCTGAATCTCTATAATTTCTTCAGCTAAGCAGTCTTGGAAATCATTGATAGCGATCGCTTCCATAGGTACACTTCGTGCGATCGCTAATCTAAATTGTGGTTCCTGTGAGAAATGCCTGTAAAGAACCAACTCACCGCCAGTAGTATCTCGCGGTAGTACTGAAGAGATGAGCAAGATTCTCAATGCAGCCATCAATGATAGTTTGAGGGGATATTTCTTAACTAATTACAAAAAGTTTTGAGTTTGAGTTGGTTAGGAGCAATCCGCTATAACTTAACTCAGAACTCAGAACTCAGAACTTAGAACTCAAAACTCTTGAACTCAGGTTTCTTTGCGGATGGGAAGAGAGTCACCAGTCACCTGTCCAATGTTCATAGCACTGGATGATTCAAGCTGCTTAAAGACAGCTTCACATAGCACCTTTGAATACTGCTTAGCAATCAACTCAGGTGTAAAGTAAGACAGTAGATAGCTACGCCCCGCTTGCCCCATCTGTTTGATGAGTTGTGGATCTGCTGCCAAACCTTTGATAAACGCAGCAAGCCCAGAGGCATCACCATTACTAAACGCCTTACCACACTGGGCGTCATTGACGAGTGCCCGAAGATAGGAGTGTTGCTCACAGATGACAGCAACGGGACGCCCCGCTGCCAAAGCGGCGTAAAGCTTGCTGGGTGCCACCAAGCCTTCCATGCCGGGACTAACGCTGACGAGGGACAAGTCACAGGCTGTTAGTGAATAGGGCAGATTTTGTTTATCCTGATAGGGCAAAAACTGACAATTGCACAAGCCTAGCTGATTAGCTCGTAACCGAAAAGCTTGACGCTTGGCACCATTACCAATGAAGACAAACTGAATCGGTTCTTGTTTTAAGAGGATGGCAGCTTCGAGAATTGTTTCTAGATCATGGCAGCAACCCATATTACCGGAATAAAGAACAGTAAAGGTATCTACTAGATTGAAGGCTTTTGCAAAGCTATTTTGGTGTTTAGCGATCGGTACAATTTGCTTTGGGTCAGCCCAATTATGGATGACTGCAATTTTATCGATAACGTCTGGGCATTTTGCAACAACTCGATCTTTCATCGAAGGACTCAGAACGATAAGTTGTTGAGCATGCTTCCAAATGCGGCAGTTAAGAGCATCCCAGAGTCGAACTAACCAGTGATGACGGGAGATGACCTTTAGCTCGACGGCAACGTCAGGATATAAATCATACAGAAGACAAACATAGGGGATCCCAAACAGCTTATTGGCTAAGTACCCCAGAATTGGTAAAAAGGGGGGAGCTGTGGTGAGGAGCAGAATGTCACCCCGACTGCGAGTTTTGAGCAAGTAGAGTCCAGAACGTACACAAAATAGAAGTCCATTGACGGCTTTGCCACGAATTCGCTTAGACCAAATTCTAGTAGCCCGCGATCGCCGAATTACAACCTGACCTGAGCACTCAGTCGCTGGGGCAGACTCCTTGTGGAATGCGTAACCCGGCTGCCCTGTAAAGACTTGAACTGATAAACCCAGCAGTCCCAACTGAACGGCTAGCTCCTCAATCAACTGCCCCGTTGCGGCGTAGTCAGGCGGATAAAACTGCGTAATAATCGACAGTTTGATCTGTTTACTATGACGCATCGGGATCCTTCCATTGCTCATGTCGCCTCGTTACTAACGTTGGGTAGTGTTTTCACTTATGTTGCCCTTCTGCTGTTGTTTTGCTATCAAGGCTCTAAAAACGCCTAGAAATAGAAGTTAATCTCACAGCTTCTTTAAGAAGGCATATGTTATTAACACTTTTTTTGTCAAGTTTCTTGCCAGACGGACGGATCATGTGCTACATCAGTAAGAGGTAAAAATTGGGAAATCTTACAGTTGTGATCAGCAATCTTTCTGCTATCAGAGCTAATTTGAGGTAGGAATTTAACTATTAAGTAGTAACTCGACAAATCCAAATAATCGTACTATTGAGCAAATGACCAGTCCAGGGAAAAGGAGTTAAAACTCTTCGCTCTATAGCTACTTTTCCCTGGAGTAACTGATCGATTTTTCTATAGTCAAATCCTTTGTGACCTCTAGCTGGAGCATTCAACGAGTGAGAGGAGGGAAAACTATTAGTGTTCCAGAGAATTGAGGCGGAAAATAACTCGTTTAGATTGTAGCGCTCGTAGCCATAGCCTCCTTTTCTATTGGCAAAATAGCGTCCCACTTGCTTAAACAACAGTGATGGTCCGATTTCAATAGGGACAGAAATCACCAGGTGTGCACCTAGCTTGCTGTAGAGCAACATCTGCTCCAAAACACTTTCTGGTTCCCCAACATGTTCGAGCGTTTCTGTGCAAATGACTAAATCACAACTGTTAGGGGAGATTTTCTGTGATAGTTGGTGAGGCTGACAGAATTCAAACCCAGGTATATCTGCAAACATTTCCTGGCAAGCTGATATCATTAGTGGTTCTATGTCAACCCCAAATCCTGCCTTAACTAAGTTATGCTCATAAGCCATTTTCAGCAGCCAACCGTCGCCACAGCCATAATCTAACGCCTGAGTATATTGAACGTTACCGATCGCATCCAGGATGGTGCCAAAGCGGGAGCGATGAGCTAGACGCGTGAGGCGAGTACCTTGCTGGAGTATGCGTTGAGAGTAGGACATAAGCAAATCAAAAGTCAAAAGTCTAGGATTTACGCATAACCTCTATTAGTAGGGTGGGTTATGCTAGCCCTGTCAAGGTGTTAGGTCTTAGGTGGTAGGTTTTAGGGGAAAAGCCAGACCAATACGCGTGAAAAATTAGGGTTTTGGGTTCCTTGCATAGCTTTCTGCCTCCCTACCACCTACCACCTTGACAGAGGTAGGTGAGCATAGCCCACCATCACGCTGATTAAATGCTTAGTCAGACGCGACAAGTTCAGGAAGTGGTTGTTGGTTAAGGATCGAGCGATAGATACCGTTGAATTGTGAAGCGATCGCATTCCAAGAATACCGATGGCTTACTAGACGCTTGCCATTCTTCCCCAACTGTTGCCTGTATTCTGGAGAGGTGAGTAGCTGCGCGATCGCACTGGCTAGCGACTCAACGTCTCCCTCAATTACCAGTCCAGCCTTCGCTTCTGCAATGTCTGGTGAAATTTGAACATCAGGGGTAACAATTACTGGCAGTTGTGCTGCCATGGCTTCTGCCACAGCAATTCCAAAGTTTTCTGAGAACGATGGCAGGACAAAGATATCTGAACCTTGGATTAACACATCTTTATCTTGACCCGTGACGAAACCAGGTACAGAGGTACGCTTCCCTAAACCAAGGGATGACACTAAGTTTGTAAGGTAGGTGAAATAGTCTGGTTCTCCTGAACCCGCCAGTATTAAGTGAAAGTCGTAGTTTAGAGTTGCCAACTTGCTAAGTGCCTGTAGTAGCAAATCTGGGCGCTTTTTCGGATGCAGGCGAGAGAAGAATAGCACCACTGGCATCTCAGGCGGGATGTTGTAAATGTTACGTAGCTTTTGCTTAGCTTGGGGTTGATAAGTCGGCAAATGCACACCGTAAGGAATAACAAAGGTAGGAGTTGAAACCTGAAAGTTCCGCACATCCTGGGCTTCCTCAGCCGTAGCACAGTGAATTGCTACAGATTGATTGAGGTTATGGCGCTCAATGATCGAGTAGACTTGCTTTTTGTGTCGTTGATGCTTAAGTGCCCAAGGTGTCAGCATTCCATAGGGAGTGACTAAGTACGGAATTTTCTGCTGTCTTGCGATCGCAGCGGCACAAGTGGGAGCGTAGGAGAACAGATAGTGAGTATGTACAAGATCGTAATCCTTCAAATGTTGCCCAAGCCAGCGCGTTAACTCAATGGAGAAAATAAATTCCTTCATCGGTAAAAAAGCTCTAGGCAGAAACCACACGGGAACGTTTGCGTACTCAACGCACTGGTACAACGGTACGTCTAGGATTTCAGCACCGTTATCATTTGTAGTAACAATTTCTGTCTCAACTCCCTGCTCTCGTAACGCTTTTACGGTTTCTAAAAGGATTTGAGTTGGACCTCCTTTGACTTTGGCTAGTGAAGGAATGACATGGAGTAATTTCATAGCTATTTTTCAAGAACGGTAGATGTTTTTATTAACTCACTAAGAGTTTTATTGAAGCGCTCAATCGAAAAATAATCAATTACTTTTTCTCGTAATAATTCAGGTTGATACATCAGAGAGTTGGGATAAGTGCCTTGCAGAATTTGGATGAGGGCTTTGGTGATCGCATCCAAATCGTCAGGGTCAACCAATGCTCCCAACTCACCCTGACAAAGAGCGTCTATTGCGCCGTCCTTACTCCCGCCTAAGGTTGGTTTGCCACAGGCTAATGCTTCCAAATAAACAATCCCAAACCCCTCACCTTTACTTGGCATAGCAAAGACATCACAAAGATTGTAATGATCGCCAAGCTCATGATCAGGAACAAATCCTGTTAAGGTGACGCACTCTTGCAAATTCAGCTGGCTAATTAATTGTTCAACACGGGGAGAGTCATCTCCTTTGCCAACCAGAATGTAATGAACATTTGGGATATGACGGCGAATTTCGGGTAGGGCTTGAATAATTTGGTCATAACCTTTGTAGCGATCGGCTCTGGCTAAACGACATACAGTTAAAATAATTGGCTGTTTAATTTCTAATCCGTAACGTTTCAGTAAGTAATCGGGTTTAGAGTTAATCTTAAATCGACTAGCATCAAAGGTAACAGGCAAAAGGGGAATTTTATTCGGACTTATTCCTTGTTCATCAACTAAGCGATCGCGGGTGTAACTACTGATAGAAACTATCTTGTCTGCTGCCTGTAATGCCTTTATCTTCCATTTGTCTTTAATCCACCAAGCATCAACACCATAGACCAGTATCCAGTAAGGAATACCCGTAAATCGGTGAATCCAGAAAGCGACAGGCGCAAAATTCAGATGTCCACACAAAATAAAGTTCGGTCGCTTGAAGAAGGCTCCTAAAATGAGACTCAGAGAAAAGCATGGTGTTTGCAAAAATTTCGAAAGCTTACCACTAAATAAAAATAAAATATTATTTGAATTAAATCTATCTTGAGGTAAATGTTTATCAACTTTATCGAAAACAGATAAATATACATCAGGGAATTCATCTACTAGCGCTTGCAGTACATCTTGGAGATAGACTTGAATCCCTCCCTTAAATTCAAAGAGATTCGGAACCCAGAAATGAATAGAGCTTTGCTTATCAAGATTTTGCATAAAAATATAATTAATTTAAATAAATTCTAACTTTACTGTCTAAGCTTTTGATGACTTAGAATTTCCTGAACTTGACTCACCAGTCTTTGGCGATATAAATTCCAACTAAGTTGTTCAGCTCTCTGGCGAGCAGCGTGACCCATTTCAGCTAGTTCCAAAGGATGACGATAGCACCACTCTAGTTTTTCTTTAAGTACTTCTACATTCCGAATCGGTATAATAAAGCCCTCCTTAGCATCTGTAACAATATCAGAACCACCAGCGTTAGGCGTGGTAATTAGGGGAATTCCACAAGCCATTGCCTCTAACTGTACTAGGGCAAGTCCTTCAACTAGAGAAGGAATAACTAGAATATTTGCAGAGCTATAGTAGTTGTTTAATGAGGCATGAGGTAAAGAGGGAATATAACGAATTCCCTCTGTGTATTGGTTTAGCCAGCCTTCTGGAAATTCGTTAATCCCTACTAACATTAACTCTGCCTTAGGAAGACTTAATTCCTGCCAAGCTTGTAGTAAGTAGTGAACGCCTTTGCGTGGTCCCACACGACCTACAAATAATACTCGAAAAACTTTGTCTACTTTAGGTTGGGGGTGAAAATAGTCCACTGGTGCCCCAAATGGAATTACACTGATAATTTCCTGTTTTATGCCAGCATCAAGTAATGAACTCTGTACAAATGAAGAGGGAACAAAGATGTGATCGGCAAGTTTAATTTCCTGTTCTTTACGCTCAAGCTTCCACATCGGTTCTTGAGTTGCCTGCAATGCCGAAGCTAGTTCAGGAAATCGTTCTGCTTCTTCTTGATGGATATCTCGACTGGTGGGATAAAAGACAATTGGCAGATCGTACAAGCAAAGAATACTCTGCTGTTTTGCTGTACAAAATGTGGTAGCTGCCCCATCTTCATAAGCATAGATAGCATCGATATTTTGAAGATGATGCGAGGCGACATGATGATCTAGTGAGGCATAAACCCAATCAACCAATCCTTGATAACTGAAATTCAAGCGACGATATAAACTTGTTTTTACTAGCAAAAGTCGCATGGCTTCCTGCCAGGGATGTATCCGCATCCGCACATCTTTGGGAGGAATCCAGGTTCTTCGTCCTAATTCCTGAATAACAGAGTTTCTAATTGGCTGGGGCAGTAGATTTAGGTAGCGTGACAAAGAGCTTTCTGGCTCATAGGCAATAGTGGTAATGATTTCCTGAAGTAAGCCGACTTCCGAAAAAGCGATCGCTGCCTGACGCGAAAATGGATTACCTGTAGGGTGAATTAGAGAAATACGAGGATAGAGCATCTTCCTGCAAAAGTTGTTGTTCTCGTTGCCAGTTCTCTATTTGCTCCAGTTGAGGTAGCAAAAATATCCAGCTGCTGAGGAACCAGTAGTAAACGGCAAAAGTTGGGGCAAAAACTAGAAAACCATTGATTTGGATTGCCTGGATGAGAAAAGCAGTAATTGCTAGGTTTTGCAAGAATGGTCTTTTTAATTTCCAAGAGGTATATAAAAGTCCGATTATAATACCCACTCTCATGCTGTACCAGAAAAGGAAGCCAATGGGACCTAGTTCCAAGGCAATTCTGCCCATTTCTGCTTCAAAAGGAACTGGAATCGGTTCACCAGCTTGCAAATCTAGAACTCTGCGAAGAAGAGGGGCAGCTTGGTGTGTAGCACCAGTGCCATAACCATCAAGTTGTTTGTACTGAATAAAGTCAAAAGGCTCTAGGAAACTGAGCGAAACGCGCCCAGATACGTCTCGGTAAGATGTGGTACGAAGCCAAAACGCATTGATGGCTGGGCGAAACCAGATGGTAGCAGCAATAGTAACGATTAGGACAGGCAGTATTAACTGCTTAATCAGACGCAGTACGCTTTCAGGATTAGTAAATCCTTTGATACCAAAGTAAAAAGCCACAAATAAAACTTCAGCAAAAACAGTACCACGAGAGCCAGTCATTAACGAGTTAACACTAACTAAGAATAGTTCAATAATAGAGAGTAACCGCCATACCTGAGGCTGTTTTACTGAAAGCATAGGTATCAGTAAACCGAAGCATACTATTAGGTAGATTCCATAGCCACTGATGTAGGAAAAAGTCCCTGTAATTCTTACAATTGCGTTGACGCCAAAGGTTACTACAGCTTGCGCTTCTTCATTAGAATATTTGTTAATAAAGCTTGAAGCCGGACTCAAGAATTGAACAACACCAATGAGTCCAACCGGGATAGTAAGCAAAAGATGCGATCGCAGAAACTTGTATAGCTCGTCTTCTGATTGAAACAGAGCAGCTAACATCCAGATTAAGGGAATATACAAAAGATAGGCCCTCAAGCCAAAGATTCCTACAAAAGGTGACCCTAAGCTCGGATTAAATACCTGAAATACACACCAGCCAATGGCAATAAAAATCAAAAAATTGATAATCTTGCCTTTAGGGATTAGTCTTCTATCAGTAGCTGAGAACCCATAAAAATTAAAATAGGCTCCAAGCAGGACAATTTCTTTCAAAAAATAAATCATCTCGCTAGCTTGAGGGACTATCCATTTCCGTAGGGCACCCTCAATAACTAGAAGAAAAAAGACAGCTTTGACAGTACGTCGCCAATTGAGAGCTGAGAAACAAAAGATAATTACACAAGCTACTAGAGCAATTAACAGTTTCAATGCATAACTCCTTTGAACATCCCTAGGTTAATTTATGGGTTCAGCAATAGTCAGAAGTGAGGGATAGTTCTTTTTTAAGAAGCTTAGCCAATAGGCAATTTTAACAGACTGATTCTGAGATGTTATTGCTCCAAGCGTGTTTAATAGGAAAGGACCATAGAGTTTAGTTTGATGAACAGGACGCCAACCACAGTGAAATAAAAGATTAGTAATAGTCTGAAATGTCCAGCATTGAAAATGTTGATTAGAGTCAGGTTCTAGCCTTGGCTTTAGATCTACTTCTACTGGAAGAATTAAAATTAATTTTCCCTCAGGTTTAAGATATCGGTGAAAATTTTCCAACTCGGCTGCTGGTGTTGGAGAATGTTCAAGTGAATGAGATGATAGTAAAAAATCAAAATGATGTTGCGGGATATCTTCTATACGGTTTAAAGCATTTCTACCCTGTTGTAGAAGATAGTTTACAGCATACTCAGAATAATCAAAGAATGTCACCTTTGAAAGGGATGCTGAGACCTGTCCTAAACCGCAACCATAATCTAAAATAGAAAGTTCAGTATTAAGATTGTTTCGATGAAAAATTGCTTCTTTCCAGTAGATAGAAAGCAGTTCATAGTATTTTTTGTTCTCAAAAACTCGCGAGTAATGAGTTAGGTAATAATTTTTATTATAGGCTCCGACATCTTCCATAATATTCCTCATTACTTACTGAGCTCTCTTTGATTACACTACTAGTATTTAATCTTTTTTTTAGAAGTGAGATTATCTTGATGTTTTTCAGTTAAGTTTCTGTAGATTTCCACATATCTTTTTGTAAGTTCTACTTCATCAAAAATATTAACTTGGATAGCAGCATTTTCTAGTTGCTCTTTGGCTATAGACTCATCTGTAAGAAGTTTAATCATACACTCATAAAGTGACAAGCAATCTCCATTCTTGAATTTTAAGCCAGCATTCTCTACACATTCGGCATGTCCTCCAAATTCAGATACAATAAGATTTTTACCAGCCGCTAACAATTCCAAGGCTACTCCTCCCATCGGTTCTTCCCAAACAGATGGAACAACAGCAATCTGGGATTGACCGATGACTTCCAGTAGCTTTGCGCCATATTTAGCGCCTAAAAAGAACACATTTTTGGTTAGATGTCGTTCTAACACTAGGTTTTCTAGAGCTGATTTTATAGTTCCATCACCGACAATAGCCAGTGTTCTGTCTTGGTATTTAGGATTAGAAACTAATAAGTCAAATGCCCGTACTAGATCTGAAACACCTTTTTCACTGACTAAGCGACCAACGTAGATAAAATCATATTTTTTGGGTTCAATACTTCTTGCTATCTTGAACTTATCTAAGGGATAAGGAGTATAGGCTACAACTTGATTCTTTAATGGCTGTCGTCTGGCTACCCAGTGCGTAGCTGCAATATTCAAATCTACATTAGTAGCGACATAACGCCTAATAATTAATTTAACGGACTCTTTTAAAAAGTAAACTATACCTTTTTTATGAAGATGGTAAATTAAGGAAGCTAGAGGAGTCATAGGGGCGGGTTCGCCATCTACCCAACCTAATCCATCAACACAGGAAACCTGGTAGCCGTTGTGTGTCCAGATGAAAGGTTTATTGTTTAATTTTGCAAACGGAAACATTGCTACACTGGCACCGTTAGAATGCACTAAATCACATTGACGTGCTAATTTAAAGCGCTCTCTCAAGGTTGGGCGTCGAACTACTCTGTAACTGTAGTTGTCTTCTTGATTGGAAGGCGTTTCTGTAATAACTATGCATTCATTTCCTAATCGAACAATGTTTTCAGCTAATGTAGCCGTGATGGTTTCAACACCACCGAGAGAAGGCCAGAATATAGAAGAGTAGAGCAAGATTCTCATGCCAATTTTTGTGCAATTGCTAATAATTTATCGTCATACTAATTTCCTTAAGTTGTTTTACTGAAACTATTCTATAGAATCAAGTTGCAACATTTTCAAGGAAATCATCTTGCAATTGGACAATATCTTTGGAAGTTAGATTGGGTTTCTGAAAATAATAGGCATCTTTATCAATTTGCACCAGCGTGATATCTTGGTTTAAGTTACTTATAAATTCATCAGTTGCCAATCTACTTCCCTGAAAACAACCATAGTCATTTAATAGTACATAACCGCCAGGTTGAACTGATTCATAAAAGGTTTCTAAAGAGAGTTTAACGGGATTATAGAAATCACAATCAATATGTAGTAAAGCAATCTTAGTCCTTTCAGATTTAGGTAATGTATCCTCAAATAGCCCAACGACAATCGTGTATTGCTCATCAGGGATACTTAAACGATGCATAATTCTTCGGGTTTGCTTTTCAGAACCAACGCAAGTGCCTTGGAGTGCTCTTGAATAATCATCATCCTTATCAATAGCCTCTGGCATACCAGCAAAAGAATCATAAAGCCAAAGCTTACGCTCAAATTTGGAACGCCTTGCCTCGTAGCCTAAGACGCCAGCGCTACCTCCACGATAAACACCACACTCGACGAAATCGCCAGGCACTTCTTCCCGTTCTAATCGCTGCGCTAATTCTTGGAGGAAAAATAGATTGATGTTAGAGAGGAGGGAGTGAGGACGTACTGTTTTAAAGGGTTTTGGAAAGCCGAAGTACCGAATATCATAAGCGAGTTCCAGCAGGAACTGGGGTAATATTCTGTACACAATAGCTTTGGTAGATTGCCTTAACATTAGGATAATAATGACCGAGTTAGATTATTCACGTTTTAATGTAGTTTATTAGTGATGGCGCTTATGTGCTTCGCTTCGCGATCGCTAATAAATTATCACTATACCGAAGCCCCCTGAGCAGTCCTCCTGAAATGGTTTGCCAATAAACCCAAGGAATTTTGGGAATACCGCCAACATTGGTAAAGACAAAGTCTGGCTTAGAAAATCCAGTTTCACTGAGAATGCGCTCAATGTCTTTGCGCAGCAATGCTGTGATGTGTGCTGGATAGCACGTATCGCTGAAAGCAACAAAATGCCCTCGTAATAGAAGAGCAAACAAAGACCGCCAACTTTCATTATTCGGTGTGCTAAAAATAAGAGTGCCCCCAGGACGGAGTAAGCGAAACCATTCTCTCGCAACGGCTCTAGGATTTTCCAGATGTTCGATTACCTCAGCTGAAACGATAACATCGAAGCTTTGAGGAGGAAGAGCGAGAGCTTCATTAAGATCCCAACTGAGCCATTGAATAGATTCATCAATTCCGTCAGGACGCGACATCAGGTCAATAGCCGTAATGCGGCTAAAGCGATCTAATGCTTGAAGACGCTGTGTCAGATTTCCCGTACCCGCACCAAAATCTAGAATCTCCCCCTTGAGGTCAAGCTGTGTCAATATCTGCTCAAACACCGTGTAGACTGCCTCATTGCTAATGCCACAACTGGCAACTGAGGCGAGTTGACGCTGGACTTTGAGAGCTTGATTGATACTCAATTACTTTGTCTCCCAAGCTTCGTAGCGGTAAGTCAATGGGCAGAAATAAATATCACTCATGCTGCTATTCGTAAAAGCTGTTCTACAGTATTCACTAAATTTTGGGGGTGAGAAAACTTAGACACGTAAGCATCAGCACCTTGCTTGTTACCCCAGTAGAAATCCCATACTTCGCTCTTCGTGGAGAGCATAACTACAGCTATCTTCTGAGTTTTTATGTCTCGTTTCAGGCGACGGCAGAGTTCATAGCCGTTCATCCGAGGCATGACGATGTCCAGAATCACAACATCAGGATACTGACTCTGAAGCAGTTCTAGTGCTTCGACGCCATCACCCGCCAAAATGACAGTTAGCCCTATTCTATTGAGGAGTTCTCTCATCATCTCTCGTTGGGTGAGGCTATCTTCCACAATTAAAACTGTACTCATATTCTCTACCTGACGAGTAAACTTCACCTAGTGATCCAAGTATTAAAAGCTGATTTTTTTGTTCGTGTATACGTCACGTTTGAATTGTTTGCATTCGTCCTATTTTTACCCAAAAAACATATTAGTAAGACAATTGTGAAGTTTAAGTAAAGAAAAGCTAAAAAGCATGAGGGAGAACAGTTTTACTTAAAGAAGTGGAGGGGAAAGCTTCGCCGCCTACAACTATCTAATAGCTGCAAGCTATAGCGATTCCTCAAACTGCTTTAGTGATTTCACAAGTGTCGAAGCCTAGTAGATTAGAAACTTCTTAGTATCCGTTTCTCCAGCCTTCGGATTCATCAGTGAGATCAATCCAAAATCGAATAGACTGCAAACCTATGTTTAGTTATACCCACTTACTTTTGATTTCCTAGCAGGCTGGCAAAAGTTTTAGCGTGTATCGGTAGGTTATGGGATTGGTACCAGGCATAGGCATTAGTTGCGATCGCCTGTAACTCATGCCTAGGCTTTGGGTCATCTGGCATCCAGTAATGTTTTCCCCCCTCTAAGCCATCTAATGGCAAAGTGCTGTATCGAGGGCTGATGGGAAGCAATCCGTGAGCGCAGTAAGCCGCAAAGATGGTAGATTTACCAAGATAGTCAGGGTGGTAGTCGAAGAATCCTGCTAAAGAATTTAATAGGATGTTGCTGATTTCGGTAGCAGATTGTTGCCCAAGTTCCACGATAGGCACACCATTAACGCTTGATAATCCTAGACTCACTGATGGTCCGACATCCCAGATTTCCTCAATTCCTAAACATTGACAAATCTGGCTCAGTTGAGCGAAGGATTCTCGATAAACCCGTAGTCGGTTGCTAGGACTACCAAAGACTACGACGCGCGGCTTACGCTGTGCCAGCGGTAACACCTGCTCAGGTTCTCCGATAGTTGAAAAGACTGGTAAAGGGAGGATTTGAGTTTGTTTGCCGAGACTCAGCTTATACAAAAGTTTAGCGTAGCCCTGGCGGCTGGTGAGAGTGCGATCGCTCAACTTCGCCAGACGAGCTGCTAAGTTTCTTTGTAGGGGCGATAACCAAAAAGAACTTGTCCATGGAGGTCGTCCATAGGCATAGACTTCATGAAACATGGTGACTAAGGATCGCTCGATATTTGCACCTTGCCAACGTTGCAAGCCATCCACTAACCAGATTGGACATCCTCGCTTAGCATAGCCATAACCCACATAATGCAGCAGGACTGGGGTTGCCGACTCACTGGGTAGCACTGATAATAAGGCATTGGCAGAACAGGCACTTACTTGAGCGATCGCAAATCCTTCAATTTGCCTTGCTCCAGCCCATTTTGGGTCACCGACAATAAAATGCGTTTCTATCTCGAAATTCTGACGCAATCTGCGAGCTAAATGCAGAGCATAGTCACCCACGCCATCAATTGCAGGAGGAAGACTGGTGATTATAGTGGTTACTCGCATCGTTAGTAATTAGTCATTAGCTAAGACCAGAGAGGGATTCCATACTCTGAAATTTTTATTCGATCGTGGCATACCACTGTTCTGGACCTAAGCTTTTAAGGGAATATCCATAGTCGCGAAGTAGAGTTTGCGCCTCTTCCGGTTCAATGTTGAGAGCTGACATCCGAACAAGATTCTCTTCAAAAAAGATGTGGTGGATTTTATGCGATCGCAACAACTGCTCTGCTCCCTGAAGCACCCAGGTATCTGCACCTTCCACATCTATTTTTAGAACCTCAATATAGTCATTCTGGCTGTTTAAGAAAACCTCATCCAGTGAAACAACAGGTACCTGAATTTCCCCCTTCTCCCTATCAACTAACAATCCTCCCCAGCTACTCTGTTCCTCTGGTCCCAACATAAAGGGTAAGCTTCCCCGCTCCTTCCCTACCGCTGTTTGCTGTACATCTACTTGAGCCTCCAGTCCATTATTGATTAAATTCAGTTTAAGGGCAGGAAAATTTCTGGGAGAGGCTTCAAAGGCAACAACTCGGTTCTTAGAGTTTGCAGCCGCCCAAATACAGGAGTAATAGCCATAATTTGCCCCTACGTCAATCATCAAACCACCCGTCTTTGCAAGTTGTGCAATTCGACGCGATGGTAATAGTTCGGAGAATCCTAGAAAGGCAATCTGTTTATGACTGATGTCTGTCGGCATCAGCTTTAATGAAACATTAGGAGCAAACTCTAGAGAGGCATGCTCAAAGATAGCGGAAAATGAATTTTTCTGGTGATAAAGCTTCCAAAACAACTTTTCTCTTAACCATAGTGGTTTAATCTTCATTAACCGAGGTCGATGGTTTATTACCGGAATCGTTTCTTTCAAGTTTTGCATTACTTCTTATAGTGATAGAAATAATTAGGAAAATAACCGATGATAACTAGCACTATAGTCTAAGTCAGAGCGCCGATTCCCTATAGGTTTAGCCGGCACACCAGCAACAATTGTGAATGGAGCAACATCTTTTGTTACCACTGCACCGGCTGCTATGACAGAACCCTTACCTAGAGTTACTCCAGGTAAAATCATTGCTCGTGTCCCAACAAAGACATAATCTTCAATAGTTACAGGACTAACGCCTCCTGAAAAATCAGGGCTTTGTGGGTAATGATCAGCTGTTAAGATACATACCTCAGCCGAAATCGAAACGCTGTCACCAATCGTGATAAAACCTCGATTATCCAAGCGACATTTTTGATTAATAGTACTATTTTTACCTAGTTTAAAGTTTTTTTTTGCATCAAACCAGGCATCCATAAAAATATAACTAGCCGTGCCAATTTGTAGCCCAAGACAATAACGATAGAAAGATAAACGTATAAAATGGAAGGGAATATGAGCGACTACACGATTAGTGAGATACAGAAGACCATCGAAATAAATTCGCTTTACTGTATTGAGCCAGAATATGTAGTTTACTTTGTACATGGTCTACAGTTCACTTCAGCAATCGATGTAATAGATAGGGCACTCCAATCAAGTTCGGATATCTAACGAATGTTAAAATATATTGTATTAAATTAGGTTGAATACTCACCTGCCAATTCCTATTTTCAGAACCGAATAAATTTTTCCATTCCCTTTGAGCTTCTTCCTGTCCTATCTGCGCGATCGTGCTACTTTTTGTTTCAGCATGACACCGAAAATAACCTAAATAGTCATCCAGCTTCAGAAACTTTCCGTACTGGTAGAGACGGCTAAAAAACTCTAAATCGATCGCGAACTTAAGACTCTCCTTTAATAATCCAGTTTTGTCCATAGCAAAACGCTGCCAAAACGCTGTTTCTGAGCAAACATTATACACCAACGTCGCTGGCTCAAATGGAGGTAGGTAATTCCATCCGATAACATCTCCGCCCTCATTAATCAAAATTCTATTGCCATGTACCACAATACAATCAGGATTCTCTTGAAAGGTTTTAATAATCTTGTAAAATGCTCCTTTAACATAAATATCATCACTATTAATCCATCCAAGTATTTCTCCGCTACTTTGTTTTAAACCTTTATTAATAGCCTGAGCCTGACCACTATCATCCTCACTAATCCAGTAAAACAAATGATTTTCATATTTCTTGATTACTTCAACCGACTGGTCAGTACTGCCTCCATCAATGACGATGTATTCCAGATTAGGATATCCCTGCAATAATACCGAGCGAATGGTTGCTTCCAGAAACTTTCCTTGGTTATAGCTAGGAGTAATAATACTAATGCGAGGCCACTCAGACCCATCCTGCATTTTGTCAGGTAACAGCTTAGTTTGTCTTGTCCAAGGCCATCCTGATTTACCAAAAGGTGGCGGTGGTAAATCCTTCAGAGATAGAGCAGTATTCATCTTCTCTATCTCTTGATAAAGATACTATCTTGTTGAAGAGGAAGACCGTCATTTGGACTTTTTGTCTCTTCCCAGTTACCTGAGTAGACAAATCCTCGTTCAGCTAAAAGTTTATGAATGTCTCCGAATAAAGCCTGCCTTTCGTATAATTCGTAGAACGAGGTTTCTATGATAATTACCTTACTCCGCTCTAAAATATGACTACCTCCTTGAATTACTTTATCTTCGTAACCTTGTACATCTATTTTTAAGAGAATATTATCTTCTAATTCAAGTTTATTAGTAATCTTATCAAGAGCATTAATTTCAACATTCTCTAATTTTCCGCCTGATGTATAGGGGAAGTTGTTTTTGTGAATATCTGCCATTTTTCTGATCGAAGAGCTAGGAGAGAAACTACTGCGATACATTGTGATTTCCCCTTGCTGATCACCCACAGCCAAATTAAAAATGCTAAAGTTGTTCAAATCTTTTAAATTAGCCTGTAGTTCCAGAAAAATATCAGGTAAAGGCTCAAAGCAGTAAAATCGGGCATTTGGTAATATTGTATAAAGCTGTAAAGCAAACTCCCCCTTATGTGCCCCCACATCAATCACTGTATTGATATTCATATTCTGAAGCCACTTAAACTTGTCTTCCTCTAAGGGAGTAGTCTGATAAGTAATAATGTCATCCTTGGTTATTAATATTCCTAAATGACTTTTGATTATCTGAAACCCAAATAATGAGAAGAAACCCTTTAAAGCATTTCTAATTAGCAAATTCATTTTTTTAATTATTCAGGCTTTTTCTAGAAACGATAATATAGGTTTGACTTTCTTAGCAAAATCAAACTCTTCACTAAAGCAATTTTTAGCGTTTTCACTATAGTAATTATAATTACTTAAAATAATTTCTATTGCTGATTCTATTTCTAATAAATTTGATGGGTCGTTTACCACTAATCCAATTTTATATTTTTCAACTAATTCATACAGAGAGTTTAAGTTTTCAACTAAAACTGGTTTGCCGTGCTTTAAAAAATAAGATAGTTTTCCGGAAGCCCTAGAAATTTGAGAGAGATTATTATTAATGTCACTGTAAAATATTAAACCTATAGTAGCAGATTCATAAATTCTACTAATTTGTTCATAGGGGAGTGGATTTAAAGATAGAAAAAGATTTCTTGAATTAACTTCTCTTAGCGATTTTATTAATGGGTCATCTATTTCTCTTTTTAACCTTTCATGAAAAACTAGAGCATATCCCTTGTTAGTAGAGGCAAATGCTTGAGCCAATTTTAAAAATGTATCCTCATCTATCCAGCCTACTTGAAGAATTATGTAAGGAAATTCCTCTTCACTCAAATGCAACAGTTCCCTAAAATAATTGGGAGATTGTGTATTCTGAAGTAAGGAATCTGAGGAACTAGCTGAGTTGGGTAGGTAGAATACTTTTGAGTGCTGATAGTGGTTGTATTCACAGAGCGTCTTAAACCTATCTTCATCTTGAACTATCACACCCTCTGCCTTCCTATACGCCAATTGCTCAAGTGCATTAACAATCTTGGCAAACTTTTGTAAAAGCAGCGGATCATTGAGTTCTAGAGAAAGATATATAAAATTTTTTCTAAAGAAGTAAGATTTTATCAAGGCTAAGATAGAGCCATTGGTATCAACTCCTATACTAATATCATCTTTTAAACCTTTAAATTTCTTGTTTCTTATAATATGAATAAAATAATGAATTATAAAGCATAATATCTCTATTATAGGGATGATAGTTTCTATCTTTAGCTTGTAAAGTATCTTAAGTGTTTTTAAAATTAGAGGTATGTCAAAAGCTTTTCGAAAGTAAATAATTGTTGTTTTATCACCTATTTTTTCTAGTTTGTCAAACGGATTTTCTGTAGCATAAATAGTAACGTAATGTCCAGAATCATTAAGGGATTTTGCTAGGTTAATAATAGTGGGGGCAACACTTACATAGCCTTCATAGAAAAATATCGAATATGAATTGCTCATGCTCTAATTCATCCTTATCCACGACCCACGCAATAAACGCCCCAGGTATCAAATCCTGGTTCACGGTTGGTCATCCACTCCCGACATTCGATAGGTTCTAGCTGGAAATCTCTAAACAGCAAGTCGATTTCTGGCTTGAATAAGTAACGCATGGGGTGAGTCTCCTGAAGTTCCTCAACCGCACCTGTCTTTTTATCCTTGATGAAGACTTGATAATTAACATCCACTATATTTTGATTGGGATGCATCAGTGGTTCAGCAATCCGGGTGATAGTAATTTCTTCATCCTCCAAACGCTTAACACGAACAGTAGGGCGATCGCTTAGCACGGCTGGCCCATACCAACAATCGAAGATAAAGACTCCTCCAGGCTTAAGATGGGCTTTTACTGTAGCAAAGGCAGACTCTAAGCTTTCATTGGTGGTTTGGTAGCTAATTACATGGAAAAGTGAGATGATGGCATCAAATTGTTGGTCAAGGCGGATTGTCCGAAGATCCCCTTGAGAATATGCCAACCTCGATACTAGTTCTTGGGGAAGTTGGGAAAAGCGATCGCCAAACAGCTTTAGCATTTGAGCACTTAAATCTACGCCATGCACTTCGTATCCGGCTTGCACCAGTAGTAATGCATGAGTGCCAGTCCCACAACCTAACTCAAGGATAGATTGTGCTCCAGGAGCATAAGTCTGTAACAGCTGATGAATAAACTCTGTTTCCCTAACATAGTCTTTATCACGATAAAGCAAATTATAGTAACGGGCATAGTTTTCGAAAACATGCATCTGAATTAAGACCTTAGCTTGAAATAGAGTCCGTAGTAAAAAGGACAAGATTTGTCTGGATGAAATGGAATGAAGCACCCATCAACTCGATCTTCCCAAATGTCAACCATTTCATACCCAATCTTATTCAGAGAATCAAGAAAATTAGTTTTATTAAAAATATAGGATGGATAAAAGACATTACCACCATTTTGTAAAGTAACAAACTGAAAGCCGTCATAGAGCGGTAGACGATTGATTAATAAGTGCTTAGGCTTTTCAGGCAAAGATGAAATAGATAAAGACAAATTTTCGACATACTGAATTGAACCGGATGCCAAGAAGACATCTTTCCCACTTGCCTCTTCAAATTTCCCTGTAAAGATTAACTCTGAGCGATGTCGTCTTTCGGCTAGTTCCTTTCCTGCTTGGACTATTGCTGGTACATCACAGACAATCCATCTCAAATTAGCTGGATACTTGATGTACTTTTCATAACTATAAAAGTGGATTCCGACATTCCCACCAAAGTCAAAAATGCTAAGGTTGATTGGGTTAATCGTGAAAATTGAGTTCAGCCACAACAGAACAGGATAGTCATAGGACTGAACAGTCGTTTCCAACTCAACATCCTGCTGATAGTCCTGAGCTAGCTCACTATTGTCATAACCAATACTTTTAGTTTTAGGAGCAGAGCGAATGGCTTCTTCAAAGGTCTCATAAACACCTCGGAAACAGCCATAGCAGTCTCCAGCGAACAGACGCTCATACTTTAATTCTTGATAATGTTGATAGAGTTGCTGTGCAAAAGGGAGGCGCAGAATGAATCTCCTCATTTCAATATCTCCACAACTGCCTGTGCCACTCGCTCAATTTGTTCATCCGTTAGCGCCAGTCCACTGGGAATATAGAAACCACGACGAGCAATTCTTTCCGCCACTGGGCAAGATTCCCCCTCAAACAATCCCATTTTGCGGAAGACGGGCTGCTCATGCATCGGCCAGAAAAAAGGTCGTGTTCCAATTTTGCTCTGACCTAAACGGCGCATAGCTTCTTTAGCATCAAAGAGCACATCGTCCTTCAGAACAATACCGTACACCCAGTAGATATTGGTAGCATACTCTGTCTGTACCACTGGCAGTTGCAGCCCAGGAATGTTTGATAGCCACTGGGTGTAGAGTTGCCCCATGCGGCGCTTACGAACCACAAATTCATCAAGGCGCTCTAGCTGGGCAACGCCTATTGCCGCTTGCAAGTTAGTCATGCGGAAGTTCCAGCCTAACTCTTCATGAACAAAGCGGTTCTGGGGTTGGAAGCACAAATTTCGTAATGAGCGACAGCGTTCTGCCAAATGCTCATCGTCAGTGACAATCATACCGCCTTCACCGGTAGTGACATGCTTATTGGGATAAAAGCTGAAGGTACTCACTGCGCCAAAACTACCGCAAGGACGACCTTGATAGGTTTGACCATGCATCTCAGCGGCATCTTCAATAATTGGCAGTCCATAGTTGTCTGCCAACGTTAGCACTGTCTCCATATCTACAGGTAATCCATAGATATGAACAACCATAATTGCTTTTGTTCTGGGTGTGATTTTGGACTCAATCTGGCTGGCATCCATATTCCAGGTGTGAGGGTCACAATCTACCACAACTGGCACGGCACCAGCACGAACAAGTGCCGCAGCACAGGAAATAATCGTGAATGTGGGCAAAATGACCTCATCCCCTTGACCAATCCCTAGTGCGGCAACGGCGGCATCAAGAGCGACAGAACCGTTACAGACTGCAATGCCATACTTACGTCCCACACGGGCAGCCAACTGTTGTTCAAATTGCTTAACAAAAGGTCCTTCCGATGAAATCCAGCCTGTATCGATGCATTCGTTTAGATACTTCTTTTCATTACTGTCAAGCAGGGGTTCGTTGACTGGAATGGGATTCATTGCTTACTCAACAATCTTGGCTTGCTCAGCGGTGATACCGATAAATCGAGTTTTATCCTGCTCACCAACGTAGGGACCTTGTTTGACTTCAATCATCTCAATTTCCTCTAGTACCTCGAAACCATGACCACCAGTAACTAAGAGGATCACATCACCACTTTCAAGAAGGCGACTTTCTAAGTATTGCTGTTGCTCGCTGTAAAAGTCTACCCGTAGCTTACCCCTTTTGATGAAAAGAACTTCCTGGGTGTATTGCACCTCGCGGGGAACAGGGTTATGAACGTGAGGTTGGATAACTTTACCTACTGGGTGGTGCATGTAGGCTAGTTGTTGAGACAGCTCATTTGGGGTGAAAAAATGAATACCTGGTTCGTTAAATCGGTGGTAAATAATTAGGGCAAGCAACTGATTATGGTAGGTAATGCTTTCCATCATTTTTTTCGTTATTTGAGCATCTTGACTTACAGCCTAATTTTAATTTTCTATGAATTGAGTTCTCCATTCAAACTCAACTAGAATCGAACCAAGGTCGTGCCCTGCATATATATATTCTCTCGATCCACTATCAATGACCGAAAAACCAATCACCTTGTCCCGTGTATCAAATGAGTAAATATTGGCTTGGTACAGTAAACTTGTGATGGTATAAATGCCAGGTGCCATAAAATTTGCTGGGAAATCTACCTCGGCAATATAATGACCGGGCTGGTGATCTAGATTTATGAGATTTGGGCTTTTAGATATACTAGAGTAAAAAATATGGGAACCGTGTTTATCAAATAAACTAAAGGCAAGGTCAAGCCCAGCTATTGGTCGTAAAACATCATATTCAAAATAAATTTTAAAGTTTGATGTCAAGTCCACTGTTGCAGTTGGTTGCTCATTAGAGTCTATGACCGAAATTTTCGTAAAATAAGCTGGAGAAGAAATCTTTTCCAAAAACACTTCTCCGCGCTCACGATCTGTTACAGAACTTAAATATTTTGAAACCCCTTCGCTTGCTGAACCTCTAAATAAAATTTGACCCTTATCTAGAAATATAGATGAGTTGCAAAGATTAGTAATCGCTCCTATGTTATGACTCACGAACAACACCGTTCGTCCTTCCTTCGCAACCTCCTCCATCTTCCCCAAACACTTATCCTGAAACGCCACATCTCCTACAGCCAGCACCTCATCTACCACCAAAATCTCCGGTTCTAAATGTGCCGCCACGGCAAAGGCTAGACGCACATACATTCCAGAGGAGTAGTGCTTGACTGGTGTATCTAAAAATTTTTCTACTTCTGCAAACGCTACAATTTCATCAAACTTCTTTTTAATTTCAGCTCTACTCATCCCTAGAATCGCACCATTAAGAAAGATGTTCTCCCTACCCGTTAGTTCTGGATGAAAGCCTGTTCCTACTTCCAAAAGACTAGCCACTTGCCCTTTGATGGTAACGCGACCAGTAGATGGTTCAGTAATACGACTTAAAATTTTTAAGAGAGTCGATTTTCCCGCTCCGTTACGACCAATAATACCAACGCGATCGCCTCTGTTGATCTCAAAGGAAACATCCTTTAGTGCCCAAAATTCCTCAACAGTTTGAGTATAAATTCTTTTACCAAAAGGGTTCAGCAATCGTCGTCCCAGAACCTTTGCCCCATTAGAAAGGACATCCCGTAGCGCCGTATAGTGCTTCTGCCTTTGATGATTAATAATGTATTTTTTACCCAGGTTCTCCACCTGAATAATCGTATCTGACATAAATTTCAGATTGGTGGATTAGATTAAGTCGGCAAGCCAGTGTTGACGCCTACAGCTTCACTCTAAAGGTTGAGTCTCTAGCGCATGTGTGCTGTCCCAATATGCCTTAACTTGTTTGTCGTCAGATTCTGTTTTTTTACAACAAACTAAGGTTGCACGGTCTATATACGACTTTACTGGTCTTAATGATTTTAGACGATATTTGATAGCAGATAACAAATTTGTATTCTCTAACCTTTTATTAGCCAGTAACAATTCTGTTCTTTGAACGACTAAGTCCAGAGTTGAGAGGGTGTCAATCAGTCCTTTCATATTAAAGAAAGTACAACTCGTTGCTTCATAATAAGGTCCCTCAGAACCGATAGGACACAATAGCAACGCACGGCTGTTGTCATCCATAAGTACAGCTGTTTCTATGATTAACTGACCCCCTTCACACAACACATCCTTAAGTAGTTTCAATGCCCAAAAAGGATATCTGAGGTGATACAATACGCCAGGAAATATTACAATATCAAATGTTCCAAAAGTTTCAGGTTTTAAGTCTAGTAAGTTTAATTCATACATTTTAACTTTTGATTTAAAATGAGGAATTAATACATTCACCGCTCCCAGCGACAAGTCGTTATCTATTCCAATAACCTCCTTAGCACCAAGCTTTTCTGCCTCAAAGGAAAATAAACCATCTCGACAACCTATATCAAGAACCCGCTTGTTTTTGAGATCAAGTGACTTTAAAGCTCTAAGAGCTACTTCCTGTATTGGCACATAATTTTCATATCCTTTAGTAGAAAGGTTTTCTGTTACCTGAATTATGTGATAAAAATTATATTTTTTTAACTCATCTCTAAGCTGATTCTCATCCATAACTAACAAAGTTTATTGAGAAATTAATCAAGTATTTTTTGTCGGATATTCAGTCTATTCGAAGATTTTTGTTAAGCGAAATAATTCACAGTAACTCTGTCTAATTATTCAGGATTCACCTTATGTGCAAGGCTTGCGATCCCTGGTTCTGGCTGTAATTCAGAGCGAGGTGTTATACGAGTATCTCGCTGAAGAAACAGTGAAGTAGTCCAAGTATAGTAATGAATCGGACCTAAACCAGTGAAATCAATTTGAATTAAATCCAATTCTCTGAGAAATTTTGCTGTGTCAGGATACCAGTCTGAATTATTTAGAATAATAAATCCTCCTTGTTTAAGACATTGAATCGCCATTTGGGCACAGGCTTGTCTAGATAGACCATCAATAATAATCAGATCGTACTTCTGTTTCTTTCTTAGAATAGAATTTACATAATCTTCTTCATCATTAATGAAAATAAGTTCCTGATTTGCTCCTTGCTTATTTTTTATGAAAGAGTACCAAGTTTTGTCATTCTCAATGCTGGTTACTGCCTTGGCTCTTCTCGCCCAAAATAGAGAGCTGTTTCCAACACCATACTCGTAAATTTCTTTATCACTAAAGTCTAGCTGCTTCAGATACTCAATGGCTGGATAGGTATACCAAGGAACTGGATTTCCATGTTTATCAACTCCCAATTTTTGGTTGGAAGAAAAGTAATGTCCATACTCAAATTCCACCGTCTCTACCGCCCAAAGGAGTCGCTCAATTCCAATCTTGCTCCCATAGGAAACTAGTTTTGTCAGTTTATTGAGTTTGGAGCTGATAAGTTTGAGAAAATTGTTCACTTGCGTTTAAGTCCTTTGTTGAACTTATTTTGCTTTACTTACTAAGTAGAATTTGGGATGAAGTAGCTTTGCAACCAGTAGTTGCTTCAGTAACTAGATGTAGCTCAAAATTTCAAAAATCGATTTCCGGCTCCGTTGAACCGATATTAGCAAAGCAATTACCTTGCTTCGTTCTAAAGCAAATAGGATGAATCTCACATTTGTAGCCAGGGCTTCAACCCGAATTACTTTATCTGGCATAGATAAGACTTGGTGGTTAGATCACATCTGCAAACGTGCGTTCGGTTTTGCGGAAGTACCAGACACCACTAGCAAACAATAACGCAACCAATACCGCCGATAGCGTGAATCCTGGCCAGTATAGTGTTGATGCTCCTCTCAAAATTGCCCATCGAAAGCCGTCAATAACTCCTACCATCGGGTTTAATGAGTAGAGTAGACGCCACCTGATTGGCACAATAGTACTACTAAAACCGACTGGTGAAATATACAGACCAAGCTGCACCACAAATGGAACTACGTAGCGGAAATCTCGATATCTTACATTCAGTGCCGCTAACCACAACCCAGCTCCCATAGAGGCGGCAAAGGCAACTCCGATAAACAATGGTAGTGTCAGGATACGCCAGTTAGGTACAAAGTCGTACCAAGCCATCAACCCAAGCAGGATTATGCCAGAAATTAGAAAATCCACAAAACTGACAATCACGGCACTGGCAGGCACAATCAAGCGGGGAAAGTAAACTTTAGAAATCAAATTAGCATTACTGAGCAAACTGTCGCTGCATTCAGCCAGCGCACTAGCAAAAAACTGCCAGGGTAGCATTGCGGCAAAAACCAGAATTGGGTAAGGAGCACCTTCAGAGGGTAACTTGGCTAATTTACCAAACACTACGGTAAAGACAACCATGGTAATAAATGGTCGAATCAACGCCCAAGCCATACCGATCACAGTTTGCTTGTAACGCACTAAAATGTCACGCCAAGCTAAAAAGTAGAACAACTCTCGGTAGCGCCACAGGTCTTTCCAATACTGGCTTTCTGTACGACCCGCCTCAATAATTAGTTCCCTGGTATGCATTTGGTTGTCTGCACCATTAACACTTTCCCTGACTCTAGTAGAAGCACCCTCAGATTATTGCTTACTGCTGATAAGGAAATCACTCAAGTCTCAGCCTTCTTGAGTCCATCTGACTACGCGATAATTAGTCCCCTCACAGAGGATAACAGCATGGCAGCTAAGATCGCCAGTCTAGGCTCTTGGCTATTGGTTCTTAAAGTCCCACATCAAAACTATGTGCGATCGCTTGTGCGGCGGCTTATCAGTAGAAGGCACCCTGCATTGAACCAAGTAAATCTAAATTCTTTCCCTTGAGAAATCGCAGCTAACTGAGCTTAGCGCTAACTGCGACCCAAAGCCGCATTCAGCAATATAGACAACACCGATTGAATTGCCCGTAGTTCTTGGGGAGGATTCCTTAAAAAGTCGGCACTACTGCTACCAATCAATGCATTATACGCTCGAACCACCGCTCTGAACTGCTCTGCATTGACAGTGGCGTCAGAGTTTAGTCCCCGCAAACTATTTGCCAAGTTGCGAGCGAGGGTGGGGTTGGCTCCTGCGCTAACCAAAGCTCTCTCAAGCTGCGTCGCACACTCTGCTGCGTTGCTGCCGCCTGTCACGACGCATTCACAGTTTTTCTGCACTATTGTTGGAATTGGGGTAGAAGGGCCCGTGGCGGCGATCGGCAAATTTCCTGTAGCCAGCTGCTGATTAACTGACGTGGCTGCACTATTAACAGCCTGCTGAATCTGAGAATTTTGGAATACTATATCCACCCGCCTATCACCACCAGGGGAGAAGCCGCCAACTATATCACTGGTTGTGACGATCGCACCCGTAACATCTGAAAAGTTACCTGACTGCGCTTGTGCTGGTGAGGTTCTAGAAACAACACCCGAAATCGCTAAGGCAAAACCCAGTCCCAAATATGAGGGAAGATGTTTAATCTTCATAACTTTCCTTCCTGATTAATGACTTAGAACGAGAAACCGAACCCAACACCTAGGATAAACCGGGTTCCATCACCGGCAGTACCAGTAACGTCGGCAGCGGCTGGGGTGATGACCAATGGTACACCAGGAAATGGAGTGATTGAGGCTCCCAAGTTCAAGTCTTGACCTGTCCATTCGCCAATCAAGGTAATGGGTTGAGCGACTTGGACGCCGACACTACCAAACACATTGGGCGTTCCGTCTCCCCGCCTAATGGCACTTTCTGAGCGGAAACGACCACCGCCAACGCCTATAGATGCAGTCACCCGGCTCAAGGGTTCAGATGAATTTTCGCGCAGGCGAAACACCTTAGTAGCCACGCCGTAAACACTCTTGCCCGCATCAGTATTGCCCCAATCAATCACATTCTCTACGCCGACTGCCACAGCCACGTCACCAGGAAACGTATGGTGAGCTTTAAAGCTAATGCCGCCATTTTCAAAAAAACCTTGTCGGATAGTCGAATAAGAAGTAGCCGTAGTCTCTAGAGCGACATACCGCCTCGCATCACCCAGACCAAAACCCAGCGCAACCGCACCATCATCAATGTCCGTAAAACGGGTTCTTTGTTGATAGCTAAATCCAGCGAATACGTCACCACTTTGAGCGCCAAACGCTGTCGGTGTGCCAATACTCGATCCGCCACCAAAGATTCGTCTGAGGAGTTCTGCCGTCGGGGGTTCCGGCAGTCGATACTGTTGTCTGAGAGCTGCCGTTTGATCAGGGGGTGGGGTTGGCGGTTGGGCGATAGGCGGTCTGTAGCCAACGATGTACTGGGATGCAACATCCGTGGGAGGCAGTTGCGGTAGGGTTCCCTGTTTGACCAAAGCCTGGTAGATAAACGCAGCCACGTCAGCGCGAGTGGCGAGTTGATTGGGAGTTATTAAAGCAAGATTTGGGTAATTAACAACTAGCTGATTGACCGTTGCCGCCGCTATCTGATTGCGGGCATACTCAGGAATTTGTGCAGCGTCTTGAAAGGTTGTATTTAAAACTGTTGCTACTTGAGCCGGTGGAGACAGTTCTAGCCCTGTGACCAAAGAGACCAAAACTTGGACACGAGGGATATTTTGTTCAGGGCTAAAGACTCTATTGGGGTATCCTTCCAGAAATCCCGTGCTATAAGCTGCCTGAATCGCCTCAGATCCCCAGTAATTCGGTGGTACATCCGCGAATTGGACTCCTGGACGTTTGGGGGTTTTTGGGAAGGCTTGACGAATCATCGCGGCAAACTGAGCTCGTGTTACTGGCTCATCAGGTCGGAATGTGCCATCAGGAAACCCCTTAATCACACCCCGCTCTGCCAGCACTTCAATGAAACTCCGTGCCCAGTTCCCTTGAATATCAGGAAAAGTTCTGGCTTGAGCCAGCTGCGCTGCCGTACCCTTTGAGGGCTGCCATACCTGTGCTGCGGCTGGTGCTCTTGTACTATTATTAGTCGTAACGCCTTTGGTAAACTTTTGGGGACGCTGGGTATTGCCTCCCAGTAGATTATTCAGGAGAGACTCACCCATTGAGCTGCCAGAATCCCGATTGGCTGTAGTTTGAACTGGCTTGGTTGTGACGGTATTGGCAACACCCGCAGCAGCGGATAGCATAGTACTGCCCAAGAATGAGCCAATAAAGATATACCCCCATTGGGGAATAATTTTGCTGGCTTGATAGAAACGACCCGTGCATCTGGCTATCCTCATCACCTTTCCTACTCTTCCGAAGTTGAGTTGATAGATCAAAGGTACACGAGTTTAGGGAATTTTATATCATTACAATGCTTACGGAACTTTCGCCTAAATTAAAGTGACTTTGTGTAGTAAAGAGTGAACATTTCTGTAAGGGATACTATTGAACGTGAGCGCAAAAAGAGGTTCTAAGATTTTTTGTCCAACTGGTATGACTGGTAGCCGTTTAAGAAGACGCCTCAACCCACCCATTGCTTTAACCCTCCTAGCAGCTTTTGCCGTTGCTGCACCGGCTCCTGGCATAGCGCAAGTTCGCTCGATCGCGCCGATGCTCATTGCGCAGTCCGAGACACCTTACACCCTCGGATCAGGCGATCGCCTAAAAATCAACGTCTTTGACGTTCCAGAATACAGTGGCGAATTTACGGTTTTGGTCGATGGTACCCTCAACTTGCCAGTGCTTGGTACTGTGCCAGTCCGGGGGTTGACGATTCAGCAAGCGACTGACGTGATTTCATCTCGATATGCTCGCTATGTGAGACGCCCCATAATCAATATCGATCTCCTAACCCCGCGCCCGATCAACATCGCCGTGGCAGGTGAAGTCAATCGTCCCGGAACTTACACTGTCACTCCAGGCGGAGCTGGCGCAGCCGGTGCCGCCGTAGGAACAAGCCAATTTCCCACAGTGACACAGGCTATTTCGCTAGCCGGTGGTATTACTCAATCAGCCGCCATTGGCGATGTGATTATCCGGCGTCGCACGGCTTCGGTAACCACGCAACAAATCAATGTCAACCTGAGGAGATTACTTCAGGAGGGTGACCTCAATCAAGACATTCCTTTGAGAGATGGAGACACAGTGTTTATCCCCAGTGTGACAGCGGATAATCGAGCTGAAAGTCGTCAATTGGCAGATGCCAGTTTTGCCTCAAAAGACAATAAGCCAGTTAATGTTGCGATAGTAGGAGAAGTAGCCCGTCCTGGAACGTATGCCGTAACTGGAGGCGCAGTAGGAACGGGCGGTGCAACAGGCGCAATAACGGGCGGTGCAACAGGCACAACTGTTGGCGGCGGAGCAGAAGCCGGTCCTCCTACGGTGACAAAAGCCATTCAAGTGGCTGGGGGTATTACATCCGTTGCTGATATTCGAGGGGTTACCATCCGCCGTATTCTTCGCTCGGGTGAAACAAAAGTAATTCAGGCAAATCTGTGGGGACTGCTGCGTGGAGGCGATCGCGATCAAGATATTCTTTTGCAAGATGGAGATACCATTATCATTCCTACGGCAACCGCTCTTGACCCAGCTGAAGCCATGCAACTCGGTTCGGCTAGCTTTTCTCCTAATACCATTGTCGTGAATGTGGTTGGGGAAGTGGCAAGACCCGGTGCCATCCCAGTCCCGCCCAACACCCCTTTGAATCAAGCCATACAAGCTGCCGGTGGATTTAATATCCGCGCTCGTAAGCGTTCAGTTGAGCTGCTTCGTCTCAATCCCAATGGCACTGTTACCAAACGGGATATTGAGATAGATTTGGCTCGAGGAATTAATGAGCAACAAAATCCCACTCTGCGTAATAATGATGTTGTCGTCGTCAGGCGTTCCACGCTTGCTAGCATTTCCGATACCCTAGGCACGATTGTTGCTCCTGCTGCTGGTTTGTTTGACTTCTTGAGAATCCTCGGAATTAGAACTGATAATAATAATTAGAGATCGGATAAAAATTCTCTCTTCGTGTTTTAGGTTCTTGCCCGTTAAAGGAAAGACTGTACAGCAACTCTCCTCACGGCTCTAGTTCGATGGAGAGTTTTTTGTCGTTTAGGATGTAGCCGTGGGTCTAGTGTAAATCCGCTAGAATTTTGTATACCTTTTCAACCTTGCAACTTTTTGTGTAATATGCTGTGCATATCTGCTACAGAATAAAACATGCGAGCAGGTTTTTTGCTAAAGCTCTCAATCAAACTAGATAAGACCAGGGGGCAAAATGGAGATGAGCAATTTTAAAGAGCCGTTAACATCTAACGGGAATGGTAAGCGTTTGCAGCCACTGCCGCTCATCTACCAATCTCAGCTGATGGACAGTAGCCACGATGAACTAAATCTGCGACAGCTGTTTACTGTGGTTCGACGCCGTGGCTTAGTGATTGTCGGTGTAGCGATCGCCGTGACTTCTGCAATCGGTTTTTGGACGTTGAATCAGACGCCCAAGTACGAAAGCAAGTTTCAGTTGCTTGTGGAGCCGGTGACAGAGGAAGGGAATCTGAGCAAATTGACGCAAGTGCGCGGCGCTAATAGCGATGTCCCCACTTCCTCTCTGGATTACGACACGCAAATTCAGGTATTACGCAGTCCTAAGTTAATGGCTCCCGTGATTGAGGAGATTCAAAAGCGTTATAAAGATATCACTTACGACTCTCTAATCACTAATAATCAGTTGGGAATTAGCCAACTGGAAAAAACTAAAATTCTGGAAGTCCGCTACCGCGATACAGATCCCGAAAAAGTTAGATATATCTTACATGAGGTGGCTAGAGGGTATCTCCGCTACTCGCTTCTAGAGCGACAAGTAAACCTGAAAAAGGGAATTGAGTTCGTAAACAGTCAGTTGCCTCAACTGCATGATCGCGTAGATAAACTCCAAGGACAACTGCAAGCGTTTCGGCAGCAGAACAACTTGCTAGACCCCGAAAGTCAAGGGCAACAGCTGTCAACTCGTGTTAGCGCAATTGAGCAACAGCAATTGGATACTCAGGTAAAGCTCAGAGAAGCCCGCTCCCTATTTGCAGCCATCTCAGAGCAACTGGGGTTGACACCCGATCAGGCGATCGCTACAGCTAATATTAGTGAAGCCCCCCGCTACCAACAATTACTTAACCAACTCTCTGAAATTGAAAGCAAGATTGCTAAGGAATCAGCCCGGTTTACAGAAGATAGTCCAACAATCGTGGCGCTACGCAATCAACAGCGCAACCTGTTACCCTTGCTACAGCAAGAATCTCAAAAAGTTTTAGGGACAGGTTCGACGCAGGCAACTGTCTCTAATGATTCACCAAGTCAGCTTCGCTTGGATCTGAGCAAGCAACTGGTGGAGGCGGCTAACCAACAACAAGTTTTGCAAGTACGACAAAACGCGATCGCTCAGGCACAACGTAGCCTTAACCAAGACGTGAAACAGCTGCCTGTAATTGCTCGTCAGTACACGGATTTACAGCGGGAACTCAATGTCGCAACAGAAAGCTTAAACCGCTTTCTGGGGGTTCGAGAAACTCTGGAAATTGAAGCCGCGCAGAAAGCACTTCCCTGGCAGATTATTTTAAAACCTAAAAAGCCTGACGTTCCCGTTTCGCCGAATACCGAGCGGAACATCACATTAGGCGCGATCGCAGGTTTGTTATTGGGTATGGGAGCAGCCCTCCTGGTGGAGCGATTAGACAATGTTTTCCACTCTCCTGATGAACTGAAAGAACGCACCAAACTACCACTTCTCGGCATTATTCCCTACCAAAAACAGCTCAAACAGGCGACGCCAATAGCAGACCTAGCTGAGATGATACCTGTTCAAGACTCCCTAACCGACAAAAGACATCGTCGCCAGCCCCAGTGGTACAAAGCTTCTCCTTTCTTAGAAGCGTTTCGCTCTCTACATACAAACGTTCGCTTTCTCGGAAGTGATACGCCAATCCACTCCATTGTGATTAGCTCAGCCGTACCAGCGGATGGCAAATCCACGGTTGCCGTCCACTTAGCTCAAGCCGCTGCCGCCATGGGTCAGCGCGTTCTACTGGTCGATGCTGACCTGCGGCGTCCTCGGGTACATAGCCTATTGGGTCTAGAAAATCATGTAGGACTCAGTAATGTGATTGCCACAGATATCACAGCGAAACAGGCAATCCAACGATTGCCAATGTGGGATCACCTTTATGTCCTGACCGCTGGTCAGCTGCCGCCCGACCCGACCCGACTGCTTTCTTCTAAAAAGATTCAGTATTTGATGGAGCAGTTCCAGGCTGTTTTTGACCTGGTTATTTATGACACCCCCCCAGCGTTAGGACTTGCTGATGCCCGACTCCTAGCAGCTCACACAGAAGGCGTTGTCATGGTAGTAGGATTGGGCAGGACTGATCGGTCAGTTCTAATGCAAGCTTTGGATAGCATGAAAATTTCTAGCGCCACTGTCTTGGGTGTTATTGCTAACGGGGTTAAGGGTTATACAACCCGCTCTTACTATAACTATCAGCATTACTACGCTAATGAGTCAGAAGTGCAGCAGGCGAAAAAGCTTTTACAAAAACGAATGGGGTAACATCCTCCCTCCAGCGACCTTTCATTAAGGGCGGCGGAGATACCACATCCCAAGAGTGGGTGTGGAGGAAAGCCGCCTGCCGCCTACCCGTAGTTAGTGGTTAGTGGGGGGACATAAACAACATCGAAGTCAAAAACTATAAGGAGAAACTACTATCTACTAACCACTAACTACTAACTGAATCTCCACCCACAAGGGGTGGAATATTCAATGCAGTTCTCCCCGGTCCTCAAGGGGGGGGGATTCTTTCTCTAAACGGAGACATCTGTATCTCATCCAAGTGACAACCGATATAACTGTCGTTCTGGGAACTCTTAGAACCCTGACCAGCGTCATAGAGAATAGCTCGGATTGCTAGATTAGTCTTCGGGAACGTCAATTTTGAGAATGCTAAGCTAACGCTGAACCAATGATTTTGTATGAAAGAGCGCTAGCTTCTTGCGAATCGCTATGCTAGCCTCAAACAGCGAGCAGAGCCGCCAACTCTTCTTTTCATCATTATGGATATTTTGACTCATCTGGTAGAAGCTTTCATAACACCTAGCTTTGGAAAGTCAAAAAACAGTATCGCGACCAAGAGGAGTACCGTGTATAGTAAACAGCTATCTCCTGATGACTTAGACAAGTGCGGAGGATTTAGCTATCTAAGAACAAAAGCTTTCTATGAAATCCGCCCTGATAACCAACGTCTTTAGTTAATTGACGTACTTTGTATTCAAGATTTATTCACCTAGCTTAATATCCGGTTGACCCTACATGCCTGTAGATAAATTTCTTACCAGTGGACGGGTCACAGCAGCTACCGCAATGCCATCTCAAGGGTGAGGTGCGAAAAAAACCATGACAAATACCCCCGAACCCGGCAACGAACCGGAACCAACCTCAGAGAATCAGCCGCAACAAGCCTCCCCTAGAGTGCTACGACAACGTCAGCGGCGACGGATAGGGCTACTTATCGGTGCGGGGTTGCTGGTTGGAGTTGGGGGAGGAATAACCTGGGCATGGTTTTTCATCGAACAACAGCTGGGTCCAACGGTTGAGCAAACGCTTACTAAGATCCTCAATCGTCCAGTTAAGCTGGGTCAAGTAGAACGCTTTTCCCTCAATGGTTTGCGGTTTGGCTCTACAAAAGTACCAGCAACGCCTACAGACCCTGACCGAGCTGATATAGAGGCGGTAGATGTTTCATTTAACCTAGTGCCACTCCTGTTGCAGCGCACATTACCGCTAGAGGTCACCCTGGTTAAACCGAATGCATATATAGAACAGAGTAAGGATGGAGCTTGGGTTAACACCAAACTTCAGACGTTACCCAAAGGTGCGATCGATATAAAGCTACAGGTACTGCGGCTTCAGAATGCAGATGTTGTGCTGGTGCCGAGGGGAGGAGGAGGAAATCCTAAGACACCTGTAGCTGTCAAGGTGCCTTCTGGTAAAGCTCGTTTTCTTAATGACAATAAGCTGATTCAGTTTGACTTAGGGGGTCAGTTAGTTAGTGGCGGGAATTTCACAATCAAGGGAGAGAGCCGCCCTTCAGAGGGACGAACAAACCTGGCTGTTTCGGGGACTAGCCTAGGTGCGGCTGAAGTCGGTCGGTTAATCCAGCTGCCGATATTACTGCAAGCTGGTAAGCTCGCTGCGAATCTGGAATTGAAACAAGAGCCTGCTGTCCCGTTGAAGTTATCAGGAGCTGCAACACTTGATCAAGTCACAGCACGAGTACCTCAGCTACCGAAGCCCTTTGTCAAAACTAATGGTCTGCTGCGCTTTAAAGGAACACAAGTTAGGCTGGAAAATATCAAAACAATTTTCGGTCAGGTACCTGCTCAAGCCAACGGGATAGTAGATACGCAGTCAGGCTTCAACCTTTCGGCGCGCACCCAACCGATCGCACTCAGTCAGGTTTTACAAACCTTTAATATCAAAAAGTTGCCCATTGTAGCATCGGGAGAGGTGCAAGCGGCTCTGCGGTTAACGGGAGCTCTCAATAAACCAATTGTTAGCGGTGATTTTGCAACCACGAAGCCAACTCAGCTTGACCGAGTAAACTTTCGCACAATCAGTTCTGGCTTTAGCATAATTGATTCAACACTGGCGATTAACAATCTCCGAGCCATACCAACCGTTGGTGGCTTGGTGACGGGAAGGGGGCAGGTACAACTGGGTCAGAAAGGAAACGTGAGATTCGATGCCCAAGCTACGGGCGTACCAGGAGACGCGATCGCCAGGACGTATGGTCTTAAACTGCCAGTTCCCATTGGCTCCGTCTCCGGCAGCACACAAATCATTACTTCCTTGGACAACCCGCAAAACTTTCGTGCCAGTGGTAATGGAATCGTCAATGTAGCTGGAGGTACAGTCACGGCTAGCAATGTGCAGGTAGCAAGTGGGCGATTTCAGGCACAAGTGAGGGCAGAAGGTGTACAAGTGCAGCGTTTAGCGCAAGTCCCATCACAGTTACAAGGCCCGCTCTCAGGCTCGTTCAATGTTTCTGGTCCTCTCGCTACTTTGAGTGCTTCTACAATTCGTGGTAGTGGTTCTGGGCGTCTGAACATCGCCGGGGGAACTGTGCGAGCCACTGACGTGGAACTCGCTAATGGTCGCTTTGATGCACGAGTCGAAGCAGACGGTGTACAAGTAGAGCGTCTGGCTCAAGTTCCACCAGCCTTACGAGGTCCAGTCTCAGGGCGCTTCAATGTTTCTGGCTCTCTAACTGCCTTGACTCCTTCCACAATTCGTGCTACTGGTTCTGGGCGTCTGAACATTGCTGGTGGAACCGTCAGAGCCACTGATGTGCAACTTGCTAATGGTCGCTTCGATGCACGAGTCGAGGCAGACGGTGTACAGGTGGAGCGTCTGGCTCAAGTTCCACCAGCCTTACGAGGTCCACTCTCAGGTCGCTTCGATGTTTCTGGTTCTCTAACTACCTTAAGTCCTGCTGCAATTAGTGGAAGAGGTTCTGGCAGTTTAGATGTGGCAGGTGGTACCGTCACTGCCACGAATGTAATCTTGGAGAATGGCCGTTTTCGGGTACAAGGTCGAGCCGAAGGGGTGCAGGTGCAACGTTTGGCTCAGGTGCCACCGCAGCTACAAGGACCACTTCCACTCTTTGGTAACTTTGAGTTGTCTGGGAATCTAGCTTCCTTGAGTCCTTCCACAATTAGTGGACGGGGTTCTGGAAGTTTAAATGTGGCAGGTGGTACCGTCACTGCCACGAATCTAAGTCTGGAAAATGGTCGTTTTCGGGTACAAGGTCGAGCCGAAGGGGTGCAGGTGCAACGTTTGGCTCAGGTGCCACCGCAGCTACAAGGACCACTTCCACTTTTTGGTAGCTTTGAGTTGTCTGGGAATCTAGCTTCCTTGAGTCCTTCCACAATTACTGGTAGTGCTTCTGGGAGTTTAGATGTGGCAGGCGGTACTATTACCGCCAGGAACCTAAGTCTGGAAAATGGTCGTTTTCGGGTACAAGGTCGAGCCGAAGGGGTGCAGGTGCAGCGTCTGGCTCAGGTACCACCACAGCTACAAGGACCGCTCTCTGGTAACTTCGAGCTTTCTGGAAATTTGGCTTCCTTAAGTCCTTCTACTATTACTGGTAGTGCTTCTGGAAGTTTAAATGTGGCAGGAGGTACCGTTACGGCTACTAATGTGCGACTGGACAATGGTCGTTTTCAGGCAGTTGTCGAACCGACTGGCGTTCAGTTAGCGAATTTTTCCCAGAATTTACGAGGAAGCTTAGGTGGTAGACTCAATGTTTCTGGTTCCCTGACGGCACTTTCGCCCTCTGCAATTCAGGCTAGTGGTCAGGTAAATTTCAGTGAAGGTCTTGCTTTAATTGACCGACCTCTGACAGCATCCATTAACTGGAATGGTCAACAGTTGCAGATTCTACAGGCAAGGGCTAATGGCTTCAATGCCGATGGCGTTGTTAATGTCAACCTGGCGAATCAAGGTTTACAGGCAATACGTTCATTTAATCTGAATGTTCAAGCCAGAGACTTAAATCTGCAACAGCTCCCTGTCACCCTACCTAACACGGCAAGGATAGCAGGACGAGCGGATTTTGATGGTCGGATTGCTGGCACACCAACGGCTCCCAGTGCCAACGGTAACTTACAGCTGCGGGACTTTGTTGCTGGAGGTTTGGCGTTTGAACCACTGCTTAAGGGTTCAGTGAATGCGGCACCTGGGCAGGGGGTAAACTTGCAGCTAGCTGGGAATACTGACCAGATTCAGGTGGCGCTTGGCTCTGACTATAAACCTATCTCGTTTGTTATCCAACGGGGTGAGGCAGTTGCTCGGGGTTCTCGGCAAGGGGAACTGCTGCTAGTCAATGCGCAAAAGTTTCCTATTAGCCTACTTAAAAACTTAACCCCCCTGCCTAGTGCGATCGCGTCTCAACCGCTCTCTGGTGACCTATCCGGCGACCTAGCTGTCAACCTCAATACCTATGGAATTTCTGGAACCGTTGCGATCGCTAATCCCATCTTTGGTACCCTCAGAGGCGACTCATTCACTGGCTCCCTCCAATACGAAAACGGCATTGTTTCTCTGCGAGACGGTCAGTTCAAACAAGGTGATAATCAATACCTACTCTCTGCTCAACTTACCCCAACTCCCAGAGGTCCCCAATTCCAAGCGCAACTCCAGGTCGCCCAAGGAGACCTCAAGGACGTTCTCACTGCCCTGCAACTGTTCGACTTTACCGACCTGAATCGTGGCTTTAAGGCTCCCATCTACCAGAAGGCTGGTAATATCGCCATAACACCAGCCGGATTGCCAGAAGCCCCCCTGGAAATTCAATTGCGGCGTCTTGCGGAAATTCAAGCCCTCTTACAACAACAGAGAGAGCAGCGTGCCGCCTCACCCTTCCCAGAACTTGCCGACGCGAAAGGTCGCTTTACTGGAACCCTCAATGTAGCTGGTTCTCCCGCTTCTGGCATCAGCGCCGATTTTAATATTCAGGGTCAAGACTGGCAGTGGGGAGCCTACAGCGCCAACCAAGTAAATGCCCAAGGCAACTTCCAAAATGGTGTCCTTACCCTGCTGCCTCTACGTTTCCAATCCGGGGAGAGTCTGCTCTCCTACGCTGGTACCATTGGCGGTGATGCCCAATCCGGACAGCTACAGATACGCAACCTCCCTATCGATGAGCTGCAAGCTGTTCTGCAAAAAGTTACTAAAGTGCCACCCGCTCTTGTTGGCTTCACCGGTTTGTTAAACGCCACGGCTACACTCTCCGGTAGCATTAAAAATCCCCAAGCTAGAGGTGAGGTAATCATCACTGATGCAACTCTCAACCAGACACCCCTACAGTCAGCTCAAGGCAGCTTTAGCTATGCTAATGCCCGCCTCAACTTTGACAGCAGTCTCCTGTTGGCTGAAACGTCTGACCCTCTAACTATTAACGGTAGTGTCCCTTACAAACTCCCTATTGCTTCCGTAGACCCAGCAAGCAACCAAATCAATCTCAATATCAATGTCCAAAACCAAGGACTAGCTCTATTAAACCTGTTCACCAACGGACAGGTCAGCTGGGTTGATGGTACTGGTAATGTGCAACTAGAAATCTCTGGAATCTACGACCAGAAGCGAAACAGACCTGGAGAACTTGTTGCCAAAGGAATTGCCACTGTAGACAATGCCACGCTTGCTGCTCGCGCACTACCTGAAGGCGATCGCTTAACTAATGTCTCCAGTAGAATTCGGTTTGACTTTGATCGCATTTTAGTTGAAAGTGCACGGGCTCAGTTCAGTGACGGTATCATAACGGCGGCAGGAACTATCCCAATTTCGCAGCCTGCACCTCAGGAAAATCCCCTGACTATTGACATCGGTGCGCTGGCAATCAATCTCAAAGGACTTTATCGGGGTCGTGTTAGAGGTAATGTTGTGATCGGCGGCGCTGCCCTTGCCCCTCGTATTGCTGGGAAACTCAATCTATTTGACGGTCAGGTATCATTGGCAGAGCAAACCCCTGCTCCTGCTATAGGTGGCGATGGAAGCACTGGTGGGGAACAGGCGTCTACCAGTCCTATCGAGTTCAATGGCTTAGATCTGACTCTGGGTAAAGGCATCCAAATCACGCGAGTACCAATTTTAAATTTCCTTGCCAGTGGGACACTGACCATCAATGGTCGCTTGGGTAACCTTAGCCCTGAGGGAACGATTCGCTTGGAGCGTGGTGAGGTGAATCTGTTTACTACTCAATTCCGGTTAGTACGGAATTATGAAAATACGGCTCGATTTGTTCCTCAGCAAGGACTTGACCCAACTTTAGATGTGCGGCTACAGGCATTGGTGACAGAATCAACACAACGACGGCTCCCCAATGATCCTCTCTCTGCTGAGATCAGAGAGGGACTGAACACTGATTTAACATTTGGTCGTGTGCGAACTGTTCGTGTTCAGGCAAGGGCAATGGGGCTAGCAAGTCGGCTTGCTGATAACCTGGAATTAACTAGCACTCCATCTCGTAGCAAGTCAGAAATTGTGGCTCTCTTAGGCGGCAGTTTTGTAGATACTTTAGGTCGGGGAGATAGTACGCTCGGTTTAGCGAACCTGGCTGGCTCAGCGCTCTTAAGTAATGTGCAAAATATCATTGGCGACGCCTTAGGATTAAGCGAATTTCGTCTGTTCCCCACAATTATTACTAACGAAGACAAGCGGGCTTCCGCGCGATCGTCTTCTTCTCTGGGGTTGAGTGCCGAAGCAGGGGTTGATATCAGTCGTAATTTCTCAGTTTCTGTATTAAAGGAGTTGACCACTAATCAACCTTTCCAATACAGCTTGCGCTATCGAGTAAACGAGCAAACTCTCCTACGCGGTTTCTCTGATTTTTCGGGTAATACTGGAGCGATCGTAGAGTATGAACGGCGGTTTTAAGTAATCAAACTTTTGTCTAGAAAAAATTGGTATTAGTTGAACATACTTACTTTTACAAAAAATAGGCTCTATGACTAAGCATTTACTGAAAAAAGTCGTAATAAGTTTAGTTGGGGGAGTGCTTATTGCCTTGACATGCTCCATCTTTACTACTGCCACAGCAAGGACGAGTTTCTATTATGAAGTCACTGACCTAGGCACCCATGAGGGTCAATCCAGCGCTGCCTATGGCATTAACAACGTAGGGCTAGTTGTCGGTAGTTGGTACACCAGTAATAACTTCAAGCGTGCTTTTTTATGGCGAGACGGTACAATGCTTGACTTGGGAACTTTCGGTGGTAAATACGACACGATCGCCGATGATATTAACAATGCAGGACAGGTTATCGGTCACTCAGACACCAACACAAATAGTGGAAGCCGTGCCTTCAAGTGGCAAAATGGCACGATGACTAAGCTAGATCCTCTTGTCGGTGACGACTATAGTCGTGCCTATGGCATCAATAGGAGAGGACAAGTGGTCGGCTCATCATCAGCCATTAATGAGTTGAGCCATGCTGTATTGTGGGAAAAGGGTACAACAACAAACTTGGGTACCCTTGGCGGCAACTCCAGCTTCGCCTATGACATCAACAACATTGGGCAGATAATTGGCTATTCGTACACCACTAATCAGTCTCTCCACGCTTTTTTGTGGGAAAAGGGTACGATGATCGACTTGGGCACTCTTGGCGGTAACTCCAGTCAAGCCTTGGGAATCAACAACCTAGGGAAGGCGATCGGTAGAGCAGATACTAGTAGTGGGTTTTACCACGGTTTCTTGTGGGAAAACGACACGATGACTGACCTAGGCACTCTTGGTGGCAACTACAGCATCGCCAATGGCATAAACGACGTGGGCAAAGTGGTTGGTGATTCGTTCACAGCAATCAGCGGCAATGGCTCACCCCACGCTTTCTTGTGGGAAAACGGCAGGATGAGAGACCTGAACAACCTGCTACCCAACAATTCAGGCTGGGAATTAGTCAGCGCATGTGACATTAATAACAAGGGGCAGATTGTAGGCTATGGTCGTTTTAACAACAGTCAAGGTTATAAGGCTTTTCTTCTAACGCCTGTTAGAGTCAGTAATTAACTGAACCATTTTTAAAACGTATTGTAATTTATCGATCTAGGCTAAAGATAAACTCCTTAAAAATTCACCAAAAAATGCTTGACTTTCTCAATCCTCTTCTGGGACGCCATCCAGAACGTGTTAAAGCCAATGTGGAAATCTATACTTGGCAAACCTGTCCATTCTGTATCCGCGCCAAGATGTTGCTCTGGTGGAAGGGCGTCAACTATACAGAATATAAGATAGATGGTGATGAAGCAGCTAGAAGCAAAATGGCTGATCGCGCCAATGGACGCCGCACAGTACCCCAAATATTCATCAACAATGAACATGTTGGGGGATGTGATGATATCTATGCGTTAGACCGGAACGGTGGCTTAGATCCCTTATTAGCACAGCCAGTTAGCTAAAGCATTGGATGCATGAAAGCTCACCACCCATTGATGACGCCACTTATTTAATTCATCGGAAATGGATGAGTCAGGCGATCGCACTTGCACAGGCAGCAGGTGATGCGGGTGAAGTGCCAGTGGGTGCTGTTGTCGTTGATGCCAATGGTAACTTGCTGGCGGCAGCTGAAAATCGCCGAGAACGCGACAAAGACCCGACCGCCCATGCTGAAATCCTCGCCCTTCGAGCAGCTGGACAAGCCCTACAAACGTGGCACCTAAACAACTGCACCCTCTACGTCACCCTTGAGCCTTGCCCCATGTGTGCGGGCGCGATCGTGCTGGCACGGTTGAGACTTCTCGTCTATGGGGTGGACGATCCAAAAACTGGCACTATTCGTACTGTTGCCAATATTCCTGATAGTGCTTACTCTAATCATCGATTGGCAGTTCTTGCTGGAATTATGGAATCAGTTTGCCGCCAGCAACTACAGTCTTGGTTTGCTCAACGGCGTTAAACGAAGGCTGAAGGGTGAAGATCCTTCATACTTTTTGGTCATCGGCCACCTACCGCATTAACTCAATCTCTCTCATGACACCGATAGAACTGTCCCTTGAGTAGGAGACAGTAATTAGCGAGAAACCATAAGGTAGAAATCGAGATAAAGATTCAGTAGAGAACTTAATCCGATATGATTCAGCTTGCCTCCCGTGAACAAGTACAGGTAATGACTACATCGCCAGAACATCCTCCAGAGATATCCACTGCGGCAAAAGTTGCTCCCGTTACTTCCCGTGTCTGCAACTGGTTAACCTCCATCCTCTACCCCTTAGGTAGTCATCTTGTCATGCCGCTTTTCTTCGGTCGGATAAAAGTAACCGGGCAAGAAAATATCCCTAAGACGGGTGCAGTGATCTTGGCTCCCACCCATCGCTCTCGTTGGGATGCATTGATGCTGCCTTATGCGGCTGGGAAATCCGTTACCGGGCGTGACTTGCGGTTTATGGTTTCAGAGGATGAAATCAAAGGACTACAAGGCTGGTTCATTCGGCGCATGGGAGGATTTCCAGTTAATACAAGGCAACCAGGAATTGGCAGTATCCGTCACAGCGTTGAACTCCTCCGCAATGGCGAAGTGTTGGTCATATTCCCTGAAGGCAATATCTTCCGAAGCAGTCAGGTTCAACCGCTCAAACCCGGTATGGCTCGTATCGCCCTGCAAGCGGCAGCCAGTAAATCTAGCAGTGGTTTAGTAATTGTGCCCATTAGCATCAGTTACAGTGAGCCTGTACCACACTGGGGCTGTGATGCCACCGTTACCATCGGTTCTCCCATAAAGGTAGCGAATTATTGTACAAAGTCAGCCAAAAAAGGTGCTCAACAGCTGACCCATGACCTGGAAACAGCATTGAGAGAGGTGAATGAAGAGAGCGAGTTAGCAGATGTTCAGCCAGTTCCGACACCTTAAGAAATATCAAAACCCTACATTTGTATCATTTCAAGATTTAATACTATTGCCGCTAACCTATGACTCATAACCCATCTTCTCTCTTGTGCCACTAAGAAACGCTACACTCAAATGCGTTGATTATTTTTTCTAAACAGCTGATTCCATGCTCACTGCTTCCCAACCTCAATCATTGAGCCATCAATCCAATTCCCACTACGGGACATCAGTTTTTGATGTGATAGTCATCGGGTCTGGCATTGGGGGGCTAGTAACAGCAACGCAGTTGGCGGCAAAGGGTGCGAAGGTGCTGGTGCTGGAACGCTACATCATTCCAGGTGGCAGTGCAGGCTACTTTGAACGGGAAGGCTACCGATTTGATGTCGGGGCGTCGATGATTTTTGGGTTTGGGACTCAGGGAACGACCAACCTGCTGACTAGGGCACTCGATGCCGTGAATGTCAAGTTGGAGACAATTCCTGACCCTGTACAGATTCACTATCACCTCCCCGCTGACTTAGAGCTAAAAGTTCACAAAGATTATGAGAAGTTTTTACAAGAACTGACCACTCGCTTCCCTCATGAGCAACAAGGGATTCGCAAGTTTTACGACGAATGCTGGAAAGTCTTTAACTGCCTAAACGCGATGGAGTTGCTGTCCTTGGAAGAACCGCGTTATCTAACACGGGTTTTTTTCCAGCATCCATTCGCTTGTTTAGGGTTAGTGAAGTACCTACCTCAGAATGCAGGTGACATCGCCCGCAAGTACATTAGTGACCCCGATCTGCTGAAGTTTATAGATATGGAGTGCTACTGTTGGTCAGTCGTGCCCGCTGACCAAACACCGATGATTAATGCTGGGATGGTTTTCTCTGACCGACATTACGGCGGCATCAATTATCCTAAAGGTGGTGTAGGGCAAATTGCACAAAAACTTGTAGAGGGACTGGAGAAAGCTGGAGGGCAGATCCACTATAAAGCCAGGGTGACGAAAATTCTGACGCAAAACGACAAAGCGATCGGTGTGCAGTTAGCAGAGGGGAAAGTCTACTATGCCAAGCGTATTGTTTCCAATGCCACCCGTTGGGATACCTTCGAGAAATTATTGCCAGCTAAACAGATGCCAGCTACTGAGAAAAGGTGGCGTAAGCGGTACAAAAAGTCACCAAGTTTCTTAAGTTTGCACTTGGGCGTAGAGGCATCAGTTTTACCAGTCGGTACGGAGTGTCACCACATTTTGCTGGAAGATTGGGACAAGATGGAGGCGGCTGAGGGGACAATTTTTGTATCAATTCCGACGCTGCTTGATCCAAATTTGGCACCAGTCGGTTATCACATTGTTCATACATTTACCCCTAGCTGGATTGAAGATTGGCAAAAGCTTTCTGCCAGTGAGTATGAACAAAAGAAGGAAGAAGCCGCAGGACGGATTATTGAGCGACTGGAGAAAATTTTTCCAGGCTTAGATGCGGGACTAGATTACATGGAAGTGGGAACTGCCCGCAGTCATCGGCGCTTTTTGGGACGCGAGGATGGAACTTATGGACCGATTCCGAGGCGTAAGTTAATGGGGTTATTGGGAATGCCCTTTAATCGGACTGCCGTATCGGGACTTTATTGTGTGGGGGATAGTACGTTTCCAGGACAGGGGTTAAATGCCGTGGCATTTTCTGGGTTTGCCTGTGCTCATCGAGTGGCAGTAGATTTGGGATTGTAGATAGCCGTCAAAAAATAGGCCTTGATTGAGAGGATAGTTCCTCTCAATCCCTCCCTGGCAAGGATTAAGTAGTCCTATGACTGGAAGTGTTACTTTAGTCAAAACCGGGTGAGCACTCTTTTAGGAAGTCCCGTCAGGATTTGGGTGCGCCATCAAGTTTACTGGAATCTCTACGATAAACTCTGTTCCTTGTCCTGGAGCAGAAATACAACTGATTTGACCAAAGTGTCTTTCCACGACAATCTGGTAGCTAATGGCTAACCCTAATCCCGCGCCACTGCCCACGGATTTGGTAGTAAAAAACGGGTCAAATATCTTACGAAGCACTTCCTCACTCATACCAAGACCATTGTCAGCAATGCGAATGACCACAACGTCAGTTGTCAGTTGTCCTTTGTCCGTTGCTTTTTGTTCACAACTACTGACGACTGACTGATGCTGGATGCCCGAATCCATTTGGGACATAGGAAGCCCACTCGAAGACCACTGACTACTGACCACTGACGTACTAATGGTAATCACTCGTGGTGAAGGTTGATTTTCTAGAGCATCGATCGCATTCGATAGCAGATTCATAAACACTTGATTCAACTGACTGGCATAACAGGTGACTAGTGGCAGTTGACCATAGTCTTTAATCACCTCAATTGAAGGGCGATCTCCCTTTGCCCTCAATCGGTGCTGCAATATTAGTAGGGTGTTATCGATGCTCTCATCAATATCTACAGGTTTTACTTGTGATTCATTCTGTCTAGAGAACAGCAGTAGCGATCGCACAATCTGGAGGATGCGTTCGGCTCCTACCTGCATTGAATTCATTAGTTGCTGCCAATCTTCTAGCAGAAAATCTAAGTCGATTAAACAAGCTATCTGCTGAATTTCTGGTGTGGAATCAGGGTAAGTTTGCTGATAGAGTTGAACGAGCTTTAGCAGGTCTTGGAAGTATTCTCTGGCAGGAGTAAGATTGCCATAGATAAAACTGACTGGGTTGTTGATTTCATGGGCAACACCCGCTACCAGTTGCCCTAGACTCGACATTTTTTCGGTTTGAATCAGTTGGGCTTGGGTGCGCTTCAATTGTGAGAGAGCCAGTTCTAGCTCTTGTGCCTTTTCTCTAAATCGCTGAGTTGATTGTTGCAGAGCCTCTTCGGCAAGCTTTCGCTCAGTGATGTCTCGCTGCACAGAAACCCAATGAGTAAACCACCCCGTCTCATCTGCAACGGGCACAATCTCAAACTCTACCCAGAACTGGGAACCGTCTTTACGGTAGTTGAGGAGTTCCACCCGGATTGGCTGCCAAGTCAATAGCGCTTGATGAATTTTGCGTAGCATTGTGCGATCGGTCTTAGGACCTTGCAAAATGCGTGGTGTTTTGCCAATCACCTCTTCTCGGGTGTAGCCCGTCATGCGTGTAAAGGCTTCATTGACATAAATAATCCTCGGACCTGGAAAATCAACCGGCTCGGCTTGGGTGATTAGCACAGCATCATTGGCATTGACAACCACTGACTCCAACAAGCGCAAACGCTCTAAAGCCTTTTTGCGAAAGGTGATGTCTTCGAGCATGGCAACAGTAAACTGAAATTCCCCTTTTGAATTGCGAACCGCAGAAACCGTCACACGTCCCCAAAATAACTGACCATCCTTACGGATATATCGCTTTTCAATCTGGAAGGAGTCTCGGAGTCCGTCAATGACTTCTTTTGTCAGTGCGCTGTCAGTTGCTCGATCATCCGGATGGGTAATGTTAGCAAAAGGCAGGGCTAGCATTTCACAAGAGCTGTAACCTAAGAACGCGGCTAACGTGGGATTGACCTCAATCAGCTTCCCATCAGCTCCTGTTAAACCAATGCCGATCGCTGCACTCTCGAAGATTCCCCGGAATCGTACCTCACTCTCTTTGAGTGCTGCCTCGGCTTGCTTGCGGGAGCTGATATCGCGCACGATCGCGATAACTTCATCACTGTTGATTGCTACGATACGAGCCTCGTAATCGTGCAATAATTGGTCATCAAACGCTAGCTGATACTCTAAGGTTTGGGTCTGTCCGGATAATATGGCTTGCTTTTGGGCAAACAGCACTCTCTGTGCCAATTCTGGTGATAAGATCTCCTGCACTTTTTTCCCAATAAACATGCTGGGCGGCATTATTGTTTTGATGTCTTTAGCCGGTTTAAAGTCTACATAGGTACCATCAGCGCGACAGTGGAATATCATATCGGGTATGGCGTTTAAAAGGGCGCGATTAGTGGCTGCACTTTGACACAGCGCCTCTTGTGTAAGCTTTCGCTCGGTGATATCGAGTGCCGTTCCTCTGAGCTTAATTACCTGCTTTTGCTGATTGAACACAGCTTCTCCCCGTGCCTCAATGTGCCGGACTTGACCAGACGCTCCTGACGTCGCTACCGCTTTGCTATCACTTTGCAAAATCCGATACTCTACTTCGTAGGATGTTCCATCTGCAAGCACACGGCTTACGGCTTGCTGAAAACTAGCTCGATCATCGGGATGAACCAGCTCGATAAGTTCGGCGTAGGTCGGTTCGGGCTTGGTTGGGTCAAGACCATAAATGCGGAATTTTTCCTCTGACCAGGTAATTTCCCCTGTGAGTACATCAAATTCCCAGCTCCCGATATGGGCAACTCTCTGGGCAGCTGCCAGATTAGCTTCACTCTTTTTGAGTTTTTCTTCTGCAAGCTTGCGCTCGGTGATGTCATTCGCTATAGCAAGTAAGCACGCTTGTCCGTCAATGTCGATCAATTCTGCGGCTACCAACACCGTCTTCACCTCGCCAGAAGACGTGCGGATATCGAGTTCCTGGTTACGAACGCCCCCTGTCTCTTGCACGAGCTGGATGAGTTTGACACGGTCTTCTAGATTGACCAAAATATTCAGTTCACTGGCGGTATGACCAATTACATCATTTCGCTCATAACCATAAAGCTCAAGAAAGCTGTCGTTAACTTCAATAAAACGTGTATCTTTTAGTCGGCTAATCGCGATCGGGACAGGACTGGAACGAAACGCTTTCTTGAACTTTTCTTCACTAGATCGCTTTGCAGCTTCTGCCTGTTGGCGTAAGCGGGTTTGCTGTTGCAATTGCTCATTGACGAGTCGTAATTGAGCCGTCTGTTCCACCACTTCCTGCTGCAAGATTTCTCTAGTGGAGTACATCTCTATTGGGTCTAACGCGTCCACGATAGTACTCCATGTGATTACACCAACCACTTGACCCAACTCATCGACGACCGGAAGGTGGCTTCTTTGATGCTGGCGTAGTAGAGATAGGACACAGTAGATGTCTTGCTCTTGTTCGACACAGAGGGTAATTGGATTTTGGGTCATCACTTGCGCGATCGCCACCTCAGAGAGCGGCATACCAGAGGCAGCGATTCTGACGACATCCCGCTCAGTAAAGATACCAACCAACTGCTGTTGTTCCACTACCAACGCACAACTAGCCCGACATTGACTCATGCAGGTAATTGCTTCACCTACTCTTGTATCGGGAGAAACAATCAGAGGTTGCCTGTCAATTGCCTGCGATTGCTCCAACGGTTGGAGTAGGTTGCTAGTTAGTAGCATAAGTTTAGTCAAGCCTTGTTTGAAAGGTGTAATGCAATATTAGTGAGGAGAATTCTGCATGCACCCAAGGACATCCCCTGAAGTGTCCGGGTCTTGCATCAGGAGGAAACACAAAAATCCCTGAGCTAAAACCTAAGTGTATATGCCTGTACTATTTCTTAACCGAGCAGGCAAGTGATAACAACTGTCTAGAGTCATATTTTTTCAATAATTATCGCCAAACCTACAATATTTTTTTAATAAAGTTCCCTGTAACTATTAGCAATTCAACTTTGACATAAAACTCGGCAGCCGTTGCGGATTAGGGTTCAGGATGATACAAGGTTCGCCCACTTACAGCTGGTCTTATATTTGGCAGGGGCTGACCAAATTCAATAACAGGAGATGAACTAAGAGTCGGAGATACATTTTCTTGTGAACGCTCAATCGGCTGGGAGGTTGTGACTGCTGTCGGCGTTTGGGCTGGAATGACTTGCAGGGAAGGAACACTAACGGAGGGAGTTTGATTTGTCGGAAAGACAGTTGATGGTAGCGTGGCAGGAGTCGTTGATGACGGTAGGCTCGGTATTGCTCTTTCAGGACGCTTCACAGGTGGCACATTCACGACACTACCCTGATTAGCTGGAAAGTAAGTTGGTGGTAGAGTATAGGGTAAATCGGCAACAAGGTAAGAGGGTTCTGCCTCTAGCACATAGTGAGAAGTTGTTCCCTGATTTGAAATGCCTTTTAGCACTGAGTCACTTGCAGCCGATCGCCAGTCGGTTAAGATAGTCGCGACTGCCGGAGTCTTTTTCACGAAAGAAATAGTGATAATCATTACTATTCCCAGAAAGCTGGAGGTTCCCAGCTTCGGATAGCTTTGCCACCAAGCTACCGATTGTTTGTTGGTCAATAATGGTTGCGCCAATTGATATCGCCACATTGCTCAGCTCTAGGTTAGTGAACGTAGTGCCTTTCTAGTTAGGCTATTTAGGGGATCTTTATTGTGACACAAATCACAATAAAAATATGTTTTGATCACAAAGAAAATGGACGAGTGTCACAAATTATTACTACATAACATCACACAATCTGAAAGTGTTGCGTCACCCAGCCAATGACTTAAAGGTTGAATACTGTTTACTGTTAGTAGCGGGCAAAATAATTGAGCGAATGCTCGATGTTCCTAAGCCGTGATAGTTTGGCAACTAGTTCTGCTGACTGGGTAGAGCGCTACGACAAGATCCATAAAAATCTCGTAAAGCGGACAAGGCAGTTGAAACACGCTAACCACAAACTAGCTAATCAAATTGCTGAGTGCAGACGGGTAGAAGAGGCACTGCGACAAGCTGAAGAGAAATATCGCAGTATTTTTGAGAATGCGGTCGAGGGTATTTTTCAGACAACACCTGACGGACGCTATCAAGCCTGTAACCCAGCGCTGGCACGCTTATACGGCTATGAGTCGCCAGATGAATTGCTGACCAATCTGACTAACATTGGGCGGCAGCTTTATGTTACTCCGCAGCGACGCGATGAATTTATAGAGCAACTGTACTCCTGCGATGCCGTGTCTGAATTTGAATCTCAGGTTTATCGCAAAGATGGCAGCATTATCTGGATTTCTGAGAATGCAAGGGCTGTGCGCGATGAGAATGGCACGTTGCTCTACTACGAAGGCTTTGTTACTGATATCACTCAGCGAAAATTAGCTGAGGCATGTTTGCGCCAATCCGAAGCTCGACTGAGAGCGAAAACAAATGAACTGGAAAGCATCTTGAGTGAGCTGCAACAGACTCAAGCCCAGTTAATTCAAAACGAAAAAATGTCTAGCTTAGGACAGTTAGTCGCTGGTGTTGCCCATGAAATTAACAATCCAGTCAACTTTGTTTGTAACAATCTGATTCATGCGAGTCAATATGCTGAGGATGTATTAAATCTTCTCCAGTTATATGCCAAACACTACCCTCAGCCGGTGGTAGAAGTGCAAGAGCAAGCTGAGGCAATAGAGCTAGATTTTTTGATTGAAGATTTCCCCAAAACTTTGTCATCGATGCAATTGGGGGCTGACCGCATTCGCCAAATTGTTCAGTCCCTGCGGAACTTCTCGCGGTTTGATGAAGTGCAAATGACGGCAGTCAACCTTCACGAAGTGATAGATAGCACGTTGTTAATTCTCCAGAACCGATTGAAACCAAATGGAGATGATCCGGGGATTACTGTTATCAAAGAATACGGGGAGCTACCACGGATGGAGTGCTACCCTGGTCTGTTGAACCAAGTATTTATGAATTTGCTGTGTAATGCGATCGATGCATTGAAGGAAGACCATCAAAAGCGATGCATTACTAAATCGTGTAAAATTGCTGCCGAGAACGAGGCACGTCAAGAGTCTGCTCCACAAATAGGGGTTAGCTTACAGCCATATGGGTCTGAAAATAGTGTCAACACAACGGCACGAGGGGAGCTAGCCAGTTGTCGCGCTGCTCACAATTCCGGGTATTGCTCAACCTCGCCATCATTTCCTTATCACTCACGACCATCAGCAGCGAAGCTACCGCCTTCCCTAAAGCATAAGGATGCGCCTCTAGTAGATATTGAGCCAGCTCCACGTACCATCCTAATTCGTACAGAAATCAGAAATGGCGATCAGCTTGATGACGATTGTTTCCTCTACCCGTTAGGAACCTCTACTGGTAGCTCCTTAGACGCGATCGCGTGCTGTTTTGCGGCTAATGCGCTATTTTGTGCCCATGCTAACAGAGCCGCTACTCCTAGCTGTTCCGGAGTCGCTCCACTGACGCCTACAGGAGACGGGACAGCCTCTAACCATGCGGATAAATCCACATCACAATCTACCTCATGGGTGGTTGTGAGAATAATCGACAATGGACTGGGAATAGCAGAAGATGTCAAAGACCGCATATTTGACCCCTTCTTCACAACAAAACCCTTAGGCAAAGGGACTGGTTTGGGTCTATCAATCTGCTACCAAATTATCGTTGAAAAACACGGTGGTCAGTTGAAGTGCTTCTCTACACCCAATCAAGGAACCGAGTTTGTGCTCGAAATTCCGCTCAAATAGTAAAGACGTGCCTAAGCACGTCTTCCCAATAGCAAAGTAATTTTTGCCAAGATGCGCTCGCCTTCAGCTGTTCGATAGGGAGCTGTTTTCCAGACTCTCATACTAAATCAGTGAATTACTTCTGCCTTAGCAAAACACCTAACAGGCGGAATTCTCCGCTTGCTTAGCGCCAACGCTTTTTACGCCTTGCAATTTCCTTGCGCTTGCGTTTTTCAAGGGGAGTCTCAAAGTGGCGATGCCGTCTGACATCTGTCAGAATCCCGGCTTTGGAGACTTGACGCTTAAACCGACGTAAAGCTGAATCAATTCCTTCGTTTTGACCAACAACTACTTGAGTCATCCTACTTAACTTATCAACATTAATGACTGACAGTCAGCTTGCGATTAACTACTCTACAGCCTTATCCAATGCTCGATAAATACCCTAACACAATTGTTTTCACAAATCACCAGTCCCACATCACTGAATTATCGTCCAGATGCTCGGTAACGAGCCGCCCTATTGCGTCAATTTCTTGTAGTTCATCAGCAGACAACTTAACTACAGCCGCTTTAGCATTTTGAGTCGCTTGCTGGGCATTGCGCGCTCCGGCAATTGCATTCGATTGTGGCTGAGCAATTAACCAAGCGAGAGACAACTGAGCGAGAGTACACTGATGACGTTCTGCAATAGGACGAAGCTTATCTAGAGCTTGCTGCGCTCGTTCGTAGTTTTCACCCTTAAAAAGCTTATTATCTCTCCGATTATCGCCCTCTGCAAATGTATGACCCCGTTCAAACTTACCGGTTAGAAGTCCCTGAGCTAATGAAGAGTAGGCAAGGATAGAGATAGTGTTCTCCACACAGTAAGGCATGGCGTCTTGTTCCACTTGACGCCAAAACAGAGAGTAGGGCGGCTGTAAGCTATCAATTCGTCCGTACTGCGAAGCTTCTTCCAACTGAGCGCGAGAGAAATTAGACACGCCAATCGCCCGAATTTTGCCTTGCTCCTTCAACTTGTTCAATGCACTCATCGTTTCTTCAATTGGCACGACTTCACTATTGAAGGAACCAGAGGGCCAGTGAATTTGATACAAGTCAATGTAGTCTGTCTTCAGGTTTTTCAAGGAACCCTCACAAGCCTCGAACACCTGATCATATTTGAGATGATTAGCAAACACCTTAGTCGCATAAGTCACTTGGTCACGGACATCTGATAAAGCTTGAGCGACAATTTGCTCGGAGTGACCCTTGCCGTATACCTCTGCTGTATCAACCGTGGTGATTCCCGCCTCAAAAGCAGCGCGTATGGCTTTTATCGTTTCGGCGTCTTCTATCCCTACCCACATGCTTTTCCCTGCCTGCCAAGTTCCCATAAGGATTGGGGTTATTTTGACATCAGAGGTGCCTAAGCGTGGTGTTTCCATACTTAACTCCTATAGTTTGGACAAACTGTGGCTCGGATCTTGACGTGCTTAACCACAGATGAGACTGAAGTGGAATGCATTGGCGATCGCAAACCTCAGTGGCGGCGAAATAGCACCTCTACAAGTGCTAGCCCCTTAAACCGAATAAACACACATCAAATCATTATTTTTATTAACGTCAATTTGCGTCTATCGACGGTTCAGTCTTCAATTAAGACGCCATGAGCTTTGTACACAAAGAAGCTAGAAAATCTTTCTACCCTACTCACCACTCCCTACTCCCCATGAAAATTCTTTTTTTCCCCACTAAGCCCTAACCCCTAACCCCTCGCTTATTCTCTCCCTGGATGGGGGTAGACGTCTGTGGGTGGAGCTATTGTTCAGGGGTAGTGTGTATCTTAGTTAATTCGAAAGGAGAGTGATATGCAAACTAAGGTAAGGTCGTCCTCGATTTCGCCGGCTCAACAAAAAGTTATCACCACGTTTCGCTGGGTAGGCTGGCTTGCCTTTTGGGTAGAGTTAGGCTTGGTTGTTGCTATCAGCTTAGTGTTATTGTTTGCTTTCTCTGGCCGCAACTTTGCTACCCACACCCATACCGGAATTGGAATCGGAATATTTTGGGCTGTCTGTGGAGTGATAGCGCTGTGTTTCAACGTGTATGCATCGTTCCGTTACACTCGCATAGCCAGAGGTTTACGAAATCCTAATTCGGCTCTACATCCCAAGAAGTCAGATACTATTAAGTTTCTGCGACTCGCTGTGATTGTGAGTTTGGCAGGAATATTGTTATTCCTCTTAGGTGGTGGAGCAACGATGGGAGTCCTTGTCGCAAAATCTATATCTCAACCTCCAGGAGTGGCAATCACTGACCCATCAAGAATTATTCGAGCGCTTGACGTTTTTGTGGCAGTAGCCAATGTCAATGGTATTGCTGGTAATTTTGTAGGTGTTGTAACTTCGCTTGGACTGCTATCTTGGGCACATCGTCAGTAGCTACTTAAGGTTAGGGTTGGTTGCTCAAATATTGTAAGTTGTTTAGAAAAAATCTTCACTCACTATAGATGCGATCGCTACTTTATTTGAAGGGTATAAATGTTCTACCTTCTTTTCTGAATAATAGACAATGGTAGGCGAAAATCTTGCAGTACCTAGAGTTTAACCAATTCCTTACTCCCCAAAAGGCAGCGGGTAAGCGGGAAAGATTAGAGATAAACTAGGGAGTCGGCGTTTCACTGTTAGTAATTGATGACTCTTCGGAAGAATAGTCTTTTTCATTTTTGTGCCAGTTATTGAGCACATCTTTAATTAGGACTTCATTCACCCAAATTTTGAATACAATCACTAGCGGTACCGAAAGAAATACACCTAAAAAGCCAAAAAAGTTGCCAAAAATTATCACTGATAACAAGGTAAATACTGGCAGCAAAGAAACCTGTTGCCTCATAACGAATGGCACTAGAAGATAAGCCTCAAACTGCTGAATCAACAGGTACAGAACTAGCACTGCAACGGGTTTCCAAGGGTCAGCGAGTAGGGCAACTGCCATCGGTGGTATCACACTCAAAATTGGTCCGACATTAGGGATAAACTCTAATAAGCCTGCCAAGAGGGCATTAGCTAACGCCAGTCGTACATCCAAAATCGACAGACCAATAAAGCTCACCGTACCAATGGCTGCCATTTGAATGAGAGTGGCTGTCATCCAGCCTACTAGAGTCACTTCACACTCACAGAGAATCTCATCTACACGCCGACGATAAAAGGCAGGAAATAGCAGTATAAAGCCTCGTCGGTATGGCGTAGGATTCGCCAAAAACATGATTGTTAGAATCAAAACCAGCAATAGGTTAAGAAGAATTGTCAGAAAGTCAGAAAACCAGTTATACGCATTGCCCAATAACTTAGTTACTAACGGTTGAAGTCTTGGAATAAGATTACCTAAGTTACTGAAATCTAAAAATTGCGCTGGTATAAAGGTTTGCAGCGAATTAAGCCAGTTACGCGCTCGTTGTAACAGGCTTGGCACGAGGTTGATCAATTGTTCCAATTGCTCAGCAAAGGCTGGCCCAACCACGGCAAAGATGCCAAATAAGATTGCCAGTAAAGTAAGAACCGTTACTACAATAGCGACGCCTCGCTTGACTCCCCGTTCCTGAAGCAATCGCACGACTCGGTTTAAGACGACTGCAAAAACCACTGCGGCAAACACCAGCAGAAGAATTTGCTGGATCCGCCACAATATATAGAGAGAAACTGCAAAGGCGAGTAAGCCAATCAATTTCCCTAAACTCACACCACTGCCTCCATTTTTTGAGTTATTGCAAGCGATTTTACTGTGTTATGGCTGTTTAGAGAGCATCTAAATGGCTGAGTACAAAATCTCGCCTTAGGTCGATCCATATTTTATTGCTTTGCCTTACTAAATTCTTGATGGCGGTAATATCCTTATTGATTATTGATTACTTTTGGCAGACCAAACGGGTAGTTGGTTAACCTGTTGAAGTGTTAAATCTACATAAGTCATGCCATTAGCTCCGACAAGCTTTTCACCAAAATAGCCTTCAGAGCCATCATGAGTGTGAGAACCACTAAGGTGTACAGTATAGTCACCCTGCTGACGGGCTTGATTAAACGGAGAGCCGACAGACCAGGGCCAGCGCGAAGGAAAGACAATTTTCCCTATATCCTCAACCCAGTCTCGACGACCGTGAAGATGGTAAACATGTTCAGCCGCGTTGAAGCCATCCGTACCCGTAAAAACACCTCCAACAGAAACTACAGTGATTTGCGTATCCAACCATTGGTCAAGATAATGGGCTGCACCAAGGGCAACTTGTGCGCCACCACTAGTACCAATGAGAATGATCTTCAGAGGTTGACGAGATGAAAGGGGTATGGGATGGGCTACATTCATCCGGTCAATGATAGCAGTAGCAATTCCCTGATTATAAATAGGGCCATAGCGAGGGTCTGCGGAGATGGCAAATCGCCATAGATTACGGATTTTGATCAGTATGTCTGCTATCCCTAACCAGCCCTCTGCCTTATTGGCAAAGCGCCACAGGGGAGCCAAAACTCGCTTCCCCCCTAGATTTTCATTAGCTACCGAATAAGGAAAGACATCTGAGACGGCAACGCAATTGGGATGAGCCTGAACTAAATGAGCTAGAAAAAATTCTTCTCCAGGAGTCAGCTCATTGGCAGAAAAATCTCCTACTCCTGATAAAAAAACAATATAACAATTAATATTCGAGGACTTGGTAACTGAGCTTGTTTTCTGCTTCGGAAGTACACTTTTAAATTGGTTCTTTTTAAGACCTAGGCTCTCAGCTCCCTGGTTCAGCCACCATACTAAAGTTCCCACCGGTGAGAAAGTTCCCCAGGCTAGGAGTATTATTCCTGTTAGGAGCAATAGCTTTAAGGTTCCACCCCGAAGCCAGAGGAGTATTCGTCCGAGTAACTGTAGCATTACTATAATGTTTAGGCATCTAATAGACGTTTTAACCAACAAATCCCTACTAACAATAGGTTGCACTTTTTGTTGTATATTGCTCAATAAAGCAGTGTTTTATTAAGACTGTCATCTATCGTAAGCTGTAGGAATTTATTGTGAGTGGGAAAGATTCACAAGGAAGTTTGTGTAAGACTCTGGGGAAAGCACTTGCTTTGAATGGAGATTTTTTTGAGCATGCTCCCAATACGCAGAGAAACCGTCGAATAGCTCGAACAATTGTGATTTTAGCAGCGGTTTCCCATGCTCTGGGAAGTACGCTGATCTTACTGATTAATCGTGCCACACTCCCAATTTTGCTGTTAGCGCTAATAATTAATAGTTTGAGTGTGGTAGTAGGCTACTATTTTTGGGGGATAACTATCTGGAAAATTGGGCAGTGGCTCAAACGGTATTCATTAAGTTATGCAGAGCTACTGATTCCAATTGGCTTTGCCTATGCTCCCCAAATACTAAACTTTTTAACGTTGATTCCCTTGTTAGGACGACCGATTGAGATTGTATTAGCAGTCTGGAGTTTACTAGCTGTTATTGTGGCAGTTCGTCAAGGTTTAGATATTAGCACAGGCTGGGCTACAGTTATTTGTTTGGTAGGGTGGCCTCTTATTCAAGTGGCGATCGGGTTTGTCCAAGTCTTGGAACAGTCCTTAGCCAAATCAGCGACTTAAGCATGAACGTGACTGACCGTTGGCAATTACTGAATCGGTAAACTTAGATCTGTCTCGAAAATTGCAGGAATAGGTGCTAGGTGTTAGGCGTTAGGCGTTAGGGGAGAGAAATTTTCATTGCAACGTTTGTGTCCTTTGGACATGGGCGTCTAATCTGAAAATAGGGAATGGGGAACTTATATTACCGCGCTTGGATCTGAGCATCCAACGCTTTACTAATGCGAACGTATGTTTCTTCCAAGTGAGCCTTTGTATAAGTGTCCATATCCCTGCCATGCCTTCTCAGGTCAGAGGTGATGCTTCTTTGCAATTCGTGTAATCTATACCACGCTAATGTCCGGGCATCCTCAGGTACATCAGTCGTCCGCAACACCATACTCGTTAAGCGGTTCAGGTGATCCCGTTGCAAGGAGCGGCGGATACTGGATATCTTCATCGATTTTTCATCGGGTTGTAGTACCTCTGTCCAGATACTCTGCTCCAATGTCTTAAACAGTTCCGGCAATGTCAACGCCTGATTGGCTTCGCTCTTGAGTTCGAGGTCGCGTAAGCGAGTTAGGCGATCGCTTGAAAGCAAATCTCTCAACACCCGACTCTGCAAAAAGAAAATACTATCGTGAATTGGATAATCCAAGCGATCGACCCGCACATCATTCCCCCAATCCCACCAACGCGAGGGGGCTAACTTGTTCAACAACTGCGGCGAAAATTTAAAGATATCTGCAGCAAACACATACTTCTGCAACGCTGAGAGTGCCTCTCGCTGCTTGGCTATCGGTACGGGTTCAAAGGGTAATTTCCCATTTGGATCTCCCGCGTAGTTGCGGTAAAACGACTGTCCACCTATATATTTTGTGATGAAATATATGTTTTGGAAATAGTGCAAAAATATTCTATCAAACAGCTCACTCAGCTCACTGTAACTTTCACCATCGGCTGGGTAACGCTTCTCTAAGCGTTGCCACATGGCATGTGCATTATCCAGTTGCGTTTGGGAATAGCTTAGGACATCGCTGCTCATGTCCCAACGGTTGGCATTGGGGTCAAGGTCATAGATATCCTCATCCGTAGCATAGGCTAGTTCTGGGTTAGCTGAACGTTTGGCAATGTCCTCCAAAAAGCGTCCTTCAGCGATAGGAACTAGGGCATTGCTTTCTTTGTAGCCATATTCGATCGCCCACTCATCATAAGAACCAACAGAAGCCGGAAAATAGTCTCCCTGCGGCATCCCCCGTGGTGCCAAGTTGATCGGCAGATAGTCCATTACTGAGTTGACAAGCCCTTTAGTCTTGGTGATGCTGGGATTGTTCAACTCCTGTGGATTTAAGAGTGTACTACCCCGAAAGTTGTGACGCAAACCTAGGGTATGTCCTACTTCATGGGCAATTACCCAGCGCAATCGTTGATGTACATAGTCCTGCATCTGGTCACCCTGGAACAAGGCATCCTGGAGAAGTGACATCCCCATCTCATCAATAGTGAACTGTCGAATCGACTCCATGCCATAGCAAAGATCATGGTTACTTGCCAGTTGTGAGAGTACGAGATTTCCTTGGGATGACTCTTGATTCCTGGCTCCTGGTTGGCAAAGCTTACCTGAGCCAATTAAGGTTGACAACAAGGAATTCTGCTCAGATTGATTCTGTTCAACCAAGAGGCGATAATCCTGCTGGATTGAACGCACGAAATTGGCATCTACGATAATATCGGCATCCAAGATTTCTCCGGTTAAGGGGTTAACTCGTATCGGCCCCCTCGCAAAAAATCCATCCAAAGAATTGAACCAACGAATCGTGTTGTAGCGCACATCAGCCGGATCCCAATCTGCCTTATCTGGCATTTGCTGCACTTGAATCGCATCCTTAAATCCAGCCCTCTCAAAGGCTTTATTCCACATCAGCACTCCCTCACGGATCGCCTCGCGGTATTCCACGGGTACGGCATTCTCAATCCAAAACACAATTGGTTTTTTGGGAGGAGACAGCGAGGAGTTAGGATTTTGTTTTTCTAACTGCCAGCGATTGATGTAACGTACAAACGAGTCACGGCGTTTGTTGTTGGAGAAGTCTTGGTAAGCTGTAAAGAAATAACCAATCCGCTGATCAGCTAAACGTGGACGGTAACTCTTATTTGCACTAAGCTGCGAGAGACTATAACGAACACGAAGGGTAAGTGCGCGGCTATCAGGTAGAGTGGCTAGGTCTACCCCTTTGCCATCACTAAGGGAGAACCCATAAACCGTTTCCACTTCGACATTTGCAGGAAAAGCTTTGGTGCTACCGAAATAGGACTTATTCGCGTCGAATTGGTAGTTGCCTTTCAATGAGGACTTTAACAGAGGTGTCAATCCCGGCAAATCGGTCAACATCAAGTCGCCTAAATCGATGAGGAGGGTTTTCCGTGTGGGATGAATGCTTTTAATCGCAAGCGAGTAAAGAACAGAATCGCTAAATGAACGATCAAGCGATCGCGCTTGAGGATCACCCAGTTCAGTGCGAAAATTCACATTGCGAATCACAAAATGTAAATTACTATTCGTCCGGCGGAAATAGAACAGCAGATTTTGCAGAGGCAGTCCACTATATAGTCCCCGTTCCCCGATACCTGATTCCATCGTCACTGTGGCAAGGAAGTTTTTGTTCAGCTGTTCGGGGTTGACTTCCAGGTAGGTTTTACCGGTATCTTGGTTCCGGTATAGGGTGAACAGTCCTTCCAACTTTTCAGCATCTTTGACTACTTTGTCGAACGGCTGAAACTGGGAGTTTGAGCTATCTTCCGCCTTTGCCTGAGACACCACAAACTCTGAGGGCTGGGCTTTTGTCACCTGTGGCGTCAAGAGTTGCTGCGCCTGTAAGGGCAATGCCTGTTTTAGCTCAATAAGCCCTATCCATAAAAATATGCTGAGTAAAAATAACACCCACAAGGGCACTCTTTTCATCCGCTCAATCACCCTTTAAGTTTAAGTCTATCTAGCTCGGTAGATGCCTCCAATCCCACCACCGAGAGGTAATGGTTTGTCCGGCAAGTGCTAGTCGCTATTCATTGCCTGTAATATTCGGAATGCTCAGCTATTCCCGTAGAGCAAGCTGCAATCTGACTTTCCCTACTCTGAACCTTTCCTCCTTATTTCAATCTGCACTATAAACACCGTTAGTGCCAAGTTGGTGATGGTTCAATATTAGGACTTATTGCATTGACAATAACGCATAAATGTGCATTGACCCTAACCGAATACTAGGAGCTAGAGGGTGCCAGGAGGAGATAAATAAGCTATTCTAATTTTAGAAATATCAGTCTTTAGAGGTAGGTTAGTAAACTGTTAGTTTCCTACTCTGGCAGGATAAGAGTCAAAATTCTTAATTTTCATTTAAGAATTGTTTTATCAAGGGGTTAGCCATGTGTCTTCTCAACCCAATCAGTTATCAAGAACTACTTTTAGTACTGACAGGGGTTTACTTATTAACAGCTCTCTACTATTTCACTAACTGGTTTATTGTTTTCAAGCAGGAGACTAGCTTGTCTTCAACTGAAAAGGGATTGCTGTGGGGAGTCTTGGTTTTGGGAACTCTATTGTGGCCAATTGTTGTTCCGCTTTCTCAGTTGGAGAAACAAACCTTGGGTCAACAGCCGTTCTAGAGGTGGATTAAGCTCATCCCCCGGTTGAAGTCGGGGATTTCACGTTAGTAGGCGAGTAGGGGAGTGGACTTTCTTATCCAAAAATGGCTAGTTACGATCTACTAACCACTAACCACTAACCACTAACCACTAACCACTAACCACTAACCACTAACCACTAACCACTAACCACTAACCACTAACCACTCCCTGACTCGCATTTCCTCCCCCGATTGAAATAGGAGGGCTTCCATGCGGGTCAGAGTCTAAATTACAAATTCCTTAAGCCGCTTCAGTAGAATCTGTGCGATCGCAAAAATCATCCACTGCATCGCACGCTAGCTTAATAGACGTTGCGCAATCGGGATAGCGATCGCAATCATTGTAGAGACTATTACAACAGAGCCGGCTTGAGAGCTGCAAGCGCGCGTTTAATTTCTAACATCAAGACGCCTTGCTTAGCTGCCTTGCTCGCAAGGACAAGAAAAACTGCATCTTACCACAGCTAGTCAAAATGCTAAAGCCTTCTTCTCCTTCTACATAGATTCGATCAATTTCGCCTCTGGCAAATTCTCTACCAATGCGATCACCTAAAGATAGCATGGCAGCAGACATCGCTGATACCCGTTCCTCATCCATACCCCCTAATAAGCTACTAGCCAAGGGTAAACCGTCAGGGGTGACCGTTAGCACCCTGAACATCTGTGGTTGTCGAAACAAAGTCTCGGAGGATATGCCCGAGTTTTTCCGTATTGATTGCCATTGTTGTATTCCTGCTCAAATTTCAGACTAGGCACCCTGCGTGGTGCGTACCCGAAATCAAAGGAGGGCGATCGCGGTTCTTCACAGCTACCTTCCTCCATGCTGATGCAACAAGCTTCAATGCTGGTTAAGTCTTGATGGAATTGAATTAAGCTATTGTTACAATCTCAGGTAGCTTAAAGCTGACTCTTTCCCAGTTTTGGTGTTCTTGCAATCTATGTCTAACGCTGTTTCTGACCATCTTAAGCAAAATGCTGAAAGAATTATGCAACTGTGGGAGGAGCGG
>DATNPH010000224.1:0-41208 GCA_036703315.1 Coleofasciculaceae cyanobacterium
TATTCTCACCAATCAGCCATCTTCAAATGGATTCAATATACTCAACCCATCAACGCGCCTAAAATCCTCAACATTACGAGTCACCAAAGTACAACCTTCAGCTAAAGCGCAAGCTGCAATTAAAGAATCTGCTAACCTAACACGATAATTACGCCGGATTTCGGCAGCACGATCTAAAACTACTTCCGTCAACGATACACAGCTAAGTGTCCTCAAAAACTCTCGCATCAAAATTGCCTCTGCCTCAGTCAAATCCGGGTAGCATAGCAACTCCACCTAACTAATCGGGCAGTAGAATCCTACAGCCTTGCCAACTTGAATTTCCTGAAAGATAGGCTGCACGGTTGGGTCATCATTAAAGTAATAAATCAGAATGTTTGTATCCAGTAGATAAATATTATTCACCCCACTCTTGTCTGATTGACCTCTGGAATTCTAAAGCATCCACACGCTTAGGCAAAAATCCCCGCCATTTGTCTTTACTTAGCCCTTGCAATTGGAGGAGGTGACGTTGATGCTCCGATGTTATCTTCTGACGAACCAGCGCTGCCAATTCTTCCAACAGCCGCAGTTGCTCATCAGAGGTAAGGCTTTGAACTTGATTGAGTACTTCGTTATAGGTGGACATGGACTTTATCTGATAATTCTTGTGCCCTAAGTCCAATATATACACCAGAGCGAGCGCCTTGCTGTGTCGGTGTATGCGAACGTGTGTATCTTTCCCAAAGTGCGATCGCGTGTATCTTTCCCAAAGTGCGATCACGTTCCTCTGTTAGTAGATGCGATCGCGTGTATCTTTGCCAAAATGCGATCGCTACTGACTGAAATTACTCAAGTTCTTAGCTTCAATAGACTAGTAGGCAGGTAGAGTTGTATAAGCTCTACTCCTATTCTACAGATTTATTATCCAAAAATTACTGAGATTATCTAATGCGATATCTCTAATTTAGAGGGTGAATTACTATCAGTTCTCTCAATAACTGCCTCTTGTGTTACTAATTTCCGAATTCCCTGATCATTAGTATCGATTTCATAAATAAACCCAAATGATTGAGCAATTCTTCTTCGCAAACCCAGGGGAGGATAGAGTTTTGGGTTGAGGAGTGATGTAGCATAAAAATCAGCAGTTTTTATGAGTTGCAAAGCCTGCTCTTTCGGCAGTCCATTATTGGAATAAGCTTGGAATACCTCAGCACTACAATTACTTAACCTTCCCTGCTGTCCAAATCTCTCTTTATCCTCATAAAGCCGCAATAAATCCTCTAAACAATTCCCATATTCTGATACACTTTTGAAAGTAAAGGGAGCGCCGACTTTGACCGGATTGAGTTGATTGGAAGCAACATTGTAGATGTAATCTCCAGCTAACAACTGAGGTGTAGGGCGGACGCAGACTGTATTAGTGTCTAGCCTTATAGTTACGACTCCAGCTGTGCAAGGAATTGGTGTCAATCCCCACTGCGTCACCAGTTGATTGAGATTGACAGAGGAAGGAATTATCCCAGGCTGTCCAGAAGTGGGTTGAGATGGAACAGCCACAGGTTGCAGCTGCCCAGGAGTAGGAGGGACTGGGATAATAGTAAACTGGGGTGTACCGTTGTAGGTTTGACTTAATGCCGGAGTAGTCATTCCTAAAATCATGGCTCCAATGCTGATAAGAGAGCCAAAAGTTTTCTTGGAGACTATTCTGACCAAGTAACATTTAGTATTCATAGTTAGTCTGTTGCTATTTCTTGATGTAAAAACTGCTCGTACCAAAAAGTGAAAAGTTATTGGTACAGCAACTGGATTCTGAAAAAGTACCAGAATGCAACCCTGTATTAAATACAGTGGTTTGCAACTCAATGAAGTACATTTTGACCCCCCTAACCCCCAAGAAAAAAGTTTCTCCTTATATTTCCCCCTTACCCAAGAAGGGCTAGAAGGGTAAGGGGGGAACTGTATCACATCGACTCGTAAAGCGCTGTAGTTGTTAAAGACTGGTTAGAGACTAGATAAATTCAATATGTAGTTTCCTGGTGGATGGGCTGAATTGGGGTAAGCACAAGCTGTGTACTGCCCATTGACATTGAATACTGCTAAGGGCGATACATTACAAGCAGCCAAAGCTAATCCCTGACTAGATAAAGCAGCATTGATTTTAGCAGTGACATCAGGAGAGACAGGCTGGCTTGGGTTGTAGTTAAGAAACACTGTAGAAAATGCAGCTCCTGGAGGTGGAGCTACTATTTGTGGTACTGGAACCTGTGGTTGCTGGAACTGTGGTTGTGGCTGGAACTGTGGTTGTTGCTGGAACTGTGGTTGTTGAAGCGGCGAGACACCAGGATTAACAGCAGCTCGACCAATCGGGTTTATATTGAAGTCGTTTGGATTCATCCTGTAGGTTCCTGCTGGGTAAGCAGCACTAGCGAAGGCACAGGCTTGTTTTCCATCGGGCATATAAACTAGCACTATATTGCCAGGAACACAGTCAGTGGGTTGCAGCCCTGACTGGATTAGCAATTGCTTGTTGTTGGTGCTTGCTTCATTATTTCTGGAACCTCCAGAACCAATGTTAAGGTTAAAAAGCTGAGCACGAGTCATCGAAGCGTTCAAGGCAATTATGGGAAGTGCCAAAGCTGTAGCGATCGCAAAACGGCGGAATTGCTTGTTCAACATGACAGTTTACTTAAAGATGTGAGAGGTAGCAGTTTTTATACGTATCTGTTGTACCTATCACTCTTGCCTCTGGCATTTATGCATGAAGTTATGTATAGCTAACAACAGGGCAATTGTCACCGGGTTAGTAGGGAATACTCAGGTAATATAGGCATAGCTTATCTACCTCACAGTAAGGCGAAGCTCCTCTGGAGACAGTCCGCTAACCCCTAAGGGACAGCTCATAGTAAGGTATTGCTTTCTACCAGGCAGAGCAATTTATCAGTATGGATCACTAAACAACTCGCGATTCACCAACTAAATTGAACAATCAATGAGATGCTGTACTTAAGTACTTAATTATGATAAAAACCTTTTTTGTGCTGTGGAGCCTCCGCTACTCGACGACGACACATAGCGTACTTGCGTAAGTCCTGATCTTATAGAACAAAGGGAGTAAGAAAGAAAATCCAGACGATGTGACTAAGCTTATGGCAGTTGGGTACTACTCTTGTAGTGTGGTCTAATGGAAGCGTAGGAGATCCAAACCCATAGCTCGCCTAGCAGTAGTTGTTAAAGACACTGCTTCGACGCCCCTAAGTAGTCTTCTACAGTCTCACACCAGTTTTTGACTATCATCATTGCGCATCCTCAGACTTTATCTTTGAAGACCTTTCATGCAGACCAAAGCTTTTAGTGAGCTTTTCCCACTGTTTAATACCGCTAACCCAGAAACCTTACAATGGCTCTTGTCTGTTTCAGTAGAACATGATTATCCGGCAGGTCGAGCGGTTCTAATGGAAGATGCCTGGGGCAACGCACTTTACCTGATCGTCTCCGGCTGGGTCAAAGTTCGACGCCTTTATGGGGAAAACGTAGTTACTTTAGCCGTTTTAAGTCGGGGTGATTTTTTTGGTGAGATGGCGATTCTCGATGAATCTCCCCGCTCAACAGACGTGATTGCTCTTTCGTCAGTGCAGTTACTTAGCGTTTCTGCTCAGCGTTTCATTCAAACGCTCTTTAAAGACCCCCAGTTGCACCACAGAATGTTGCAACTGATGGTGCGACGGCTTAGACAAAATAATGCCCGCACTCAGCGACGGCATCAGCCACCGGCAATTAAGTTGGTTAGTACTTTGGTTGGCTTAGCGGAAAGCTATGGTCAACCGACTGGAAAGGGAACGCAAATCTTTAATGTTCCCTGTCAAGACTTGGCGGACATCACAGACATCAGCGCTGAGGATACAGCCAAAATTATGGAAAAGCTTGAAAGTAGAGGCTGGATTAAGATTGACCCGGTGAGTCAGGCTCTCTACCTAATCAATATCAAGCAGCTGACTGAGCTAGCGGGACGCACTAAGGGTTAGGGGCAAGCATAAGGACAACAAAAAAAATTACTACAAGGGTGGGCATTGTTCCTCCACCCTAGAGGTATAGCTTAGGACTTCCAGCGTTAAGCTAAAAGCTATTGGCTAATTGTTGATCGCTAATAATGACCGAAGCAACAATCATTCGACTCAGTAGGACACCTAGCACCGCACCGACAATCCACTATCAGGTAGCAATGCCGAAGCCAGAATCGCACCTATTTGAGGTGACGCTTTCTGTACAAGGGTGGCAGGAATCGGTGCTGGATTTGAAAATGCCCGTTTGGACTCCAGGGTCTTACCTGGTGCGGGAGTATGCTAAACATCTCCAGGATTTCTCCGCCGATACTGGTAGCCAAGAGCAACTTTTGCCCTGGCGTAAACTCGGTAAAAATCATTGGCAAATTGACACAGTAAACACCTCAGAAATAACGGTACGTTACCGCGTCTTTGCCAATGAATTATCGGTGCGGACGAATCACCTGGATTCTACCCACGGCTATTTCAATGGCGCGGCGCTGTTCTTTTTCATACCGGGATTTGAGCAACAGCCGCTCCGGGTAACAATTGTGCCAGCAAAATCCAATTGGCATGTTACAACACCTCTGCTACCCGTCGCAGGAGAACCTAATACCTTTGAGGTCAAGGATTTTGACACCCTAGTAGATAGCCCCTTCGAGATAGGTTCTCAGCAGTTGTATGACTTTGAAGTGCTGGGGAAGCCTCATCAACTGGCAATCTGGGGACAGGGAAATGCAGACCCAGAGCGCATCATTGAAGATACAAAGAAAATCATTGAGGTAGAAGCCGAGTTGTATGGGGATTTACCCTATGACAGGTATCTGTTTTTGCTGCATCTGTCATCTAACGGCTTCGGGGGTTTGGAACATAAGGATTCCTGTTCGTTGAATTATCCTCGCTTCGCTTTTAGGGCAAAGGATAAGTACAACCGATTCATGCAATTGGTAGCGCACGAATTCTTTCACTTGTGGAATGTTAAGCGAATTCGTCCAAAAGCGCTGGAGACGTTTAACTACGAACAGGAGAACTACACAACTTCTCTGTGGTTCTGTGAGGGGACGACCAGTTACTATGATTTAGTGATTCCCCAACGGGCAGGTATCTACGAGGCTAAGACTTTCTTAGAGGGATTGAGTAAAGAGATTACCCAGTTGCAGACAACACCTGGTCGTAAGGTGCAACCGGTGAGTGAGTCGAGTTTTGATGCTTGGATTAAGCTGTATCGACGGGATGCCAATAGTAACAATTCTCAGATTTCCTACTACTTGAAAGGGGAATTAATTTCGTTTTTACTGGATTTGCTGATTCGTGCGCGTCATAGAAATACGCGATCGCTTGATGATGTGATGCGTCAGATGTGGCAGCAGTTTGGCAAAGACGAAATTGGCTTTACCCCTGAACAACTGCGAGAAGTCCTTGAATCTGTCGCTGATGTCGATTTAGGCGACTTCTTTAACCGTTACGTTGATGGCACCGATGAACTGCCTTTTAATGAGTATCTAGAACCTTTTGGCTTACAGCTGAGCGGCATCCAAGACGAGGAAGCTGTTCCCTACTTGGGTGTGAGCGTAAAGGCAGAACGCTCTCAAGAGTTAGTTAAGTTTGTTGAAGTAGATTCCCCGGCTGCGGTAGCGGGAGTTGATGCGGGTGATGAGTTGCTGGCAATTAATGGTTGGCGGGTAACGGCTGACCAATTGAGCGATCGCCTCAAAGATTACAAGCCTGGTGACACCATACAACTAAGCATTTTCCACCAAGACGAACTTTCCACTTTATCGGTGATGCTGGAGGCCCCACCACCCAGTCGTTATCAGATTGTGCCAGTGGAGAATCCTTCTAAAGCCCAGAAGCAGAATTATACTGGGTGGCTGGAATAGCTACTAGCCAACTAAGATGTTGAAGGTTAGAAAGGTTGCAGGTTGGCAAGATAGCAGATTGCAGGTTACCTTATTTCAACGCCTGTCCCGCACTCCAGTCCCCTTCTTCTTAAGTAGCCCAGGAAGGGCGGGTCAGGAGGTAGTGGATAGTGGATAGTGGATAGTAGAGCGCAACTGTTCATTTTTTAGAGAAGCTTTGTAATCTCCCCCACTATCTACTAACTACTAACTCAATCCCCGCATTAAGAAGGCGAGGTTCTCAACCTTAAAACCTTTCTAACCTTCAAACTGAAGGGTTGATAGTTGACAGCTATATAGTTCAACTCTCACTGTACGTTCAATAGAGCTTTCTCCTTAGTTTATTTTGATCATGGATAATTTTTTGCCGATCGCCTACTTTAAAAATCAATTCCTCCCTTTTAATGAAGCAAAAATTTCTATTGCTACTCATGCCTTACATTATGGAACCGGAGCTTTTGGTGGCTTACGTGGTATTCCTGACCCTCAAAATCCAAAACAAGCGTTGCTGTTTAGATTAGACCGTCATTCTCAACGATTAAGTAACAGCGCTAAACTTTTACACTATGATTTACCAGCCATTAAAATTCAAGAAATCATTGTAGATTTTGTTAAAAAGAATAAGCCCGAGAAATCCTTTTATATTCGTCCATTTGTCTATACCTCAGATTTAGGCATTGCTCCCAGACTCCATAATATTGAAAAAGATTTTTTTGTTTATGGATTACAGTTAGGAGATTATTTGTCTCCCGATGGAATAACCTGTCGAATTAGTTCTTGGTATCGGCAAGAAGATCGGAGCTTACCCCTGAGAGGTAAGATTAGCGGAGCTTATATTACTTCTTCCTTAGCTAAAACTGAGGCGGTAGAATCCGGATTTGATGAGGCTATTTTGTTGAATTCTCAGGGAAAAGTCAGTGAAGCATCTGGGATGAATGTATTTATAGTCAGAAATGAGCAGCTGATTACTCCTGGACCTGAGCAAGATATCCTAGAAGGAATAACTAGAGATAGTATTCTGACACTGGCTAGGGACTTGGGGATTAAAACCCTAGAAAGACCCGTTGATAAATCTGAGCTTTTTATTGCGGATGAAGTTTTCTTGAGTGGTACGGCGGCTAAAATTACTCCCGTTAAAAGAATTGAAGGATATCAATTACCACAAAGCCGACCAATAACAGAGAAACTCAAAGAAAAACTTACAGCGATTACAGAAAATCGAGAACCGAATTATCAAGACTGGGTATTCGTTATTCCTACAGAATAGAATTTATCTAACGTTTGAAGTGTGAAGGATGAAGTATGAAATTTGACTTTAACTAATTGACTATTTTTATCCTTTATGCTTAAAAATTCAGCTTTTTTAAGATTTTCGTCCATACCAACGAACTAATTGATTACGGGGAACTCCTAAAAAATAGCCAGCAATGATCAGTTGGTTAATTAAGGTGGTTTTCACTACACCCAGCTTTTGCCAGCGGCGTCCTGAGGTCAATACGGGTGTGGGGATGATCGCGATTTTTCCCTGGTGTCTCAGGTATAGCATCAATTCAAAGTCCTCCATAATTGGCAAATCAGGAAATCCACCTATTTCCTGAAAGACACTAGCTTTCAAAAAGATTGCCTGGTCGCCATAAGGCATGGAAAGAAAACGCGATCGCCAATTCACCATTCTCTCAAGTAGCCGCCGTCCTGGGACTTGAGCATCAATCTGCAATTCAAAGGCACCCGCAATGGTTCCGGCGTCTTGCAGCGCTTGGCGAACCAGGGTGTCAAAGCCAGTTGGTAAGCGGGTATCTGCGTGAAGAAATAGCACAATGTCACCCGTAGCGACAGCTGCACCCGCATTCATTTGACGAGCACGACCAGCCGCAGCAGAAATTACTGTGATAGGTAAGGATTTTGCGATCGCTTTACTGACGTGCTTTGCTATTGCCACCGTATCATCTCGACTCCCCCCATCTACAACAATCACTTCCACCTCTGAGACATTCTCAAGCTTCGTCAACGTTTTCTGAATCGTTACAGCTTCATTGAGAACTGGAATGATAATAGAAATTTTTGCAGCTTTCATTCAGTTGAGGGGAGTAGGTAAGCACACCTTATTCGACATCTGTTGTAGAAGCAGGCTAGCCTAGTTTTTCACGAAAATTGTCATCATAAATAGCACATTCCCAGTTCTTTGCAGATTGAATTTGTTCTTTTGTCATAGTTTGCCTCCCCGCAGATCAGACGTTCAGCGTAGACGGAAGCCGAAGCTGATCCGATGTGTAGTCGAGAAAGGATTTTTCAGATAGGCTTGAAATGACTAACAGCTTAATTTCTGGGATGCCAAACTGACAAATCTTCTGGACGGTCAACATCACTGAGCAAGGGAAGATAAGCAACTGCTAACTCAATCTTCTGGGCAATGCTTTGTGTTTGTTGCAAAACCTCAGCCGTACTCCAGCGAATGCCTGTAAAGAGTTCCGGAATCAATCGACGCAGCCCTATTAGATAATAGCCGCCGTCCTGTGCTGGCCCAAGCACCAAGTCATGCTGACGAAGTGATTGAAAAGCTTGCGCCAATAGCTGAGCATTCAGATCAGGACAATCAGTACCAATGATGACAACAGCGTTCATTCCAGCCTCAAAAGAGGATTGAAACGCTGATGCCATTCGATAACCTATATCACCCTCACTCTGTCGCTGGTAGATAAGGCTTGACCCCAACCAATCTTGCATCAACTGTTCATTGCCACCAGCAAAATGGACTTCTACTGACAGAGGATAGAAAGTCTGAAGTTTCTTAAGTTCAGCTAGTGTATCTTCCGTCATCTTACGCTGAAGCGTTGCCGCCCCTTCTGCGCCAAGGACTGGTATCAGTCGTGTTTTCGTTTTTCCTGGTTCTGGGTATCGGGAAAAAACAATTAGGCGTTCCCTTGTTGTTGCTGGAATCATGGCTAAATAAGTTTATGTAGCAAAAATAAAGACGCGATTGATCGCGTCTCTACAAAAAGATTTGTGAGCAACTACACACTCATTTCCAGCATTCGCTGAATTGGGTGCAGAGCAGCTACTCGTATTTCCTCGGGCATCGTGATTTCTGGTTCGCGGTTCTTCATGGCTAAATACAGCTTTTCCAGGGTATTGAGCCGCATATAGGGGCACTCATTGCAGTTACAGTTGTTGATTGCTGGTGCTGGAATGAAGCGCTTTGCAGGTGTCTGCTTTTGCATTTGGTGAATAATGCCCGGTTCTGTCGCCACGATAAAGGCTTGACTGGGGCTAGCTTGAGAATACTTTAGCAGTGCTGTCGTCGAGCCAATATAGTTGGCATGACGCAGGACGGGTGGTTCACATTCCGGGTGAGCAATGACCTCAGCGTCTGGGTTTTCAATCTTCAGCTGGATTATCTTCTTTTCTGAAAAGGTTTCATGGACAATGCAGCTACCTTGCCACAGTACGAGGTCACGACCTGTCTGTTCCATAACATAGCGCCCAAGATTGCGATCGGGGGCAAAAATAATCGGTTGGTCTTTGGGGATCTGGTTAACAATCTTGACCGCGTTGGAACTCGTGCAGATGATATCACTCATCGCTTTGATTCCGGCGGAGCAGTTGATGTAGGAAACGACCAAGTGATTGGGGTGAGCTGCCTTAAATTTGGCAAAATCATCAGGAGGACAGGTGTTTGCTAGAGAGCAACCCGCGTCTAAGTCTGGCAAGAGTACCAGCTTGTCAGGATTGAGGATTTTGGCAGTTTCTGCCATAAAGTGGACACCAGCAAAGACAATGACATCTGCATCGGTGTTGGCAGCTTTTCGGGAAAGCTCTAGGGAATCGCCAATGTAGTCTGCTACATCTTGAATGTCAGGGTCTTGGTAGTAATGGGCGAGAATTACAGCGTTTAGCTCCTGTTTGAGGGCACTAATGGCTGCAAATAGGTCATTGGGTAGGACGTTACTGCGGGTCGAGTCTCGTTGGGCAAATGCAGTGGTAAACACAGTTAGGCGTTGCCTCGGTTAAGAAGTTGTTACTTGGTGAAATTATAGTAGTTTTTACCAAAAATGACAGGGTTTGAGTATCTCAACAAAAGGCGATCGCCCCTTCCCCTGGCAAGCCTGTCATCGACGGAGGCAACTGGTGAGATAGATGAGTATGTGCGATCGCACTCTGGAATTTTTAGGGCATTCTAGAATAGGCGAGTTTTGCCATCCTGCCATCTGTCCCCCTCAACAGTAGCTTCATGCCCTTCAGCAATTTCACCAATCCTTACCAAAATCCGGCGAATGTGCCAGAGAAGTATCGCAACCACTCGGCAACGCGAAAACTTTTTAGGTCTGATGGCTGAAGCAAAAGCGCTATCACTGCGCTTATTCAAGTGCCGGATGTGGTTGTGGCTAGTTGTCCCAGGACTCCACGATGCCGAGCCCACCAAGCTTGTACTCCACAACGACCTTGATGCTGACCTAACCCCCCAACCTCCTCACTAAAGCTTCGGTTCCCTGCGAGGGAAGTAGGGCTGATTCATTCTCGCAAAGCCAGAGTCCGCCAGGGGTTAAAACCCCTGTCTCATAGAATCAAGTCCTCTCTTATAGGACTGAAAATCACTATTTGAGTCGTCTAAAGACGACTTTGGCTATTAGCCCGGAGTTTAAACTGGGGGCGGGTTTCGGGAAAACGAATCAGCCCTGCTGCGAGGGAAGGGGGAGCCGGACTCCGTCTCTCAACAAATTTGTTCTTGTTCCCTCTCCTACGAGGAGAGGGTTAGGGAGAGGTTCTTCATCCAATACCTGACAACCATGCAACCCCTACGCCACCGCATCAACCCCAAAATCTTTGTCATCACCCTCAGACAAATCGCCAAACACCTGAAAATCCAGCAAGAGCGCATCCTCAACGGGGAAAAATGGCATAACGTCCTCTGGATACACATCCAAGGACTCGGCGGTTACTTCGTGAGTTACCGCAAATTAACCCTCCTTGGGCGATCGCACGGATTCTACCAGACACACAGCACTACATAGTGGCTCGTTTCTTCAACCGCCAAGACGCTGATGACCATCTCAGAGTTTTGCGTCGGTTCATGCCAGCAGCTGAGTTTCAGATTATCTTTGACCCTCCTACTGAGTAGACGCTAAATCTAGCAATTGCCAATCAGTGCTGTCAAAACCAGGCTAGGTTGCCTATTCTGTATAAAGATAGGCAGATAAAGGGACATGACCAATTATCAAAACAATCTCGTCAAAATCGCTGTGGTCGGGGATATACATGATCTATGGGAAGACGAGGATGCGATCGCTCTTCACAAGCTGGGTGTTGATTTAGTGCTATTTGTGGGAGATTTTGGCAATGAGTCGGTGGAGGTGGTACGGAAAATTGCTTCTATCGACATTCCCAAAGCAGCGATTATGGGGAATCACGATGCCTGGTATACTGCCACGGAATGGGGTAAAAAACGGTGTCCTTATGACCGCAATAAGGAGGACTGGGTACAGCAACAGTTAGATTTACTGGGTGAAGCTCATGTCGGTTACGGGTACCTTGACTTGCCGGAACTCAATCTTTCTGTAGTTGGGAGTCGTCCTTTCAGCTGGGGTGGCGAAGTTTGGAAAAATGAGGAGTTCTATCGGGAACGGTACGGTATCACCAATTTTGAGGAGTCTATTGAGCGCATTGTTACAACGGCGAAAAGTGCAGCTTCTCAAACGATAATTTTTATGGGTCACAATGGCCCTGTGGGGTTAGGCAACCACCCAGAAGACCCTTGCGGTAGAGACTGGCAACCGATAGGTGGTGATCATGGTGACCCAGATTTTGCCTCTGCGATCGCAAAAACTCAGGCACTCGGTAAAACCATTCCACTCGTTACTTTTGGTCATATGCACCATTCGCTGCGCCACACGAAGCAGCGATTGCGAACCGTTATCTCTACCAGTCCAGAGGGGATAGTTTACTTGAATTCGGCAAGTGTACCCCGGATTATTCAAACCCAGAGCGATCGACGCCGGAATTTTTCTCTGGTTTCCTTGGAAGCGGGTATTGTTTCTCAAATCTCCCTAGTCTGGGTGAGCCAAGACTATACCGTGGCGTCTGAACAGTTACTTTATCGACGTACTGAACCGATCGTGGCACAACCTGTTTAGACTTAGTAGCAACAAGTGCACAAGGATTGATAATATAGATCAGCCTGGAGAGGTGGCAGAGTGGTCGATTGCGTCTGACTTGAAATCAGATGAACCCGCAAGGGTTCCGGGAGTTCGAATCTCCCCCTCTCCGTTCAATGAGTACGCCATATTCAAAAGACGCTACACGGCAGGACGAATGTAGGATGAGCGATCGCGATTCCCTTCATTGGCGTCATTCACCTATTAATATGAGTAGAGTTTCATATGAGTTGCTGTCAAAGTAGTGGAGCTGTTTAGAGAGTTATGAAACAGGAAAGGCAGTTACCTCAAACTTTCTGCGCCAGTCGCTTGAAGGTCTTGGCAGACACTACCCGTTTAGCGGTTCTGGAAATTCTCATGGACGGACCAAGACATGTTGGGGAACTAAACGCCTTCCTAGGTCTGGAGCAAAGCCTACTTTCCCACCATTTGAAAGTCCTTCGTAAAGAGGGGTTTGTAGAAGCTACTCGTGAGGGCAAGGCAGTACTCTATCGTCTAGCTCCAGAAATCCGCTCCAGTTCCGAGCAAACCATCAACCTCGGCTGCTGTCTACTCTCATTCGAGGCAAAATAATTCAAAGTGCATCAACTAACGCATGACTGACTTCCCAAAAATTCAAGTGAAAGGCTGGCTGAAAGGCATCATTCTAGGAATCGTGACTCTGATGGTAGTGGTTGCCTGTCGCAGCCAACCAACCGTTCAAACGCAGCAGAATACGGCGGGTGATTCTACTACTAAATTAACTGAGCTGAAGTTTGGGGTTGGTCCCTACTTCCCTACACCTGGTGAAAATCGTAAGCAGTTTGAGCCGCTGTTTAATGAATTAGCCAAACAGGTGAATCTCCCGGCTAAGATTACAGCCGCAGATGATTGGGTAGGTATCTCTGAAGCACTGCGATCGGGCACTCTGGATGCCGCTTGGTTAGGACCGTGGGGATATGTTCTTGCTAATCACAATGAGCCATCAATCAAAGCGATCGCCACGGTGAAATATAAAGACAAACCGACTTACTATGCCGTACTGATGGCTCGTGCTGATGCCCCATTCCAAACCCTGGATGAGGCAATCGCCCAAAGTCAGAAGGGAAAAAAGCTGAAATTGAGCCTCGCTGATGTTGGTTCGACCTCTGGCTGGCTGATTCCTCAATCAGAATTTAAGCGTCGTAACCTCGACCCCAAAACGGTTTTCGACTACAGCGAGGGAGCCAGCCATGCCGCTCAAGCGATCGCCGTAATTAGTGGTCAGATAGATATCGCTTCTGACTATGACCGCAACTTGGATGTGTTGGTAAGCACCGGAAAAATTGACAAGTCAAAAGTTAAGATTATTTGGCAATCTGAACCTTTACCTAATGACCCGGTTGCGATCCGGGGCGGCTTACCAGATGACATCAAAACAAAACTACAGCAGACGCTAGTGAATTTTTCACCAGAGCAGGCTCAGAAGTTCTTGCCGAAGAACTACACAGGCTTTGTCGTCTCCGATGGCAGCAACTATGCACCCATTCAGGCAGCGGGTAAATCGGTGGGCAAGTTGAAATGAATGAACGAGCGCGATCGTCAGTTGCTCCACAGACGAGTCACTCGCCAGACGTAGAGGCAATATTGCAAGCCGAGCAACGTCGGCGTGGGGGACTGTGGCGCTTACTGCAACAAGGATTTTGGGGAGTGCTGGCAGTGGCGGTGCTAGTAGCTAGCCTCCGAACCGCAGAAGTTTCTGTTCAGGAATTCTTAAAAGGATTGCCCCGCCTGGGTGACTGGCTCACAAGGCTTTGGCCACCTGATTTTTCAGAATTACCTTCCTTTTTAACAGCGATCTGGGAAACTTTGGCGATCGCGATTGTTGGCACAGGTGCAGCAATTATAGTTGCACTTCCTCTAGCCGTCTTAGTTGCTCGGAACATTACTCCATTACCGGGGCTGGCAACGCTACTGCGGGGGTTTTCCAATCTTTTACGGGGAATTGATACAGCTATTTTTGCCTTGTTGTTCGTTTCAATTGTGGGGTTGGGACCGTTTGCAGGTGTTTTGGGCGTTGCCTGTCACACAACAGGTTCCATGGCAAAGCTTTATGCCGAAGTTCTAGAAACCATTCCCCAGGAGCCAGTTGAAGCGATTGAGGCAACGGGATGCGATCGCATCCGCACGTTTGGCTTTGCCGTATTGCCCGAAGCCCTACCGGGATTGATGGGCATAACGCTGTATCTTTGGGAGTTTAACGTTCGCTCCTCCGTAATTTTGGGCATCGTTGGTGCCGGAGGTATCGGTTATGAACTGCTTGTCAGCTTGAAACTGCTCGATTTTCCCCGTCTCGCTACCATCCTGATTCTGATTTTGACGATGGTTAGCTTGATTGATACTCTAAGTGCTTACCTACGGCAACGCCTAACCTAGGCTAAATCAACCCCACAGTGGTACAACTAACATCTAACCTGAAAATAGCAGGGAGAGCAGGGGGAGAGGAAGTTTCATTCCTACTCCTGTCGGGCGATGAGAAGCCCACTTCGCTAACGGAGAACGCTTCGCTAACGTTGTGAGCAATCTTCCGGCATCCTGATTGGATCAAGAATGTTCAACAGCCTAGTAAAAAATGCTCACCGTTGAAAAGCTTACAAAGTCCTACGACCGTGGCGTTGTAGCTCTTGAAGATATCAGTTTTGCCATTGAACCCCACACATTTACGGCAATTCTGGGACCGAGTGGCGCTGGGAAAACAACGCTGCTGCGCTGCATTCTCCAATTGTTGCGACCTGATCAGGGGCAAGTGTGGTTTCAGGGGCGAGACTTGACGACTTGTTCGGCAAAGGATTTACATCAAGTTCGCGCTCAAATTGCCACGGTTGCCCAGCAGTTTAATCTGGTACGCCGCCGCAGTGCTTTGGAGAATTGCTTGGGAGGACGTTTGCAGGAGTTACCGGTTTGGCGCTGTTTGCTTGGGCTTTTTCCCAACACCTTGCTGCGGGAAGGCATGGCGGCTTTAGAGCGAGTGCAATTGCTAGATGTAGCGTTTCAACGCGCCGATCGCCTTTCCGGTGGACAACAGCAGCGAGTAGCGATCGCTCGTGCCTTAACGCAACGCGCATGTTTAATTCTGGCTGATGAACCAGTTGCCAGTCTCGACCTCAAGACAGCTCATAACGTTCTAGGTTTATTGCGATCGCTGTGCATCACAGAGGGATTGACAGTCGTCTGTAATCTTCATCAAGTTGAATTGGCTAAGCAATATAGCGATCGTATTCTGGGCATTCAAGCAGGAAAACTGGTGCTAGATATACCGACGAACCAGTTAACTGCGTCAGATGTTAACCGTATATACAAAAAGTAATACCATTTCGGTTTATGAATGTCACATACAGGTAATCGCTGATTGCTAATAGTTGATTGCTAATTGTCTGTGCCTATTAGCAATCAACTATTAGCAAAAAACCAGCAGTTGAGTTGTGACGGATAGTTACCCAAATGGTATAAGAAGTTGCGATCGCACTCCTAACGGAGCTGGTAAATAGTGGCACAATGTCTTTGCGTCAAACAGCTTCTTCGATCAAGGAATTTCAGCAGGTACTCCAACAAGCCTCTGCGAGTGAGGAAAAAACTGAACTGTTAGGCTGAACAGGAGAATATTAAGGCACGACAATACAAACAGACTTCGCCATGACGCTGTTAACAAATGGGCATCCAATTTCAAAAAGCAAGGGAAAAATCCCGCTATGCCTCGTCTTAGTGGTGCCGTTCGTCCTGCAAATCTTTGTGGCTGTGGGACTAACAGGGTGGCTATCGTTACGCAACGGACAGAAAGATGTTAATGACCTTGCCAGCCAGTTGAAAAATGAAATCACAGCCCACATCCGGCAGCAGATTACCACGTACATAGAGACACCACAAATAGTTGCTCAAATTAACGCTGATGCCGTCCGTCTTAGTGAATTGAATTTACAGAACTCAGGTAGTCTAGAACGTCACTTCTGGCACCAAATGCAGTTGTTTAAATCCCTTCGTCCCATCGCCTTTGGTAATGAACAGGGAGAAATTCGATCGGTTGACCGCCTTGATGATGGTACGCTGGTGATTCGAGCCGTGGATAAGTCTACTGGCGGTAACTATCATACCTATGCCACGGATAACCAGGGGAATCGCAGCAAACTAATTAAGGTTGACAAAATCTTCGATCCTCGAACTCGCCCCTGGTATAAAGCGGCTGTGAAAGCCGGTAAATTAACTTGGAGTGAGATTTACCCGTATTTTTCTTCACCCTCACTAGCCATCAGTGCTGTCCGACCTTTCTACGACAACAGGACAGGCACTTTGCTGGGAGTCACGAATGCAACACTATCCCTCTCGCAAGTTGGCGACTTTTTGCATGATTTGAAAATTGGTCGCTCTGGACAAACATTTATTGTGGAGCGCTCCGGAGACTTAGTGGCGAGTTCAACGACTGAGAAGCCCTTTACCATTAGCAAGGAAGGAAAAGAGGAGAAACGGAGACGCCTTCAGGCGCTCCACAGCAGCAACCGTTTAACTCGTCTCACGGCACAATATTTGATAGAACGCTTTGGTGACCTCAGCCGAATTAACGGCAGTCAGCAGCTCGACTTCAAAATTGAGGGCAAGCGGCAATTCCTACAAGTAACACCCCTTGCTGATGCTCATGGATTGGATTGGGTGATTGTGGTGGTCGTTCCAGAAGACGATTTCATGCAGCAAATCAATGCCAACACTCGTACCACTATCCTGCTGTGTCTTTTGGCATTGGTGCTAGCTACCCTTCTGGGAATCCTTACTGCTCGCTGGATTAGCCGTCCTATTCTCCGTTTGAGCCAAGCATCTAGTGGCTTAGCAAAGCGGGTCGCCACCTCGGACTTCGCCAGCAGTCAACTCTATCAAAAAGTTGAGGTGGAGGGCATCAATGAACTGGAGCTTCTGGCTCAATCTTTTAACCAAATGGCACAGCAGCTGCAAGAGTCTTTTGCCGCTCAAGAAAGGACAAACGAAGCACTGAGCTTCTCGGAAAAGCGATTCCGGCTGGCTGTCGATCACTTCCCTGATACGTTTGTTATCTACGATGCTAATCGGCGATTCCAGTTTGTTAATGCACACGGAGTTAGGTTAGGTGGGCTGCCGGAGTCGGCACTGCTCGGTCACACTGATGAGGAGATACACCCGCCAGAGATCACAGATGCGTATCTACCGCATCTGCTAAAGGCTGTGGAAACACGAACCTCCCAGACGGCAGAATGCACCATTACTTTACCGACAATCGGTCAAATCACCTTTGTTGTCACCTATGTTCCGTTGCTAGATGAACGAGGGGAAATTTATCAAATTCTAGGTATCACTCACGATATCACAGAGCGCAAGTTGACACAGGAGAAACTCAAAGCCCAGCATGAATTTCTCCAAACTATCCTTGATACCAATCCGAATTTAATCTTTGTCAAAGATAGGGAGGGCAACTATCTACTCTGCAATCAAGCTTTGTCCGATTTTTTTGGAATAAATGTTGAAAACTTGATCGGGCTTACGGATGCCCAGTTGCACCCCACTCAAGCAGATGTAAAGCGGTTCATCGATCAAGACCAGGAAGTGTTCGCTACTTTACAGCAGAAGTTCATTTCAGAAGAGCCTTACCACACCTGGACTGGTGAAGTGCAGTGGTTTCAAACCATTAAAAAACCAATTTTTTCCACTGATGGTCAACTTTGTCAAGTCCTTGGCGTTGCCACTAATATCACTCAGCGCAAGATTGCAGAGATACAAATTCAAGAATCATTACGGGAAAAAGAGGTCTTACTCCAAGAAATTCACCATCGGGTCAAAAATAACTTACAGGTGATCTCAAGCCTGCTCGACTTGCAATCTCAGCACATAGAAGAGCAAGCAACGTTGGAACTATTCCGGCAAAGCTGCAACCGGATTAGAGCAATGGCGCTTGTTCACGAGACTTTATATAAATTTAAAGACTTTGCAAAAATAAATTTTGCTGAATATATTGAAAATTTGACCAGCTACTTATTTACAGCCTACGGAGTAAATGTAGAGAACATCAATCTGGAGCTAGAGCTTGATGAGGTGACTCTCAATCTCGATACAGCTATTCCTTGTGGGTTGATTATTAATGAGCTAGTTTCAAATGCTTTGAAGCATGCTTTTCCTAACAAAGAAGGAACAATCTATATCGCTCTTCATTTTGATGAAGACAAGCACTCTACACTCACTATTAAGGATAATGGTATAGGATTACCTCCAAACTGGGAGGTCACAGCTGTTAATTCCCTAGGGTTAAAGTTGGTAAAGATTTTAGCAAAGCAACTTGAAGGAACACTGCAAGTCAACTCCAGTTTTGGCACAGAGTTTAGCCTAAGATTTAGTGAATTAAGCTAGCTCAACTTTCAGTAATAAGCTATTTCAAACCTAAGTAGTTATAGGCTTATTTGTAAGACTTGATAATATTGTCGCTATTGTTGCTTGCTGTACGCAACAGACAGCTGCAAGCCTCATAAGCGATCGCGATAGTCCATGCCTGCGTTCCTTGAGAGTACTGATTTTAGGAGAGGAGCGATATGCGATCGCCCCCTCTCAGAGTACATATTGAAAAATCAGATTATCCTAGACCACCAACACCAACCAATAAAAACACCCCAAACAGAATCCCCACACCCGCCAAAATGAATGACCAAAGCCGATGGAAACTGTTAACAGTTGTGCCACTTTCGGTAACTAACTGAGTTATATCAACCCAAGGTGCAACACCACGCCGAAACCAACCCGTGACACCAACCTGCGCCCCAAGCAATTTCTTGACTCGATTCATCCCAAACAGGAAATTCCCAATTGGTCCGAAACGAGAAGCATAATGCAAGTAAATCATTCCTGTGCGGTCTTGAACCTTGAGATCAGACCCAAACTGATAACCAGCATCACCACGACCAATCAACTCACCGTGAAGTTTCACGGGTTGACCGCGTAATGGACTGGCATAGGGGTCAGACATTAACTTGAGGATGTCAGATTCCGGTGCTTGCTTGAAGCTAGGGAACATTACAAAAGTTCGGAGCAAAGTGCCTAGTCCTAAACCGATGATCGCAAGGGACACAGGTGCAGTCGGGAAAGCTCCCTTAATCGCAAACCCAACCGCCAGACCCATAAAAAATCCGATGGGCATCGCACAGTAGAGCAACAGATCCCCAATAAAATTACTGTAGAGCTTCTTCTTGCTCAGGTTTCTGCTCTCTCCCACAACGCGACCCATATCAAACTCAGTTGGTAAACCCAGCTGTTCTGCATAGGTGCTGAGAGCGCGGACACGTTTTCCTGTTAGCGGGTGAGTCGAACTCAACTCCATCCACCACCCCCAAGGGTTAAACAAATCCCACAAAAATATTCGACCGATCTGTCGGGGTTGTGCAGCAACGCGGTAGGCAGTACCAGCACTAGCCGCTGCTTTGGGGTCGTAAATTCCTAAAGCGCGGGTACCTTCAATTAAACGGCTGGGTTCTGAAGCTCGCTTGCCTTCCTCCACAATGCCGTAAGCAATCTTTACCAAAGCACGGGAGAGGGCGTTAGGGTTACCAGTGGTTTCTGCCGCAAAGTGGTCAGCAAAATATTCGCGTGTTCGGGATAGGTATAGCAGCAGATAAGTGCCAACAATGTAAAACACATAGGCAACAAGGGCAGCAGTACCAGCCGCATTTTTGAGCTTGTCATTGCCGCTACGACCCAAACGTCTAGCCGCGATGTAAATCAGATAGGTGATTTGCACCAGGGTAGATGCCAACGTCATCACCGCAAAGTCCCAGTGAACAATGTGACCCAGTTCATGGGCATAGACGGTAGCAACTTCATCATCGTCTAGGTAGGTAAATAGACCTTGACTGACCAACAGACGAGCACGGTTGGGTAGGGAACCGTAGGTGAATGCCGTAGGGTTCTGGTCGTCAATGATTCCCAGTCGAGGCACCTTGATTTTCTTCTGTTGACAGACACGCTCAATCACCCGCGCTGCCTCAGGACTTAGAGTCTCAATCTCTGAAAGAGCTACCCAGCGGGTATCGTAGAGCCACTTCTGGGTCAAGTCCATGAGGAAGGGAGACAGGAAAAAGGCAGCGAGATTAAAAATAACGGTGATACTTACCGCGATCGCTAGCCCAACTACTGGGTTATTGCTATCAACGATAAACACTAAGGCTAACGACAACACCAACACCATGCCAAATAGCAAGGAGATGGTGACGCCAGAGGCTAAAGCAAGATTTCCAGCCGTACTTGCCAAGGCTAACTTAACACCGCCTTTCGCCGCTCGATTGGCTGGTTGAGCAGGACTAGGTGGTTGCGGTGTTGAAGAGCCAGACGGCTCGCCGCTCAGGGTTTGGAGGGCTTGCTTTGCCCAGCTACTGATTTGTGGATTGTCGTTAGTCGCCAGTTTTTGGGTAAGGGCGATCGCTTGCTCGGTATCATCCAACCGATGATAGGCTTTCACCAGTCCCATCTGAGCCCGGAGATAATCTTTAGAACCAGGCTGGGTGTAATACTGGCAAAAGTCTTTTAGTATTTGCACAGCGTCTCGATAACGACCTTCTTTAAGGGCCTCTAGTCCAGCTTGGAGCGACATAGGCATCTCCGCTAAGAGTAATACGAGGTATTGTCAATCAATATTTATAGCTACAAGGTTCGTCACGGTGACTTCGCAAAAGTTCAAAAATTACTCCCTTGCCGCTAGATGGGAGGGGTAGAGCAGTTCCGGCAGAATATCTCTACTCAGTACAAATATTCTGCTTTTTGAGCGTCAGTGAGGTACTTTGCTCAGATAGTACCAACTGCGATCGCCAACAATTCCATCAGCAATCAGACCTTTACGCTTCTGGAAAGCGATTACAGCGGCCTTGGTTTGGGAACCAAACTCACCATCAATTGCACCGAGATAGTCCTTGATAGAGCTAAGTAGACCCTGAAGAGTAATAACGGCATTGCCATAGCTGCCAATCGAGAGAGTCGGCATATTCACTGGCGCACCCGTATACAGTGCTTGCCAAGTGAGATTTCCAACCATGCCATCCTCTACTAAAAAAAAGCGGTGCTGGTAGGCGATTACAGCATTTTTCACTTGTATGCCGAATATGCCATCAATAGCCCCTGTATAAGTACCCCACTTGGTTAAAAGCATTTGCAGTTCTCTAACTGCATCACCTTGAGAACCTTGCTGTAGTAATTCCTTGTTAAGTAGAGCTGTAGCACCGGTATCGGCTTCATTGTCAGCGGTTACAGTGTCGTCGGAAGGTTGCATTGTTACTCCTAATTGAGGTGTTGGACAATTGCTGAGTAAGGTAGGCGACCGGTGTATTACTTCAACGGCTAGACTCCTCTAATTGGAGGATGTGAAATATTTTTAATCAGAGAGCCTCTTCCTTGGGTGGTAACAAACTAACCTACTAACTGAATCGTGCAAATTCCGGATTTGTACCGATTTTTTGCAATCTTGAGATGATTCCCGTGCTGTCTATCCAGTTGCAGGCATACAACTATCAATAGACCTCTTGCAAAAATACCAAAGCACCCCACCCCATCCCTCCCACCCCTCCGGCTTCGGCAGCTTCCTTTGGAAAGGGGAGGACAGGGGAGGGAGCTTTTCCCGCCTTTACAAGAGGGGACTAAGGGGGGTAATTCAGATTTATGCAAGAAGTCTATTTTCTATTAGCTACCCACTTACGACAAAACCTTTAGGCAATAGTGAATAGGTAACAATCCAGACAATTCACTATTTCCCATTTAATTTTGTTCATGAGGCAAAACGCGAAAAAAGTTACATTCGTCCTTTAATTACACAATAAATATAGAGAGATACCTACAATTATTCGGAACAAATAAATGTGAGACGGTCAGAGAAAACACAGGTGCAGCCCCAGATCTGTAAGCGATTTGCTAAAATACTGGGTTACCTGTAGCTACTTGCTCCAAATCCATGACAGCTTCACAAGTTGCATCCGTTTCTCAGAATGCGATCGCCTCTGGTAGTGCTCTTCGCGAAATCGCCAAAACCACCCGTCAGGCCGCAGGGCAACTGGCGGTGCTGCCAAGCGAAGCCAAAAACCAAGCCATTGAAGCTATTGCTCAAGCTTTAGAAGCCGCTACACCTGAAATCTTGGCGGCAAATGCAGCCGATTGCCAAGCCGCTGAGGTTGATGGAATTCCGAAGCCGCTGTATAACAGGCTGAAGTTGGATGAGACGAAGCTGAAGGCAGCAATAGATGGTGTACGAGATGTTGGCAAGCTCAGTGATCCAGTCGGCACCGTACAAATTCATCGGGAACTGGACGAGGGATTAATTCTCAAGCGTATTACCTGTCCTGTGGGTGTTTTAGGAATCATCTTTGAAGCACGCCCCGATGCTTTAATTCAAATTACTACCCTAGCGATTAAATCAGGTAACGGCGTTATCCTCAAAGGCGGCAAAGAAGCCATTCGCTCTTGTGAAATACTCACTAAAGTGATTCATCAGGCATTATCCGCAACAGCCATTGACCCAGCGACTATCCGGTTGTTAACCACCAGAGAGGAAACCATCGCCTTATTGGAGTTGGATGAGTACATCGATTTGATTATTCCTAGGGGTTCTAATTCCTTTGTCCGGTTTGTGCAGGAAAATACCCGCATCCCGGTGCTAGGCCATGCCGATGGAATTTGTCATCTCTATGTTGATCAAGTGGCTGATTTACAAAAGGCAGTAGACATTACAGTTGATGCGAAAACTCAATATCCAGCTGCTTGCAATGCTATTGAAACGCTACTTGTCCATTGTGCGATCGCGCCAACGTTCCTGCCACTAGCGGCAGCTGCCTTGCAAAAGCGCAACGTCGAACTGCGAGGAGATGAAGCAACCTGCAAGATTCTGGATATTGCAGCCGCTACAGATGCTGATTGGTCTACGGAGTACAGTGATTTAATTGTCTCGATTAAAGTTGTAGATTCTCTAGAAGAGGCGATCGACCACATTAACACCTACGGTTCTAGACATACTGATGCCATTGTCACTGAAGACCAGACAGTTGCCGATACCTTCCTGGCTCAAGTAGATTCTGCCAATGTTTTCCACAACTGTTCTACCCGCTTTGCCGATGGTTTCCGCTATGGCTTTGGCGCAGAGGTAGGAATTAGTACCCAAAAACTACCGCCGCGTGGTCCAGTGGGGTTAGAAGGATTGATCACTTATAAATACAAAGTCACAGGTAACGGTCACATCGTCGCTACTTACGCAGGCTCAGATGCCAAACCCTTTACTCATCAGGATCTTTAAGCGTGCCTAGGAGTAGGGAAACCTATGACTGCTGACAAACCCAATTGGTTTCAAGTCGCATTCCAGTTGCAAGGGTCAGTCATTCCTACAGTTTTTCCCCGCGTCCTTATGTGTGGCGGATTAGGAGTGCTAGTTTCTCTACTTCATAAGTTGGAATTGCCGGTATCCTTGCCAATTTTGGGGAGTATTATTCCCAATGTTGTTTTCAACCTTGTATTGGGCTTGTTGTTAGTCTTTCGGACAAATACAGCTTACGAGCGGTTTTGGGAAGGGCGAAAATCTTGGGGAACTTTAGTTGTAAATGTCCGCAATTTAGCCCGACAAATCCAAGTTTCGGTTGCTGTACTAGAACCAATGGATCAAGAGAACAAAGCTGCTGCTTTACGGTTACTGAGTGCTTTTGCGATCGCTACTAAGTTGCACTTACGACAAGAGCCGATAAACACCGAATTAGAAGGGTTGCTGGCTCCCTTGCAAGTTCTAAAGCTCAAAAGTGTAAAAACTCCTCCGCTAGAAATCACTCTCTGGCTCGGTGACTACCTACAACAACAGCAGCAGCGCCATTGCTTGAGTATGGATCAGCTGACAGCGATGAATAGCTTAATTGATAAGTTGGTAGAGGCTTTAACAGGTTGTGAGCGAATTATCAACACACCAATGCCATTAGCTTATGCCATTCATCTCAAACAATTAATGCTACTTTATTGCCTATCACTGCCATTTCAAATTGTCAATGAATTAAATTGGTGGACAGGATTTACTGTTGGTTTGATTAGTTTCACACTCTTAGGACTTGAAGCCATTGGGATTGAGATTGAAAATCCTTTTGGTCAAGATTCAAATGACCTACCACTCGATGAAATTTGTACGACTATTCTTCAAAACATTGAAGATTTTATCTCACCAAATTCAAGCGATCGCTCTACTATAGAGGCTTCCAAGACACTGCAAGTGTAGCGTACTAAATAAGAATAGGGAAAGATTTTTATAGTGACCAGCTAAACGGAAGTATGACAGTACTGTTTTAAAAATTTTATGAAAAAGCTCTTCCTTATTTTTTTGCTGTTTGCAGGTATTGGTTTTTCCTGGCTTTATTACTATTGGCAACAAGCCACTCAAGTTCCTGAATGGTATACTACTCAATCGAAGAGTACACAGAAAACTCTTAATTCCAGTGATTCTTCAGAACTCATAGCTGCCAAAACCAGACTCGAAGAAAAAATTGAGGCAAGTATAGCTAAATCTCAGGCGAGCGCCTCAGAAAGTTCTCTTCCTCTTACCTCCCGCACAAGTTCCCGAACCACTTCAATTGAACAGGAAACATCTCAGAAGAGAAGCGTAGAAGTAGAACTTAGCAATCAAGAAGTTAATGAGCTAGTTATAACAGCAATTGCTCAACAAACAGCTCACGGTAAAATTATCGCCAATGCTCCACATCTCCAGACTACGATTAAAGATGGCATGATTGAGAGTGGAACCGTAGTCAATCTTTCTAAGCTATCAGCAAACGAAATAAAGGAAAGTGAAAGAGCTGCTCTAGAAAAACTACTGAAAACATTTCCATTTCTAGATAATCAAAAAATTTATATTGGTATATCAGGACAACCTCAAATAGACAAAGGAGAAGTGAAGTGGGATAACACTACTAAAATCAGATTAGGAAACTTAAGTTTGAGTCTCTCCGAACTTTCTCAGCAGTTGGGGATTCCTCAAGAACAAATTGAACAACAACTTACTTTATCGCCACAATTGGGAAAGTTGAAAGTCAACGATATGGAAGTGACAGACGATAAGGTTGTACTCAGGGGAGTGGTGGACTAGTGTTACAAGTTTGTCTTCTGACCAAGAAAGGTAGAAGGCAGAAGGTAGAAGGTAGAAGGCAGGAGGAATGCCTTCGTCCTTTGCCCACGGCTGAGCGCTCACGCCGAAGCCCACGGCTGAAGGGAGTAAGGGTATCAAGCCCCTTCCAAATCTTCGATTTGGTGGCTCCCAATTGGCAGGGCTTAGAATCCCCTTCCAATTGATTACATAAGAGCCTGCTGCCTTCATTCTTCTGCCTTCTTCAAATAGATTCCTTTATGTTTATAGCGATTCTCAATTAAATGCAATACAGGTCGTTGGTAGGGGCACAATATTATCCATCGGTGTCAACTTAAGGAGGCTTGGCGGTTAGAAACCGCAGCTACACGAACAAAACCTGCCTGCGCAGGTTAAATAAGAGTTGATTTTTCATTAAGTCCGCGCAGGCGGACTTGGTTTTTATAGCCGCGAATTCCATTCGCCAGGGCTTAAGTTGACACCAATGAATATTATCGTGCCCCTACAATGTGGTGTATGTAGCTGAGAACGGCTATAGTTGGTAACTGCTAATCTTTTATTCTCGTTGTCACTAAGGAAAATCAGCTTTTAGGCAATCGCTAAAAACCAACGCCAAAACCTATTTTTTACTCTTATTTCAGGCTGAAATGTAAAAAACATACACCTGTGGGGGCTAGGGGGATCAGTAACTTATCTGCTTAAAGCCTGCTTGACCGTTTGGCGAATCTCATCCAAACGAACAGTTTTACCCCCCTCAACACCGGGACAGCCAGTAGCAACGCGATCGCGGTGCCCCAAAATTGGAGGTACATTTACTGTTGAAGGCTTGCCAGAATCTGGATGAGTTGGAGTATTTATAGGTGTCACCGGATCTTTGATTCCTAGACGTTGACAAAGATTGGTGCATAGAGCCACAGCTGACCGAAACTGAGCATCTGTGATTTTCCTGTTTGTATAGTCTCCGTCAAAGCAAACACCTATTCCATCATTGACTAAATCGTGTGCTCCCTTCTTCTTTTCGGAGCGACCTTCATAAATCCTGCCACTCGCCATAATCACATAGTGATAGCCAATATCACTAAAGTTCTGTGTTCCGTCCATGTGACCATTTTGTATTTGTCGCATGCGTTGGACTTCAGCAGACTGAGAAGTCGCCGGATCAGAGGGAATAAACGTATGGTGGATAGTAATACGCTTTGGATTGATTAGGTCAGTAAGAGGTGCTTTAGGGAGTCGAGCGCCCCAAACCTGGCGTGCTACAATATCTAACTCTCCTGACCCAACATTTAACTCAATCTGGGCACTTTCTTGCTCAGATGCTATCACTTCAACCAGTCGCTTACCCGGCTGGTGAAACAACAAAGCCACTTGCCATTTACCATCTTTAATTCGAGGACGTGCAACTTCAAACCGCTTATCAACCATGATGACAAGCTGCTCACCATCCTGGAAACCATCCGCTTCACCAGCTATGGTAAAAGATTCCTCAGCTCTAATCACATTGGGGATAGTTGTGAATCGAAGTCTAGGAGGCGCAGTAATGACCTTGATTGATACAGTTTCACTTTGATCTTTAATTGAAATAGTTAGTCGGTAATCGCCAGTTTGTAAAAATGTTAATTCAATACGCCAAGAGTTATTAGGAGTCACCACACCCCCCGAAACTCTAAACTGGTTGTTCACGGCTAGAGTTACAATTTCGCCTGCATTATCTGGGTCAGCTGTTCCTGCGATCGCAAAGCTTTGCCGAACCTTAACTTCAGGAGGAATGGAGGTAATTTTAACCATAGGAAGGACTAAATTTTCGGGTTTTCCTTATATAGCGTTGCATAGAATGTGCACTCTACTAGGTGAGAACCAATAAGGAAACCGTAGTTCACTTAATGCCACCATTCATCCCATCACCCTATGAAGTTGAGCGATGGAATGGAATGATGGGTTCTGCTAACTACTGACTGCCAACGTCTTGGTTGGTGTACTTTGCAGTAATCCCGTTAACAATGAAGTCGGACGCTGACCATGCGGCCAAGCGAAGGCATGGTGGAAGGCAGCATCCTGACAAGCTTGCAACTGTTTAAAGTCAATCACGTCTTGAGTCAGTAAGTTTTCATACTCAAAAGGCAGACGGACATTGTGCAGTCCGGCATTATCGGTGCAGATAGCAATGTCCACACCCGCTTCAAAACAGTGATTAAACACTACCTTCAGCTGACGGATATCCTCCAGTGTGCCTGTTTTTAGGTAAGTAGTCGGACAAACTTCCAGGCATTGCTTTCGTTCGGCTACCTCATTTAATAACTCTGGATACTTCAACGGAATCTGGATACCATGACCAATCCGCATTAAATACGGCAAGAGTTCCGGGTAACAGCCGTTAGGGGTTTCGTAGAGATGACCTGTTGTTTTTAAGTTGAGCGATCGCGCATACTTGTACAACCCAACAAATTCATCCAAACGCTCAGCAACCCAGGCATCTCCCCCGGCTAAGTCTACCGCACAGACATATTCCTGATGCTCAGCCGCCAAATCAACAATCGCCTTATTCACCTCATAAGGCAGTCGTGAGTGCATACAGAGAATTTGGCTCGTTACAATCGGATACTCTTGTACCCGACTCGCTTCTCCAACAATTTCTACAATCTTTGCCATCTGGTCAATCCGTTCAGACTGACTCAGGTGTTCAGACGTTCGCAGGTAGGGAGTGTAGCGTAACTCTAAATACGCTAAATTCTCAAAAATATAAGCCCCACGAATCAGCCGATAGATGAAATAAGGTAGAGTATCTGCCGTTTGGACACTTTCCACTAACGTATGTAGTTCTAAATACTCATCAAGCGTGTTACGAGGTCGTGTGTAAAAGTCCTCAAACTCTGGATACTCAGGAAATCGCTGAGCCAAATCGGGATTGCGGCGTTGAAAATAGCGCCAGAGAATACGAGGAACAACCGAACCACCCAGATGGCGGTGTAAATCAGCATATAAAGTCACAATAACCTCTCTAACAATCCTTAGATTCAATAACAGTAGCGTCAACTGAAGGCTGAAGTTGAAAGCCTAAAGGGTGAAAAGATACCTCGAAACATATCGATTTGCTGGTTCAGCCTTCATCCTTCTTTTGGTCAATGTAGTTCAGCCGTGAATCTACCTTTTGGAAACCAATACGTTCATAGGTAGCTTGGGCAATAGCATCACCAGCAGAAAGCCAGACCAAATCACCTCTCCCCTCAAAATGATCGTTCACAAGAAAACTGCACAACGTAGCTGCCACACCTTGACGGCGCAGTGAGGGTTCAGTGGCGACACCTACGAGTTCACAAGTACCCGACATTGGCATGGTGGCACCTACACCAGCAGGTATGCCATTCAGATTAGCCAAAGCACAACGCATGCTACCCATTTGGATCTGCTCGTGCAACTCAGCAATTTCATTCTCAGCTGGAGGTTCGGTGGCTTGATAATTAAAGCCTTGATTCCGTACTGAAAGAAACGTTGCCAGAGTGTCGATACCATCGGCAGCAGTAAGCAGTTGGACTTGTACGGCAGAGGCTTGATAAGGTTGGAAGTCAGCGGATGTACACAGCATCATCGGCTGACGTGCTTCTAATTGCAGTCCAGCCTCTTCTAATGCCTCCGGAAGCGTTGGCCAAAGGGAGTTTGTAAATTCAAACCGAAGAGTGCGATCGCGTTCAATAAAGACCTCTCGCAGTTCTAAAAGTACATCTGCTACCTCAGCTTTTGTCCCCAACGGTTCGACGGGTACAGCATAGTTGAGCCAGGTTAAGTCACAAGACGGGTCAATCAGTGCCTGAAATGATCCGACTGCGATTACCTCACGACCTTGCCCTGCCACCTTGCAGTTAATCTGCTCGATGCGTCGTAACTGCTGGCTGAGTGATTCCTCCACACACCTCCTCCTCTTTTGGTCAGGACTTTCTGCTAATTCCAAGTTGACACCTGTTACACCACATGCTAATAATTGTAATTTGTGAAAACTTAGAAATTAAAAAAAAACCCTTGGCTAACGTTGTTGTAATCGGTGCCCAATGGGGCGATGAAGGTAAAGGTAAAATCACTGATCTACTCAGTCGGTCAGCAGATGTCGTAGTACGTTACCAAGGGGGTGTCAATGCCGGACACACCGTCGTCGTCCAAGGGCAGACTTTTAAGCTGCATCTGATTCCTTCCGGAATTTTATATCCTGATACCGAGTGCATTATTGGTAGCGGAACGGTCATAGACCCACAGGTTCTTATCCAAGAACTTGACCAGCTTAACCAGCTGAAAATATCAACGGCAAATCTGTTAATTTCAGAAACTGCCCACGTAACGATGCCCTACCATCGGCTCATCGACCAGGCATCGGAAGAGCGTCGGGGAAACCACAAAATTGGCACCACGGGTCGCGGCATTGGTCCTACTTACGCTGATAAATCAGAGCGTACTGGCATTCGGATCTTAGATTTGATGGATCCAGAGGCACTGCGAAAACAGCTAACCTGGACGATAAATTATAAAAACGTCATTCTTGAAAAGCTATATGATTTGCCGCCCTTAGACCCGAATACTGTGATTGAGCAGTACCTGGAGTATGCGGAACGATTACGCCCTCATGTGGTTGATTGCTCGTTGAAAATTTACGACGCCATTCAGCAACGACGCAATATCCTGTTCGAAGGCGCTCAAGGGACACTCCTAGATTTAGATCACGGTACCTATCCTTACGTTACCTCCTCCAATCCTGTAGCTGGCGGGGCTTGTGTGGGGGCAGGTGTGGGACCGACAATGATCGATCGCGTGATTGGTGTAGCGAAGGCTTACACAACCCGTGTGGGAGAAGGCCCGTTTCCGACGGAACTCGACAGTGAAATTGGAGAGGTACTGTGCGATCGCGGCGCAGAATTTGGCACCACAACGGGTCGCCGTCGTCGTTGCGGTTGGTTTGATGCCGTGATTGGCCGCTATGCTGTCCGTATCAATGGCATGGACTGTCTGGCGATCACCAAACTCGACGTTCTCGATACGCTAGAAGAAATTAAAGTCTGCGTTGCTTACGAAATCGATGGTAAACGCTGTGAGGATTTTCCTAGCAGTGCTCGTCGATTTTCCCAATGCCGACCTATTTATAAAACTTTACCAGGTTGGCAACAGTCCACTGAGCATTGTCGGAATCTAGAAGACTTACCCAAGCAGGCGCTAGATTATCTTAAATTCCTGGCAGAGTTGATGGAAGTGCCAATCGCTCTGGTTTCCTTAGGAGCCAGCCGCGATCAGACAATTATTGTAGAAGACCCCATCCACGGACCAAAGCGGGCACTATTGCACGTCAATGGCACACCGATAACCTTGGGAGTCTAGGATTGGGGATTAAAGTTCAACCAACAGCCTTGGCGTCGGCAATCTAAAATCAAGATTGGGTTAAGGATTTTGGATTTTGGATTAAAGTCCAACCAATACCCCTTGCATCGGCAATCTAAAATCTAAGATTGGTCTGTCGCTAACCCTTGAAAACCTATAAAAGCTACTGAGATGGAACTTACAGTTGAATGTCAAAAGCGAGCTGAAGGCAGTAAACCGAAAGCCTTACGGCGGTCTGGTTTAATTCCCGCTGTTCTCTACGGTCACAAAGGTACCGAATCTGTGGAGTTGACTGTCGATGCCAAAACCGCAGAATTATTGCTCAAAAAAGCCACCATTAACAACAGCCTGGTTCAGGTAAAAATTCCTCACCTTCCCTGGAGTGGTAAAGCGCTGATTCGGGAAGTGCAAACTCATCCCTGGAAGAAGACTTCACTCTACCACCTCAGCTTCTTCTCGGTGGCAACTCAAGAGAGCCTTGACGTGGCGGTACCGCTGCACTTTGTGGGAGAATCCGTGGGTGTCAAACAAGACGGAGGAGTCCTTGACCTCCTGCTTACAGAACTTCAGGTGCAGTGTGCTCCTGAAAACATCCCGGAATCGATTGAAATTGATATTTCTCATCTACAGGTTGGGGATATCCTGCGTGTCGAGGAACTCGTTTTGCCATCAGGCGTTGTACCACTGATTGAACCGGGGGAAATGGTTGCCACCGTCGCGGCACCGCGTGTCGCTGAAGAAGACGAGATAGCAGAGTCCACCACAGAAGCTTAAACCGTATAAGCTACATAATCTACCGGAGGTTTGCCTCCATGAGATAAGTTAGACCAGGGACAACTATCCCTGGCTTTTTTATGCAAATGGCTAATGGCTAATGGCAATGAACAATGAACAATTAGCCATTTGCAAAAGCCCAAGAACTGTAAACGAAGTGTGCTAAAGCAAGCGAAATGACACAAACAGCTGTTCCCGCCATGATTGAGCAAATGATGCAGCCGGAGTTTTATCCTCACCCGGTAAAAGAACCGATTCGGATGATGCAGACTCACGTTTCCTATGTGTTTCTTACGGGTGATTATGCCTACAAGGTCAAGAAACCAGTCAACTTCGGCTTCTTAGATTTCTCAACGTTGGAAGCAAGGCATCATTTCTGCTTAGAAGAAATCCGGATGAACCAAGAGAACGCGCCGGAGCTTTACCTGGACGTGTTACCAGTGACGCAGAGTGAGGAGGGCTTTGTATTAAATGGTACAGGTCAGCCAGTGGAATATGTGCTGAAAATGCGCGAATTTTCCCAAGATGATTTATTTATCTGCATGTTTGAGCAAAATCGCCTTACACAAACCTATATGGAAGAGTTAGGACGGATTGTTGCTCAATTCCATGCCACAGCCAAAACGAATGATTATATTCGCACCTTTGGGGAAGTCTCCCAAGTTCGCCAAGCTATTGATGAAAATTATGAGCAAACTGAAAAATATATTGGCGGTCCTCAAACTCTGTCTCAGTTTGAACAGACGCGGCAGTTTACAGATGCTTTCTTTGCTAACGAGCAGGAGCTTTTCAATAGTCGCATCCAAAACAACCAGATTCGAGAATGTCATGGGGATTTACACCTGAGAAATATTTGTCTTTGGCACGACAAAATTCAGTTATTTGACCGCATTGAATTTAATGAGCCATTCCGCTTTGTAGATGTGATGTATGACATTGCTTTTGCGGTGATGGATTTGGAGGCACGCGGGCGTAAAGACTTGGGAAATGCTTTCTTAAACACCTATATCGAGCAAACGGGTGATTGGGAAGGGTTGCAAGTGTTACCCCTGTACTTAAGTCGGCAGGCGTATGTCCGAGCTAAGGTAACATCTTTTCTGTTAGATGACCCTGGTGTTGGGCAGGATAGCAAGGAAGAGGCACTGGCAACGGCGGCTTTATATTACAAACTGGCTTGGGACTATACCCGTTCCCAGAAAGGACAGCTGATTTTGATGTCGGGTTTGTCGGGTTCTGGAAAGACGACAGTAGCACGGCATCTAGCACGACACCTAGGAGCTATTCACCTCCGTTCCGATGCAGTACGCAAACACCTCGCTGGTATCCCCTTAGAACAGAAAGGTGGAACAGACCTTTATACATCACAGATGAGCCAGAAGACTTATGATCGCCTATTAGAATTGGGCATCAAGCTAGCCAACCGAGGATTCCCAGTCATTTTGGATGCAAAGTATGATCGGCAGGCGTTTAGGAAAGAAGCGATCGCTCAGGCCCAAAGCTACCAGGTACCTGTAAAAATTATCTACTGCACTGCGCCAGAAGATGTTGTGCGCGATCGCCTCTTATCACGCACCAATGATGTTTCTGATGCCACAGCTGACTTATTAACTCAACAACAAGCCTCTGCTGAACCTTTCACAGATGAAGAACAATCGCTCGTCACCATGTTGGACACAACACAAGATTGGGCGTCACAATTAGCTGATTGGAACGGGGTTGGAGAAGATCGATAATCCTTCGCCCAAAGGAGCGTGATTTTTCGATTGTGTGATCGCAAAAATCTTATAGCCGGAAGGGGGTAAAACTAAGAATGAGAACAGAGGGATAAAAACAATGTCTTGACTCGTTTGTAGTCTTGACCTGTTGTTTTCCCTCCCAAACCAACCTTCTGCATTGCTAAATAGTTTGACATGACCATTTATTTTTATAAAGTTTGCGACCCTTACGGCTGTTTTTCTAACTTCTCCCCCCACCCGATTCAGTTACATGGCTTATATTGGCAAACTGTGGAGCATTACTATCAATCCCAAAAGTTTGTCGGTAGCGACAATGAAGCCTTGATCCAAGTGATTCGAGACGTGCCAACGCCGATGGAAGCCGCCGCACTGGGACGCGATCGCTCCCGCCAACTTCGTCCCGACTGGGAGCAAGTGAAATCACAGGTCATGTGGCAAGCTGTTCTCACCAAGTTTCTCACCCATACCGACATTCAAGCTATTCTGCTTGATACTGGCGAAGAGCTTATTGTCGAAGACTCTCCTACAGATTACTACTGGGGATGTGGTCAAGATAAAACTGGTCAGAATCAATTAGGGAAAATTCTTATGAATGTTCGTCAAGAAATTCGTCAGCGTAGTGTCAAAAAATAGCCGATGAGTAAGCAAGTCAAAAGTCAAAAGTCAAAAGGAATAAAAACAATGCTAGCAAGACTTTTGGCGATTGGCTCTATGCAAATTAAATGTGGAACAGCTTAACAAAGGGTAAAGGTTAGTCAATAGAATTTCTCAATAATAAATTTTTCTTTCTGAGAAGTTAGGCTAAGCCAGCAGACGTTTCAAAGATTTAACGTGTTGAAAATGCTACCAAAGTTTGTCAAAATGCTTTTAGGCAGTACAGCTTATATAAGTTTTATTTAGCTGTTATGAAAGCAATTTTTATTACAAACTGATTGATGAAAGCTGCCAAGACTGAGAATAGATTGTCTTAACACATAACCCATGAACTGACAACACTATAGTCGTGTTTATGTCTCTAGAAAAAATATGAAGAGTCTTTCACCCCACTTTAATTTTTATGAACTCTAGTGGCGTCAGGGAAAATTTTCTGACCAGTTAGAGAAAATACGTCTTGCAAGAGAGCCTCTGGCTCCCCTCACGCATCGGTTATTTCTACTCAGCAGCACCAGCTTTTTAGGAATATCCTGAGGAACTTGAAAGTTGGAGAATGCTTTTAGGTAGGTAAAGTTTGTAACATTTTTATAGATCGGGTGCATAAACAACATAGGACTTACGCTCCAAACCCCTGTCTACCTAGCTGAGGGGGTTTTCCTGGGCGTACTCGTTCTACTCATCCAAAGCTCATATGTTGTCAAAGGAGAACCTGAGGATAAGAGTACGCACACGGTATGGATAACGGAGGCTCTACAAGAGCCCAAATCCCTTCCATTGATTAAAGGGTGCGTAATTCCTAGAGAAAAATCTTGTGGAGAGTACACAGTGCTACAGCCAGAACTCAACCAGGAAGGTTTGCTGCGCCGAATCACCAACCGGATCCGTCAATCTCTGGAATTGCAAGAAATTTTAACAGCAACGGTTGCTGAAGTCCGTTCATTGCTGGGAAGTGACCGAGTAATGGTTTATCGGTTTCATGAGTCTGGCAGTGGAGAAGTGATTGCTGAGTCTATTCACGATGAGCGCCTTCCCTCACTTCTAGGGCTAAACTTCCCAGCTGATGACATTCCTGAAACAACCCTCCAGTTGTACCTGAAGGTGCGTCTGCGCTCAATCGTTGATGTTTCCTCTGGAGTAATTGGTTTATCACCTATCGATGCTTCTAGCCCTCGTGAAAGCCCATCGTTTGAAAAGGTTCATTATCGTCCCTTAGATGTCTGCCATTCACAATACCTCAAGGCTTTGGGCGTCCAGTCTTCAATGGTGCTGCCGATTGTGCATTACGATGTCCATGCCACACACACCGATAGCAAAGCCTTAGGGAATCTGCAAGGCTCAGAACGACTCTGGGGATTGCTGGTATCTCATCACATCGAACCCCGTTCGATTTTGGAAGAGGAACTGCAAATTGTGCAATTGGTTGTCGATCAAGTTTCAATTGCGATCGCCCAATCTATTCTCTTATCTCAGGCACGTCAAAAGCACTTTACAGAAGCAACGATCAACCGGGTATCCACTCTGTTGCATTCCCTACCCACTATTGAGCTACAAGCGGCTCTGGAAGAAACTGTTGCTGCCCTCAAAGGTTCTGGAGGCAGACTCTACATCGCTCCCTACAAAGCAGATGATGCGGCTGAGTGGTTTATCTGTGGAAGTCAACCAACGCTCCTTGACGAGAAAAAAGAGAGTTTGATTGAAGAGCATCCAGTCTTTCTAGCTTGGGTTTTATCGACATTGAGGACTAGGGAATGGGAGCAAGCGGGGCAAGCGGCACAAGCGGCACAAGCGGCACAAGCGGCACAAGCGGCACAAGCGGCACAAGCGGCACAAGCGGGCATTTTTACCGATGTCTCGGAACAACCCGCTTCCTTATCTCCCGATACTTCCTTGTCTTCCTCGCCTTTTCCTTCCCCAATCCCGACTCCTCAAAAAGGTTATGAGCCGCTAATAACGAGCGACTTATATAAAAACCCTAATTTACGGCTCCTCACCCCAGCTTTTGACTCTACTTCGATTCGGGGAATACTGGTTTTGCCGCTGTATTATCGCTCCTCATTTCTTGGATATTTGACTATCTTTCGTGCCGAAACCGATACGGAAACCCTGTGGGCGGGACGCTTTGATAGCAGTGAAAAACAACGGATTCCTAGACAGTCTTTTGAAGCGTGGCGAGAGTTAAAACGGGGTCAATCGCAAGAGTGGACGCCGAATGATATTCAACTAGCGATCGCGATGGGTCATCACTTTGCAATGGCGATCGAGCAGTACAAACTTTACTCTCTGGTGCAGTGCCTCAACAATACCCTGGAGCACCAAGTTGAGGAACGCACTGCCAAGTTACAACAGGCAGTGGATCAGGGGCATGCTTTCCAACGAGTCACTAATCAAATCCGCAGTACCCTCGACCTGAAAACCACTCTGCATATTATTGTCCGAGAAGTCCGCAACTTGCTTGATACAGATCGGGTGGTGATTTACCAATTCATCAGTAGCTTTCAAGGTGAAGTGATTATCGAATGTATTCACGGTGAGTGGTTGTCTATTTCAGGGGTTAGCGATCCTAAGGGTTACTTTCTGGATGCACAGATTCAACCGTACAGCAGAGGGGGAGTACGGGTGATTAACGATGTCTCCCAAGCCAACCTTACACCTGAGCATCGAGAGTTCTTGGAACACTTCCAAATCAAGGCAGCTCTTATTGTTCCGATTGGAGTGGGCGCTCAGGTATGGGGAATGTTGATTGCTCAAGAGTGTAAGACTCCACGAGACTGGCTATCGTCTGAGATTGATCTGCTAAAACAGCTAGCTGACCAAGCCGCTGTGGCAATTCAGCAAGCTGAACTTTACGAACAAAGCCGCACGGCTGCTGCCACAGCAACAGCTCAAGCCCAACAACTGGCGCTCCTCGCCAAACAACAGCAAGCCTTATTTGGGGTGATTACCAAAATCAGAGAATCCCTTGATGTTGATACAATCTTCAAGGCAACTACAACGGAAGTTCGGCGGCTGCTCGGTGCTGACCGAGTTGGAGTATTTCGCTTTGCTCCTGAGTTTGGCTACGATTATGGAGAGTTCGTCTCGGAAGACATCCAACCCTGTTTACCTCAGGCAATCCGTGGCATTCAGGACTACTGCTTTGGGGAGACGTATCGTTCAGGTTGGGTTCAGGCAATTGCTGATATCCATGATGCAGATTTGAGTGATTGTCACCTCAAGATTTTGCAGCAGTTACAAGTTAGAGCCAGCTTAGTGGTGCCACTACCCAAAGGGGAGGCTCTTTGGGGGCTAATTTGTATCCATCAATGCACAGTACCGCGACATTGGAATCCCTCGGAAATTAAGTTTGCTAGTCAGGTTGCGGCTCATCTCGGTGTTGCGTTGCAGCAAGCGGAATTACTCACTCAAACTCGACAGCAGACAGAACAACTCGCGATCGCCTTCCAGGATCTCAAGCAAGCTCAAACTCAACTGATTCAGACGGAAAAAATGTCTAGTTTGGGACAATTGGTTGCTGGTGTGGCTCACGAAATCAACAACCCCGTCAATTTTATCTACGGCAACCTCGGCTACACGAATCAGTATGCTCAGGATTTGCTAGATCTACTACACCTATATCGGAAGCATTACCCTACTCCAGTAGGAGAGATTGCTGATTTAGAACAGAGCATTGACTTAGATTTTCTGGAAGAAGATTTTCCCAAAATTCTAAATTCCCTGCAAATCGGAGCCGATCGCATCCGTAAGCTGGTGCTCTCTCTACGAAATTTCTCTCGCCTCGATCAATCTGAAACGAAGTTAGTTGACATTCATGATGGACTAGACAGTACCTTGTTGATTTTGCAACATCGACTGAAAATTAAAGCCAATCCTCTTGGTATCATAGTTGTTAAAAACTATGGTCAGTTGCCAGCAGTTGAGTGCTACGCCAGCCAACTCAATCAGGTTTTCATGAATGTCCTGAGTAATGCAATTGATGCCCTAGAAGAGTACAATACTAAGCGCTCATTAGAAGAAATTCAGGCTTGTCCGAGTCAGATAATCATCCATACCAGCCTGAGGAAAGAAAACACACAGGAAAGAGACAAAACAGGAGAAGTTTCTGCGCTAGTTGGGAGCAACCAAACGTCTTCTCCTCCCCCCAACGAAAATGCCTCTGCTGAATACGTTGTTATTCAGATTGCTGATAATGGTCCTGGAATCAGCGAAGCGCTACAAGCTCAAATCTTCAACCCCTTTTTCACAACTAAGCCTATCGGCAAAGGAACTGGTTTGGGTCTTTCCATTAGTTACCAAATTGTTGTGGAAAAACATCGTGGCGTTTTTAAGTGTATTTCCCAGCCCGGTCAGGGATGCGAGTTTTGGATAGAAATTCCCACGCGCCAGCCGCAATCAGCAGTTGAGCAGGATAGAGATCGTCAACTTTGACATCCTCCCTACTCTAATCCCCAGGTAAGTTACCCCACTTATCAGTTACATTGTGGCCGCTGCCACAAATCTCGACTCTATAGGCTTAAAGAATTTTAATTTTTGGATTTTGAATAGCTTATTTCTACAGTTATTAATACGGCTTGTCAATCAGCAGGTTTTGCCCAGTTGCGATTTGTATCGTCAGTATTTTAGCGATCGCCTCACCCGATTACGATTGAATTTGCTCCAAGAACATCGCCTCGCCACGATTATTTTTGTAAATGTGGTAGATTTTGCCGCGAAGATGGCAACTGACCCAGAACAGACGCAGAATTTACTTTATCAAGACTTTCATAAGTTGCTATTTTCAGTTGCACAATTCCAGTTGAGATGGAAAGGTAGGTTTTTCCGTAGATTCTTTGATAGTTTTCCCTGGTGCAAGTACCAGGGTTTTTCCTTATTTGTTGGTTTGTCTGCTGATGTCGAGCTTAGGTGAAGGATGGCTAATCGCTAATGTTAAAAAGGTAATTAGCTGGTCTTCAATCCTCCAATCTCTACCGAGTCGAGAGTGTTTGAGCCGTTTCCGGCAGGGTTAACCCACTTCCTTTTTCGGCAAAGTTGCGCGATTCGTATCTTTCTGGTCGGTTGCTACTCACACCCTTATTACAGGTTACGGGAATTTCCACAATGAACTCTGTTCCTTTCTCTGAGGCAGAAATACAACTGATTCGACCCTTGTGCTTTTCTACTACAATCTGATGGCTAATGGATAATCCCAATCCGGTGCCACTTCCTACAGGTTTTGTCGTAAAAAACGGGTCAAATATTTGCTGGCACACTTCTTCACTCATGCCAGAACCATTGTCTGAAATACGAATGATAACGTAGTGGGGATGAGTGATTGGGTCAGATGCGGGTTGAATATTGTTAGCAGAGGGGCAGATTATCGGTGTCCATTTTGGACTTTGACTTAATGAAGTGCTGATAGTAATCACTCGTGGGGGCGATTGATTTTCCAGGGCGTCAATCGCATTATTCAATAGATTTAGAAATACCTGATTTAATTGACTGGCGTAACAGGTCACTTGGGGCAGTTGACCGTAGTTTTTAATCACTTCAATTTCAAGATGCCTGCCTACTGCCCTAAGTCGGTGTTGCAAAATTAGTAAGGTGTTATCAATGCCTTCGTGGATATCTACCCGTTTTAGCTCCGATTCATCCAATCTAGAGAAGCTTTTGAGCGATCGCACAATTTCTTCAATGCGTTTAGTCCCCACCTGCATGGAATCCATCAGATTTGACCAATCTTCTACCAGAAAGTCCAAGTCGATCGTAGAAGCTAGATGCTGAATTTCTGGTGTGGAATTTGGGTAAGTCTGCTGATAAAGTTCAATCAGGCTCAACAGGTCTTGGAAGTATTCCCTGGCAGGAGTAAGATTGCCTTTGATAAAGCTGACGGGATTGTTAATTTCGTGTGCCACTCCCGCAACCATTTGTCCCAAACTCGACATTTTTTCAGTTTGAATCAACTGGGCTTGGGTGCGTCTCAATTCGCTCAAGGTCAGTTCTAGCTCTTGTGCTTTTTCTCGTTCTCGCTGGCTTGATTGTCGTAGGGCTTCCGACTGCTTTTGAACCTGCGCTAATAATTCTGCTTGCTGCAAAGCGACTCCCAATTGATTGCCAATCTCGACTACTAGCTTGATTTCTGTTGTTTTCCATTGACGAGAATCAGTATTTTGATAAGCTGCCAGTAATCCCCAAAGTTTACTGCCTAAGAATATGGGGACAATTATGTAGGCTCTAGCTTGAAATCGCTCCAAGAGGTTGATGTAACAAGGGTTAAAACCAGCTTTGTAAATGTCTGCGACTACTCTGTAGTTTGCGCCTTGGCTGTACGCACCGCCGCTAGTTTCTTGCAGATAAGTATCCTGTACCAAGGAAGAAGCGCTAAGGATGCTATCGCTATCGCATCCCGCTTTACTATCGAATGTTTTCACAGTGCAATGCTTGTCTTCCAGAGAACTCTCTTTCAGATTGGGGTTGTTGGCTTGTTCTTGCACTAGAGAAATCCAGTCAGCCCCAACGGACTCGGAGACAAACTCTCCACTCCAGTCCGGATTGAACTGATAGACAGCGACGCGATCGCACTTAATCAACTGCCGCAATTCATGAGTTGTGGCACTGAAAATCGTTTCAATATCTAATGTCTGGCGCATTCTTTGAATCGCCCTGGCGAATGCTCGTTCTCGCTGTACACTCTCCCGTAATGATTCTTCTGCTCGTTTGCGATCGCTAATGTCTGTAACACGAACTAGATCAATGTTCTGACTACCTACATAAATGGGTTTAGCGGCTAAGTTGCCCCAAAACAGGTTTCCTTGTTTGGTTACATATTGCAACTCCCGACTCCAAAAGCCTTTGACTTGGAGTTCGTCAACAATAGAATTCAATTCTTCATCTGTAAACGATTGCTTTTGAAGGGTATGCCCCTGAATGTTGAGTAATTCGTCTTTGTTTGTAGCTTCAAACAGTTCCAGGGCACGCTGATTACAGTCTGTAATCAACAGGGTTTCAGGATTCACCAGAAACAGAGCATCAGCTGACCCATTGAAGATCGATTCAAGTAAAACCTTACTACGAATAATTTCTGCTTCTGCAAGTTTTCGTTCTGTAATATCTTCGGAAATTCCCGCGATGCGATAGACTTGGTCGTACTCGTTTTGGATAGGAAAAGCACGAGATTTAATCCACCGAATCGAGCCATCAGGTCGCACAATCCGATACTCTAGGTTGTACTTCCCTTCTGGAGTTTCCGGGATTGTGGCAAGCACTCGCTCCTGGTCTTCTGAATGAATCGCATCAAACCAGGAACTGGGGTTTTTATATAAACCTTGACTGCTGCGCTGCCAAATTTCTTCATAGGCGGGACTGACGTAGAGCATTTGGCGATGATCGGCAGAAACCATCCAGAAGACTTGAGGGATGTGTTCGGCAAGCTGACGAAACCGCTGTTCGCTCTCTCGCAGCGCCTTCTCTACCTGCTGTCGCTCAGTCATTTCCTGTTGCAATTGCGCGAGCGCCTGCTGGAGTTCAGCTTCCGTTCGCTGGCGC
>DATNPH010000237.1:0-8454 GCA_036703315.1 Coleofasciculaceae cyanobacterium
TCACCAGCAAAGCGACAAGGCTTGTCCCCACGATCAACGTTACGAGCAACTGTCTTTGGGGGGCAAAAGCGATTTGTGTAGGACGGGTAACAATCAGACCCCAGTTCAAGCCATATGCCTTGGCAAGTTCTTTATTGGGAATGTAGGTGAAAATTTGTTTTTTCCCGTTCTCAGTAGCGATCGTTGTCAGCCCTTGCTTAGCCGTTTTCTGGATTTGGGAAGACAGATTGGGGAATAGGTCTCCTAGCTTTTTCTCGAGGGCTTTTGGGTCACTTGATGCCGTAATTTGCCCCTGAGAATCTGTTACATAAAATTCTTGACCCCGCTTTGGATTGACTCCAAACAAGTTGTTAATCACACTCATTGGAGTACGAGTACGGACGAGGGCAAATGTTTTGCTAGTAGTTTTATCCTTGACGGGAGCAGCAACGAAAAAACTAAAACCCGCACCACTGGTTAAGCTTTGTCGCGGATCGACAATGATGGGACGATCTGTGTCCAGAACGGACTGAGTATAGTCCACCTTAAGGAGATTCGCCAGGTTAACTTCCTCACCTGCAGAAGCGAGCAGTTCGCCTTTAGGGTTGTATACAAGAACACTATTGTAGGTTTTGGAAGACTCCATCAAGTCTTTGAGGATGGCATTTTTTTCCTCATTGGTGAGTGCATCCCGCACCTTAGGGTTGGTGAAGGCATCAAGCTTAGACATCGCGAGTAAGTCATTGTAACGCTGTTTGATGAAGAGATTTAACTTGTCTTCCAGGTCTTCAGCATTGGTTTTTTCACTTTGAATGATTTGCTCCTCGATCCCTTGGTTAGCCGTGAAATAGGCAGTTGTTCCGACTAGCACTACGGGAATCGTGCCGATCGCCAGTGCTAGTAAGGTTGCTTTGGTTCGCAAACTTGAAAAGCGCAGACCAGGGAAGTGCCACGGAGAGACTTGACGCTTTTGGTGAGGACGGTATAGATTCTGTAAACTGAGTTCGGCTTCTTGGGAGGACAGCAGAGTAGGAGAAGAGGAGAATTCCTCAGTAACAGGAGTGTGACCTCCAACTTGAAAACCATTAGAGGCAACGTGAAAACCATTAGAGGCTGGATAGCCTTCATCGCTGGTCTTCTCAAAGGAATTTTTGGGAGGAATCTGTGTCATAGAAGAAACTTTGTATTAGAAGTAGGTAGCTGGTGGTTGCTTTTTTGCCCAAATACCGGGGAGACGAAGGAGAGTGTTGAGGTCGTTGAAGCTAGCATCCAACGATGTAGAAAACATTGTTATACTCCTAAGCTGCTAGGTATTTAATTTGCAGATTCGGGCTGAGGCGGAGAGAAGGACAGGGGAAAATGGGGAGAGGGAATGATAGTTTTCCCTAAACCCAAAAGTTTGCTAATTCGATGCACGGCGAGCTTACACAGTTACCTGTAGCTTTGAGTGAATTGGTCAGAACTTACGCAATTTGACACTTCATACACTACTTATCTACTTATAGAGTTATGGTGGGCAATGCCCACCGTACAGATAAGAGCTTTGCGTTAAGTCCTGTTGGTAAATGCAGCCCTACCGGGGTATATTGCTTTGACCAAACCCGGACATTTGTTTGGAGCGTTCAATGCCAGGGAAGTCCTATTCAAACATCTTGCTTAGGCATGGCAGCCATAATCGCTTCACCATCGAGAACGGCTAACATGTCATCATCAGATTTCCACCAATAGCCACGCAAAAATGGCAGCAGACCTTGGTGAACCTTGGATGATGGTGGGGACTGAATCTGCTCTAAATCGCACCACTCAATATCTTCCAGCCGATTGACGATCACACCGAGTAGCTGATTCTTAACATTGGTCGAGGTTGCGTTGTTGGATGAAGCCTGTATCACAACCGTTGTATAGTTTGAAGTATTGCTCCGCTGTTGATAACAGGGAGTAAGCCCTACTAGGTGCCCCAAATCCACTATCCATAAAATTTCACCCCGCCAGTTGTAGACTCCCCTTATCCAAGCAGGCATGTGAGCAATTGGCACAATTTGACTGATAGGAATGTTGAATACCTCAGCCAATTGCGGGAGTGGCAAGAGTCCCGTTGTATCAGGCTCGAGATAAAACCGCAGAAACGGTTCCCTTTCGCTTGGAGAGGCTGAATTTATTAGTGGTGATAAGGAGCTTGGAACTGATAAAGAGTTGGACATGGATTTTTTCCGAGGCTTAGCTTCTGAGCAGATTTTTAACGGTGTCCACAAGTTCTTCTTGATCGACAGGCTTGACAAGGTAGGCATCGGCTCCATGTTTCAGACCCCACCTTTGATTCAGCTTGCCTCCTTTGGTCGAGCAGATAACAATGGGAATTTTGCTGGTTTCTGCTTTGGCTTTAAGTTCGCGACACAGTTCAAATCCACTGCGATCGGGTAGTACCACGTCTAAGATGATCACATCCGGTTTCTGGTGACTAATTTTCGCTATAGCTTCTTCTGCATTGTAGGCTTTCAAAACATTCAGGCCTCCTTGCAGCAGACACCCCGAGAGGAGTTCTTGATCGCTCAATGAATCTTCAATGATTAAGGCAGTACTCATAGAGTTGATTGGATTGTAAAACAACAAAAAGTAGTTATTGAGGAGATGCTCTCTGGTAAATTGAAGGTTCAAACTTGTAACCTACCTTACGGTAAGTGGGTAGAAGCGTCTACAATTTTTTAGCCTTCAATTTACACCCTCTCATAGGCTAATCGCATTCTGCGATAAGTGCTTAGAAATAGCGCTTAGTACTTTCCCAGCATCAACTGGTTTACTCAAGAAATCTGACGCGCCGACGAGCCTAGCTCGGACTTGATCCACGATTCTATCATTTCCAGTCAAAATTACAATTGGAGTGTTACGGAAAGAGGGAGCCTTGCGTAAGTTGCTACAGATTTCATAGCCATTGGTGTTTGGCATCATTAGATCTAAAAAAATCAAATCCGGCTTACAGGCTAAGAGGCTTGTCAGCGCTCGTAGACCATCATTAATGCCGATAAATCGATAGCCTGCTGCTGTCAAAAACTTTTCTAGGGTTTGACAAACCGAAACGCTATCATCTACACAGGCAATGAGTGGTTTGGTAGAATTTGTTTGGTCAGACGGTAGCTCAGGCACTCTTCGACAAGCGGGATCTGGTAAATCGGGGATGCTAATTAGTTCCACCAACCCTGATTTAATGTAAGGTAGGATTAAGCGAGTCACTTGCACGACATTTCCCTTCATTTTGACAGCTAGATCGCGCAGAGTATTTTCCCCATCTAGGAGTTGAGTTAGAGCTTGGTAGACATTTACTGGTGTGCATTCTTCTAATCGCTTTGGTTGCTTGATTATCAGTGCTTTGTCGAGAGAATAATCAGTAATTTTAGCATTCCACAAAGCTTGCCAAAGCTGCTGAACTTCTGCAATCACATGTTTCTCATCAATCAAGGCAATTGGCTTAGATATAGAGTGACCTTCCTTGATTTGATGAGTTAAACCCTGCTCTTGCGATAAATCAAAAAGTACCTCCTCTAAGATCGATTGAATTACTTTTTCTACTTGGTTCTGGGTTATTTTTTGCTGCTCTATCCACAAGCAAAACAGCTGATACTCCCAGCTGGTTGTCAAGGCATCAGGATTAAGCTTATAGAGATCCTGTTGCAGTTCTATAATGTCAACACGAATCTGAGGGCAGTAAGCAGCTAAGTTCCTTGCCCACCGTCTCACTGGGTGAGTCCCCCCTGTGGCATACATGATGCGACCTAGGTAGAAATAAAAGTTCCATTTTTTTCCATTATTTGGAGCTATCCATATCAGTTGACCACTAAATTGAACTTTTTGGAAAGTTTCAATAAGCTGAGCTTTTTTTGATTCTTTAAACCTACATCTTTCCAGGAAACTATAATCTGCCTGAGTCTTCATAGAACTACTTGAACTTACCAATAAATAAAAAAATAGAACAATTAATTTTGTAGTTCATCGCCGTTAGTTTAACTTGTATTCATAATTAAGTTCAGTTCCATAATTATTTTATATCGAAGCTATATGATTATTTTCCTGAATTGAATTCGACCAAAAGACGTTTATATGCCTAATAAATATCAAAATTATTATTGTAATTTCAATAAAAAATTGAGCAAAATTATAAAGTATTCTAGAATTTAAAAAGGTATGAACTAATGCTGTAATATAGCCTGTATTTCACCTGTATTTCATCTGTTCTAATTTAGGCTAACAGAATTCCTAATAAATGACAATAATTATTAGATGGTTTTATGAAACTAATAAATTCCACCAAAATAAAATAGTAGAAACTTAAAATTATCGGATGAACCAAAAATCGCTAACAAAAAAATTAATTAATGGTAATTGCTCCCAGCAACAACCCAAGCTTATTGAGAATGAAATGAGTGACAAATATGTATCTGCATAAGAGGTATCAAACAAAGGGCAACAAAACTGCTTAAATTCTGTCAAGAGTGTATGTAGGTTAACAGGCACGACAAGTGTGACCTCTCTTCCCCCTTGGCTAATGACAGCCGCCAGCACCATTCGATGGATAGCAGTTACAGTCTTACTGGTCGGAGAGTGGCTTCTTAAGCAGCAACAACAACTAATACCATTTCTAGTTTTTTCCGCTATAGATATTAACCCTTCAGACTGCTCTTGTTAAAGAGGGAGCAACAAGAGTATCTGGGGCAAGCCTTTACGAAATTGGTATATTACAACGTCTGCGGGAAGAAAAAAAACCAATCGAGATACAGCAGCAAGCTGATCAAAGAATCATCGGTACAGTGAGTATAGGGTTACCTTAAAGTGTTCATTTCACAACTTGGAAAGTTACCAATAAACTAAATATAATGCTCGCTATATCTAAATAAAGCGCCTCCTTTAGCTTGCTGCGAATTTGGTATAAACGGTTATCGGCTGAAAGTTCTTTAATAATATTCACAAAGTGCTTCCCTTCATCCGGCACATTCAGCTCAGGATGATTTGCAACAAAAGTACTACACAGTAGGGGCGCAAGGCCTTGCACCCCTACAACATCCTGCAAGAGCGCCGAGTTGGAAACTGCTATAAGCTCCGACGAATAGAATTCACTGCTGTAAAAACTCAGTCCGCCTGCGCGGACTGAGTAAAAATCTTGATTTTTGGAACCTGCTCCAGGCAGGTTTTGTTTGTGTAACTGCGGTTAAAACTGCCAAGCTAACGTCAAGTTGACACCAATGGAAGCACTTGCTCCCCTTCTCCGAGTGGGAGAAGGCGTTGGGAGATGTTAGCGTAGCGGGACGAAGTCCGGAGGAAGAGCAACTTGCCAAAACAAGATGCTCCCTCCAACCATCAGTGCCAACGATTTCTTTAGAACTTGGATACCCCTAACTGCTTAGCTCCACACTATTGCCAGCGTTTCAGTATTGGAAAGCACAGAAAAAGCAGTGACTTACGACTATAAGAGTGTAATTCATTATTTCACTACTCCAGCTTGAAAATGGGGAGTAGTGAGTGGTGAGTAGGGGAAAAAGATTTTCCTAGCTTGTTTGTGCACGAAGCTCATGGTGTCTCAGTAGAAACGCCTAGTGTGGTTTCTGTTCATTTGTGACTGCCATCACAGGGGAGTAACAACTTCGTCACAGTTGCTTTTAGTTCTTATCACTAGCGATAAATCTCTCGATCACTGAATATTTCTTCAATTTCTCTGATAGTAGAATCATGGAGGTTATGAAGTACTTATGAGAAAAGCTCAAGTTTTCTTCCCCAAGTTCCCAGTTCAGCAAGTCGCTAACCGCATTATATATCTCCGTAAAATTACTCGTATTGACCAACACCTGTTTATGTCAGCCTTACTCTCTAAAAAATCACTGTCGCTAGAAGAAAAAAACTTGGTTGAACAGGTTTATGAAGGCTTAAACAAGGGATGGATTAAGGTAGTAGAGTAAGCTAATCTCTAGAGCTAAGCATTGCTTAATTATCGCTAACTCAAATACTACACAAATTACATTCCTGAAGAATTAGTAAAAAAGCAATGTCAATGTCTAAATGACTTTAATCCTTTCTTGATCTAAGGGCACAAGAGAGATATTTCCATGACACTTGCTAAAATCTAAAATCCCTCTATATATTAACTATTAACCGCTAAACCATTAAGTTAGCTAAGGGCTGTCTGTGTTAAGAGACCGCTGATTGAAAGCAAACCGAGTAAAAATACAACAGTTGCAACCAGGGACAAAACTACCATCATTCCAGCAGGCATAAAAGCACGGGTGCGGGAAAAGCGCATTACAAATACGACCAGTAGAACTAACGCTAGCACTGTTGCCAGTCCTAGCCCTGCCAGTGGAAACTGACGAGAAATCAACCACGCGAAAAGCAAGGCTATCCCGCTTCCAACGCCACTAAGCAGCGAAACTTGGCTTTTTGCTTTGACGTATCCCATCACACCGCCAAGCAAGACTACCAGACCGTAAATCAGGATAGACCAAGTAGCAATTTCAAATAAATTGTTCATTATTATAAGAAGCCCCTAGTGTGGCACGTTAGATTGAAGTAGGAGGAGATTTAGGAATATGAGCTCTCATGACTTGTTGATGCTAGTACTATTACTGAGTCCTGGTCTGTTGCTTTCGGTGGTCATCATGCTTACCTTTGCCGCTGGCGGCTAATCTAGTCGATTGGACTGTGAAGGACAGCAAATCTAATCTAGCAAAGCGACTCTACCATACAACAAGGTAGCATTCACGCTAAGGTAGCATAAAATCCAGGAAATTCACAGCAAAATTCCCCCGTAATCAGTAGGAGTTTTACGGGGGCGTTAAGGTGTATAAAAAAGCACGGGGTTTACGGCTCAGTTTGTTTTGGTGAATCAGCGGGCTTATCACTTGAACGCGGTTTTCGACGCAAAGGAACTGAGTCGATTAAGGTTTCCTCTAGTTCCATGCGCTGTTCCATTTGACGCAAGAAATAGCCCGTCATCATGGCTGAAGCTAGCAATCCTGCTAGGTTTTCCCGGTCAGTTGTGATTTGCACGTTGAAGTCTTCTGAAGGGAGCATCCCTACTAGTCCCTGAACATTCTGAGAGATGATTTGTTGAATTTCAGGGCTAGCAGATTTAGCAACCCGTGATAAAACATCAGGGGATTGGTGCTGGAGATAGTTCAGAAGTTGGTTTTCTGGCTCACCTTCAGCTTGATAACTGAGAAAGTCAGGGTTAAATACCATTAGGAATCTCAGATTTGAGTACTTAGTTTCTACTCTATACGATCGCGATGTCAGCCGACCTATAGTTGGGTGGATAACTCATAGTTCTTTAGAAAGAAATTTTAGAGAAAAAACCGCTTATGAAGGAATGATGAAATCCCTGTCAGGTCTGGGAATGGGGTTCTGGAGGTATCAGCAATTGATCGAGTTCAAAGTGTTGATGAAATTTGTCAGTCACTTGTAACCAGTAAGATCGACCCTCGCTTTGTCTGCGTCTCTGGACAAATCCTAGATTGATAAGTTCTTGGATATGTTGATAGGCCCCACTGCCGCGCAGGTTGATCAGGTCAGATTGAGCAATGGGGTTTTTCAGCGCGATCGCCGCCAAAGTTCTCAAAGCCCCTGTACCCAACTCAGCGGGAACTAAGTTTTTCACTATTTCATGAAAGGATGACCGTAACTGTAAGCTATAGCCAGCAGGTGTCTCGACGACTTCCAAGGCACTGTCCCGGCGGGCATAGTCTGCCATGAGTTCAATGATGGCGTCTTGGGCGTCATCGCGATCGCATCCTGCAATTTCAGTAATTTCCGCGATTGACACAGGCTGTCCTTTCAGGTACAGAATCGCTTCTATATGGGTTGCTAGACGAGGCATGTGCTAGGGGCTATGGGATAGGGCGTCGGGCGTCGGGGAAGAGGGGTGATTTGGGATTACTAATTAGGGATTAGAGAGTGCTAGCTAGAACAACTTGCTATTGTACTGATAAATCCCTATTGTCCCTACTCCCTAGTCCCTAACCCCCAGCCCCTCAGTCCAGTTGGCGTCCAGTAAGTTCAACGAAGATGTCTTCCAGGTTGGAGGAACGAACCATGATGCCGGTTTTATCCGGTAAGCTTTCGAGGTAGGCATCCGTGCAGTTCCATGTTCTCCCAGACGGTATTGTGTTGCAACTAATTAATGTAGATGCAACACAATACCGATATTCTGCTTCACCTACTGTCTATTGCATACAACGTCGTAGCCCGTGACCTCAATTTGACCTTTTGTTGGTCGAGTCAGAGTTGTCAGCATCCGAATTGTGGTCGATTTACCAGCACCGTTGGAGTCATTCACAACTGGGACTTGATCGTAGATCTTGTGGACGTTCTGGATCGAAACCGCAGCGGGCATAGATGCCTGTACAAAATAAATAAACTTTACAAAACATAATATCTTGCATCGCTAGGAGCGTGCTGGGAAAGCCTAGGACTTATGCAGAGTACCCCACCCCTCCC
>DATNPH010000256.1:0-12760 GCA_036703315.1 Coleofasciculaceae cyanobacterium
GGCTACCGTCAGGAAGTTACAGCCTTCTAGATACGATGAGGCTAGTCCGTGGGTATACCAGGATGTCACGAAGGTGGTACCTGTCAGCCAACCGCCCAGTGCTAGATAGGCACAGGGGAATAGTAGCAGTCCGGACCAGCCTACGAATACGAAGCGATCGCGCTTTAACCAGTCGTCGAGGGCGTCAAACCATCCTCTTTCACTTGGTGCGCGTCCTACAGCTATTGTCATAGCTAAACATCTCCAAGGATTTGATTATAAGTTCGAAAGAAAAGCGTAACGGTCTGCCAATTTTGCTGTTTGGATCAGCAGCTAGTCAGCGGTTTTATTAAGGAAGTTTACTTTTCTTTACTGTTGTAGTTAACATCTTAGGTTAAACTTTCCCAAATTTCCACTAATTAGCTGAGATGTAGGAAAAATTGTCAGTGGTAACCTCCCCCTGTGTTGGAGAACATGAGCGTACTGTCCTTTTGGCTCACACTGCTCTCAGCGTGGGTTTAAGATAGATCAAGAGATTATTGTGTACGAAAGGCTTACTGTTTGACACCGCATGTTCACTATTGACTTGACCCTAAAAAACACACCCCTGCCACTGTCTGTGCAACGGAAGTCAGCAGAAGAGGCTGAGGCAACTTACCAAGAAATTCTGAATGCTATGCGCTCTGAAAGCCCTCAGTTGTTGGAACTTAAATGCGATCACCAGCCGGATAAGAAAATTGCTGTTCTCACTAATCAGATTGGTGCGGTTGTGGTTTCTCAGAAATCTGGTGCCGCAGGAGCCGGTCGTGTACCTGGTTTCTTTGCGCTGACCGAGTGAAGACAGTGGCAACCGATGCAATGGCTCAAGCGGCAATAAAAGTGAGGGATCTTTGCTTCAGCTGGCCTCAGGGCAGCTCAGTTTTGCAATCTTGCTCTCTGAGTGTTCCCAAGGGAGAGTTTTGGATGCTCTTGGGGACGAATGGCAGTGGTAAATCAACGCTACTAAGGTTGCTGGCGGGGCTATTGCAGCCTCAATCGGGTGAGATTGAGATTAGACGACCTGTAGGCTTTGTATTTCAGAATCCTGATCATCAGTTAGTCATGCCTACAGTAGGCGCAGATGTTGCCTTTGGGTTAGTAGAAGAAAAGCTTTCCGTTGCTCAAGTCCGGGCACGGGTAAGTGAGGCCCTAGCTGCCGTGAATCTGTTAGATTTACAGCGACGGCCAATCTACGCCCTCAGTGGTGGTCAGAAGCAACGAATTGCTATTGCTGGTGCGATCGCTCGTCAGTGCGAGGTTTTACTTTTAGATGAGCCTACTGCCTTGCTTGATCCAGATACTCAGCTGGATTTAGTTGCACAAGTGCGACACCTCGTCAAAAGTCGTGAATTGACTGCACTTTGGGTCACACATCGCTTAGACGAGTTGAATTATTGTGATGGGGCTTTCTTGCTGGAACAAGGTCGAGTTGTTGCTCAAGGAGAGCCGGAACCCCTCAAGCAACGACTCATGCAAGAGCCAAATATTGTTATTTGATATCCCTCTAAGAGGGATTAGAGCTTTTGGAGTGAGGGTATAGAAATTGGAGAAGATATGCTCTCCACTTCACCTTTTAATCCGCTGCACTCACGTCTTTTACCACGCCCTAGCGACGGAAACTCAAGGCTACACAGATCAACTCCAGCTGGGCAGATTTGGGAAAAATCGAGACTTTTGAAACCTGCGCCGACAGGTTTTGTTTGTTTAGCTACAGTTTAGACCGCCCGGTGCAAGAAGTGAGCTTCAAGCTTTCCAGAAAGAGGCTTGCAACACAAATCTATGTAAACTATTGTTAATGTATACGATTGCTTATATCCAATCAAAAAGTATTGGCCTTGAAGAATGCCCCCTTCCTCACCGCAGGCGTTTTTGTTGGTTGATGGCTACAACGTCATCGGAATCTGGTCTGACTTAAAAAAGACCCGCGATCGCCATGGGTTGGAGCCAGCTCGCCAAGAGCTAGTCGAAGCTTTAATCAATTACAGTGCCTTTCAGGACTACCAAACTCAGGTTGTTTTTGATGCTCATTTTCAAAACACACCCAGTTCCAGTGAAGCCCTAACAAATCATCTATCAGTTTGCTATACCGATTTTGGACAGACGGCTGACACATACATCGAAAAATTCTGTGCTGCATTTCGATACAACATTTCCTATCCTAAGCAACGGTTGATCGTCGCCACATCGGATCGGGCACAGCAGCTGACGGTAGTGGGTTATGGAGCAGAATGGATGTCTTCCCTACAGTTGGTTAGTGATGTCGAGTTAATGGCACGCCGCGCAAAGCGGCGGCAACGACCCCAAAAACAATCGGGTAGCCGTTTTCTATTCAATTCCCTTGATGCTCAGGCTCAACAACGCTTAGCCGAGTGGCGTAGGGGAATCAGATGAGGTAAATTTAGTTAAGAGGCATTTAAACCTCCTCAATGCTCAAAATTTAGTGGGCTTCGTAGAGGATAGAGCCTTTGACCTTAGTAAATTAGCGGCTAGAACTGAGTTTTCAGCAAGTAGTTGACAGATCCCCTTAGATTCGCTATCTTTATAAAGGTTCACAAATCAAGCCCCCATCGTCTAGAGGCCTAGGACACCTCCCTTTCACGGAGGCGACAGGGATTCGAATTCCCTTGGGGGTATTTTACAAACAAGATACACAACGTAATTTCAATGAGTGTCTTCTATACTTTTGATGCTAGGGTTTCTAGATAACGGCTATTTGTGAGCCAGTTTATCGAGCCTTTCTTTAATCGATAAATTAATTAGAGAGCGCAGCAAAATCAAGAAACAGAGTGCTGACAAGGTAAAAGCTGCGATCGCCCAGTTAATGTATGACCCTACTAGCAGTACTGTACCCGATAGCAAGGTAAATCCCGTTAAGCAAGCATAAATTAGGGTTTTAATTGCTAGATTAATCCGATTGAGGCTGCGTTCGCTTTCATGTGAACGTACACGCACTTCTAGCTCACCCTCTTCAATACGTGATTCTAAGCGCCTAATTAAAATTTCAGTGGCGCTAGGTTGTTGTAATCTATGTTGAATGAAGCTTCTAGCTTGCCTTGCTAGCTCTCCTACTACATTGCCCTTATTTCCCTTTGTGTTAGAGACAACAAGACTTTTCACAAAAGGCTGGCTTGCCGCCAACAGGTTGTATTCCGGATCTAGGGCACGAGCAATGCCATCCAGAGTTGTTAATGACTTTAAAATAAATGTCATCTGCGCTGGTAAGCGAAAGGGTTGCTGCTCAAACATCAAGTAGATTTCGCTGCGCATTTGATCAAAAGCCTGTAGCTCTATCGGCTTTTCAGTAAACTTGTCTAACGTAAAGGCAACTAACCGTCTTACAGGTTTCATATCTGTCATAGGTTCAATTAACCCCATGTAAGTTAGGGTATTGATTACCTCATCAGTATCCTTTCTCAAGACAGCAAAAAATGTCTTGACCATCTGGTCTTTAGCTATTGGCTTAACCTCTGTCATTGTCCCAAAATCATAGAAAATCAGCTTGCCATCTTCACTGACTGCCATATTTCCTGGATGAGGATCAGACTGAAAAAAGCCATCCTGTAGCAACTGCTTAAGGAAACAACAAATACCTAGTTGAATGATTTCCTTAACATTGATGCCACAAGCTTCTATAGTCTGACGGTCATCAATTTTGATACCTGGGAGATATTCCAGAGTCAGAATCTTTTTTGTGGTGTAGCGCCAATAGACTTTTGGGGCAGTTATGCGAGGATAGTCAATAAAATTTGCGCGAAACCGATCTGCCTTTTTCCCTTCATGGACGTAGTCTATTTCTTGATAGAGTAGGTCAAAAAACTCGTGGTAAATTGCCTCTAAATCGTACTTTTTTATCCCCGGCAGATACTGGTTAGCAAAACGTACTAGTCGATGCAAAACTTCAAAATCTAAATTAAATAGCTTTTCTATCCCTGGACGCTGCACTTTCACAACGACATCTTCCCCAGTGTGCAGTCGTGCTTTATGAACCTGCCCTATGCTGGCGGATGCTAGAGGAAAATGCTCAAAATCCCTATATAGAGCATGAATAGAGTTGCCGAGTTCAGATTCAATCACAGCGATCGCTTCTGCTGGAGTAAATTCAGGTACTCGATCCTGTAATTGTCCCAATGCCTGTACATACTCTTTTGGGAGTAAATCCGCACGGGTGGATAGAGCCTGCCCTATCTTGATAAAGGTAGGACCTAAATCTAGCAGAGTTCCGACCAACCACTGAGCACGACGATTTCTGTGTCTGGGTGAGTTATTGGCAACTGTCTTGTCCCACCACAAATAAAACAGCAATTTGGCTGCCGAAACAAAAATGTCGATTTGGCGAACCAGCGGGGAATATTTAGGTCGTTGCCAACGTAGTGGCTTGGGCGCAGCAGTTGTAAGCATACTGTTAGAAATTGTCGTCTGTCCCCACCCCGGTTCAAACGATTAGTGGTTTATGGCTGATGGAATTAGTACGTTAGAAGTCACTATAAGTAACCATATCCTTAAACTTATTAATTATTGATTTAGTCTGTAGATTTATTGTTGAAACTGGGGCAGGGTTAGGGTAAATGTGGTGAGAGAAGTTTGAGAATTTTCAGATGGCTCGCTTTTGACATCAATCTTGCCATTGAGATGCTGTACTAAGCACTTGACTAAGGCTAGACCCAAACCAGTTCCCTGAACAGCTTGTTGGGTTACCCCTTGACCGCGACGGAACTTATCAAAAATATGCGTCAAGTCACTAGGGGAGATACCTCGTCCCGTGTTGGTCAAGGTAAGTACAACTTGATTAACGGATGGCTGGACTTGGTGAGCAATCTGTAGATGTACCGTAGTATCTGAGTCAGAATACTTGCCAGCATTGGTCAAGAGCTCTAACAGGATGCGGTGCAGGCTATCTGGGTCGGTCTTTAGCATTAGTGATTGGGCTTCGCCCTCGCGTTGCGATCGCGCAGGAGTTCCTACCGTCAAGGTTAACCTTTTATTCGCCCATTTCTCCTCAAAAGACTGACTTAACTTCTCGATGAGCACCATCAGGTCAATTGTTTGGAGTTGGATATGGGATTGATCGGATTCCAGCTGTTGTAGACTCAGTAAGTCGTTGATTAGCTCAATTTCTTTATTACACTCCTCCTCAAGGATTTTCAGGTACTTTTCACGGCGCTCTGAGGGGAGTGTAGATTGACGCAACATCCGAATTGCCAGACTCATTGTTGTGAGAGGCGTCCGCAGCTCATGGCTCATGGTGCTCATGAATTCTTCCTTAAGCTGATTTAATTGCTGTAGCTGGTCAATTTGCTGGCGCGTTTTTTCATATAACTTTGCCTGAACTTCTAAACTCTGTTGCAACTGAGCTGTGCGATCTTCGACGAGAGATTGGACTTGTCGTAGAGTTTGATTGTGGATAATGGCGGCACTGATTTGTGTACTCACCCACTTGACCACCTCTAATTGAGCAGGTTGCCAAAAACGATGCTGAGAAATTTCCAATACCAAAAACCCTAACACTGTGGCGGAAAGAGGTTTATTACTGTGTATCCCGACTAGGGGAACAATGACCCCAGTGGGCATCATTTCCTGATCAAAGACGGAGAGGCTTTTACTACCGAAATTAACGGTTGGGGTAGTTCGTCGATCAGCAATCACCAGTGGCTCAGGTGTATTTCTAAAAGCCTGTTGGCACAAAGATGACTCTGAAAGCCAGAAGGATTGGTTTAACAGGGTACTGGTTCTTCCTGCATCTTTTTGATCAGTTGTTTCCTTTGACCACTCATAGGTTATTGTTATCTTGGCTTTCGGGAGGCGTTTTGAAGGTTGGCTTTTAAATAGTGGATCGGTGTATTTCAACAGTAAGAGCAAACCGCGATCACCTTGAAGTGCTTCAGTTGTAATGGTGATTGCTCGTTGGAGAATTTCATCAAGATTGAGAGGGCTATGAAATACCTGAGTTAGCTGGTTGAGTAGGGTCTGCTGTTGAGCGGCTGCAAGTGCCTGACGAGTCAGCTGGACTTGAGAATTTGCGATCGCTACCGATTCTGAAACAGCCATTAACAGGTCTTGCTCTTGCCTTGTCCATTCGTGAGGCTGCGATCGCCCCAAGATAATCATCCCATTGACTACAGATTGAGAGCAGGTGTAGAGTCTCAGAACAGCCTTAGCCGATAGAACCTCCCAACACCAGCCCATAGTTTGGTTAAAGTCAGATACTTCAAGATTGGGAATCGCTAGAAGCTCTCCACCTACTAAGTCATCTGCTGATATTAAATGTTCCAACAATTGCGATTGTTGTGCAGGTGGTATAACTGCGTAATTATCAATACGCCATAAAGACATCTGGCTCATTGCACTGGGGTTAACTCCAGCCACAATTAAGCAGGCATCTACCTGAAAAATCTCTCCTAAAGTTTTGGCTATCCTTGCCAGCACTGTTGGTGCATCTGGGCTTGTTAGGATGATTTGAATAATTTTTTGCCCGATCTGAGCGGACTGATCCGGGGGCTGCATGAGTGAACCCTTATACTCCTGCATGAGAACTGGTTCAACGGTGCCGAACAGATCTGAAGTCAAAGGCTTTACCATTTGGGCTAGGTTAGTGAAGCGGCTCTGAGAGAGCTTTAGACTTTCTGCATCCATGACACTTATTGCACAACCTATCTTAGCGGAGCTTGTTGAGGGAAGTATGAGAAAGCAAACCCGAGCCTAAGATACTACAGGGCTTTACTGCACACAGCTTGCTAGCATTTACGTATCTAAACACCAAATGGGTCAGATTAGCTGTTAAAACGTCATCTAAAGTATGAAGTGTGTTCGTGTTTGCGTAGCTGTAGCGACGCAAGGAGCGTCTGCTGCGCTAAGGGGCACTAGCAGCCTAGCGCAGCAGCGATAGCGAGTCAGTATGAAGTATGAAGTGAAATCCCCATAAATAAAATAAGGGGCTTGAGACAAAAAACTTTTCATCCTTCATGCTTCATCCTTTTGGGTCATGTTGCTAGCCTTAGTGTTCCCAGCTCTACCAGTTTTCTACCAGAAACCTTGACTTTTTTTAATTTTTCAACTACCCCGACTGGATTGGGCCTTATCTAGGGTCGGCTCTGTTGTGCTTGCTTTTGAGCTGCCTCACTGTTTTTTCGATAAACTACCATCCTGTCTTGAGCCGTCTTGTAGCGGTTGTCATCTGGTTTCACCGCACTCATGAAATCGGACGCTCGCTCCCACTTAGCTGCAACATCTAACCACTGAGCTGGCTTCTTAACTGTTCGACCCGCAGCAGAAGCTTGTTCCGCAAGCCGCACCGCCTGTACAAATGGATCAGAAGTAGTAGATGAATTAGTCTTTGGGGAAGTTGCTGGCCTCTGTGAGGTGTTGGTTTGAGAATTTGTCGCTTGAGTGAGTACTTGGAGGTTTAGTTTTGAACCCAACCAATTGTGAAGCAGCCAGCCAACGATTAGTAGGAGTAAAGTCAAGCTAATACCGCTATAAATACCGCGTCTGTATCGGCTTTTTTCACGAAGGTTACGCGAAGAAACACTAGGAAAAGCCGATTTATGCTTAGGTACGGTTTGGCGCTCTTTGAGACTCTCAGCTAGTCGCTTGAAGAAGTTCGGCTTGGCAAGAATTATTTCTTCAGACCACAGCAGCTGATGTTCTGGGTCGCGTGTTATTTCTTCTAGCCACAGCAACTGTTGCTCTCGCACGATTCGGCTGTTGATTTTGACCCGGCGGATGTTACGCGGTCCAATCTCTTCGAGAATCTGCCGTATTTGTGCGACCAGTACAGACTGCTCCAGTTGCTCTGGGGTTGCTGCTTCACACAAAAGTTGCAGAACTCCGTCGGCAAGAACAGCGCGGGTTCTGACACCAACATCTGCCAGCCGTTCATTCAACGTTTGAATAATCGCTGCAACACTGCCCTGACGAGCTTGTCTAGCGATGTCATCCATTGGATCATGCATTTTTCTTTGAGCCATGGATTAGTAGCGATGCTTAACTTTTTTATTTAGAGTATCAGCGTTTTGTACAAGCTCCTCTTATGCAACTGTTTCTAGATGGCTGCTGTCAAGAGGAGAAGTTCTTTGAGCATAGGGTTTTCAACCGTTTGTAAGCTGGTCATTGATTTCTGCCGGGATGCACTAGTTAAATTAAACAATGTTGGTAGGTTTGTATAAATTTACAATTGTAGAGACGCGACCTTCACTCAGGCTGGTGAAAACTTGTCTGAGCAAGCCGCCTTGTAGAACCAAGAATCCCACGGCTCTAACCAAATGGAGCCGTGGGACTGTCAAAAAATATTCACAGCAAGTAGAGGTTCCCATGCTGCTAAAGTGCACCACCCGCCATATTCGTATCTATACGGCTCAAGTGGAAAACAACGAACTGGTTGAAAGCGACAACGTTTTAACCTTGGATGTTGACCCAGACAATGAGTTTAATTGGAATGAAGATGCTCTGCAAAAGCTTTATCACAAGTTTGATGAACTAGTAGAATCCTATACTGGGTCAGATTTAACAGAATACAATCTTCGCCGTATTGGTTCTGATTTAGAGCATCTTATGCGATCGCTTTTGCAGAGCGGTCAAATTAGTTACAACCTTGAGAGTCGTGTTCTCAACTACAGCATGGGATTACCACAAGTAGACCCTCAAGCTGGGTAACTAACCCTATTGTGTTACTTTCGCTGAAGAATATTGGCAAGTATTGATTTTTCTAGGCGAAGCTTACCTACCGGGAAAGCTTCGCTGATAGATCACAACACTTAGGATGAAGTGCTATTGCTTATCTAGACAAAACGTCGGATTTCCTGTGCTGGGCTAACACTATTCTTTATTTAAACAGAGTAACCTGTGGACAAAGAGGGCTACCTGGCTTACCGCCAAGTACGATTTCCTTCTTCGTCTGTACGGGCTTGACGAATAACATCAGAGATTTCTTCAGCATCCTTGACGTGGTGTAGCGCTTTTTGCTCCCCATCAGGTTCATCAACTACAAAGTAGGTTGGAACTTTAATGTGGTCACCCGTGATGTCAGGGGCATCGACAGCAACTTGTTGAGCTTTTTCTTCAATAGTTTGAGCGTTTGGGTCTATCCTATCACCAGGGTTCGAAGCATCATTTGCATCAGGTGTTTCTGGCTTATCGGGAGAGAGTCCGATGTCTTGAGTTACCTTATTTTCTTTATCATCAGGAGTGACAGTAGCAGTTTTATCAGATTTTTCTTGGTTATTCATCATAAACTCCCAAAGTTTTTAACGCTTGATATCTCTAGGTTGATAGTAAAAAAAAAAGAGTGCGATCGCCTCTTTCTGTAGTGGTAACTAAGCCATCCTCTTAAAACGGAGCAGCTGCTACTTTCAGGCAGTAATTACAACCTAAGAATGAATGGAGCTGTTTAAAGTTCTGCTACCTGTCAACCAAGCTAGCTGTTCTGTTGAGTGTTTTGATACGGCTGGAACTGTTTCTATAGTCGTTTATGTAGGCTCAACAAGAGAAAAGCGATTCACTCATCAGCAACTTGGGAGGAATCCGTTTGCTTGTTCTTCAGAAATTGCTTCAGTGCCGTGCGACGATTTTCCAAGAAGCGACTCCAGAAACCTGGGAGAAAATGATCCATCGTTCCTGCAAGTGCCCACATCTCCAAGTTGATCAATTTGTACCGTAGAGCGTGGGAATGCTGTAGCTTGGCAATCAGCTGCTTAATCTCGAGGCTAGCAGGCGAGTTGAGGTCTGCGAAGCTTGGGTCTTTGGAGGTGTCAAAATCGAGCTTGGGCATGTTTGGTAGTCCTCAGTCCTGAGTAAGGTATAGAAGGTATAGAAAGAAAATGGTGCAAAGGAACGCTCTTAAACACACCTCTCCCCCATTTACACCTACTCCCTACGGTCAAATCAGCGATTCAGATGCACATCAGCTTAGCGCGTAGACTCAGCTTAGCGCATGCTTGGAAGAGCGCTAAACTAAGTTATTCCCTTATCTAACAAAACCTTTACATATCAATAGTTATTTAGCTTGTGTCTACACAAAAGCCTTTCAATCCTTGGAATTATAAACCCTGGTGGTGCCAGCCTTGGTCAATCTTGCTAACAGGAATAATAATCATTGCTGGTAGCTGGGGACTGTTAAGAACCGCTTGGGTGACAGTAGTGCTGTCGATTCCGATTCTGGTTTGGTGGATCTTGTTCCTAGTTCTCTGGCCTCAGATGATGAGGCGCAGCTTGAATGATGAAAATTACCAGCAAAGTACTGAAGATTCTATTACCTAGGTAGGAGATTAATCGAGAGCGTTAGCGATCCACCCTCAACTCAGAGCTACAATCGGTAATCAATACGCTTGCGAAGGCACTTTTATTAAGGAGATTTAGTTTCCTGCGGCAAGGCAAGTGTGACTTGTAGCCAAATCATCATCGGCTGAACTTAGCGAAAAATTTTCATGGAAAATCCTGCGGCAACGCTCCACTGCCCGAATACTCGCTGTCAGGCTCCGAATCCCCAGAGCAATAAGTTCTGCCAGAAATGCCGTACTCCATTGCTCAAACGCTACCTGTGGGCAATTGGTCAAGGGATAGAAGCTTGTCAATTGGGAGATGTTCTTGCTGATCGTTATCTGGTTGTACGTCAGCAGATTCTTTTAGACACGAAACCGGGGATGCCGCCAGAAACGCCACAGGAGATCCCTAAAGGCATAACCTCTTATCTGAGGCTTTCTCCCTATGCGCTACACATTCCGCAGGTGTACGGGCGAGTGCGGCTAATACAGGGAAGCTACCACTCAGACATCTGGCTACTGGAAGATGCGCCGATTTACACGGGGACTACCGTTGGAGCAACAGAGTCTGCTGAAGATCAAGGGCAGTTGTTACCCGAACTGAGCAGTCTGTGGAAAGATGCCTCAGGAGTACGTCAGTTGAATTGGTTGTGGCAGTTAGCTAACCTATGGCAACCCTTGAGCAGTGAAGGGGTTGCGGCTAGCTTGCTGACACCAGGACTAATACGGGTTGAAGGCTCTGTCGTCCGGTTGTTGGAGTTGCAATCTAATACTAATCAAGTCCCGACACTCCAACAGCTCGGTGAGCTATGGACACAACTGCTCCCTGATACATCACCCGTCATTGCTGGGTTTGTCCAACAACTTTGTGCCCAGATGATAGAGGGAGAACTACGGACATCTGATGACCTAGTGGCGCTACTTGATCAGGGACTCAAAGATGTCGGGCGATCGCAATCCCGCGCCTATCAGATTTTCACCTGTACCGACAAAGGACCAAGCCGCAACCACAATGAAGACGCCTGTTACCCCTCCAGTGGACAGGTGCTCCGTCCATCAGGTAAGGCTAGTACTTTAGCTATTGTCTGCGATGGGATTGGCGGACACGAAGGCGGTGAGGTGGCTTCTCGTTTGGCGATCGATACGCTTCGAGAGCGGGTAGAAAAACTACCAAGCCTTCCCGATAACTGGAACCCGAGCCTCCTAACTCAGGAACTGGAACAAGCCGCTTGTTCTGCCAATGATGTCATTAGTCAGCAAAACGATAATGAACATCGCTCGGATCGCCAACGGATGGGCACAACGCTGGTTATGGCTCGAACCTGCGCCCATGAGATTTACATTACTCATGTTGGAGATAGCAGAGTTTACTGGGTGACTCGCCACAATTGTCACCAAGTCACTCAGGATGATGATTTAGCCTCTAGAGAGGTGCGGCTAGGCTATACCCTTTATAGGAATGCTGTGCAAAACCCAACGTCTGGCTCGTTGGTTCAAGCCTTAGGTATGGCACCATCAGCGACATTGCACCCGACAGTACAACGCTTTGTATTGGATGAGGACTGTGTTTTTCTTCTTTGCTCGGATGGTCTGAGTGACCATGACCGAGTCGAGCAATACTGGCAAACAGAACTTCTGCCAATTCTTGATGGTCAAATTGATTTGAAGACAGCAGGAACGCGACTCATTAATATTGCTAACACGCAAAATGGGCATGACAATGCCACCGTCGCTCTAGTCTACTGCCAAGTGAGTTCCTCAAAAGAGAGCCGACAAACACAATTATCACTGCCACAGCTGGAATCCCTGCCTACTGACTCAGCTAAAGGAGTGCCAAAGACTATTATTAGTGCTGCTCCTTCTCAAATGAAAACGCAGCAGTTGCCGTCCGCTCCTTCAGGGGGGCGTCCTTGGGGGTTATTACTGAGAATCTTCTTGTTACTGGGAATAGGAGGAGTGCTAGGTTACCTGTTGATTCCAGGTTTGAGTGATGCAGTTGATCCGTGGATTAAGAAGATTGCTTTTAATTCAAGTCCAGACCCCACACCCCTGCCTGCTAGTCCACCTCCAACCGCCAACCCAGAGCCAAGCTCTCCCTCTCCATCCCCAACAGCTTCTCCCCTGGAGCAGCTACTGATTAAAATCAGCAAGGATGTCCCGCTTGTAGTGGAACGCAAGTCGTCGCCCCAAAATGAATCAGTGGTCAGCATTGTCCCTGCTGGTAGCATTTTGCAAGTAATCAACAAACTACCTCCTCAAAAGCCAGATAGTTGGCTGTTAAAAGTTTGCTCTCCTAGCGTCAACAACTCAAATCCTCAACCAGCAAAGCCAGCGAAGGCTTCTCCTAAGAGTCCTCAAAGTAAAGTTGGCGCATCTCCAGCCGTCCCCAAGCCTCCTTTAGACAATAATCCTCGTGTAAAACAAGGAGATGAGGGTTGGATTAAAGAAGCTATTGTTGTGCCGCTGATTGACTCCAATTTCACACCAAC
>DATNPH010000270.1:0-17734 GCA_036703315.1 Coleofasciculaceae cyanobacterium
CCTCACTAAGCTTCAACCTGCAACCTTGCAACCTTCAACCCATTAATCAGGCGTCGTAGGTTTTCTTCCCACTGAACTTGAGGGTAGCTGGTTCTGGATTTCTGCCAATATTGCGCTCTATTTTACCGACATAGGGACGCCCTGGATTGACTTTTTCTGGGAAGACGCCATCTGCTGGATGGATATACTGGATTTCACCGTTGGCATAAATCCGGTAAATCTTGTAGTTGTTGATTTTGAACTTTGCCCGCAGTTGCTGACCGCCTAAAGCAATGCAGTATTCTTTGCGAGCCAGGTACAGCAAGTTGTCACCTTGACGCATTATGGCGGCACCACCTGTGGGCAGTTCAAATACTTGCTCCTTAGGGCTTGTCCAGGTAATGGCGTATTTTTCTTCCACTAAAGCCTTAGTTAGCAAGCCGCCAGTACCACCACCAAAGATGGGAGCTTGTCCAGTAAGGGTTTCTGTTTCTGCCATAGTCTTTTTTTTCTACCTTATTTACGGCATTTAGGGAATGCTATCACTGAGGTGATCCTTGTCTTGCCACTTTGTCAAGAACTGTAACAGTTCGATCAGCGATCGCTGTCTCGCAAAACCCAAGATACGATTCTAAATAGCCGGAAGGCGAGCACTAAACCGTTCAGAATGGAAGATCTATCAACAAGTGCTGATTGTCGGGGTGATGTTGTGGATTTGCTGGATGATTAGCCCAGTGTTGTGGATTTGTTAAGGATGTATTGTCGGATGGTGTTTAAGGATTCTCCGACACGAAGAATCCTTTCGTGGTAATTGCGTTGGCAAATCGGGAGGCTTGGTGCTTGGCGGATGATCTTGATACGTTTGGTGGCGGCGGATTTGAACCCAGCGATCAAGGATAACAGCGATCGCGGTTGACGATGTACGGGTGAAGGATTGGAGGGGGTTGCGTGTTGGGGCAGATGGCCGTCATTAGTGTCAACTTAAGCCCTGTTGAAAAGGAAGTCGCGGCTAAATAAATCAAGTCCGCCTGCGCGGACTAACGAAAAATCAACACTTATTTAACCTGCACAGGCAGGTTTTGTTTATGTAGCTGCGGTTTCAACCGCCCAATCAACGTTAAGTTGACACCAATGGATGGCCGTGCGCCCCTACAGTGTCGTCCGTGATCAGGACAATACCATGCAGATGATTGGGCATGAGCACCCATTCATCCAATTCAATTAGCTGAGTGTTTATTGTCAAGTGCGAATTTGCTCAGTTCTAGCTGTCGGTGGCTTGGATTGACTATTAATCGGAACAGTGAAGTGAAACTGACTTCCCTGGTCTTTGCCAGCTGAGTCTGCCCAAATTTCTCCCCCCCAACCCTTGACAATTTGACGGCAAATTGCTAAACCCAGCCCTGTGCCGCCAGTGGTGCGTCGCAGGGCACCTTCTTCTTGATAGAAGCGATCGAACACATCTTCCAGACGGTTAGGTTCAATACCACGACCTGTATCTGCCACAATGACTTCTAACATGGAACCCCCATTGCTGTAGGTCCCAATCGTGACTTGCCCTTGTGCCGTTGTAAATTTACAGGCGTTGTCTAGCAGTTTGGCTAGGGCTTCTACAAGCCACTCACCATCTGCCCGAATCAGGGGTAAATTTTCTGGCACTTGGATGTTGATTTGCGGTAACTCCCCCTCAGATCGACGAGCACGAATATTACTTAGAGCAAGATCAACACATTCTTGTAACGATAAGGGTTCTGGGTGCCATTGTACGCGACCACTTTCTAAGCGCGACAGGGTAAGAAAGTCTTGAACCAGTTTTCGCATTCGTTCAGCGTCTGCCAGGGCTGTGTTGAGCATCACTTGACGCAATTCTGGTGACATATCCGGTTCAGTTGCCAGACTCTCCAGGCAGACTTGAATGGTTGAGAGGGGAGTACGCAGTTCGTGACCGGTGATCGCGACTAAGTTGCTGCGGGTACGGTCAAGGGCTTCTAGTTGCTGGTTTAAATCTTCTAGGTTGACGTAGGCTTCGGCTTGAATCAAAGCTACACCGACTTGAGTGGCGATCGCTTCCACCAATGCCAGTTCATCCTCTTGCCACCGATAAGGTATCGCCCCGCAGTGGTGCAACTCCACCATCCCCAACAATTGTCCTTGATAGAGCACAGGTACCATCAGCCAAGAGCGAATCGAAAACTGTTCCACCAAGTTTTTTAACGTTTTGGTTGGTGACTTACGGGTATTGCTTTTTGATTTAGCCTTTCTTAATGCGTTTTTTGGCTTGGGCGTTTCGTTAATGTTGTTAATGCGTATATCTTCTTGAGTGTCTTGTACATAGACAATTTCCCTACGCTGCACAACATCTTGAAATAGGGGATTGTCTTTCAACAGCCAATCTTCCCCCAATGTAGAAGTTAACTGTTCCTCACCCTTATCCCCTAGCTTTAAAAACTCCTGGTTAATCGTGGCAGTGGTATCCGTTGCTTTGCAGCAGTAAATTAAACATCGGCAAGATCCAAGAGCTTGCCCCAACTCCTGCACAGCGATTTCAAGAATTTCATCCGGGTTGAGACTTTGTCGAATGGCAGCAGTAATTGAATTCACCAAGCGCTCTTTCTGTTCCTGAGCAGAGATCGAGCGATAGGCTTTGAGCAATTTATATTGACCTGCCTGCAAGTAAGTGACTAGCCGCTGGACAAAGGGGTCAGGATTAGGAGTGTCTTGAACCGATCCCAAACTAAAAGCAGCTGAACCTTCTATATACTGAGATTTTGCGGCTTCAATCTTGGCAGCCAGTTCCGGTCGATAAATCTGAATTCGATCCAGCAGTAGCTCAGCCGCTTTTTTGCTGACGCTTTGGTCAAACGTCCAGATTCCCTCAAAGCGGCGGGAGGCATCCATCTCCATATCTGTGCTGTCTGATATGGGTGTAGGTTTTTCCCGGCAAATCAGGCAGTTAGCATACAGTTTCCCAATTACCACTAAATGCCACTCTTGACTCAGGGCATCGTCTGGCTCAAAAGCTATTGTTTCGTATACGTTCGATGCATTTTTAAAGTCTGTTTCTGGTGCGGCTAGCACATAGACTTGAGACGTCCGCTCCGCAATTCGCCTGTATCGATGTGCTTCCTGACGGTAGAAGCGCTCTCGTTGGAAGTTCGCAATTACTAATGGCTGATCTGACCCCGCCAAGACCTGGTCTTCCAGTGCATGGGAGAGTGCGGTCAAAGAAGACTTGAAATAAACTTGTTGCCGCAGTTGAGGCATTGCTTGTAGTAAGCTAGCCAGGACGGAAGTCGTAATGATCATCAATAAGTTTTTTAGTTTGATCTAGGCATTATCGACGTTATACGGCATCGGTTAGCTGGGTTGGTCTATTTACCCTGAGAACCGAGTTGCCTTTTGTAAAGCGGGTGGTTTTGAGAGAGCGCGTTCAGCAAAGCTATCCCATTGGGATCGCCCTAGGTTGCAGATTTATACTATCTGCTCTATCAACTTATCGTACAAAATAAAGGGATGGCTCCCTGCTAACTTATCGACAACTAACTTATAACTGGTATAAAAACTTAACAATATTTCGTGCAAAAGGAATCCTACCCTGAGTGTAAGCCGGGTAGAAAAGAGTTCAAAGGGAGTGGGAAGCCAGGAATTATTTGTGCCACTCAGAGACTGCCCACTTGCCTATTCAATCAACTAGGCTGAATCTGTTTGAGTTTATTCTTTGCTGATAGCAATAGTTCTTGGGCTTTGAGATAGGCAGTTGTACCGTTTTGCACTTTTTCCAGTTCATTGATAATGCTCTGTAGCTGGCTGATTGTGCGGTTGCGATCGACAGAGTTGGTATCAGTGGGAGTAGAAGCCAGCAAGCTTTCAATTTGACGTTGTGCCCGTACCAAGGTTTCTACAGAATCTGCTTCAGCCTGCCGTCGAATCTTGACTTGTCCTAAGTTCGTGTTGTACTGTGCCAGCAACTTCTGCGCCTCTGCATAGCCAGTTAGGTCTTCTTTGGAAATTTGTTCAAGGCGCTTAATTGCCTGTTCCCACAAGGTTTCCACCTGTTGCCACTCAGCAACGCTATGGGGTGGATTTTGAGCGGCTTTAGCGGCTTGCCAGGAAAATTGTCGCGCTCCATCGATTAATGTGCTGATACGCTCGTTACCAGCGGCAAGACCAACAACTTCTTTAAAATCGCGCTGGTAATTGTCCAGTTGGGCTTGTGCTGTTTTTCCTGCAAGGGTTTGACCGGGGACTTGCTTGAACTGGTCGATCGCCCAACGCCAAGAGGCGATCGCTGTCTGTTTATCTTTCGGTGTTGATGCCTGTTGATATTGCTGTTTAGCTGTATTCAGCGCCTGTTGGCTATCAGTAAGTAAAGTCTGAGCATTCTTTTCTTGAAAAACTTTAGCTTCCAGTTGCCCAACCTTAGTACGGGCGGTATTGAATCCGTAGATACTGAACCGCGAGTCATACCACCAATATCTGTATTCTGGCAAATCTGTTAAAAACCCTACTGGCAGGGCGTCCAGATGTTTCTGTGCCTCGTTAACTTTTTGTTCGCCCAGATTCAAGTCAGCGGTGCTGGTAGGTTTTTCAATTAGTTGTTGGGCTTGTTCAACCGACGCTACCCCCTGCCGATAGTGGAAGTCCATATCCATATAACTGGGCACTAGCAGTATAGGAGCATTTTTTGCCACCGGGCGACGAATCACTGGATAAGGCAAGTTTGCTACCCAAACTACACCGACAGGAATGCCTAGAAGTACCGCTGCCCAGATGATTTTGCCGAGGAAATTCCCTTTCGATTTAACTGGTGCAGATTGCTTATGAGGGTAAGTGGCATAGTACTTTGCGTCTGCTTCTTTTTGCAGTTGGGCAAGTGATTTTGATGGCTTCTGAGGAAGGACTGATGACTTCAGCACGACTGGCTGTGTGCTTGTAATCGATGGGTCAACTCCAGAACTGTTCTGAGCTTTTTTAAACAGAAAATTAAAAGGTAGAAGTTTGAAACCAGCCATAAGCAATACCAAGCAACTGATTGAAGTATTCCCAAGGGCAGAGAAGCACTAACATCCTAGTCATAAAAAAACCCGCTCTACGAAGAGCGGGTCTTTTGGCAGGATTTAATGTGCTGACAATAGCTGTGGTATTGACTCAGGAAGTCCACGTTGTAGGACTACTTAAGCGGCTGTAACGTCCCTATCGGCTTGCAAATCCGCTCAGATGAATCGTGTTAACTGCACGCGATAACGGTCTTTTTTCGTTACGGTAACTTCTCCAACTTCAAGGCGTCCTTTTCCGCTAAGAGCAATTAAGTCTCCTGACTTGACTTGGTGACTAGCTTGGTTAATATCTTTCCAGTTGACTCGGACATCACCAGCACTAATTAGCTCAGCCATTTTACTGCGGGAAACGCCAAAGCCAGCAGAGGCGATCGCATCTAGGCGCATCGATGCCTCTACTGTCGTCATCTCTTTCTTCTTAGGTTCTCGAACCTTCAGTTCACTCAAGTCAATGCGTTGGGTTTTCACTGGTACAGAGCGCACTTGAGTTAGCTGTACCTCCAGAAACTCCACCATTTCTGGAACAACAATTACCTGACCCCCTCGTTCTCCCAAGACAATAACATCACCCGTCTTGTCTCGCACTAAACCACAGCCCAGCATCGCACCGAGAAAATCTCGGTGGGTTGCAGGGTCAAAAAGAAAGTTACCGGCAATATCTAACGCGGCAACTTCTACCTGGGATTGGTCGAGGGGCAGTTCTGAGCGAGCAATGGCTAAACGTTTTCGTTCTGCCTGAGGATAACCTCCCCAAGCCAGCAGTTGCACTTCTGTCAGCTTTCCAAACTGTTGCTGAATTTCTGCCAGTACTGGCGGTGAGAGAAAATCAGTTAAGACAACTTCCCACGTCTTGATTGCCTGATCAGCTAGGTCAATCACACGGGCAACAGTATCTCGATTTTCGACTCCTTTAAGTAGCTCTTCCCTTGGCAGCATTAGCGATCGCTTTTCTACAACACCTTATCTTGATTCTACTCGTGCGTTAGCGTCAGCGACTCCAACAGCGAAGCCAGTCAAAAGTTGAAACCCTTCTTGTTTAGTCAAACACTTTCTGGCTCGACATAACCTTGAATATTCTCCGGCTCGAATTGGCGAAGAATCCGGGTGGCTTGCCTGGTTAAGGTTTCAGAGCCTTTGACAACAATGATGTATTTGCCTTCATTGAGGCGGTTACGGTAGGGCAAGGCGTCACCACTGCCGAATAGCAAGCCACCGCCGCCACCCACAAAAACGCTACCCATAGCACCCGCGATCGCGCCAAACACTCCACCGATAATATGGTTCCCAAAGCTACCCGCCCAGGGGGCTATATCTATTCCCGTTTGCAAATTAAAAGCAAAACCAGCGATGAATCCAAAGGGGATTAGCCAGTAGGCGAATAGCTTTACCTGCTTTTTCGCCTCTTCGTTAGGGTCAATTAAACCAAATTCATCGGCACTTTTGTACCCTCTACCTAAAATTGTGACTTTATCCATCGGTAAGCCTTCTTTCTCCAAGGCTGAGTAGGCTTCTTCTGCCTCAATGCGGTCCTGTAGTACGGCAATTAGATAGTTCATTTATTAAATACTAGTTGACAAGATTAAAATCATGTGACTTTTAACCCCCAGCACATGCAAACTGGAAATCTTTCAGAGCACTGGCAATGCAACGACACCTTTACCGTTACAATGTGCTACTGCGGTAGGTTCTCTAACTGTGAGGGAATGACACGGGTTTAGCAACTTTGCTCCCACTGCATTTGACCACTGTTGCTCGTAGAATTGCCTCTATAGCGCTGCTTGCTTGGATATGAGTTGCTCATTGAATGGCGTAGCGCGATGTGTGTAGCCCATTTCAACCCATCTGCTGGTAATGTCTAAGGTTCTCGTCTCCGACCCAATTGATCAAGCCGGAATTGATATCCTCTCCCAAGTTGCTCAGGTTGACATCAAAACCAATCTATCGCCTGAAGAGCTAGTTAGGATTATCTCAGAATATGACGCCTTGATGATTCGCTCTGGCACGCGTGTTACTAAAGAAATCATCGAGGCTGGCAAACAACTCAAGATTATAGGACGCGCTGGTGTTGGTGTAGATAACGTCGATGTGCCAACGGCTACCCGTCAAGGAATTGTTGTTGTTAACTCTCCCGAAGGAAATACGATCGCGGCAGCAGAACATGCACTGGCAATGATGCTGTCTCTTTCTCGCTACATTCCCGATGCTAATCAGTCGGTCAAAAACAATCAATGGGACCGCAAAAGCTTTATCGGGGCAGAAGTTTATAAGAAAACGCTAGGCGTTGTTGGTTTAGGGAAAATTGGTTCCCATGTTGCCAGTGTGGCACGGGCAATGGGGATGAGGCTACTGGCGTATGACCCTTTCATTTCTATAGAACGAGCTGATCAGTTAGGCTGTCTGCTTGTAGACATGGATATACTGTTGCAGCAGTCTGATTACATCACGCTGCACATGCCGAAGACGCCGGAAACGACTCATTTGATTAATGCCGAGGCACTGGCGAAGATGAAACCAGGGGCACGAATTATCAACTGTGCCAGAGGTGGCATTATTGATGAGCAAGCACTCTACGAAGCGTTGAAAGCAGGTAAGATTGCTGGTGCGGCGCTAGATGTTTTTGAGTCGGAGCCACTGGCAGATTCCCCTCTGCGCTCAATTGGCAAAGAAATTGTTCTGACTCCCCACTTAGGAGCCTCCACAGCGGAAGCGCAAGTCAATGTTGCGATCGATGTGGCAGAGCAAATTCGTGATGTCCTTTTGGGCTTACCCGCACGCTCAGCCGTAAATATTCCGGGACTTTCTCCAAACGTCCTCGAAGAACTCAAACCCTATATGCAGTTGGCAGAAACCCTTGGTAACTTGGTTAGCCAGCTAGCGGGGGGACGAATCGAGTTGTTGAATGTCCGGTTGCAGGGCGAATTAGCGACTAACAATAGCCAGCCCGTAGTCGTAGCATCGCTGAAAGGACTACTGTCTCAGGCGCTGCGAGAGCGAGTTAACTATGTAAATGCCAGCATTGAGGCGAAAGAGCGCGGGATTCGCGTGATTGAAACGCGGGACGCCTCAGTTCGAGACTATTCGGGAGGGTCACTCCAGTTATCAGCAACTGGCTCATTGGGCGAACATTCCGTAACAGGTGCTTTGTTGGGAGATGGTGAAATTCGCATCACCAGCGTTGATGAATTTCCGATTAATGTCCCTCCCAACCGCTACATGCTATTTACCCTGCACCGCGATATGCCGGGAATTATTGGGAAAATTGGTTCTCTACTGGGCAGTTTTAATGTCAATATTGCCAGTATGCAGGTCGGTCGCAAAATTGTTCGGGGTGATGCGGTGATGGTACTGAGCATTGATGACCCTCTACCGGAAGGAATTTTGACAGAAATTACAAAAGTTCCAGGAATTCGGGAGGCTTACACGGTAACTCTTTAATCAATTTTGCCGTCCTCGGACTTGGTCGGGCGGGTTTTGGATTATGGATTTTGGATTATTAGATTGGTCGTTAGATTCCGACAATTTTTGATTCCTAGTAAGCAGACCTTAATCCAAAATCTAAAATCTAAATCTAAAATCTTATGGCAAACAGTTGGTGGGAAATTGGAATTCTCTGCGACCCAGCCTTAGAGGATTTAATCTTCTGGAGACTGGAAAAGTTTGGCTGCCGTGGAGTGTCCTTTGAGGTCAAGGGGCACTCTCTACTCGTGCGTGCTCATTTACCCCAAATGCAGGCACAACTATTGGATTTGGCGGCACTATCTCTGTGGTTGCGTCAGGATGCCTTGACAGTGGGGATACCAGTGCCGGTGACACAGTGGCACCTCATTGATGAGGAAGATTGGTCAAGTAGTTGGAAGCAGTACTGGCAACCGCAACAAATAGGCGATCGCTTCTTGATCTATCCAGCTTGGTTGCCAGTACCAGAACAGTCAGAACGGTTACTTTTACGCCTTGATCCTGGAGCCGCTTTTGGGACAGGCAACCATCAAACGACTCAGCTGTGCCTGGAAGCGTTGGAAATGCGTCTAGGCTACGGTAACCATGAGGTTGTGGTAGCTGATATTGGTTGTGGCTCCGGTATTCTCTCAATTGGGGCTGTGTTGTTGGGCGCAAAAAAGGTTTATGCCGTTGATATTGATCCCTTAGCAGTGCAAGCGGCTCGTAGTAACCGCGACCTGAATCAGATTAATTCTCAGCGCCTTATGGTAGAGAGGGGAAGTGTTGAGCGCTTAGGGAAGCTCACTGGCACTCAGCCCGTTGATGGTATTCTCTGTAATATTTTGGCAGAGGTAATTATTGACTTAATTCCAGCAATGAGTGCGATCGCTAGCCCCAAGGCTTGGGGAATCATTAGTGGTGTTTTGTTAGATCAAGCCAAACCGATTGCTGACACCCTGGAACAACACAACTGGGTCGTCGCAACGCTCTGGAAGCGTCAAGACTGGTGTTGCTTCAATATCAGACGTGTTGAAGGATGAAGTTTTTTCGTGTTCTAAGCTTTCAAGAGTTTTGAGTTCTCCTAACCAACTCAAAACTTCTTGCTTAATTCCTGGCAAGGCGTTGCTGCTCTTGCTTTACCACTTCAGTCAGTCCGACTTGGTCGAGGAGAGCCAGAAAATCTGTTTGTACAAGCTCATGGGGATTATTTATCTGTTCCTTGGAGAGGGTAAGTAAGGCATCATACCAAAGTCCAGCTTGAGCATAGATTAAGGCGCGGTTGCGATCGCTTGATGTGTTTCCAGAGGGGTGCGTTTGTGTAGGAGAATTAACCTTTGAGCTAGCGGCTGCCAGTTGTTGCTCCAGTACTGATGTTTTCGGTACGCGCTCAATCCAGCTATAAAAATACGGATTAGCGGAGGGTCGTCTTGCATTGCACACTAGAGTAACAGACCAGCCATATGTCCGTCCGGTAGCGAGTTCTGGTCTGTCTTTCGGTAACTCCAGTTGCATAATCCCAGCTGGGGATGAGTCAATCTGTTTCTCAAATAGTGGTTCATTGACTCCGGGTTCCACCAAAGTAAACTTGATCGGCACTGATACTGGCTGCGATAAATGCCAGAAAAAGGTGGGATGACTGGATGTGGTTTGTCCGACGTAATCCTTTGAGGGAATTAACAGAGTCACTACGTCCCCAGGTAGGGATTGTTCACAGCCTCGTGAACCAGCCCCTTGACTTCGCCTAGGATTTTTCGCAACTGGCGGAACAAAGCGCATTCGTGAGCCAGTGGCTTGACTAATCATGAAATTCGTTTGAGGAAGGAGTTGCCTTCTTTGTTCCCCTATTCCCCGCTCCCTGCTCCCCACTCCCCTTGTTTGGTCAACCGAGGCAGTATTGGTAGAATTTGAAGCGGCGTTAGCAGGTAGATTGGCAACGACAGCTGTTAGAATCCCTAAATTTTTGGACAGTTTGAGAGACTTAGCCTGGGTAGGAGTGAAAATACCAAACAACTGTAGGGAAATCATTGATATTGTGCCTACGACTACAGTTGCTAAATGTGATCGAGTTGTCATAGGAGTAACCAGCGTTTTTCTAGTGTTTTGAGACACGATCTTCATTATTTTAGTAGCCTACCTCCTTGATGACATAAATTTCAATTCTGAAGAATAGAAGCACAAGGGAAGAGAGACAAAGCAGGCAAGGGGCAGTTTTACCCCAATTCCGGAACAAATTCTCTCCATAAATCCCATCTAATTAACAATTGAGAAATTGCAACCTGTAGGCTCCCCTGCTTAGACTAACCATTATTTTACAACCCAAAAAATGCCTTTGCTTTCTTGTATAGAGCATCTAGCCGCGCTTCTACATCTGGGGGTTTGGCTGTGAAATGGATGTAAAAACTTCTATTGTCATCCTGTTTTTCCAAAACCTTAGCATAGATGTCTTCACTTGTTTGATTCGGGCTGTTGGGTGTTAATAAATTAAGCTTAAGATTGCTCAGCGGCTCAGGCATAGCGTGCCCTCCTATACTTTCAGCACGAACTTCAGCTCCCTTGGCTGAAAGCTTAATTAAACGACCCTGGAACAGGGAATCACTGATGTACTTGCCATCCAGAAGCGTGTAGTGAAATTGAAGACAAATTTCTTCAGGAAGCGGAAACAATACTTCTTCTTCTTTAGATAAGAAAAGGTTGTATTCCCCAGCAATACCTCCAACTTCATAGATAGTAATTGGCTGTTTGACCCCTTTGGGTTTTACTTCTTTTTGCCCATCGATTCGCACAATCGACTCTATTTCTTGTAAGGTTGACTCGGAAATAAGAATTTGACCGCCTACGCTATAGGATTCGATGCGAAAAGCTAGATTCACTTCCTTACCAATGACGCTGTACTTGCAGCGTTTCTCTGAGCCAATATTCCCTAGCACGACAACGCCAGTGTTGATGCCGATCCCCATTTCGAGCATTGGGAAGCCTAACTGTTTCATTTGTTCGTTGACACGAACCATTGCCAATTGCATGGCAACGGCGCAAGCAACAGCCCTATCGGGGTCATCTTCTCTTGTTGTAGGGGCACCAAATAAAACCAAAATCCCATCGCCGAGGAACTCATCAATAGTTCCCTGGTACTGGGCAATCACCTCGGTCATGTGTCCCAAATAAATATTGATGGCTTTAACAACGTCTTTGGGCCGCAATCGTTCTGAAAAACTTGTGAATCCTCTTAAATCCGAGGTCAAGATGGTGATTTTTCGGCACTCGCCGCCGATTGTTAATCCTTTAGGGCTTTCCAGCAGAGTAGCAACGACAGAATCACTCAGGTAACGTCCAAAGGTTTTCCGAATCTGACCTGCGGTATGGGCAATGTAAGCGGTAATCGCGATCGCTGATCCGGAAAGTGCCAAAAACGGTGGAACCACAGGTATCCACCAGCCCCACAAAAAGCTGGCATAACTACTACCCAGCAATGTGCCTGCTGCTAGAAATGGACTACCTAGTCTCTGAAATGAGAGTTCTCTCATACCACTGGCATGTCGCCATCTCCAAGTAAGAGTGGCACCAACACAAGACCAAAGCAGGATCCAAAGCCACTCTACTGGTTCCGGTAGTGTCTTGATGGAGGGGCGTCCTTCCAGTGCTGCACTGAGGATGTGGCTGATTAGATTAGCTTGAATTTCTACCCCTGACGTGCGTTCGGGTGTGGCAATGTGCTGACCGCTGTAGGGAGTATAAAAGAAATCATTCAGGCTAGTTGCTGTTGAACCAATCAAAACGATGCGATCGCGCATTAAGTTATCTGGTATCCGGTTTGACATTACGTCTGTCAGCGACACGATGCGGAAGCTTCCAGCAGGACCACGGTAATTCAACAAAAACTGGTAGCCGCCCTCATCAGCATCAATATACCCGCCGTCATTGTGCCTAAAGGGTCGAAAAACACCCTTTCCCCATCGGAAAATTTCGGGATTTGCCTGTGTCGGTTGGGGTAGGATATTTTGTGCTTTTAGATAAATCCAAGCTAGGCTCAAGCCAAAGGAATCAGTGTTTTGAGCGTTTTTTCCCAGAAATAACAGACCTCGACGCACCTTGCCATCGCTATCGACCACCACGTTATTAAAGCCAACCTGACCCCGCTTCGCCAGAACAGGCGGAGGGGCAACGGCAGCACTAGGGTCTTCCTCATCAATTTTCTCAATCCCAATCAAGTTAGGGGTTGTTTCAAAGACGTTCTCTAATGCTGACTCACCGGGTGGAACTGGCAAATCTCGATACAGGTCAAGACCAACGGCTCTCGGTTTTTGGCTTTTGAGTTTTTCCATCAGCTGAGCAAGCAAGGCATCTGGAATCGGCCACTGTCGTATCTTTTTTAAATCAGCCTCATTGATGCCGACGATAACAATGCGATCGTCAGTGGGTTCTGGGGGACGCGTGCGAAAGTATTGGTCGAGCACTGCCCATTCCCAGAACTGCAACCCGCCTAAAAGCCTTACAGTGAGTACAATGCCAGCGATGGTCGGAGCAGCTATCCAGACTCCTCGCCATTCCCAAATTTGTCGTCTCAGCTTTGTCCACATAATTCAAGTTGAGGGGAGTAAGGAGTGGCAGTGGGGGACTTCCTAAGGATGGATAGCACTAGGATAAGCTGAATGCCAGTTGGAGATAAGCGGACAATTTTAAAATAAATCTCCCCTTTATCTTTTCTCTTGCACCCCTTACTGTTTGGTCGGCTGAGCACTAATATGGCAGATTAAGTCCTTGGGCTGAGCTGCTGCCGCCAATTGAGAAGTAGTGCCCACCATGATACGTCCATTTGCCGTAACTGCCATACCTTGGGCTTCAACAATTGGGTTGCCTAGTTTCCAGGGAGTGGGCAGTGGTGAGGAGGGAGTGGGGAGTGGGTAAGAAGCTTGTTGTTTGGATTCGGCGGGAAGTGTTTGAACATCGGTCACGACGTATCGACTGCTGAGAGCTTCGTAGGGATTTTGGGGTAAACCGCCGGTGCCTGTTACGGTGAAGCTGCCTTGCTGTTCGTTGCGCCGGGCTAGACAGCTGTTGGCGATCGCTTCGTCTGGATTGACAAAGGTTGACTCTTGTGTATCTAAAGCATTCTGTAAGCTGAGATCTGGGGTATTAATGTTCACGACGCCATTTAACTCAGCCGTTTTCCCAAAAGCAGTGATGTCACTTTCTGGAGTCAGGCGATCGCGGGCTTGTGTGCCAAAGATGCCTTGAGCATTGATACTAATCTTACCCCCAGAGCCTTGGGGAGCATTAGCCGTAATGTCACTATTTTCTAGAGCGACTAAGGTATTGGTGTCAAGGGTGATATTGCCACCCATGGCATTACCGCTCGCATTCGTCGTGATTTCACTTTGACGGCGCAACTGCAAGTCCCGTGTGTTAAGTGTAATGTTGCCGCCCATGCCTGTCGCCGTTGCTCCGGCGATCGAGCCTTGATTGTCCAGCTTGATGGAGTCAGCAACAATGTTCGCGTTGCCAGCCGCTCCTAAAGCCGCCCCACTCACACTAATCACGGCGCGATCGCGAATTCTTAATTGTCCAGTGGTAACTGTCACATCTCCAGCTTTGCCAGTTCCAACGCTGTTAGCGAATAAGCCGCTAGATAACTGAACAATTTGTGAAAATCCGGTCAGCTCTATAGATTTGGATGCCTCCACCATAATGTTTCCTGCCTGACCACTGGCAAAGGTAGAACTTACTACCGCTGCTCCATCTTGGATGAGCAAATTTTGGGTGACAATCTTCAAATCCCCAGCCTTTCCAGCCCCAAACGAGTTAGTTGTCACAGAGCTAGGGTAAACGCCACTAGAAGCGATGCCACTCACCTCTACCGAATCGGAAGCCAGTAAGGTCAAGTTTCCACCTGCTCCCGTGCTGACAGGATTAGCTGTGATTAAACCCCCATCTCGGACAGTTAATTTACTCGTCTCAATGGTTAAGTTGCCTGCATCTCCGGCATCATTACTAGCTGTAGAAATGCCGCTTGCTGTACGAACATCACCCAAAAATGTTTCACTCAGTCCCAAAGCTCTAGAAATTTGGCGCACTATCTCAGCGACACCCAATAACGGTGCTTTTCCAATCACTTCCACTGATTCGGAAGCTCTAATCAATAAAGCCCCTCCTTTACCAGAAGCCGCTGTTGAAGCCGCTATCCGTCCACCGTCTTGAACTAGCAGTCTACCGGTTTGGATGGTTAAATTGCCACCACTGCCTGCTGCAAAGGTGGTAGTCGAGATCAGGCTAGGTTGAGGCAAGAAAACTCCGATCGCGGTCGCCGGCACATCCAAGGAGCCATCTGTGGCTGTTCCCAAAACTTCCACGGCTTCCGAGGCATTCACACTCACATTCCCTCCGGCTTGAGATCCAAAGGTTTGAGCTAAAATTTGTGAACCTCCAGTGAGGGTTACCTGCTTTCCCTGCACTTGGATTTCTCCGCCACCCGCTCCATCAGCATTGACTGAAGCTCGCTGCGACAGCTGAATATTTTGGAAATTTCGGACTCCCTGATAGCCTAGGGCGAAACCTGTAGCTGTGGACGTAAGGCTGACTAAACTATTACCCGCAACAGCGCCCAGTTCAATTCGTCCCTGAGGTGCTGTAAGATACCCACCTGGCAACGTGACTTCACCACCAATCAATCCTAAAGTTTTCTCTGGCTGTACTTGGAGTCCAACCACTTCACCACTACCAGAGGTTGCTCTGGATTGGTTAACAATTCTCCCTGGCATTTCCCCAAATCCCAAACCAACGGGTACATTAACTGTTAGCAGTGAAGATTGGGGATTGGTAGCATTAAACTCACTCCCATCGGCGAACTTGAGGCTATTGGCTGTACTGCCTAAAAAGGAGCCACCAATATTGAGAGAAGCATTAGGTCCAAAAATAATGCCATTTGGATTGAATAGGAATAAGTTAGCCGTACCATTAGCTTGGATTAAGCCATCAATCGTTGAGAGAGAACCACCCGTGACGCGGCTGATAATATTTTGAATATCTAGAGCATTGTTAAAGATGGCTGTGCCACTCGTGGGGACAGAAAATCGCTCGAAACTGTGGAACAGGTTGCTGCCAACTTTCGTGCCGTCCTCAATAATAAAAGTGTTTCCGTTGGAGGTAACACGCGAATTCATCGGCAGAGTGGTATCTGGGGCAATGGGTACTTGTGCGATCGCACACTTAGAAATTGCTAGATTCAAAAGCGAAATACTACCTACGAGGCAAGGGGCGAAGCCTGTACTCCATAATTTATGGCTAAACGACAGGATTTCCATAAGCTGAACCATATTGAGGTGCTAAGGCAGGGTTATACAAGCTAATACCATTTGGTTAAACGTTTGATAGTTCCTAATCCCATAGAAAAATATAGAATTAGTTTGCAAGCGTGACCTTGACTGGGTGAACTACTACACCCTTTATCCCGTTGCCAAAGGCGTCCGGGACTACTTTTCGCATGATGTTGTAGCTGCCGTTGATATCCGAATTGAACTTGATGCCAGAGGAGGCTTTGTACAGACCTCGTTTGACTCGCTTACCGCTAAACTTGGCATTATGAGCTTCTGGCGTTCCGTAAATGGGAATCGCGTCTAAGTCCAAAAAGCTGGCAACGGAAGTGTACGACTCTTCTGTTTGAATGACCTTGATGCCAACGAGCTGCGCTTTGTAGGTCAGCATCTCGACAAACCGAGCATGAGGAACGCTGGTAAATTGCTGATTATTGGCTTTACCAATGTTTATCTGTTGCTTCCAGTTGGCATTCTTGCCGATTACCAAAGTGGCAATGTTGCTTTCAACTAGCTTATTGATGATGAATCGGCTGGCTTTATGGAGATAGTCTTCTATCTTAAAACCACGCTTTGTCGCTAGTCTTTGTATCCTGTTGGAGGATTGCTTCTTGCCTTGAAGCTGCGACTGAAGTTTAGCTTTCTGTTTGTTGTAGTAATTGTTGATTGCCTTGACGGGTCTGCCGTTAATCAAGAAAGGTTTGAACCCTTTTTGATTTGAAGTTACAGCCGCTAGGTTGTTCAACCCAACATCTATACTTACTACTGCCTCACCATTTACCAGTTGTTCTATAGGTTGAGAGTAAATCACCTCCAGTACGTAGTAATCAGCCCTGGGAACGATTCTCACTTCGTTGATATTTTCCCTTTTACAACAGAAGAGTAACTTTGTCCCTGATAGCTTTATCCAACCTTTCTTCAACTCTTTTGAGCTAATAGCTTGGATGGTGTAAACCAGTAAATTGCGCCCCTTCTCTTTAGCCTTGTATTTGGGAAGTTTAGGTTTACCCAAGAACTGGGAAGGGTTCTTCTTATAGGCTTTGTCAGCTTCTTTCCAAGCTTTCCAGTTCCTATCTAAACATCGCAAAACTTGTTGAGACACCTTTCTGGGTAAGCTACAGTACGATTCCTCTTTCTGCATCCGGGATGCCATCTCGTTATAGGAAAGAATCTGGTTAGTCTTAAAAAAGTGCTGTCGGATTTCGTAATTGGCTCGGTTATAGAGATTTTTCGACAGATAAGCCAACTCGTCAATCTCTTTCCAGTAAAGAGAACCTCGTTTAATTACGTGCCTCTCAACAAGTCTCATCATCTCCATTAGCTTGTAGCTCCTGGATGAGTTTTTCTGTCTTTCGCTTCGCTCTACGCATTCCGTAAAGTCTCGCACAAAAAGACGTTATTACCGCAGCAAAGTCGGTCATCAAGTCGTCTTTGTTGTTTTCAACGCTGTTGACAACTTCCAATCGTCTACCTGTTTGAGATAGCAAAATCTCAATGTAGTTAGCACCAAAGCGAGTCAACCTATCTTTATGTTCAACAATCAGTACGTTAAAGCTTTTGTCTGACAAGATAGCGTTTAGCTTTTTACGGTTGTCATTCAAGCCACTTCCGACTTCTTTGACAACTTTTTGGATGACATAACCTTTAGCTATAGCATATTGGTTTAGACGTTCTGCTTGTCTATCCAAGTTAGATTTATTTTCCGAACTGGAAACCCTTGCATAGATGCAAGCAATAGTAGTACCTGGTTCGCTGTTTTCAACATCAACCAAGATAGTTCCTGTTGGAAGCTGACGACCTTTTATAATCCCCTGCTTCCACCAATTCCAAGCCGTTCGATAGCTAACCCCTTGAGATTTTGCGTAATCAGATAGTTTCATGCGGTAATCTTATCGACCCGTGAAGATATTACCGCATTTTTCTACAAAATTCTATATTATGAGGAAACGAGAATCATAC
>DATNPH010000274.1:0-28854 GCA_036703315.1 Coleofasciculaceae cyanobacterium
TCACGCAGACCCTGCAATGAACTGCACTTTTAGTATTTTACAGCCAATGAACTTCTCTTCTGGTAAAAAACTTGTGTTCACCACGGATTGGAAGGCTCTATTTTCCGTGGACTGTGATGAACTTCTCTTCTGAAAATGACAGTATAGGGGGAGGGTCGGAGTTTCTCAGAAACGACCGTTTTTGAGAGACTTAAGGACACAGGTGCACTTGCTCCGGTGAAAGCTGTTTTGAAAGGAGTTGTTAAGCTTGTTGATACTAATCGAGGTTATCGCCGCCAGTGGCAACGAAATTTCAAAGGTTCCAGGTGTGATTACACGTTAGCTGCCCTATGGTGTAATGGAGTTGAACGACGCTTTCAAACCAGCCAATAGCTTCATTGACACAATACAAACGATGACAACAGTTTTGTTTGTCCACGGTACAGGGGTACGCAATCCTGGGTATGAGGAAACATTTAAACTTATTGAGCAGAAGCTCCAGGCTGAACGTCCAGATATATTGGTTGAGCGTTGTCTATGGGGTGATTCTTTAGGGACAAAACTGAATGCTCAAGGTGCTTCTATACCCCTCTATGACGCGACACTAACGCTAGACGAGAGGGAGGAGGAAGAGTACGAAATTGTACTTTGGGAGCAGTTATACTGCGACCCCCTTTATGAATTACGGGTATTGTCGCTGAAACCTGTTGATGAGAGTGCTGGTAGTCCTTTTGGAGAACAGCCAGGGGATGAATTACACGCTCGTGTGGAAAGTCTAAATCCTTCCCCCGAACTACAAGCCAAGCTGGAAGAGGCGGGAATTGCCTCTGTGTTTGATGAGGCACGAGAGGTCGTTATCCGTAGTGACCCTTACAATGAGGCATTGCAGAAAGCCTCAGAAGAGTTGGGTGAGTATCGTGAGGCGGTAGCCAGAGCGATTGCTGCTCAAGCTATGTTTGAGTGCGAACAACAAGAAATGTTTCCTCCCATACTCACCGATGCCCCTTTGAGGGATGAAGTCGTTAAACTCCTGAGTCTGGCGTTGGGAGAGGCAGAGTTGGGAATTGGGGACTGGGTCGTCAAGGCATTGTCTCAATTAGCGCCCATTGGTACGTTTTTCGTGAAGCGCAGGCGAGGGGCAATTACCAGTGCGGTCTCTCCGATCCCTTGTGATATTTTGCTGTATCAAGGTCGGGGCATCGCATTCGTGCTTTCATTCGAGACAAAATTGAGCAGGCAGAACCACCCGTAGTATTACTAGCTCACAGTCTAGGAGGGATTGCCTGTGTCGATTTGCTGGTTAAACACCCTCTGTCTCAGGTAGCGCTGCTAGTTACAGCGGGTTCTCAAGCGCCGTTTTTATACGAAATTAATGCCCTCTACAGTTTGGAATACGGCGAACCGCTACCCGACCATTTTCCCAGTTGGTTGAATATCTACGACTTGCGGGATTTCCTCAGTTACATTGGAGCTAATGTCTTCCCCAACAAAGTGCAAGATGTGTTGGTCGATAGCAAACAACCGTTCCCGCGAGCACACGGGGCGTACTGGACAAATGATGCAATGTGGAAGGCGATTATCCAAAGGTTGCCATGAGTGAGTTCATCGCCCTTCCAGAACGAACCTATGGGCTAGTTATCGGTATTGAGAGATACCGTGAAAGTTCTTGGAATGTCAAAGGGGGTGGACCAGCGCATGACGCTCTTAAGTTTGCTCAGTGGCTTTGTGAATGCGGGGTGCCAAAAAAAAATATTCGGCTTTGCTTGTCGTCTCTGGAGGAAAATAGCGATTTAGTTGAGCAATCTGAATTGGCGGTAGAGGAGGCAACAGAGCCAAATATTACTTCCCTCATTACCGATTTTTTATCCGAGAAGAAAGGGGATTTACTCTACCTGTTTTGGGCAGGGCATGGTCTGATTACCTCAGAACGAGACCGCAGGCTACTTTGTGCAGATGCCACCAAACAGAATTGGCAGAATTTGGATTTGAATTCGTTGCTCGTTTTTTTGGGTTCAGATAGGTTTCAAATTCAAAATCATATTTGCATCGTTGATGCCTGTGCCAGTTATATTTTGGAGTCGAAAGGACGACCGACGAATTTAGGGGGTAAAACCTTTTCCAGTGGGCAGCCAAGAAAAGAAAGCCAGCAGTTCGTTTTGCTGGCTACGAGAGAAGGAGAGCAAGCGAAGGTTAGCGCTGAGGGAAAAACAGGATACTTTTCCCAAGCTGTGAGGGAGGCGTTGGAAGAGGAGGCGAATGACTCCTGGCCCCCGAATATGGAGACAATCGCTGAGAAAGTTAAGCAGCGACTTGCAGGATTAGAGAAAAAACAATTACCAACTTATTTTTATCGTCGAAGTTGGGATGGCGATATAGACCAGCTCAATCTAGATGTGGCGAAAACACGACGGTCATCAACGCTAGGTGCAAGAGAGTCTAACGCAGGCGATGAATTTCATGTTCTGTGGGCTGCTCGGCGTGCAGTTCAGCTTCTTAATCCAAGAAGTGGGCTTTGCCAAGTTGAGATGGAGAATGTGTCGCCAGTTGATGCTGATGGTGTTGATGAAGCTGGAGATCTCTTTTTAGGCGTTGACCTCACTGAGTATTACGATGGTAAAGATTTCTTCACCGCAGCAAAAGTTATCACATCACAACTGAAGTACAGTACGCGCCACCCTACAAAGGCTTGGACAGCAAGCCGATTGTGCGCGGTTTCCGAGAAAGGGCAAGCTTCAGTCATCCAACGTTTAGCGGATATTTACAAGGGCTTTGTTCTAAAAAATCCTCGTGATGAGGTTATTAGGAAGCTCAGTATACGTTTAGTTAGCAACCAACCAGCAGCTGCTGATTTGCCGGCTGTACTGAGTAATGCCCAAGAAGTTTTGAAGGCGATCGCAGTCTCTACGCAAATTCAGACGGCTCAATTGCTCAAACAACTGCCAGCGCAGAATCACGACGTTATCAAAGCCTTACAAGCTGGGACTGGCTTGACGAGTGGTGAATTTACCGATTTTCTGCGGATTTTAGATCTGAGTAGTTGCGGAGAAGAAGCACGGGCATTTCAACGATTGCGTTTAATTCAAGAATTGAGACCTTCGGTCAGCAACAACCCTACTGCTGCCTTACGAGACCTCTGTGATTTAATTCGACGCGAAGCCTTGCCAGAGACAGAACAGTCAAAGGGGTTGTCAGAACACGAGGTTCTAGCTGCTCTCGGTGTTTACGACAAAGAGGCTCTTCTCCCAGCCCCTTCTCATGTTCAACCTGTAAAGCGTGTCATTGAGACAAGTGAGGCTAAAGACTTAGCTAACACTATTACCACTGCAAGTTGCGGCAAGGTTTTAGCTCATGGAAATGCGGGAGTTGGCAAAACTACAACTGTTCAGGCGTTATCAAAGTATTTGCCATCAGGGTCTCTCGTAATTGTATACGACTGTTTCGGTGGAGGCAGTTACCTGGTTGCTGGAGATGAACGCCACACGCACAAACGAGCATTGCTTCAACTGACAAACGAACTAGCTGTTCATTGTGGAACTCCCTTCCTCATTCAATCAGCCCACGAAAAACCAGATTTGTACCGCAACTTCAGGAAATCCCTGGAGATGGCATCGAAAATCGTTGCTGCCCAAGATGGGCTATTGGTCATCGTGATTGACGCAGCAGATAACGCAATTATTGCTGCTGAGGATATTAAGGATTGTTTCGTACCCGATCTATGGAGTATCCCTATCCCTGAGAACTGTCGCCTACTGATGACTTCGCGATCGCACCGTCGAGCAACCCTAAAACCACCTTCTAGAATCGTGGAATTTGAGCTTAAGGGTTTTGATGAGGAAGCATCAACAGCTCACCTACAGCAAATATTTCCAAATGTTGATATTAAAAGCGGTGCGCTGTTCCATGATCACACTAATGGAAATCCGCGTGTGCAGTACTATCTGTTGGATAAAGCGGAAACAGCGGGTGCAAACGAAGAATCTCTGGCGCAACTTCTCGAAGACTCACGCCGTACACCAGATGCCATCTTTGGTGATTTGCTGGAAGCGGCTGTCGAGCATTCATCCCAACCAGACAAGTCGCAGCAGCAGTTGGCGGCATTGATTTGTCTCACACGTCCCGTCCCAATTCATGTCTTTGCTGATGCCGTAGGTATTAGCCTTGCGGAGGCATATAACTTCTGCCGTGCATTGGTACCCGGTTTAGTTCTGGAAAACGATGAAGCTTCCTTCCGGGATGAGGATTTTGAAACTTATCTGCGAGATCGGCAAACGCCTGATGAATTGACTTCTGCCCAGAGGCAGTTGGGAGAACATTTCCTGACACGCGCAACACAAGATAGTTATGCAGCCAAAGTGGTTGCAGAACACCTCTTTCGTGCAAAGCAATACCAGGAGGTCATCAATCTGGCAATCGCTGGACTTGACGCTTCAGTAATTCAAGACAACATTCTGCGTCTCCAGAGCCAGCGACGACGCATTACTCTGGCAATGAAATCTGCCTGTGAACTGGGCTATGAGGACGAGGCTGTTTGCCTTATCTTGCTTGCAGCGGAAACGGCCCGTTCTGACAGTGCAGTCACGGCGTTAGTTCGGGAGAATCCAGAGCTTGCGGCACGATATGGAGACACCGATGGTGTTGCCCGTCTTTACTCCCGTAACGAGAATGATTCGTGGCTGGGTTCGGTTCATCTCCGGACTGCTGCCATGTATGCCCGCGATCCGGCACAACGCGATCGCGCAGAAGATCACCTTCGTTCAGCTGAAGCCTGGATTCGACGAAGGTCAGCACTGCCAAAACACGAAAGACATCGTTGGAATCTCAGTCTTGGTGATATCGCCTGTGGTGCTGAAGCTGTTTTCTGGCTTGAGGGTGCAGAAGCAGCAAAGCAATGGTTGACCCGATGGCGGCCCATCAGCGCAGTAGTAGATGCACTTAAGGACTTAGCTACGTCGTTAGCTAAGCAACTTAGTCAGGAACAACTGGAAGAAGTTCTACAAGTTCTAAAACTCCCCTTGTGGGCAGTAGCGATGATCTTGGGAATTTTTTACCAGACTGGGAATCAATCTTCTAATGCTTTGGTGAGTAAAGTGGCAGAACAACTGTATGAAGCCATTCGCCAAGGGCGGAAGTATAGCAGAGTCAGGGGAACATGGTCGATTGCCTTTTGTGAAATAGCTGTTTTGAGTGGTGTGGATGTAGAGCAAACTCAGCAACTTCTCACAGTTCTTTGTCCACCGTTTCCCCAGACGGCTCCATACAACCATTTCGATCTGCCGGGATACGATGCATCGCTCAAAGTAGCGAGCCTACAATCTGCACTAGCTGGTAAGGAGCTGACTACAGATGAACTCTTACCAGAGCGTTATCGTCCTCAAGAGGGTCATAAGGATCAGTTCTACGAGCAAAGACAGCGCTTCCACGAAATCATTGGTAAAGTTCTCGGTGTATATCGGGTTCGTACTCGCACCATTGTAGAGCAGCTTGCGGTTACTGATATTGCAGAAGCATTGTCTGATGAACTTGCAAAACGTCTCAAAGAGAGCGGATACCGATGGTTCAAATCTGATCTGCAATATGCTTTGTGGGCAGAGAAAGTGTGTGAGTCTCTGTTGAATTGCTCAGGTGATGCTGAAAGCCTGCTCGAAGAGATTGCTGACGCCGCAGAACCTATTATGCATGGGGCAGCACCCCGATTGTGGATAGACCTTGCTGAAAGAATGATGCTCCAGGGAGCATATCGTTCATTGGCATACCACTTGCTTGAGCGGGCTGCTCAGTATGTCATTGATCAACCTTTTCCCGGACGCGATCGCTGGCAAACCCTATTGCGTTGTGCTTCGGTTGTCAGTCGATATGACGAGGAATTGGGACGGGATTACTACAAACGCAGTCTCGCGGCGGCTGAAAGTATTGACGACGATAGCGTGTATTTATTGTCTTGGCTGTCCCGCTTGGCACATCAGATCGCACCTTCTCTATCAGTTGAAGATAGGTGTAATTTCTCGATACGTCTTGCTCACATCGTTGAAGCTCATAAGGATTATGTGTCCGAGCCTTCTGAACTGCCCTGGAAGGCAACACTTTGTGCTGTTTCTCGGCTAGATGCTGCCAATGGGTTGGCGTTGTGCAGTCGATGGGATGATGAAAACCACTTCCAACTGGAAGATGGCATCATTACTGTTGTCAAAGAAGTAACTGAAACTGACTTTCTTTCTCCTCTTGAAGGACTCTGGTTACTCCGGTTGGCAGGGGAGAGACATGACGTATCCAAAGATGCCATTCCGCTCCTCGAAAAGCTACGAACTAGAGGTGTTTCTGCTCGACCGCAGCTTGTGCAAATGATGCAGGCGCTCAGCTATTGGGTTCGACGGGATATTCCACTAGCAGAGCGCACAACAGCAGCGACTCGCATCGTAGAATGGGCAGATGCTCATGGCATGGGGCAATTGGCAGGTATTGCTGAGTTGCGCGAACTGATATCGTTTGGCTCCTCTCTTCCGCCTAGAGAAGACCGAGATAGTTCTTCTCCATACCGTCCAACAGCAACCCGTGAACCTAAGTTCGACATAACTCTGGGGATATTGATCTTGCGTTTCAGCTCAGAGTCTGTATCCCTGATTCTTTTGTTGAGCTATGTCTTACATCCAACCCAGATCCGCGAATTTATTGTCCAGAGCATCATTGACAACGCTCGTAGCGGCTCTTTTGCTGATTTAGAGACACAGCTTCGTCAAGTCTGGATGAATGCGGGTAGCAGCAGCACAGTTGAGGAATTTTTGACCACTTTTGGACGGTCGGTTGCTCCTTCTCAGGGCGTGGACTATTTGAATGAGCTAATCTCACTGGATGTCAGCATATCGCTGGTTCATGAAATCGCCATAGCGCTACAAACCTATCTAACCCAGTGGCGCAACTCGACCATCATACAGGATTGGATTCCAGAAGGTATCGGCAAGTTTCTCGAACTTCACCTGCCAGCACTTTTGGTTTCATGGTATGGCTCAGTTGTCCCTCTAGAAACGGTTCTCTCGGTACCCAACCTTGCTGGACAAACACGGGCGGCTCTGCTTCTTCCGGCTATCACCCAACATCTAGAGTCACTTTCTCCACAGGAACTCTATAAGGCAGCTAAATCTCTAGCAGTACCACTTCCGCCCGCAAAACTTCGGGATATTCTTGACTGGTCCATTACACGAGTTGAAACGCAAATAGAGCAAGGCAGGGAAATACGTCCCGTACTCCAGACGCAGTTGCCCGATACATCGCCAGCGGTACTGGCTCATTTCTTCTGGGCATTGTTCGGGCATCCTGATAAGCGAGTTAGATGGAGAGCGTTACACGCTGCACGGGCGATTATCAAACTTCCTAACCCGGCTCTGCTTGAAGAACTTGTGAATTTGTCCTGGTCAGAAACGGTGGGAGCGTTTCGATCACCCCAGTTGGAGTTCTACTGGATTTCTGCTCGAACATGGCTGATGTTGCTTTTCCAGAGATTGTCAGATGAGTGCCCTCAGATGCTACAGCAGTACGCGCAGGCAATTGCAGACCATGCACTAAACTGTGCTTTCCCCCACACACAAATTCGAGAACTCGCCAAGCAAGCTGCACTATGCATAGTTAAGCATGAGCCGCGATCGCTACCACCTGATATTGTCGAACAATTGAACTTTACAAATGCTCCATCAGCCTGCCTTTACCCACGAGAGGATCGATATGAATTGCGTACAAGTTCTTGGGCAGAAGTAGAGAAAGTCAAGACGGAGAGCCGATTCAGCTTTGACAGTATGGATACTTTGCCCTACTGGTACAATCGGCCATCGAGTGTTTTTGGCTATGCCAAACCCGATATTGCGGCTACAGCAGAGAAATGGATTTGCGATAACTGGGGGCGAACCGACCAGGATTGGTATGAAGATCAACGTGATTTGAGCGATCGCTACGATTGGGGAGAAAAGTCAAATAGACACGGCAGTATTCCAAGAGTAGAGAATCTCCGTATATATCTTGAGTACCATGCGATGCTGTGTGCAGCAGGCGAAATGATAGACGAGTTAATGCCTGTTGCTGTCGATACCTACGAAGACGCAGGATGTCCTTGGGAAGAATGGATTCAAGGTCATCTCTGTGTAAGTCCTAACTACTGGTTGGCAGACCTTCGTCTACCAACACCCTATCGTCCAGATAGCTGGGGACAGTTTCCACCAATCAAGGAGTGGTTAAAGCAATATCCATTGGAAGAGTTTGATTCAGGTCTCGGACTAATAGAGCCAGGACATACCGGCGAAATTGTTATTTGGGGGGATATTGATCTCTATGACTCTGAACGAGTCGGTCATATACGGACAACTAGCGCATTGGTTAATCCAGTTACAGCGCGTTCTTTGCTCCATGCTCTGCAAACAACTTCACATCATAGCTATCAATTACCTGTAGGAGGCAGAGGATATGGTGAGTTTGAAATTAGCGAACTAGGTTTTGAACTGGAGTCATGGCTAGAAGTTAAAAGTCAGGATGGAGAGGCACTAGATAAATTTGATCCACTTACCAAACAATCCAGGCTTGAATCGGAGTTCATAACCCTAAGCAGTAACTTTGTCAAATCAGTGAATTTAAACAAGCCACCGGGTTGTTGGGAGTATGTTTCTACTGATGGGCATAAAATCGCGTATTTAGAATTTTGGAGTGATAATCTTCAGGAGCAACATGTAACAAAAGCCTTTTCCAGTGGAAAAAGGTGGTGGATTCAGGTGGAGTCACTGCTTGAGTACTTGAAGCAACGTGAACGTGACCTCATTATCGAAGTTCAAATAGCTCACAACCGTTGGCACGAGCGCAGAGAAGAAGGTGAAGAATATGACTCTGGAGCAACAACCATCTACCTCCTCCGACGAGACGGAACTCTCGAAACCTTGGACAGCCGTCGTGAGGTTAGGCAAACGGATCGTGAAAGAACTCGATCTGGAAGATAGCGTAGACACATTGGGACGATGGATGGCTCATCGGATTGCAGAACTGATGGAGCGTGCCGAACAAGCCGAAACAGAAGCAGAGCGAGAAGCAGCGAAAAGAGAGTGTACCGATGTAATTATCAGGTTGTGGGAGCATAGAGCGAAATTTCCCTTCAAACCACCTCTCGCAGATATTGCCAAATTCTTGAAGAACCTTACGAGCGATCCATCTCCTTCCCACTGGGAAAAACCTGAACCACCTGACGGGACATGGAACAGCATTCTGCCACATCTTGAGAAGCTTCAAGAGCGCGAGTATAGGATTTGCCATAATATGGCAGTTGCCGAAACCTCATTAGAGGAGGAACGTGAGTGGCTGGAGGAGCATCCTCAGGAAATGTCTGACGACGAGTGTGAAATCATTAAGTATTTGCTCAAGTTGCGCGAGCAGATGGATGGTGATGATTACTCTCTAGATGGTGTTCGCCTACCAAAGTTGGCTTCTCTTCCGGGCGATGAACGGGCGCATCGGGGGCTTGAAGCTCTAGCCAACATCAATGCTGAACGTCAGGCGCTTTTGGAGTCTGTCAAATCATCGACTGAGAACTTAGGTGACAACGCAGAAGATGAAGAAGTTGTAGAGGAGTAAGTTCTGATTCACCCTCCTAGTTTTTTAATGGCACAAAACGCTTAGATTCTGTAACCCATTGCCACGCGATCGCGTCTGGGTCTTTACTCTTGCTCCAGGAGGCAAAATTGGCCTTCTTCTTGGCATCGCCCAATGTAGAACTTTTGACCCCTAATCGCTCTACCATCTGAGTATGCGTCAGCGAGCTATTGAGCAACTCATCAATTGCTTCACTGCCTTGGTGTAACGGCTCCTCTTTGCCATCCGGTCGGGACTCATCAACTGGTTCGCTTGAAGGAGTTTTTCGTTCATCTAGAACTTCAGCCGTTTCCTCTAAGGGCTGTGGGAATTCAGCCGTCAATGGCTCGCTGACATCTTCCTGGCTCTCCAAGAAGTCTTTTTCCGATTCAAGGGGAGAAGAATCCTGTAAACCAACAGAGGTAAGCGGATGCTCATTCTGAGTGGCTTCAGGTTCTTGTTTGGGCTGTGATTCATCTAATCCTCCTGGAGAAATTAACTCCTCTATCTTTGCTAACAAAGATTCGAGTTTCTTACGCTTGTTGGGGTCATCCCACACCTGATGCTTCTTGACCAGCTTGGAAATAGTCTCTATCCTAGACGCGAAGGGCGGGGGTTCGATTGGGGGCTTGAGGGCTTTGACCCGCTCCCGGATTTGACTTAAGGACAGAGAAGAGGCGATCGCCTCTTCAAGTAACTCCTGTCGCTCCGATTCCGACTCCAACTTAGCTATCTCCTTGGCTTTAGTGTATTCAATTCGTCCCGCTCGGAGAGCCTCTAGAATGTCATCTGGAAGATTGAGCAGGGGCAAGCGGTTGGAAGTGAAAGATTCCCATGACATCCGTCCCAAGGAGTCAAAGACTGACTGGATGATTGCCAACTCCGGTGGCGCTGACTCTCCTAATGGTTGTCCCATAACGTTATGGGACAATTTTTTACGTTTGATCTCTTTCTGCAACCGCTGAAGCAATAGAGTCACCTCAGCCGTAGAAGAGTCAAGAGTAATAGCCAGCAGTTCCAAGATTCCTTCGGTTTCTTCTACAGGGTTAAGGTCTTCCCGTTGCAGGTTTTCCATCAAGGCAAACCGTACCGCTTCGGAATCGCTCATCTCCCGGACAACTGCCGGAATATCGGTTAACCCAGCTGATTGCGCTGCTCGATACCGTCTCTCACCTGCTACTAGCTCATACTTGTCTCCAAAAGGTCTGACCAGAATCGGCTGAAGGACTCCGTCTTTTTTGACCGACTCCACGAGCGCTTGCATGGCTTCCAGAGCAAAATACCGACGTGGTTGAGTTGCAGAAATAATGATACTCCCCAGCGGCACGGGAAGAGTGGAAGGAACGGCTTCATCTGCATCATCAAACAGCGTCACGTTTCTCAGGCGTCTCGGCGAGGGTTTAGGGGACTTACTCATAGCGATTCAACAGCCTCCGCAATTTGGTCAAAGATTTGCAAAATCTCAGGATTCTTCTTGGGGCAGAGCGCTAAGGGCATTCCGTACTCCGTCGCCTCAGCCAAAGCCGTTGCCCGTGGAACGGTCGGCAGAATGGGTCCTACAGATGCCAGTTGTTCTTGAATAATTTGTAATGTCCGTCGGTCTAGCGAATTACTGGCTGAATACAAGGTGGGCAGGAAACCCGCAAACGTCAAATCCGTATTGAGCCGCCTTTTTATCTTGTACACGGTCTTCAGCAACGATTCTGTACCGAGCAGTGCTTTGTACTGGCATTGGACTGGAACCAGAACCTCAGTAGAAGCCACTAGGCTAATTTGGCTCAAGATTCCCAAACTCGGAGGACAATCGACCAAAATGAAATCATAGTCAGAAAGCAAGGGTGAAAGAATATCTTTCAGTCGGAACTCTCGCTGTTCCGCAAAGATTAACTCTTGTTCGGCATTGGCTAGCAGCAGGTTGGCTGGGGCTAAATCCATGCCGTGTAAGTCCTTATGGATGGGGAGCGGCTTATCGACTTCATCCTCAACAGGCACTAAAGCACTGTAAATTGTCTCCTTCAAGTCCGCTGGCTCTAGTCCCATGAACGAAGTCAGTGAAGCTTGGGGGTCCATATCTACCACCAGGACCCGGTGACGACGTAGGGAAAGGTGATAGCCGAGATTTTGGGTGGTCGTAGACTTCCCCACACCCCCCGCCTGATTAAACAGTGCAATCACTTTAGTCAAAGCTCTTGACTCCTGTGATACTGGACTGTCTCTACATTACTGTGCTGCGTCATCTCCCTTGTAGGAATTTAAGAAACTTGCCGATAGTAGATAGCTTGCAGAATATCGAGCAGTGAAGGCGAAAATCAATCCAAAGTTGAGGTATTCCCTGTTATCCAAGAACAACCCCAGCCTACTAAAATTCCCTAATCCCGCTTTTTAAAAGGAATCTCCAAATTTTGCACAGCGCGGCGTTTAGCCTCTTCACCTCGGCGATCATACTTAGCCGTAACTGTTGGTGACGTATGACCCGCTAACTTTTGCACCGTAACAATATCGACCCCGGCATCCAGCAAATCTGAGCAGAACGTCCGGCGAAAGTCGTGAGCCGAAAATGAATCCACACCCGCTTGAAGACCACGTCTCTTCAATATCCTCAACACCGCATCAGAAGTCATGGGTCGCAGAACCACTTGCCCCCAGCGGTGGATTGGACACAGCAGCGCTCCTGGCGCATTGCCTCTTATTGCCAGCCACTGTTCCACAATCGCGCACGCCCCAGTCGGCAGATAAACCCGGCGATATGCCCCTCTCTTTGCCTTATGAACCTCCAAAGCGCCAGTGCTGGGGTCAAAGTCTTTTAGCTCCAAATTGACCACCTCATTGCGCCTTAACCCCCCACCGCGCAAAATAGCGATGAGTGCCGCATCTCTAACATCAATCGTTCTTGCACCCTCTTTTTGACACGCCTCCATCAGCGCCGCAATCTCATCACCCTTGAGGGCGCGACCCCTAAGCTTTCTTGGGGGTGTATCAATCCGAGGCAAGTCAATCGCCGCTTCATAGTCCTCTGCCTCAATCAGCTTTAGCTTCCTCGCTTCCTTCAACACCCGCCGCAATGCACACAGCATCTTCTCGCAAGTCGCCGGAGCCAACCGCTGCATCAGCGCCGCCCTCACTGCCGCCGTATGCTGATAGCGCAGTGCCGCCCAATCTAAATTCATCGCCTCGCACTCGCCATCGGTAAGCAAGTACGCGATCGCATCCAGAGCATGGCGCATCGTCGGACGAGACCCCTCACTCAATCCAGACAGATACACCGCCGCTGGGTGCATTGTCAACGGCACGAGTTCAGTCAGTTTGAGGTGATGGGGAGCCTCAGCAGAGGACGGGTCGCGCATTCAGTCCCTGGAAGTGGAATTCTCAAGACTTCATTGAACCATGAGGGGGACAAAAACCCAAGGTGGACTTTCTTTGGCTAAACTGAACTCTAAGTAGCCAATTCATCCCAGATGAACTTTGAGCCATGCCTTCGCCGTTTCCGGGAATGGACCCGTATCTGGAACAGCCTGCTTTTTGGTCGTCATTTCACAGCCGTCTGATTGTGGCTGTAGCTGATGCCTTGGCTCCCAGTTTGCGCCCAAAGTACTACGTTGAGGTGGAAACTCGCACTTACTTAGACAATCTGGAAGACGAGGTTCTGGTGGGCATTCCCGATGCTGTTGTCCTTTCGTCAAAACCTGTTGCCTCATCCGAAATCAGAACAGAGGCAACAGTTCCCAGTACGGCGGTACAACCACGCCCCAAGCAAGTGACCGTTCCCATGCCCGTTGAGGTCAACGAGCGTTATCTGGAAGTGCGCGAATTGGGCACAGATACTGTGATTACGGTAATTGAGGTGTTATCTCCCAAGAACAAACGCAAGGGGGAAGGGCGAACCGCGTATGAAACCAAACGACAAATAGTTCTCGGTAGTCTGTCCCATCTCGTTGAAATCGACTTGTTGCGTGGGGGAAAGCCAATGCCCATGAGCGGGGACGATACGGCAGCAGACTATCGCCTGCTCGTGAGTCGTCGCCAGCGTCGTCCAACTGCCGAGCTATACGGATTCAGCTTGCCAGAAGCGATTCCCGACTTTCCCTTGCCACTCATGAGTGGGGATGCAGAACCTTGGGTAGATTTGCAAGCCATCCTTAATGGAGTGTACGAGCGAGCTGGATATGAGGCGCGGATAGACTATCGTCAGCCACCACCACCGCCTACCTTAGGAGAAGCCAATCAGCAATGGTTGGATGAGTTGTTAGCACCTTTCCGGGAAGGCTGAGCGGAATCCTCTCCGACTACCTTCAACGTTTATTTTTCTACTCGTACATAATCAACGATCTCATCCCAACAAATGCAGATTCATTCCTACTTTAAGAGCCTTTGAACCAACTACACTGGGCATTATGCCATCGCAACGCTCGCTTACGATTCTCCGACATGGGCTGTTCAGGAAAACAGATTCGAGTGTTAGCATACTGCCCATAGCTATTCATCAAACTAGGAGAAACGTAGACTTGACCCTCAACCGCGTCAATCGTCAACAAATAGGCATCAAACAGCCTGTGCAAATCCAGACGCAGCAAAATTCCATTCCACACACAATCCGTTTGCGGACCTCGGTAAGGAAAAATGTGAGCCGCTTCCATTGCACTTTCCACATCGCAACAGGTAATCGCACACTTGCCAAAAAACGCCTCTGTTAACGCCTCCCGAAACTTGCGTTGGTCTTTTCTGTTGACACGCACCACATTCGTTCTTTGTCGTTCATCTTTGAGGCTCTCTAAATTAACAACCACCTCTTGATTAACTACTTGAGGTGGAGATTCAACCCAAACCAAACTTTGTCGTTGCCGCCAACTCAAGGCAGGCAGAATTGTGTCCGAGCTATATTTAGCCCCCTCAAAGTCGGTATCCTCCGTCTGAGCCTTATCCAGATTCGTCCCGCTCAAGTTGGCATATCTCAGATGAGTTCCCCGCAAGTTCGCATAGGGCAAAAGTGCCCCACTCAAGTCTACGGCGTCTAAATCCGCATATTCAAGTCGAGCGCCTTCCCAGTGGTACGGCTTAGTGACCTGCTTAGACTGCAAAAGCCAAATGCGACGCCATCTATCATGTATTTTGGTTTTTCGGGTCATGATAGTATCCCGTAAACTGATGTAGGTGATGCAGGCACCCCGCAGGTCGGCACCGCTCAGGTCGGCTTCTTGAAAGTCAGTATGACATATTTCGACTCCACGCAGATTGGCTTGGCTGAGGTTAGCCTGAACAAACATCGCACCTTGTAGGTGAGCCGAGCGTAAGTCACACGAATGGAGATTAGCCCTCAGCAGGTAGGTTTGGAGTGAATATTGCCTTCGCCTCGCCAACACGATGGAGTCGAACTCATCGCGACATAACTCATAAAGGCAGTCGGACAACAGAAAACCTAAGGAGCGCAAGTCAGTGCCGTCTAACTTAGCGCCGCTCAAGTCAGCTAGGGTGAACACAGTACCGTTTAATCTGGCAAGGCTGAGATTTGCCCCGCTCAAGTTGGCTTGAGTCAAACAGCTAGCATATAATTTGGCTTTACTCAGATTGGTTCCACTCAAACAAGCTTGGCTTAAGTCCACTTCACTCAAGTCAACTCCACACAGATTAGCTCCAGACAGATTGACACCGATGAGGTTCAATCGCTTCTCTCTGGGGTGTTCTGCCCGCCATTGGTTCCAAGCCTCTACTCCGGAATTGAGTTTCTCAACCAGTCTTTCTCTATCATCAGCGCTGTTCATCTGAAGCCAAGCTTGTGTATCGTTTTCTCACAAAGTCTTGGGCAATTATCAGCCACCCCAAAATAAAAAAGAAATGCCAAACTGGCACTTCTTTTTAGCTAGTTTGTTGAGACGAAACAATCACTACGGGTCTCGTTCCAACGGGCACAGTAAGTTCACAACTTCAGCCGGAATTTGCTCAAAATGCTCCAACAGGAAATCCATAATCGCTAAATGGCGCAAATCGTTCGGTTGAGGACGGCGGTGGGTGCGCCCCTTCATAAACCAACGTCGTACCGTAGAGACAGAACGCTGACAAATTTTGGCAATCGTTTCATGGTTAACCTGCCATTTCGCATAAAACCGTTGCGGTGTCATTCCTAGTTGACAAGAACTGTAACGCTCAATTAATGCTTGCTCTGTTCTATTCAAAGGTCGAGGCTGACTCTTCATTCAAACCTCCGTCCTTGGGTATTCACCGTGCGCTGCCCACCAGACGCCGCACCCATCCTGCCGTGGAATTCCTCAATCGCTACTTTGCTGGTAATGCTGAGCATCCACAGTGGGACTGCCAGCATGAAGCACAAATCGCCAAAAAAAACAATTCCCACTGTCAACCAAAAATTCTTGACTTTGTGATAGGTGCTAATTAAGTCAACACCGTAGATGAAAATGAATCCTCCCAAGATAAACAAGCTCAACATTCCGTACCCCACGAGGTTGAGTAAACGTTCGTTGGTGTCCGTAATGCCTGCCAGCTTCTTACTCTGCATGTAGAGCAGCCGCCAACTAACCGGGTTAGTGGCAACTGCCCCAAATGCACTCGCCAGCGCTGCCAAAATAAACGCAATCCCACCCGATAATCCCGGCCAAACTTGATCGGCGTTAGTAGTCTGAGCAATCCATTCCCGACTCAGGCTGGCATCAACCCATACGGCTAACCCGCCAGCGAACAACAGGGCAATGGCACCAAATCGATACATCCAAGGTGCTCTCATTGGTTTTCTCCTTCAGTTAGTTGTTTGAATTCTGCGTGAGCTTTCTTCCATGCCTCTGAGCCACCTTTTTTGACTTGCCAGAGGCGCTCAATAATCTCGGTCTGGTTCAGTTCACTTCGCAGTTCTCTAATTAGCCGTAAAACTTGGTTCACACTCAGAGATAGCGGCGTGAACCGCGATTGTGAACCGTTACCTGAACCGCTGGAAGTATTGCTAGAACGTTGGTTCATTGGTTCAGAAGGCGGGTTCATCGGTTCAGGCTTTGAACCGTTTCTTTTCCGCTCAATTAGGTCGTTAATCGTGTCGTCATCCGCCTCTAGCACCCATCTGTCCCAGGCTTGTTGGTCTGTCGATTCCTGGTTAAGTGGGATGTGAGTGTCAGCATCGGCAACAGATGAGCTAACCTTCCGGGCTACTGATGCCAACACATCGGCAGGTAGTTTGTAAGTTTCATATCGCCTTAAATCAGACAGCAGCATCATCCGTGGTGGATGACCCATTGTGGTGAACAGTACTGGGCGTCCTGTTTGGTCAGATAGGGCGGCGCATTGGGTTAAGTCGTTGAGTAACTGGCGGCGAATTTGGTCATCATCCACCACCAACTTGTTACCAACAGCTTTGGCGATCGCACCATAACCGCCTTGTTCTTGACCGTCTTGGTTACGGCTAATCTTGCCCAATGCCATGATGTTCAAGCAGTCCCTGATATTGGCATCGTTGGCGATACCTAAAGCGGCTGTGTTGAAGCTGTGGGTGTCGCAGGCGATACCTACTAGGAACTCTCTACCCACGGTGATAATTAACCCAATCTTGGTTTTGATGTCGTTCCACAGCTCGGTATAGCGCTTGTTATTAGCTAGGGTGTTGCAGGTGGCAAACCAGTCTCCCAGTAATAACCACACGGGCTGACCTTGGTACTCATGACGCCTTGACTTGGGTAGGTTCTTGCGTTCCTGGAGTATTCCAAACACCCGCTCGACCTTTTCGGCTAATGGTTGGAAATCAACGCCATCCAGAACACTCAAGACGCCTGGTATCTCACTTAGTCCAAGAAAGCTATCGTTTTTCTGAGAGGTAATCAGCACTAAGGCGTCTGGATAAAGGTCAAACACCTTAGCCAGCCAAGCTAGCTCTGTTGTAGTTTTTCCACAGCCTGGAGGGGCTGTAAACACAAGGCTTAGGGTTGTAGCTGCTGCCTTAGTGATAATGTCTTTACGAATGGCGCTCTGCTCAGTTGAAGCGACTAGGGCGGCTTCTGTCTTGACTGGCAGAGCCAGAGTTTTTCCCAGGCTCTCGCCCTCCTGACTCTCAACTACTTCTGGGTGCCTTGCTTGTGGAGGGTCGTAAAGAACCTCTGTTGTGTAGGACAGATACGTTGGCTGGTGACCTGCCTCAATCCGTTTGCGTTCATCCTGGTAGGACTTGAACAATACGGCACTTACGGGGGCGGCAACAGAACCAGCCAGTGATATGACAAATGCAATGCAAAGGAATGTGTTCACAGCTGTTACCTCCTGCCGTAGGGGAGAATTGAACAGGCTAGGATTGTGAAAAAGATTGCAACTATCGTCCACGCCAAAGCCTCTACAGAGCCACCATTCGCTTGAGCGCGGCTGTGCCTGGAGTTATCGGTGTAGCTGTTATCGACGTGGTAGTAGTAGTTTTGGATTACTGGCTCTGGTGGCAGCATGGATGGTTGGCTCTCTAGGCGAGATAATCTCTCATCTAGTGCGCTGTACATCTTTCCGTTTCGTTGGTCGAGCGCATCTAGAACTTGAGCTAAAGCTTCAAAACCTTGGTGCATTTCTGACCGCAACTGCTGCATTTCTGCTTGGATAGAGCGATTCATCCTCAGCAATTCAGCAGCTTGACCCATCTTTGCTACATCAATCAGTTTTTGGATGTCTGCAAGGTGGGCATCGTTACAATCTTGTACTGCACAGTAGGCTAGATAGCTGATCGACTCAGCCAGATTGCCCAGATGCTGACGGGCGACTGGGTGAGACTCAATTACCTCTAAAGCCTCGGCGGTAATACTTTGAATTTCGCCTTGTTGGTAAAGTGTTAGGTTACTCATGCTTCAAACCTGTATGCCCCCACGCCTGCGGTAGGGGCATTGCGTGTATAAGGGGTTAGCCGATTTCCATTGCTATAGAATCGTTCAAGGCTCGAATCATCGGCTCAATTCGCCAGTTCTCTTTTGGGTCGGTAGCGAAACTGATAATCCACTTGGTCAATTGCTCAGACTGCCAAGCCTCTGGATTGACTGACTCAATTGCCTGTTCAATCAAACGTTTATCTGTGGGCGGTTGCTCTGCGTTCGCCCATTGGTGCTTGCTGACCTGAAAGGTAGCTAGAGCAGCTCGGAAGGTCAGACGCGCTTCTAAGGGCATATCTTGCAAGCATTCGCCATACTTGGTCACCATCTGATCAGCGATCGCGTTTTTCTCAAGGTTGATGTAAAAACCAACTTTCTGAACCATTAGCCCACCCTCCTTGTGTAGTGCAGGTTCAGAACCAACGCTTCAGACAGACCAATAATCGTGCCGTCAGACAGCTTTTCGATTTCGGGTAACAGGTCTTTTGCCCAGTCGGGAATCATCGCATCGCCTGGGGTGTTAAAGTAGGCATCCAGTAAGCTGTACTCGGATTCCTTGTTATTGGCATGAACCGCCATAAATTGGGCAAACATTGCCAGCAATGTGTATTGTTCACACCGCTCCAGATTCTCGAAGTGAGAACCTAATACCTCCTCAATGTCTGCTGGAACTGTGACGTAATAGCCCAAAGGTTTTACTGATGTGCTAATTGCTCGTGTCATGATCGAAACATCTCCTATCGTTCGTTGCGTTCGGTTGGGAGAGAGTCAGCGCTGGGACTCTCCAATTCGTCAGCGCTGGCTTCCAATCTGCTAGTCTGCGGTTTGCTTAAAGGTTGATGCAGGTTTTCCGAAATCTTGGGCGCTTTAAGTGTTGGGTCAATCAAGATTAAGAATCTGCCAATACTGGTAATCACTCTTGCTCCTGAGATTTCTGGAGTTTTTGCTTCAACTTTTTGACAAACCTTACAGCGCCCTTTGATTGTGGATCAGCATTGGCATCTAGCCACTGTTGGATTTGTTCGGGTGTTGTTTCATCCTGATTACTACTCATTTTTGCACCTCTAAAATTGCTTTAATTAGCTCAGCTTTTCGCATCGCTGTGGTCATTCTTCCTGTTGTTCCTCCTCTTGTTCATCTAAGGTGTCGAAAATTGCATCCCATCCTTCTTTATTCCAGCTATTTCCTATAGGTTCAGGTTGAGGATTAGGCGATTCGCTGAATAACACTAAATGGCTGTAGTCCCAATTGTCCATCTCATTCAAGTCCACTTAGAAGTCGGTGCAAATCTGCCAAACACAACTTTATTAGTTGTACATTCCAGAACATAGTTAAGTCCATCGAAAACACCCAAAATGATACTGAGCAACATCTTTTCGTTCTCCTTCTCTTGTGTTATTTGAGTTAATTCTTGAAACTGGATTGCCAATTCATCAGCTAGAAAATTGGAGTAACTTTCTACCAATAGCTTGCTGCTGCAATTACCTCGTTCAGATTGCTCTTTCCCATTGAGGCGGCTGCCACTGAGAGTTTTTTTACGAGTTCTTCATTGCTGAGTAGCCCAGCTTCTTCAGCCAATTTCTCAATGTTGACGTTCTGATTTTGCTGAGCCTGTAAAAGCTGGATGAATTTCTGTGTGTTCTCAGTTCGCAGTTGATTCTGTTGGCGTAAAAGCCCTAGCCAGTAAGCATTCTCAAGAAATGCTGCATCAAGACGCCCTTTGTCAAAGGTCATTTGGCACATCGTTTCCAAAGCACCAGTACTGATTTGCAAACCCGTTTCTTTTGCTAGCTGCAATCCTTGATTGGTAATCACGGTCATTGATGCAGAAGGAGGGGTGTAATGTCCGTCGCCATTGCTGTTCACCGTTTCGTTATTAGCTTTTACTGGGAGTGCGGCAAGAGAACTGACAAAAATTGTGACGTGGTTTTTGATGGCTTCAACCTGCTGCTCAGTCAAAGTTTCCCCTTCTGGGTCAATACCCAAATCCAACAATAAAGCATCAAACTCTTCACTGTCTTTGAAACCAAATTTTTCCATCACTTGTGGCTTATTCATGATGCTTGTTTTTCCTGTTTGCGTAGTTCAAAAAACGTGCGATAGCTGAAATCGTAGGGATGAGCTTCTACGTACTTCTCGATCAAGGATTCGTCTCGATAAATCCTGTAAAGCTCTTTGAGTCTGGTCAGTACCCAAAACCGATATGGGCTTAACGGTGCTTGCTCTTTTGACCCTGATTGCTCGAAGTGCATCCGGTAATTGTCGATGTGGTGTCGAGCAAAATAATCCCACTTTGTTACTGTGTTACGGTGGACTCCGAGAAATCGAGCCGCCTCACCTTTGCGAATGGGGATATCAAGGAATTGTCCACACCGCCTTACCCTCATTGCTGAAGGGGTTGGCATGGTTGCGTATGCGTTCTGTTGTGCAGGAAATCTGATTGTGCAAGCGGCTGTGAGACAACTTGAGCAGCTTATCTGCTTTTTTGGCTAGAACCGAATCAGGATAACCGTTTTAGAGGTTTTACCTAGTCAATCCGTGCAGGGTTTGTGCTGCCTTTTTCGCTTCACTGCCCTTGCCTACCCATAAGATAATGATTTACCATGTAAATGTCAAGTAATTCTAATTTGATATTACTTGGATGCTTGGAAAATCTCGATACTCTAAGATAATGGGAAATACTTTAGAAATACTGTATTTGCCATGTCATGGCTCAAGTTACATCTTCAATCAGCGACGAATTAAATCAACTACTCACCGAGTTAGCCGAAGAAACTGGCATCCCCAAGTCGTCGCTGATAGCCGAATACATCAGAAGAGGGGTTTATCAGGATGTTCAGGCACAGTCTGAAGTAAGGAAGTATAGAGAGAATAAAAAAAAGAATGACCGAAAATGACAATTTACTTGGCTTGGCTGTGCAAGCTAAGGTCTATCAGTCTATATATAAATCTTTCTTATCGTTTTTAAGAGAGTTTGACGTATTTCGCTCTGATAATTCGCTTAATAGTAAAGCAGATTATTAATGAAATTATCAGAGAGGGCATTTATTGAGGATAAGCTCCTACTATCAATAATCAAAAATTTTGTCGCATTATCAAATTAAGAAATTGGTAATGCATGATAACAAAAATAAGAACACAATCTGCTGCAAGTACTGCCTTTCATGCACTACAGCGCACATTATTCTTAAAAGATAATCCTGGTTCTGGAAAAGAGGAGGATATTTCAGGGAAGAAAGCAAAAAAAAGATCTCTGTTTTGTTTCATGGAGATCTCGTGTATGATCGAATTATTCTTTTTATAAAATTGAGATATAAATATGAGCCAATAGCCTAGATCCAGTTAGCCGAGATTTTGTGACAGTATCGGCAACGCTCCACAAAATCTAAAACACAAGACCAAAAAGCCATTGAGCTTAAACGTAAGTTTATCACAATGGTCTTCAGTTTGCTATGCAATTACAAAAATAAGGAAGTGCCTGTGCAGCCTCTGAGTTCGCCGCCTTGCCTGTTGCAGTTAGAGCATACAAGCTTTTGTCCAAAATGGTTTTTGACATTGATTTCACCTTTTGAGGAAGGTAGCCAAAGTCAAAGACTGGCACAGACAAGAAAAAGAATTACTTCCATTTTGGACAAAAACTCGTAACTACGCCACTGCAATTGCCATAGGAATCCTGAACAGACACTTTTCCTTTGATCAACACAAAAGGAAAATATCATGACTGTTGCAACAAGTTACAAAGCTCCAAATATTTCGGAATCTAAGGCGATCGCTAACAAACTAAATCAGGGAGGGCTACGGTAATGGTTGCAACACCTATCTCTTCAACTCCCCAGCGCCAACAAGAGCAAGAAGCGCTCTCACGCTGCCTGGAAGACGCAATTAATACCCTTAGCGCAGAGCAGATTTACAATCATCCATCGCACAATTTTAAGCACTCTGGCGATAGGTTACGGGGCAGATGTCCGCTGCATCAAAGTAACTCAGGCTCTAGTTTCGTCGTCACCATTTCATCAAAATTATTTTGGTGTGAGGGATGTCAGTTCGGCGGTGGATCAGCCGATTATCGAGCTAGCCTCAAGGCAGGACGATGGGTTAAAGTTCGCGGCAAAGATTTTGTTGAGACAGTGAGAGAGTTAGCTGTTGATGCAAATGTACGATTCCCAGCTAGAGAATCTTCACCTGAAGAGATAGCTAAAGCGCAGAAATGGGAACGGCGGCGAGCCGTTCTAGCTGAAACTCAAAACTACTGTCAGGAAATTCTCTGGAGTGATCGAGTTGAGGCGCTGGAAGCTCGTCACTACTTGGTAGCTGAGAGAGGGCTAACAGAAGAAGAAATTAAACGGCTACCCATCGGCTACTATCCAAACGCTGGTGAAGTGAAGCGCCATTTAATTTCTAAGGGCTTCACTAAAGAAGACTGGGAAGGTACAGGCTGCTATTGGAAGGACATGGAACGCTACATTACCTTCTTGTGGAACGATGCCAGTGGAAGACCTCTCACCATCTACGGACGGTACTTCAAGCAGCACCCACCAGAAGGAAAACCGAAAACCATAGCAAGCCCTGGTGAGAGAACCAAACAATCACCGCTATACTTCGACCGAGCGCTTAAAGCTGGACACAATGAAGTTGTTTTAGTCGAGGGCGTTCTAGACACAGTTTTATTACAAGCCAAAGGTGATACCCGTGTCTGTGCTTACGTTGCCGCGAGCTGTTCAAGCGACCAAATTGAAATTCTCAAGCGACGGGGGATTACCAAAGCCACCCTGTGTGGCGACCCAGATCATGGAGGAGAAAGGGGAACCAACTCCAACCTTCTACGATTAAGTGAAGCTGGTATCAGCGTTTATGTTGCCCCAAAACTGCCAGATGGACTAGACCCTGATGAATTCCTTATTCGTGAGGGAATAAAAGCTTGGGATGCTCATATTGACGCGGCGAGTCATGGATTCCGGTGGAAAGCACAGCGGTTGACTGAGGCGGGGGATACTTCCACTGATAAGGGTAAGGCTGAGGTTTTACGCAGCGCGATCGCGTTCTGTAAGGCAGTCAAAAATCATCCTGAGTTAGACATTTTCTTCTGGCCTGTCATTCGCAGCAGTTTGGGGATGGAGCCTGAAGAATTCCGGGCACAATTAGAGAGACTGTGGGAGTCGTCTCCGGTTGAAGTAGCAGACTTGGGCGGCGGCTCCGGTGGTAGCGGCGGTGATGATGGTGACGGAAGGCAACCACTAGCTGAGCTGAGTTTGCGCGATCGCATTCTAGAAATCCTTGATCGAAATCAAGAACCCTCTCACCGCGATGAAGCTTTTATCAAACTGGCTCAAACGACTGGAGTAACAACAAGAGAGATTAAAGACCTAGCTGCGTCTCTCGAATCTGAAGTAGATCTAGGGGAGTCCCGCTGTGATCGGAAAACGGAAATTGAAAACCTATTGAGGGTTAGCAAGTACCAGCTTGAGCTGCAAGACTATCTCGATCCATCAGTTGCACTTCCACTGGAACAAGTAGCGAAGTGGATGGGTACCACGTCAGCTGCTATGCTTACCACTCTTTACCCTGTGGTCGGCTCCCTGCTTAAAGTGGGTACTCGGTTAGAGCTAATAAAAGCTACCGACCATTATGCTTTACCCGTTGTCTATACCGGACTTGTATGCGAGTCTGGCGCTGGAAAAACTCCTGCCCAGAAAACTATACTGAAACCTCTGTTCGCACTACAAGACGAGGCAGAAGTTGAGTATAAAGAGCGTCTACTGGACTACCAACAAGAGTTATCAGAGTGGAAGAAAAACAAAGATAAAAACAAAGATAGCGATGAGCCAGCGCCAGAACAACCCGTTCCGCGAGAGTACTACACGACGGATGCTACCAGTGAAGCGATCGCATTAATCCAAAATCAACAACCAAACGAGGGTTTCCTTGGATGGTTTGATGAATTACCCGCTTTATTCAAATCTCAGGGACAGTACAAAAACGGTCGCGGTGCAGATGGAGAGAAAATTCTTTCAGGCCGAGATGGCACGGGCTTCAAAGTTAACCGAGCGTCGGGGAAACGGCTTGTGGTTAACCAGTCAGCCTACAGTATCACTGGCTCATTGCAACCTTTAATTCTGCGCCAAATGATGGGGGATTTCACCGACGCTAACGGACAGTGGGCGCGTTTCCTCTGGACGGTAATGCAGGTTCAGCCAGCGCCATATCCCCATGATGCCATTCCCTTTGATGTCTCCGGTCTTCTCAAAGGTATTTACAAACGCCTCAGGAATCTTCCGCCCATAACTTATACACTCTCATCCCAAGCTAAAAAGCTCTACAGCAATTGGTACGACGAACTCGATCGACTTAAAATGGCTGAGTCTCGCCAGGGTATACGGGCAGTCTACTCAAAGATGAAAGGCGATACTGGTGTCTTGGCTTTGCTGCTGCACTGTTTTAATGGTTGTGTTGCTGAAGGCTCTACCCCAGCGCTTGAGATTGATGAAGCAACAATGGCAGCTGCAATCAAGCTATCCAAGTACCACATTGGTCAAGTAAGGCTCATTCACTCAGAAGGCGATGTAGCCAATGGTGATGTAGCTGCCATCCACGCCAAAATTATCCAGTTATCAGAGCGTAAGGGCTGGCTCAAGGCAGCTGACGTGCGAGATATTGATCGACAAACCAAAAAGCAGTTCTCAGCTGATGATATCCGCCGACACTTTCAAGAATTAGAGGCGTCGGGATTTGGTCAAACAAGAGGGCAGAGAACAAAACTGACGTGGTCGATTCATAAAGATCCCCCACCAGATGGTAACCCTCCCCATTCAGACCAAACTCAGGACAGTTTTGAGCAACTCAGGACAAACTCAGGGCAGAAATCACCAAACTCAGGACAAACTCAGGACAGCCTTAAAATGGCTGAAAGTATTACCGATATTAGTGTTCAACAATTGGTTATTCAAACTCAGGACACTCAGGACAGTTTCCTCGCCAGTGCTGCTCCCTCCCCTAATCCTTTGTCTCCTAAAAATGAACTAAAGGCTGCTGACCTAATTTTTGATGACCTGAGCTGTCCTGAATTTGAAGACAAAGCTCAAACCCAATTAACAGTGGGCATTTCAGAAGAGACAAAAACTCAGGACAGCTGTCCTGAGAGTGTCCTGAGTTGTCCTGAGTTTGGAGCAAACTCTGATGAGGACACATTGTCCGAAAAAGTAGCGCAGCCAGAAGTTGATGAGACGCAGCCAAATACATCACTACCCATTTATCAGCGTTCTGATAGTGGTTTTGAAGTCCTACAAAACCAAAGTTCACTAGTATTTAATATTCAATGTGATAAAAGTGATTCGGAAGATGATGAGATGTTACCTGAAGACATCAGGGAAATAGCAGCGGATTTAGCTAATGAGGAAGCTTGCTCAAGTAAAGAGGTCTTAGCGGAACTAAGGAAGTGTTGGTCTAACGAAGCTATCAATGCTGCTTGTCAATCACTTCCTATAGAGCGGCGTAGCCAGATTGAACACTGGTTATCTGAACTTATCTGAACTAGATGCAACAAATAAGGTTAGTGCAGTTCAAAAGGCAGTGCTTAGTAGTAATGAATTACTAAAAGGAGTAGAGACGACTACAAAGCAGATAGGAGATATCACACTAGTTAATCACCCTGTGGATCTAACAATCCAGAATCTACACAATTTCCTAAATAGTCCTCCAAGTACTGTAGAAACGCTCTCTATGCCGCTAGAAGAGATTAAGAGGCTGTACGGACGCACCTGAGCAAATGCCGACAATTATAGATGTTTCTAAGCTTTACACAGTGGTAGAGTTAGGACGTGATGGACAACAGGCTAAAGTTCATAAAAACCTTCGATTCAATTACAGTTCCGTGAACGAAACTCAACAAGCATTCTGGTTCTGGCCTGATGGTGCATACCCCAACGTGAGAATCGATTGGGCTAATGACTTTGATAAAGGCTGCATTAATCCAGGATGGTTCTATCCATCAACGTAATTAGTCAGAATAAAATAGCTGCTACAGGCTCTAAATAGGCTTATAGCAGCTATTAAACTAAATATTTGATTAATCAGTAGGGAGTTTAAGCTTATACTCTTTAGTACATTTGAGAAAGTTTGAATAAATAGCTATCGTAAAAGAAACAAACATGTGGTAAAAAGATGAACTGGCATAATTCACCTCACCATCGAACTTTTGATGAAGTACCGAGCCATGTATCGAATAAATTTAATGAACGTTCGATAGGTGAGCCGTTCATTGAACAATCGAAACTACCTGCCAGATACGGAATAAGCAAATCAACCTTAAGCCATCGAATAAGCAAGCTTGGATTGGAAACTTATAAGAAAGGAAGGTGTTGTTATTTAACTTCCTCTCAACTACAGTTGCTTGATGAACTAGATTCTTTTCTTCTTGAATCTCCGAGTAATACAATAGATAGTTTTTTAAAGTCGTCGAATGTTCAAAGGCATGTAGAACAATATAAGGAAAATCATCAAACGCTAGTAGATACTCCATTGAAAAGTTTAGGAGATGGCATTGAGGAATTAAACAATAATAATGAGTCACCAAAATCTGTATTGCGCAGGGCTGGAATATTACAGGAATCGTTCGATGGTGTATCGAACGATTTTATAGAACGTTCTATGGATGCTCACACTCAACAAGAATTACATCAATTAAGGAATGAGTTACAAAAGGCTAATCATCGAATTAATGAACTAGAAGGTGAAAAAGAATTATTATCGAATACGATTAATCCTTACAAAGACTATAGTAATAAATTGAGTGAAGAGAATGAAAAGATGAAGAGTCAGCTTATTCAACTAAGCATGACAAATTCTTATTTAACAAGTCGTGTATCAGATTTAGAGAATGATTGTAACCAACTGAAAGTAGAAAGAGATGCTGCTATAGAAAAAGATAAAGCCTGGACGAAGTACTGCAATGAGCGCATCAAACCCATAGATGCTAATCCTGTTACTAATGTTGTTTAGTTAGTGCCACGTCAACAGGAAATTCAATCTAATAATTTGTCACCTCAACAAAAAGCAACAGTAATGGGAGCTACCTAACCTATAATTATCAAAATCCATCTCTAGGTTACTTAAACCTAAGTTGATTAATTATTAGAAGTTGGCTCTTTGCCCATTTTACTCATGCGTCGTACCATCAGGCATGATTGCGCCAGTAAGCTTGGTTCCTTCTAAATTTGCGCCACTGAGATTGGCATTTTTTAGATTAGCTTTTTCTAAATTTGCCTTGCTCAAGTTTGCTGCACACAAATCTGCTGAAGTGAGATTGCATCCACTTAGGTTAATTCCAATGAGATTAGCTCCGCAGAGGTTAGTTTCACTCAAGTTTACTGAACTGAAGTTCCATCCTTGTAAATTTATACCAATTAAAATAGCACCAGTCATTTGGGCACCCAAGAATGTTGCATTATTAATTTTGGTATTATTCAGATTTGCTTTCCTCATATCTACTGCCGTCAGATTCGCACAGCTCAAGTCCGCTTGAACTAAGTTAACTTCACTCAGATTTGCATGAACCAGTTCTGCCTTCTGCAAACAGGCTTTAGATAGGTTAGCTTTATGCAAGTTAGCATCACTTAAGTTTGTACATCCTAAATTTGCTGAAGTTAGGTTAGCTCCCTGGAGATTAGCACCAGCTAAATTCACCTCGTACAGGTTAATGCCCGTCAAGTCAGCATTCTGCAATGACACACCAGGGGCAATCAAATAGGCACCTGCTGTAACAACATCAAATCCTTCTGGAAAAATAGTCGTTTGCCCATAAAAAGCGTGCTGTAAATTAGCTTCCTGAAGGTTTGCACTCTCTAAATTTGCTTCGATCAGCTTTACTCTAGCTAGATTCGCATTACTCAAGTCTGCCCTTCTAAGTTTTGCCTTCCATAGGTTAGCTTTATTTAAATCAGCTCTACTGAGATTTGCACCACTAAAGTCTACCTCCGCGCACGTAGCCTCCTCAAGATTTACCTGACTTAGGTCTGCCTCACGTAGGTATGCCTTGTTCAAATATGTTCCTCTGAGATTTGCCCTTCTTAGCGTTGCCTTTTCTAACTTCGCTGATTCTAGTTTTGCCTGATGAAGATATGCATCGTCTAGATTAGCTTCACTCAGGTTCGCACTAGACAAGTTTGCATCACTCAAATCCGCTCCCTTTAAGTTTGCGCCACTCAGGTTGGCATTACTCAGGTTTACTCCACTTAGGTTTGCTCCACTCAGATTGGCTTCACTTAGTTTGGCGCTACCGAAACTAGCCCCACTTAGGTTTGCTCCACTCAAATTTGCACCAGTTAGGTTTTCATTACTCCAGTTGCCCCTTAATTTTGCTCTACTTAAGTTTGCTCTACTCAAGTTAGCTCCGCCTGCGTATGTATCCAAATCTATTCCTGCTAAATTAACCCCAGTGAAATCTCTTTTTCCATTC
>DATNPH010000280.1:0-32295 GCA_036703315.1 Coleofasciculaceae cyanobacterium
CGTACTAAACTCAGTGGTATCCTCTATCTAGAAAATAATCTCACCACCGATGCGTTTACAAAAGACCGCGTTGAACTGTTGAAACTTTTATCCGCTCAAGTTGCCATTTCCATCGAAAATGCCCAACTTTACACCAACTTACAGCAGTTCAACGAAAATTTAGAGCAATTAGTCCAGCAGCGCACGGCAGAACTTTCCCAAGTCCTAGCAGACCTCCAATCTACCCAAAAGAAACTGGTAGAATCCGAGAAAATGGCGTCACTAGGCGGTTTGGTCGCTGGTGTTGCCCATGAAATCAATACTCCAGTTGGCATTGGCATCACCGCAGCTTCTCTGTTAGCCGACAAAATCACAGAGTTTTTCGAGACGTATAAAAGCGGACAGATGAAGCGATCGCAACTCGAAAAGTTTCTGGATACCGCCATGCAGAGCAGTAGTATGGTCTTGAGCAACCTCAACCGTGCCGCTGACTTAATCCAGAGTTTCAAACAAGTAGCGGTCGATCAGTCCAGCGAAGAACAACGCACCTTCAACCTCAAACAGTATCTCTCCGAGAATTTGATTTCCCTCAGACCCAAACTGAGAACTACCCCTCATCAGGTGGAAATCAAAGGAGATGAAACGCTCATGCTGAACACTTACCCAGGTGCATTATCTCAGATTGTCACCAATCTGGTCATGAACTCCCTCACCCATGCCTACTCCCCCGAAGACGCCGGACATCTGGTTTTTGACTTCAAACAAGAGGGTGAGCAGATTATCTTGGAATACTCCGATGATGGCAAAGGCATTCCTAAGGAGAACTTAAGCAAAATCTTTGACCCCTTCTTCACCACAAAACGAGGTCAGGGAGGCAGCGGTTTGGGTTTGCATATTGTTTACAATCTGGTTACCCAAAAACTCAATGGTACGATTGAATGTGAAAGTCAAGTGGGTGTGGGTACGAAGTTTATTATTAAGTTACCCAGTCAAGTTAGGAAGTAGCTTTTCACTTTTGTAGAGCAGACCGGAAAGCTTGCTAGGGTGCAAATATCTTACTTGCTTGGGTGCAGTGAATGTTGCGACCCCGGAGCCACTGTCTTTACATGGCAGATAACTAGGCTTATCTAGTCTTTAATCAAAGGATTTTTTGGATAGACTCTGTAGGTGGGTCAATCCCACCTACTAATGAAATAACGAAAGCAATTAATAAATAACAATGTCAGAAAAAAATCAAAACCCACCGATTAATGAAGATGATGATGAACTAATTTTTACTGATGAAGACGATGATAAATTAGTCTTTGCTGATGAAGATGAGCAAGAATTAATTTCTACAAATACTAACGAAAATAAATTAGCTTTTACTGACACCAACAAGTTACCCATATCCGCCAAAGACACCTGGAAAATTTTAGTGGTGGACGATGAAGCCGAGATTCACAACGTTACCAAACTAGTACTGAATGATTTTACATTTGAAGGCAAACCCATAAATTTTATTAGCGCCTACTCTGGGGAAGAAGCCAAAGCCTTAATCGAAAAAAACCCAGATACTGCCCTGATTTTGCTCGATGTGGTCATGGAAACCGATGACGCGGGCTTGGATGTAGTGAAATATATCCGGGATGTCTTAGGTAATTTATTTGTACGGATTATTTTACGCACGGGGCAACCCGGACAAGCCCCAGAAGATGTCGTGATTATTCACTATGATATTAATGACTATAAAACAAAAACCGAACTAACTACTCGCAAACTTTTTACTGCAATAGTGACAGCATTGAGAGCATTTCGTGCTCTTACCAAGCTCGAGGCGAGCAGAAGAGAACTCGCACAAATAGCCCAAGCGTCGGCACGATTTGTACCCCGTCAATTTTTGCACTTTCTACACAAGGAGAGTATCGTTGATGCCAAATTAGGGGATTCGGTGCAAGCAGCAATGACTATTATGTTTGCCGACATTCGCTCATTTACCAGCTTGTCGGAGAAGATGTCTCCTCAAGAAAATTTTGATTTTATCAATTCCTACTTGCATCAGGTCGGTCCAGTGATCCGCCAGCACAACGGCTTTATTGATAAATATATTGGCGATGCCATCATGGCTCTGTTTCCCGAAACCGCCGATGATGCCATTACCGCAGCCATTGAAATGCAAAAGCAAGTGGCAATCTATAACGAGTATCGCCAAAACAGTGGCTACCTGCCCATTGCGATCGGCATTGGCATCCATATCGGCAGCATAATGCTGGGCATTATTGGGGAGGAGGAGCGCATGGACAGCACGGTGATTGCTGATGCGGTGAATCTGGCATCTCGGTTGGAACATTTAACCAAACTCTACGGAGCAGGTATCATCATTAGCGTACAAACCCTGTCTCAACTTGATGACCCCCAAAAGTACACCTGCCGATTTCTTGACCGAGTTCAGGTAAGAGGAAAACAGGCTCCTGTGGCTGTATTTGAAATGTACGACGGTGACCCTCAGCCCTTGAGAGAACTCAAAACCCAAACCAAAAGCGGCTTTGAGCAGGGCGTTTGGCTCTACTTCCAGGAGGAATTTACCGCAGCACGGCAATACTTCGAGCGGGTTTTGCAAGTGAATGACAACGATTTAGCCGCCCGTCTTTATCTGGAACGCTGCGATTTATCCCAACAAACTGGACTAAACCTGAAATGGGAGGAAATTGAGGTGGTTCGTAAGACAAGATGAGTTTGCAGCTTCCAGGAAAAAAGGAGTCACTCAACCCCGCCATTCCTCCTAAATTTAGCCCTGGGAGGAATGGCGGGGTGTTAGTAGGCGAGTAAGCGAGTGCTTCTTGTGAAAGTGACTTGGATTACTCATGCCGTGAGAAATTATCACGGCTCAGTCGCTATATCAATCACTTGGCGCACTTAGGTAATTCCTTAATCTAAAAGCATTGATGTACAACTTAGCCGAAAGCGATCGCTCTCGATTAGGCTGTTAGGAGCCCACTTTCAGTAATTTGGCGGATGAAAATTCAGCAATATTGTCAATGCGAAAAAGAGAAAGTACGCTAACAATACAAAAAGTTACCAATGGTGATTTGTAATTTCTGTATAAACATAGAGCTGTCTGTATAGGTTCACTAGATAGAATGCTAGAGGTGTCAAAAGTGTCGAGAAATGTGAAGTAAATTCAACGGCTCGATGGGGAAGCATAACTACCAGAATCATTACATTGAATCATTAAGTAGTTATGCTCGAATTTTTACAGATATTCTTTGATAAAAATTTTATTCCCTACGAACACAGCTATCTCTGGAAGCCTAGTTTAGTAGGGCTTAAGGTAGCGAGTGATGTGATAATTACTCTCTCCTATTTCTCGATACTGCTGCTATTGAGCTATGTTCTGCGGCAGTATCCCAATATTTCCTTTCGGAGAATTTTCTGGCTGTTCTGCGCCTTCATCATTGCTGGCAGCATCACTCATCTAATGGCACTATGGACTCTTTGGCACTCAGATTCTTGGCTATTGAGTTTATTGAAAACAATTACCGCAGGAGTTTCCTTATACACCGCTAGGAAACTGGCACATTTGATTCCCGAAGCGTTGGCACTATCCAGTCATTTAATTGGGCTGAAAACAACCAACCAAGCACCAGCCCAACAAATTGAGAAACATCAACAGACTGACTCCGAACGGCGAGAGTCTAGCCAACGACTTTCCTTGCTTATCCAACAGACTCCACTAGCCGTGATTGAATGGACACTTAACTTTGAGGTAGTGGACTGGAATCCAGCAGCAGAAAGGATTTTTGGCTATAGCAAAACAGAAGCATTGGGGCGTCATGCTGTTGAATTGATCGTGCCTGACACTACCAAAGAGCAGGTAAAGCAACTTGGACAGCAGTTATTGCGGCAACAAGTGGGGATAAGTAGCATCAATGAGAATTTCACTAAAGACGGTCATAAGATTTATTGTGAGTGGTACAATACGCCTCTCATTGACTCTCAGGGTGAGGTGATTGGTATTACTACTTTGGGTCAAAATATCACCAAGCGAAAGTTTGCCGAAGAGGCTTTGCAACAAGCTAAAAACCAGCTGGAAATTCAAGTTGAAGCGCGAACCCAGGAATTACAGCAAGCGTTAGCCCAGCTTAAGGAGGTTATTACCCACTTACAAAGTGAAATTGAGCAGCGCCAGCAGGTTGAAGCTGCACTCAGAGAGAGAGAACAACAGTATCGGAGTGTTGTTGACAACGTTAAAGAAGTTATTTTCCAAACCGATGCAAATGGGTTTTGGACTTTCCTGAATCCAGCTTGGAGCAAAATCACAGGTTTTGCGATCGCGCAAACCCTCGGTACTCACTTCTTAGATTACGTTCATCCGAACGACAGACAGTACAATCTACAACAATTTCAATCTTTAATAGAAGGCAAAACAGAATACTGCCGTCATGAGGTGCGCTACCTGACAGTATCCAACACTTATCGATGGATTGAGGTATTCGCACAAATAACGTTTGATGCCGAGGGAACAATCATCGGCACTTGTGGCACCCTTTATGACATCACAGAACGTCATCTAGGCGAAGCTGCACTCTTCAAGCGCGAACGTTACTTAGAGGCTTTAGTGGAAGTGCAACGCAGATTGTTGGCTTTCAAACAAGATAATCAGCAGGGGCTTTTAGACCAGACACCCTACATCGAAATTCTAGAACTACTGGGACAAGTTTCAGGTGCCAGCCGTGTTTACGTCTTTGAAAACCACCGGGATGCTAAAGGTAGTTTGCTGATGAGTCAACGTGCTGAATGGTGTGCGCTAGGCATCAACAAGGGAATTGACAACTCAACCCTACAAAACCTTTACTATGAAGATTTTTTCCCTCGTTGGGCACAAGTGTTGTCGCAAGATGAAATTATTGCTGGTGCAGTTGCCGAATTTCCAGAATCAGAGCGTATAGTCTTAGGGCTACAGGGAATTCTGGCAATTCTGATTTTGCCCTTGAAGGTCAATGGTCAATTCTTTGGGTTTATTGGCTTTGACAACTGTACTGAAACCCGCCCTTGGGATGCATCAGAAATTGGTTTGTTGCGCATAGCCGCAGCAGCGCTTTCTCTATGGTACGAAAGCTTTCTGGCACATGAAGCCCGCTATAGAAGTGAATCCAGATTACGAAAACAGCACAAGGCACTGTCTGAATTGGCGCGGTGTCCCTCTATCTACAATGGCAACTTGAGTGTTGCCTTACAGGAAATCACAACCACAGTGACACGTACCCTTGAGGCTGAGCGCTGTAGTGTATGGTTCTATAACGACGATCGCTCTTTGATTCACTGCGTTGACCTCTACGAACACTCGCTCCACCAACATTCAGCTGGCTACCAACTCAAAGTCGAAGACTATCCAATCTATTTCAATACACTAGAAGCTGAGCGGGTTATTGCCGCCGCAGATGCCCACAAAGATTCCCGCACCCAAGAGTTCTTAGATTGCTATCTAAGACCCTTGGGAATTACATCAATGTTAGATGTGCCAATTCGCGTGGGAGGAATTACCGTTGGGGTGCTTTGTACGGAACATACTGGACTACAGCGACAGTGGGCATTGGAGGAGCAGAACTTTCTTAGCACGATCGCTTACATGACTTCTCTAGCGATGGAAGCTAGCCAGCGTGCGGCGGCACAGAAGGCACTGCGAGAGAGTGAGGAACGCTTTCGATCTTTGGTAGCTCATATCCCTGGCGTAGTTTACCGCTGCAAGTGTGATGCTAACCGGACAATGGAGTTCATCAGCGATGCTATCGAAGAAATTTTTGGTTATCCTGCCGCTGACTTTCTCCACAATCAAGTTCGAACTTTTGCAAGTTTAATTGTCCCGCAAGACTTAGTAAGAGTTAAACAGGTTGTATCAGAGTGTTTAGCACAAAGACAGCCTTACCTGCTTGAGTACCGGATTATTCGAGCTGACGGTAGCGTGAGATGGGTGTACGAGAAAGGTCGAGGAGTCTTCAGTGCACAGGACAATCTGCTGTGGCTAGACGGTGTGCTCTTTGACATCACCGAGTACAGACAGACACAAGAAGAGCTACGGCACAGTGAGGAGCAGTTTCGCCAACTCACAGAAAACATTCACGAGGTCTTCTTTTTGGCGGCTCCCGATCTGAGTCGGATGTTCTACGTGAGCCGTGTCTATGAGGAAGTATGGGGTCGGACAACCAAGAGTTTGTACGAGCAACCTAGCTCTTGGATCGGTAGTGTGCATCCACAAGACCGCGATCGCGTGGCATCTGCTTTTGCACGACAACTCCAAGGAGAGCAAGATATCGACGAGGAGTATCGTATCATGCGACCTAACGGGTCAGTGCGTTGGGTCTGGGTGCGTGCTTTTTTCATCTTCAATGAGGCAGGTGTCGCTACGCGACTGGCTGGCATTGCAGAGGACATCACAGCACGTAAGCAAGCAGAAGCAGAGATTCTGAATGCACTGGCAAAAGAAAAAGAACTCAGTGACCTTAAAACCCGCTTTATTTCTATTACATCCCACGAGTTTCGGACTCCACTAACAACTATCATGTCCACTACCGAGTTACTGGAATACTATCAATGGACAAAAGAGGAGGAAATCGAGCAACTGCATCTGATTCAAGATGCCGTAAAACAAATGCTCCAGCTGTTGGAAGATTTGTTATTCATTGGAACAGCTGACGCTGGACAACTCCTATTCAACCCAGAACCGCTGGATCTGAGAAAATTTTGCCAAGATTTGGTTGCTGAACTCCAGCGAGGGGTGAGTTTGAAGCCAAGCCCTATGGGTTCCCAGCACAGGTTTATCTTTGTAAGTCCCGATCAAACTTTGCTGGCTTGCATGGATAAAAAACTGCTTCGGCAGTTGCTCAGTAACTTGCTCGTGAATGCTATCAAGTATTCTCCCTCTGGTGGCACAATCGAGTTTGAACTGGCTTGTCAGGGTGACAAGGCAATCTTCCAAATTCAAGATCAGGGCATTGGAATAGATAAGGAAGACTTACCCCGACTGTTTGAGTTTTTCCATCGGGGGAAAAATGTAGGCGCGATCGCTGGAACAGGACTGGGATTGGCAATTGTCAAGAAGTGCGTTGATCTCCACAGGGGTCAGATTACTGTCAACAGTGCAGTAGGAGTAGGAACACAATTTATAGTGACACTGCCCTTAAAGAATCATTTCTCTCTCGCTTCCTTTGCTCAGCAATCCACCAATCGACATCTAATGTGATCAAGCTAAGGAAGTTAGACGCCCATGTACGCCAGTACACGAACGTCGCACCGAAAATCTCTATTCCCAACTAACCACTAACCACTAACCACTCCCTATTTCAGGACTTATGCAAGGAGTTCTGTTCACAACTTGTTCACATGTTTCTTCTAATGTAATAAACAGTATTTTTAGAACTTGTGCAATTGGTAGATAAGTATCACTAGCTCAAGTTTGGCTGAAAACTGTAATCTCACCTGTACTCCATAAGCTACGTTTCATCAGTAGCTGAACTGTGTAAGTTCTAAACCTGTAAAGGAAGCTTTCTCATGTCAATTTCACTTACTCAAGAGCAAAAACGAATGAACAAGATTCTCGTAATCGAGGATGAGCAAGCAATACGAATGAACATCCTTAAGCTCCTGAGTGTAGAGGGCTTCCAGGCTATAGGGGCTGAGAATGGTATTGCTGGGTTGCAACTGGCAAGGGAACAGCCGCCTGATTTGATAATTTGCGATATCCTAATGCCCGAACTCGACGGCTACGGTGTTTTGATGGCGTTGCAACAAGACCCGAATACTGCCATCATTCCCTTTATTTTCCTTACCGCCAAAGGTGAGCGCTCAGATTGGCGTCATGGCATGAATTTGGGAGCAGATGATTACCTGACAAAGCCGTTTACTAGAGCCGAACTGCTAGAGGCGATCGCCTCCAGGCTACACAAACAGGTGTCCTTGCAAGAGCGACATGCCCTTGAACTGAGCGAGGTCGAAGCCCAAGTGAATTATATGCTTCGTTATAACCATTTAACTAATCTCCCAAATCGCATCTCCTTGCAAGAGCGATTTAGTCAGCTGATAACTCAATCGAACGCACGCGAGCACAAGATTGCGCTCCTATCCATTGGCTTCGAGCAACTCACCCGCATTCACAACACCTTAGGACCTGCCAACGGTGACTTGTTAATCCAAGCCATAGCAGAACGGCTGCAAAGCTACGTAGGGACGCAGGACACCGTTGCTCATTTAGGTGCCGCACAATTTGCCATCCTCCTTAGCACGGTTAGTCACAGGCAAGAGGTGGCACAGCTTGCCAAAACTCTCCTAGTGGATGCCTCCTCCTTACCTTTCCTTGTAGGCGTCCATGAAATCTTCCTCAATGCTAGAATCGGCATCGCCATTTATGGGAGCGATGGCTGTGACTTGGACACCCTCATCAAGCATGCCAGCGTAGCTAGGGAGGATGCTAAGAAACCGGGCAAGAAACCTTATGAGTTTTATATAGCCTCGATTGGTGCCAAATCTCAAGAAGCCCTATTGCTAGAACTTGAACTGCATCAAGCTTTGGCACGGGAGGAATTTCAAGTCTTCTATCAACCTAAGGTGAATCTGCAAACTGGAGAGATTAAGGGAGCAGAAGCCTTGGTGCGTTGGCATCATCCAGTGCGAGGATCCGTTTCTCCGGGTGAATTTATTCCCATGGCAGAAAAAACGGATTTCATTGTGTCTCTAGGAGAGTGGGTTTTGAGGACAGCCTGTGCCCAAGCTCAAGTCTGGCAATCCGCTGGTTTTTCCCCTATACAGGTAGCTGTAAATTTATCAGGACATCAGTTTAATCAACCGCATCTGAACCGTTTAGTAGTAGAGATTCTTAGAGAAACCGGACTGGAGCCTGGATATTTAGAGTTAGAGATTACTGAAAGTGCTTTGATGCAAAATCCAGAAGCGGCGATCGCGATGTTGAGCGAATTAAAGTCGCTCGGTATTCAGTTATCGATTGATGATTTTGGTACGGGTTATTCTTCTTTAAGCTATTTGAGGCAATTTCCCTTTGATGCGTTGAAGATTGACCGTTCGTTTGTTTGCCTTCTCACAAAAGATGCTAAAAATGCAGAGATTACCAAGGCGATTGTGCAGATGGCTCGGAGTTTAAATTTGAAGGTTGTTGCTGAAGGGGTGGAGACAGAAGCTGAACTTGCTTTCCTGCACAGACATCAGTGTGATGAGATACAGGGATATTGGTTCAGCCCTCCTTTGTCAGCAGAGCAGTTTGAAAAGTTGCTCTGTACTGGTAATCCCTTGCCATTCCCGCTTCGCGGAGTCATTAGTCCTTAGTAAGGGTTAGTTAAGGGCTTATACCAATTGCCCCTACACCCAACAAAGATACACTTTGAAAAAGCCTTCAGCTCCTGGTTGTTTCACTTAACATTTGGCGAGTTATATACCAAAAAAAACTAATGACAAATGACAAATGACTAATTAACTAAGTCGGAAAACACTTCCTTCACCGCTGGATGAACCAACTGGTGGTTCTGCACATTAAGACCTTTAGCGAGAGCTGGATCATACTGAAGAGCCTCCATACCGTGATTGGCTAACTTGAGGACATAGGGCAGAGTACTGTTATTGAGAGCCTGCGTTGCACTCCAAGGAACGGCTCCCGGCATGTTGGGGACGCCAAAGTGGACAACGCCCTCCTCTATATAGGTGGGATTAGTATGAGATGTGGGTCGCAATGTTTCGATGCAGCCACCTTGGTCTACGGCAACGTCAACAATCACAGAACCCGGATGCATCTTTTTGACCAAAGTCCGACGTACCAGTATTGGTGCCCGACGCCCTAAAACTAAAACTGCACCGATGAGCAAGTCAGCATCTGGAACAACCGCTTCAATCTGGGCTGAGTTGCTGTAGAGCAGTTCAACTCTAGAGCCAAACAGGGTTTCTAAATACGCCAAACGATCCACATTAACATCAAGAATCTGCACTTGGGCACCCATTCCTACAGCCATTCGAGCGGCTTCCGTACCCACCACCCCGCCGCCGAGAATCACTACTCTACCCGGTCTAACCCCCGGCACACCGCCCAAGAGAACGCCCCGCCCTCCTTGCTGGCGCTCTAGAAATCTTGATCCAAATTGTACAGAAAGGCGACCTGCGATGATGCTCATTGGGGTGAGCAGAGGGAGTTTGCCGTCTGAGAGTTCGACGGTTTCATAGGCGATCGCACTCACGCCACAATCAATTAGATGTTCTGTCAAGGCGCGATCGGCAGCTAGGTGCAGATAGGTAAACAGGAGTTGCCCTTTCTGTAGAAACTGGTACTCTGGCTTCAAAGGTTCTTTCACCTTGACGACCAGTTCTCGATTCCAAGCCTCGGCGGACTTTGAAACAATCTTTGCCCCAGCCTGCTGATAGTCTTCATCTGTCAAGCCAGCCCCAGCCCCAGCATCAGTCTCAACAAAGACAGTATGACCAGCTTCACACAAAACCCTGACGCTGCTGGGGCTTAAGCCTACACGAAATTCTTGATCTTTAGTTTCTTTTGGGACACCTATTTCCATTATGGCTATTCTTCTACCAAGGTCTGTTAATACCAGTATGACGATTAAAATTAGTGGACGAAAGTAAATAGGGGGAAGACTGGTAATGATGTTGAGAGGCAATAGGGATTAGGTGCGTAGGCAGATAGGGAAGAACTGCCCCGTTAGGCTAGCAAGCAGCCAGCGCCCGACAGGCGCTTGGTCATCAAATCCGTTGATTACGACTTGACATGGCTTTCTTATTGAAGAAAGATTAAAATTAGTAAATAATTGTAATTAATTTAGAGTGCAACTTTGCAAACTATGACACAACCTCAACCAACAACCACCCCTCAGCTAGAAGAACCTAAGTTTGGATTCAATGAGTACGCAGAACGATTGAACGGTAGAGCCGCAATGATTGGTTTTTTGTTGACTGTGGTCATTGAGTACTCTACTGGTCAAGGGCTACTAACCTGGCTAGGCTTGCAATAGAACAAAGAATTAGCTCTGGCTTATCGGCAACTTCTGTTGATTTTCATTCGTCCTAAACAACAGAGACTGGCAGGACGGTTAAAAGCTCTTTACTTGGATAAATAAGGAAAATTAATTTAGCAAGTATTAGGTATATCTAACGACAGGCATTGTCAGCTGAGATGAAACGATAGAAAATAGAGGTAGTCAGGGCTATAGCTGCTCATCGTTAATTTGGACACGGATAAGATAGTCTGAGATTAGATTAAATACTAAGTGAAACACAGTTAAGTAATACGCCGTGATGAATGCTTTATGGCCTCGAATTTTAAAGTCAGCTTATCGCAAAGAGCCAATTTCTAGCTTTATCGTCATTGTAGGAGTCGTAGATGCTGTAATTGGCGGTGCTGGTGAGCGCTGGTCATTACTAACCTTCGGACTGCTGATGGTGATGTTAGCTATTGTGGTTCGCTGGTGGCAGAGTCAGCGTCGGGAATCTGAGCTAGCTGAGCAACCCGTCACCCATTTTCTTCCCCCCAGTTCGTCACGACCTGCTCTACCGACGCTCAGTACTTCCAAACGCAAGCCACATCGGTAAATGTTCCATACATTCATAGGAGCTAAGGCTTGTTTTGAGGTTTATACCTCGCTATAGCTTCACCGTCACCGCAACTACATAAAGAGTAATTGTGCTCTTGATACCACAGGAAGCGATAAACCTGAAGGGCATAGTGCGTCTGTGCATCCCGTTCATGACTGATCTTAGAATTAGTAAGGTTGCCAGTCTTATTGGAATGTCAGTGAAGACCATTCGCGACTATGAGCAAATTGGTTTTCTTATGCCCGCTACAAAATGTTCTGCTTCTGGCTACCGCCTTTTCACCCCTACAGTTCTATAGCGTTTTTCAAGTCGATGAAGTACAGATTGATTGTAGGGGCGTCCTCACTAAAGCTCCGGGGATGTGCGCCCTTAACTGTATTGCACTGAATCGAAAACTGCTGTAAATTAACTGGCATTTATCGAGCGATCGCAATTCTAGGACTCAACCTTAGTGACATTCAAGAACTCCTAGGGGTCTACGACTTCGCACAGATGGGAGTCAAGAGCTTGTTCTCGAACCCATTATGGAATTCGAGCTACATCAATTCTATGTACTTAGTGTGAAGAATGCTCAAAGGACAATAGTTTCTGTGGAGCTTCAAAACTGAGGAGTGACTTGCGCTGACTAAGCGCAAGCTGACCGCTGCCTGCCTGCTACAGTAACAGGGCAGTTCTTCTCTATCGTCTATTTTCTCTCAACGAAAGACTCGCTACAATTCGTTACCTTTAGTACGGCTGAGTGCTTCTTTCTAAGCTTGTGCAAGCTTATACCCAGCCATTTTTAAAGTCTTGATAAATTTTGCTTGATTTCGTACTTGATCTCTGCTTCTTGAAATAAGATGCACATAGGTAATACGCGTCATACGCTAATATTACAGATTAAGAGGTCTCCGGAAAGTAAGGGGTTGATAACAGCAGCCCTTTTACTTCAGATGTCCTACAGCTTAAATCACACCAGGGTCTCTACTTTTTTACCTTCAATTTCATAGGTTTCCAGCTCTAGTTGGGGTTGGAGACATCAACAAGGCTTTGCCTCAGTTCGTAGCGAATTGATCAGCCTGCGGGCAAAGATTTATATTAACCTTCGCTATATACTTTTTGGGGTAATTTTTTAGCTCATAGTAGCTTATTTTCTAAATAGTGAACGTTTGAATTGATACAAAATAAAGGATATAAACTCTTGTCGCGAACAGTTGTCTTTAGCTTAAATCCAATGCTTCAAAATAACGGTACGCTAAACAAAAAAGAAGAGAATACATGGTTGATTCGTTTGACTATTGAAGTAGATAACATATTTCTGAGTTTACGCAAGGCTGATCAAATAATTAGACGTGAACTCAATCTTCTTAACCAGCACAAATATAGTTTGATAAAAAAAACATCTATAAATCCTATAGATTCTGATAGCTTAAGATTAATGATTAACAAGTTTTCGTTCCAACATTTATTAGTGGACGAATACATTATATATATGCTTAAAAATGAAGAGAATAGTATTTTTATTGTTATCGATGAGTATAACAAATACCTCACGGAAAGGAGAAATGAGCAAGAAAAAAATAACCTAGAAAACCTCAAGTATGTAGACGAAAAATTAGTTCATTACATCCGGCATTTAGGAGCAATGGCCTATCACTTAAATATTAATTTAAATTTGCTAAACGTCTTGATAAGAAATACATCTGTCATGGCAGAGACTCAGGAATCAGCTATCAGAGATATTAAGGAGATTACAACTAAGTATATGCTCAATGAGTGGGGGGAACGGCTACGGGATGTTAGGTTTCTAGAAATAACTATTGATGAACCCTATGCTCTTGTGACTTGGGCATTAGAAGATATAAAAGGAGATGCCATCCTGATCCAAGAGAAAGGCTATTGGCAACTTATAAATATCAGTGCCAATCGACTTGGAATTAAGGATTTTGAAGGTGCAGAGGTTCCTTCGGAAGTAGCTCAGCGAATTCTCCAGCTACATCACCAAAAGCTTGGGCATTAAGTAATTCTATTTGTGCAACAGAGGCTTTACACATCCGTTATTCTCCATAACCCAACAGAGTAAGCCATAAGCTTGGCGGCATATAATGCTTGCGTACAGTATCTGGTAGTGTTTGATGGGGAAGGTGCGCTCGTGAATTCTTTGGGGTAAGTCCTGTCTTATTTGGGCTTTTGGGTTATTGGTTACTTGTCAGGCTGACATCGTATCTCAACTCTCGCTAGTACTCGTAATCCAAATCTCAAATCGGCACTCCCAAATCGTTGAGTCCCTGATCCTGTGGAGCCGTGTAAGGAGTGTAAGGAGAGATAACGTGGCAAAGCTTAAGCCTTTTGTGCTGCGGAGGCTAATATTTTTGACACTGGTTGTTGCTAGTTGTTGTTTTGTTATCGGTATAGCTTGGTATACAAACCAACCGGCTCAGCAGACGCTGACAGTAACGCAGTCTACGTCACAGACATCGCCCCTCATTCCAATTCCCCCTGAGATTTTATTACATCCCGTAGACAAGGAAGCAGGGAAGCAAAATGCTCTAGAAGGGAGAGAAAATCAGAATGCCTTCACTAGCCCTAAGCTAGATAATATAACCCCATCGCCGAGTTTAAACCCAGACATCCCTAGAGATAACTCAACTGTGTCAGGGCAAGCAGCCAGTTCGCCCAAGATTAATGGGATTGTCTCAGAAATCTTAGCAGCCAGGCAACTAACCAAAGCTTTTTCAGTTCCCACGCAGTTTCAGTCAAAAATTGCTGATCGGGTCAAGCTTGTGGGGAAGGAGAAAGTGATTGCGTTAACGTTTGATGATGGTCCAGGGCCGTACAACACGTTGCAGGTACTGGATATCTTGGAGAAAAACAACATCAAGGCAACATTCTTTTGGGTAGGGCAGAGTGTAAAAGATTATCCGCAGATTGCACAGAAGGTCGTCACAGCCGGTCACGCGATCGGCAATCATACATGGCACCACTGGTACCGTCACCTGGATCCGGTTACTGCTGCCCGCGAAATTGATGACACGGCAGAACTCATCTACAAGACGACGGGGGTAATAACGTTTCTCTTTCGTCCGCCCGGTGGATTAATCAACAATGGGGTAGCCGACTACGCAAAGGAGAAAAAGTATGCTGTGGTGATGTGGTCAGTTGACCCTATGGACTATCGTCCACTCCCTGCTGAGAAGTTGGTCAACAATGTAATCCGCAAAGCTGAACCAGGCACTATTGTTTTGATGCATGACGGTGGTGGCAACCACGCAGCGACAGTGAAAGCTTTACCGGAAATTATTGCCAAACTTAAAGAGCTTGGCTATGGTTTTGTCACTGTTCCCGAACTACTAGCTATGAAAGAGACAGAACAGTTGGGGATAATGGCAAAAACACAATTAAGTACTTCACCTTCTGTTCCCATTACTCAACCCTAGCAGTCTGTTGGCGAGTAGGGAGATAGGGTAAGGGTGTTGTAGATCTTTGAATAAGAAGCAGGGGTGCAGGCCGGAGCTTTAGTGAGGACAGGGTGCAAGGGGGAGAGAACATCCCTTGCGAACAAGTCCCCTGTTGAAGAGCCGTGGAGCGAAGCTCCACCATGGGTCACAATCCCCCACAACTTGTCTGTTGGCTTGCATTCAGGTGGAGAAAAAGAGGCAGGGTGCGGGGTGCGGGGAGAGGGGGAGAGAAGAATGTCCCCTGCTTAGAAGCTCCTCTCCCCCCTGCCTCTTCGGTGAAACTGGGCTACGCCGCGACGCTAATGTTATCTTTGGCTGTTTCACTACTCTCCAGTGCCTATCTCACAGAAGATTCTCTTTTATACTGTAGTTTGGATAAATTTCTAAATGACGAATAACAGTAATGGTGGTAAGTCAATCTTGCTCTCAAAGCCTCATCAAACTCTGTTTTAGTTCAGCCATTCTACTGTTGGGAATTCCACAGCAGGTTACTGCTTCTCCTGTACCTGAATATGCAGCAGCTAATAGTGAGGCAAAGCTAGGGATAGAATCGTTTCTTGTCGCGCCACCCGAATTACCTCCAATCGGAGACCCTAATAAATATCTGCCAGGACAAGAAGTTCCTACTCGTTTAGTGCTTAAATTACGTGTTCGCCGTGTCTATGTCTACCGAGGCAATGAGGTAAAAACGAGTTATCCCGTTGCTATTGGTAAAGCCGGTTGGGAGACACCGGTCGGCACCTATCAGGTTAGGAAAATGATCCGTAATCCAACTTGGGAGCATCCTTGGACAGGTGAGATCGTTCCTCCTGGGTTAGAGAATCCTCTAGGAACCCGCTGGATTGGCTTTTGGACTGACGGACGTGATGAAATTGGGTTTCATGGCACCCCTAACGAACAACTAATAGGACAAGCGGTTTCTCATGGCTGCGTTCGGATGCGCGATCGCGATGTCCAAGCTTTATTTGAGCAGGTGAGTGTTGGTACACCTGTAACCGTACAGCCTTAATTCAAACTTGGAATCAACTTAGCTAAGTCTGCTTTATTTCAAGGCTTGAATTGATTAAATAATAGAGCCCGTAATAAAATTTATAAAGTTTAGAGGAACTCTTTGTTAAGGTAAAAGTCTAACAAAAAAATCTTAGTTACCCAGTGACAGATGGCAAGAAATAAGTAAATTTTGTCTTAAGGTTGCCTCTGCCTGAAACTATCACCTGAATAAACTGGGGTGCAAGGGATATCGGTGCAGAACTCGTAAAATGATTACCTAGAGCAGCTCGGCGAAAGTTTTCCAGCAGTTGGAGAAAACCCCTCTCGCCCCTTCGTAACTGGTAAGTTATTTGTGCCAAGCTGGTCTAGCCAATACCACACAGCAACTGTTTCATGTTGGAAAAAACACTCCAGGGACGCTATAGCATTATCAAACCTTTAGGAAGTGGAGGGTTTAGCTCCACCTTTCTAGGTATTGATCAGCAACAGCCTGAGTGCCCTAAATGCGTTATTAAGCAACTTGAACCCCAGCTTACTGATCCTGTCAATCTCCAATTAGCCAGACGCTTATTTAAAACAGAAGCTAAAGTTCTGCAAAAACTGGGAAACCATCCTCAAATTCCTCAACTTTTTGATTATTTTGAGGAAAATCAAGAATTTTATTTAGTTCAAGAATACATTCAAGGTCACGATCTAAGTGAAGAACTCACGGCAGGAAAGCAGTGGAGTGAGTCTGATGTCATCTGTCTGTTGCAAGATATTCTAGAAACTTTAGCATTTGTTCATCAGCAGAATGTAATTCACCGAGATATTAAACCCTCAAACTTAATTAGACGCCACTCAGATTACAAAATAGTTTTAATTGACTTTGGAGCTGTTAAACAAATCGGTACCCAAACAGTTAGTGCGTCTGGAATGCCACCTTTAACTATTGCTATTGGCACTCCTGGCTATTTCCCTACCGAACAAGCTAGTGGTATGCCTAAGTTCAGTAGTGATATTTACGCTGTGGGTATGATTGGCATCTCTGCTCTTACGGGGTTAAGTCCGACGCGGCATGAATTCCCAAAAGACCCCGATACGAATGAAATTTCCTGGAACCACTTAGCACAGGTGACGCAGGAACTGGTTAACATCATCGACAAAATGGTGCGATACGACTTTAGAGACCGCTATCAAACCATCGAAGCGGTTCTAAGTGACCTGAAAAACTTACAAACTTCGACACAGATCACTGTACCTCTGAATGCACAAGAGTTGTCAGCTTCATCTGAGGCGACTATTTCCTGGAGTCAGCCTGAAAACTCTACCAGTTCTCAAGTTCCTACTACAGCAGTGGTGAATGCACAAGAGTTGTTGGCTTCACCTGAGGCGACTACTTCCTGGAGTCAACCTGAAGACTCTACCAGTTCTCAAGTTCCTAATGCCCCCATGGAACCGACAAAAGTTGCTGTTAGGCGACGACCTTTTAAACCTGCTGTCTTGCTCCTGGCTGGAGGGGGTACTGTGTTAGGTTTCTCTTGGCTGTTAATGTCTTCTAATATACTATCGAAGTCTCCTTTATCCCCAAGCGCTTCTATCATCAGACCTACAGAGACTTCCCAGAATTCTCAAGCACTTGACTTATTAAACAAAGCTAACCAGCTTAAGGAATCACAAAAATCCGAAGAAGCACTAACAGTTTATGAGCAAGTGCTGCAACTTGACCCTAAATTAAAGTCAGCCAGGTGGGGTCAGTGTTACGCGTTGAACGTCTTGAAACGTTATGCAGAAGCGCTTAAATCTTGTGAGCAGGCACTTAGTCTTGATCCAAACTACCCAGAAGCTTTGAATAGCAAAGGTTATGCTTTTAATGCTTTAAAGCGATATCAAGAAGCACTCAATGTTTATGAGCAAGCCCTCAAAATTAAACCAGACTATTTTGAGGCTTTGGTCAACAAAGGTGCAACATTATATAACATGCAGCAGTATGATAAAGCTCTGGAAGCCTATGACAAAGTACTTAAGATTAAACCAGACTATCCGGAAGCCTGGAATAATAAGGGTACAGCCCTAGCGGCTTCAAAGAACTATCAGGCAGCGCTAGAGGCTTATGACAAAGCAGTTCAATTCAAGCAAGATTACCCGGAAGCCTGGAATAACCGGGGTGTAGCACTTGAGAAGATGCAACGGAATCAGGAAGCACTTAGCTCCTACGAAAAAGCAATACAGCTTCAACCTAATTACTTAATAGCCGAAGAAAATCATCAGCGGCTACTTAAGACATTAAAACCCTAATGAGCTTGTAACATCCTCACCCGCTGATGACTATACGAACTAGTCTAGGTTTGTTAGCTTTACTATTGGAGACGCTGACCTACATAGGCTTTAACTAACACTTTATGTTCACAGGCTTGTGCCGGCAATTCCCTAGGCATCTGTTTGACAATTACCACATCCCTCTCACAGGCTCATCTTGAACGCTAGTGTCTGGCGTCCGAGCAGGAGTAGTATCCTGTGTCTGTGTCTGAGTTGCTGGTGCTGTTTGGTTAGTGCTTGGTCTAGTTTCAGTCGTCGTGCGTCGCTGGATGGTTTCTTCCTGAGTTCGCTGCTGAATCCTTTGCTCAGTTGTACCTTGACTTCCCCCAGTCGTGTCTTGAGTTCCACCTGTTGTTGGTTGACCAGTTGACGGCGTTGCTGGAGTTCCAGTAGTACCGGAACCTGATGGCTGAGTAGTCCCTGGAGAGGAAGGAGACTGAGTATTGCTAGGAGTGGTTTGGGTATTGCGTGGAGAGGTAGGAGTTTGAGTATTGCTAGGAGTGGTTTGGGTATTGCGTGGAGAGGTAGGAGTTTGAGTATTGCTAGGAGTAGTTTGGGTATTGCGTGGAGAGGTAGGAGACTGAGTATTGCTAGGAGTAGTCTGAGTATTGCTAGGAGTAGTTTGGGTATTGCGTGGAGAAGTAGGAGTTTGATTAGTACTGGGAGTAGTCTGAGTATTGCTAGGAGTGGTTTGGGTATTGCGTGGAGAGGTAGGAGTCTGAGTATTGCTGGGAGTTGGATCAGTCGTAGTGGTTGTTTGAGCCCTTGCTGGAGACACACAAACAGCTCCTAGCAGTAGTGCTAGTGTCGTACTTGTTAACAGTTTTATTTTTTGCATGTTTCACAACCTCACTATTAAAAGAATTGACTGAGATATTAAAACATTACTCTCCACACTAGGTCTTAACAAGAAAACCATTAGAAAGCGATGCTCTCCCCAAACTCTATCAGACTTTTATCATTGGGCATCTGTCTATGGTTATAGTAGTTCTGCTTTGATAGGCTGCACAAAGATGCTCTTATGCTCAATAGGGTTCGATTAGGACAGTTTTATACAAGCATTTACAAATAATTTTGCTGGTAAGCTATTACTCGCGCTCATGGGCGTCTATTTAGAAAATAGGGAGTAGTGAGTGGTGAGTGAGGAAGAGTGATTTTCATCGCCACGTTTGTGTACTCGCGTTCATGGGCATCTGTCTTAAAAATAGGCGGCAGGGGAGGGAAATTTTCATTCCTTTGTTGTGAGCATTCGCTCATGATGTCTAATAAGAAAAAAGGGAAGAGAATTAATATCTCTTCCCCCTTTTTGATTGTGATTATCTGCTTTTTGACTCTCTTTGAGCTTCTGGCGCAGCATCTGAGTTTGCTTCTTCAGTTGCCGTTGTCTAGCAGATCCACCTTTACCTTTATCGTTTCTTCCCTGACGGCGGGGTGATTCCCACCGCTTGAGTCGCTGTGCCATGAGTGTTGCCTCTCAATTACAGTGGGCGGGGAGAGACTCGAACTCTCACGACCGTAAGGTCGCCACATTTTGAGTGTGGTGCGTCTACCAATTCCGCCATCCGCCCTTGTGGGCAACTTCACTATTATACCCAATTTGTGGCTGCTGCAACAAGGACTGATAAGTTTGAGAGCTAGCCCAACGATCAATTTCTCGTGCGCGTAGAACTGGGACTGGGTGAGTCAGTTGAGCCGTCTGTGCAGATTTGAGCAATTCACCCATCTCCGTGCCACTGACAGCATCGTAAGCCCTAGCTTGAGCAATGAAGGCGTCTAGATTGAGTTGTGGTGCCAGGGTTGGGGAACCACCAGCGAGTTTCATGAGTACCGACATCACCACTTTGGGATTTTGAGTAGCAAGTAGAGCGGCGCGATCGCAAGTAAACTCTGCACAGCGCAACCACTCCAGTAACTGTGCCTGTAGACTCTGGGCAATTACTGAACCCCAAGTCGGAAGTAACCCCGCTGCCAAGATTAGGACATTAAGCGGCGTCAGATAAACACCATGTTCACACTTGAGGTGACCGAGTTCATGAGCAATTACGGCTTGAATCTCTTCCGGCGTCAGTATATCTATTAAAGATGTGTGCAAAACAATGAAAGGCTGTTTGCCTCGCATTGCAAAGGTATAGGCATTGGGAACCGGATGCTGCTGCACATATAGCTGAGGCGGCTCTAAATCTAATGTTTCGCAGGCTTCCAACAATAACTTATGAAGGTGCGGCAGTTGATTTTCACCTACCAAGACGCTGGCTGCGATGTTGTTGAGGTAAAAAAACTGTTCCGCTAATGGCCCTAGTAGATTCCGCACCATCAAGTCTAGCCCTGGCACTTGCTTGAGGGCATTAGTCGCATCCAAATCCAAAGGATGGCGAAATTGGTCTGCCTTGAGACCAACTAAAGTTGTTTTTGTAAATCCCATGCGGACAACCGTAAATTAACAATGATATGGAACAAAGAGCTTATTGGCAGGGCTTATGGTTCAGATAACCAGTTTTTGACGCGATTTAGACTCTCCCAGTTTGGTTTTCTGTTCAGTCCATCTTCAAGACTGTCAAACAACTCACGTCGAATGTCTGAGTCCATTGCCATCATTTGTTTAACAACATCGATGTGCTTGCGGATACCAGTCTGACCTGTTTGTAGCATAGCAAGAGCTAGATTAATCCGGGCTTGAGGAGCATTGGGATCCAGCTTGACGCCTTTGAGAGCAACTTTATAGGCTTGCTCAGGTTTATCGTCTAGTAAATATAGCCATGCTAAACAACTCCAAGCGGCAGCGATTTTTGGACCGCGATCGCATATTTCTTTGAAAACTGGAATTAGTGTATCAGGTCCTTCACCTGCGTTGTAACGTTCTAGAGACGTATCAAAAAGAGAGGTAGCCGACTGAGTCATAACTAGTTAGTTGGCAGTTATCGTTGTATTTGTTGTTATTGATACCATGTTTCTACCACAATCAAAAAATACACCAGACCCTTCTCAGCAGTTGGATCTGGATGTGTGAAGACTAGGCAATGTTATTTTTACCTATCACAGCTTGCCGATGTCGATAGCAACAGTCAGAAGATATGACGATTAAACACCGAAAGATTTGCCACAGCCACAGCTTTGGGTAGCATTAGGGTTGGTGAATTGGAATCCACCACCAATCATGGCATCGCTGTAATCTAGTACCAGACCATAGAGATAAAGCAGGCTTTTAGGATCGCAGACGATTTTGAAGCCATCGTAGTCGAAGACTTGATCGCTGTCTCGAACCTTACTAGGGTCTTCAAAATCCATCATGTAAGACATTCCAGAGCAGCCTCCCTGGCGGACACCAACCCGTAAGTAGAGGTCTTTGCCTTGTTTGGCTCCTAAGTCTAAAACATGCCTCAGGGCTGTTTCTGTCAGTTGGATACCTTTTTGTTGCGGCTGAGTTGCTTGTGTCATGAGTATCTTGCGACTCCTAATCACTATTATTAAATGGATAAGTTTGATCGAACAGTCCAAAAGGTCAAACTGTATCGAGAGTATCTGCGGGCGGTGAACTCGTTTTGATGGAATTTTTATCTCTTATTTTAACGTGTCCTACTTTAATCCCTACTCTAGAGACTCATGAACTGGTTTACTAAGGTCTTGAAAAAATTTCACACTAGATTGAGAGAGCCTATATAATCTGCCATTAAACCTGGTGGTTATAAGAGTGTAAGATAGGTTTCTCTCAAACTCTCCCCCGGTAAGATAGGAGTATCCTCGTTTACTGGCTCCCTAAGCCAGTCTTTTTGCACTTAAGTTGGCACTTTATGTCTGCTCTTAATCCCACTACTTATCGTCGGCTTAAAAATTTACAACAGATTCCTAGTGTGTGGGAAGGCGATCGCCGTCCGTTAGCGGCTTTTTCAGACAACTCGGAGCCGGAGGCTGAAGCCAACAGTGAATGCATTCTCTGGGTGGATGGCTCGGAAGGAATTGTTCGGGCGATGGATTTGGTGTCACCCCAAATGGGACCTGAAGCCGTTGTTCGCGCATTGCTGCGAGCGATAGAGCATCCTCAGAGTCCTGCTAGACCTGCACGACCTTCAAAGATTGTGGTTCGAGACCGAGAACTTCAGTTTTTTCTGCGAGGTGTGCTGCAAGAATTAGATATTACGATTGAATACTTTCCCGAATTGCCCTTAATTGACGAATTGTTTCGGGGGTTTGAGGAAATTGCTCAGCACCGACAGCCTACACTCCCGCCTCAATATGCAGAGCTCTTACGCCAAAGAGCCTATGAAATTTGGAACGATGCTCCTTGGGAACTACTAGCTGACCACAATATTCTTTCAATTGAGTTAAACCGATGGGATGTCGGAACGCTCTATGCATCAGTAATGGGAATGCTAGGCATGGAGTACGGGATACTGCTATATCGCTCCTTGGATTCCCTCAAACGGTTTCGGGCATCGGTTGTGGCAGAGAAGTCATTTGAAGCGATGGAACAAGCTTTTTTAGGACAAGATTGTTTGTTTCTAACGTTTGGGCAAATTGATGAAGACGAAGACGACGAAGATGAAGACGAGGAAATTGATTTAGCTGACTTACCGATGTCAGACATTGTTCCTAGCTTTGGGACAGTGCATCCATTTGAAGGGATGCGACCATTTCTCTATGAGGAAGAAGCGATCGCCGTTTACATGGCTCTCGAAGCACTCCATCGATTTATCCGAGCCTGCTATCGGCAGTTAGCAGAAGATCCCATTCCTACGATTACTAAGCGTTTTCGCATTCCGGTGCCCCAAGAAGGAGAGGTAAAATCCACGGCTTCGATTAAAGTTGCCACTCTCCCGGAATTGGCATCAGAGTTGTTAGATATGGCAGAGCAAGGTGAAGACGACGACTTTGATGAAGAGGACTTTGATGAATCCGAGGTGGCAGTACCGCTACAGGATGACTTGATACCAAAAGATGCTTTCCTCAGTTTGGGCATAATTCCTTGGGAAAGTGTAGAATTGCTGCGCTCGGGTGTGGATTGCTATCAACCTAAAAACGTTACAACCGAAGGAGAAGGGTTGCCTGTCATTCTAATTCAAACCACCCGCCCAAAGGCAAAGGAGCTGATTGATAAAATCAAGGCGGCAGGGGGTTTGAAAGGGATTTGCTTTAATCCAGGGGAAGACCCCTTTGAAGGCGATCGCTACGATTTAGGTATTCTCCAAACCGAAAACAGTAGTCTTTACCTGTTTGGAGAGTTTCCTGAAGCCGATCCTACTCATGCGACTGCTCGTAAGAAGTGGGATCAGCGCTGTAAAAAAATTAAAGGATATTGTGGATTAGTGATTGCTAAGGGCGTCACAGGAGCATCTCGCGGCAATCCCCAGCCTCGCGACATGATGGCATTGTTTGAAGCGCGATCGCTTTCGGCAACAGAATTAGGATTAGGGATGCTTCAGCGGATTCCCCAGTTTGAATTCGAATAGATAGATACAGGTAACATCCTGTCTTTCTGCATTGATCAGCGCCCAAAAAGCCCCATTTGATATTTTGCAAGAAGTCGAGTCAATCTCTGTGTGGTGATATTTTTGACTCAGTACTTCTGCTCCAGCCACTTGTAGAATGATTGCTCAACGGAATACCATTGTAGTTAATATTTGTCAAGCCGACACAGAAATAACGCATGAAACTTCCGATTGTGACGACTGTTTTACTTGTAGCGACACTTGGCTTCGCCACTCCAACTAAAGCTGATTACTCTGACTTAGTGCAGCGACTCCTTCTAAGAGGGGGATGTCCGAGGTGTAACCTTAGTGGTGTTGACTTAAAACAGGCTAACTTGAACAATGCCGACCTAAATCATGCTGACCTGATCGGTAGCCAACTAGAGAATGCTAACTTGGATAGGGCTTCCCTAATCCGTGCCAATCTGAACGATGCCAATCTCAGTGGTGCCAGTCTCAGTGGTGCCAACCTCTGGGGTGCCACCCTGAGGAGTGCCAGTCTCAGTGGTGCCAACCTCACGGGTGCTGAGTTAGGCTTCGCTGCATTTGAAAAGGCGACATTGAGCCGTACAATCCTCAGTGGAGCCAACATGAGGGAGGCGAAGCTGAGAGGAGCCGATCTGAGTGGTGCCAATTTTAGTGGTGCGAATTTGAGGGAAGCAGAACTAAAGGGTGCCAACCTCACGGGTGCCAACTTGAGTGGTGTTGACCTCACAGATGCTGACCTAACTGATGCCGATTTAAATGGTGTCAACTTGAGCGGTGCCAACATGAAGAACGTCAACACAACTAATGCCAGCCTCAATAACGCTATCCTTTGTAAAACTACAGGCTGGAACGGAAGAGTTTCTAATCGAGATTGCTCGTAGTTTTTGAGAGCAGCAGGTAACAAAAACTTCGCTACTATTACCTGTTGCTTTTATTCACTCAGGACTTACGCAAAACCCCTATATGTAAAGTGAACATTGCCTACTATAACTCTATAAGTAGCGGATGCAGAGTCAATTGCGTAAGTCCTATAACTTATACATAGCCTCCCTTGTTAAGGGAGGTATAACGGTTATTTAAGGGCTTAAATCCCTGAAATTCTGTAAATATAGCGGTTCTCAGTTGAATATAATACAACCGGATTACTTCTCCCTTGTCCTAAAACTGAGATAGCTGTATTTCATTCAAGTGAAAACCGCTTTATCTGCTTATAGCTGTGTGTATCTGCGGTTCAATCCTGATTCAAAAACTCCAAATAGGAATTACTTAATTCCTTCACTGCCAACTCGTAAAATTGTTTCCCATGTTCCGGTGTTGCCAACGTAGGATTGGAACCCATGCGTCCATCTGGATACCGATAGCGAAAATCAGCTGAGCCATAAATTGGGTACCCAGAGGCGACGTCCTCTGACAAGGGTGCTTGCTTAATGGCATCAGGATAAACATACTGAGTAATAGCTACCTCGCTGGGCGTTGCATGAGAGCCTTCTTGGTCGCCATATAAATCCTTTGTCAACTTGTAGACAGAACCACACATAAACCAGTTGGCAAGGCGACACTGTACCCGTTCAGCTTTGGGAATATTCAAATCTATTAAGTGACCATAAACTTCCGAGAAAGCTGCCTTGACGGTAGCCATATTGCCACCATGACCATTGATAAAGAAAAACTTTGTGAACCCTGCTCTGGCTAAGCTAGTAAGATAGTCTTGAATCAATTGAATCAATGTGCTTGGTTTCAGGCTGATTGTGCCTGGAAAGCCTAAATGATGCAGTGCCATCCCGACGTTAATCGTCGGACCAACAAGAGCACCACTCGCTTCACCAACACCTTTTGCGATCGCTTCGGCACAAATCGCATCAGTTCCAATTAACCCTGTTGGTCCATGTTGCTCCGTTGAACCAATCGGCAAAATAATTCCCGGAGATTGCTCCAAGTAAGCCTCAACTTCTTTCCACGTACTCAAATGTAGCAGCATTGTTACTTAGTCTCACGTCAATATCGTTAGGCTCTGTAGCTAATTATTCATAGCGACTTTGGAACTGCCTAAACCTTTAGGAGTCGGCTAACCGTTTCACTACGAATTAACGCAAATGTCTATTTATGGCTCCAACCCAGAGCAAGCTGGAAACCTATGGAATTGAAGTTAACAAGGTAGATCACCCCACTGTATTACAAGCTGTGTAATACAATTGCAGCGAGAGGACTGTGTTCCAGACCAATACTTCGCTTTCGTCTGTGGATTTCTTATTTTGTCATACAAGTGTATGACGGTATTACACTCAGTGATATTATTTTAATCGGCTGACATCAGCAACAAAGTCAAGCAAATTGTATTAAGTCTTAAAAAATTGCTTACTATGGGCTTATCTAAGCCTGTCCTAAGACCTAGATCCTGTAATCATTACTTTTTCTATATCTAAAGGAATAATTTTGGTGTATACCTTGGCTTAGAACTTCAAATACCAAATTATCAATATATGCTTTCTCTCGATCTACCACATAGCCCTTCCAGTCCAGAAAAGCTGGCGCAAACAACGCGCATCCTGGTAGTGGAAGATGAAGATTTGATTCGGGAAATGCTTGTCTTGGCTCTAGAAGAAGAAGGCTATGAAGTGGTCACTGCCGCTGATGGGCGTACTGCTGTATCGCTTCTTCAGGATAGCGAGTCAACAGACGCAGATTTCCCTTATAACTTGCTGATATTGGATTTGATGTTGCCACAGATCAATGGCTTAGATCTGTGTCGTTTGCTACGTTATCGTGGAAATCCTGTCCCAATTTTGATTCTTAGCGCCAAAGCCAGTGAAACAGATCGCGTGTTGGGATTGGAAGTCGGCGCGGATGACTACCTTACTAAGCCCTTCAGTATGCGGGAGTTTGTTGCCCGTTGCCGTGCTTTACTGCGTCGCCAACGCTTTAGCTGTTTGCCCCAGACGCCAGTGCTGCAACTGCGGGATATTACGCTCTATCCTCAAGAGTGCCGGGTAACGGTTCGTGGAGAAGAAGTAAGCTTATCACCAAAGGAATTTCGGCTTCTAGAACTATTTATGAGCTATACCCGCCGAGTTTGGTCGCGTGAGCAGTTAATCGATCAGGTGTGGGGTCCAGATTTTCTAGGGGACACTAAAACAGTAGATGTTCATATTCGCTGGCTACGGGAAAAATTAGAGAAAGACCCCAGTCAACCAGAATATTTGATTACCGTTCGCGGTTTTGGCTACCGATTTGGTTAAAGGTTGGCAAATTAACAGGTTGGATGAAGGTATTTAAAGTTGGAATGTTGTAAGTTGCGGACATCAGGGTAGAGCTGAAGCGTTAAAATGTTCTAAACCTTCAACCTGCAAACCTTTAACCTTCAAACCAATAAAAACGAATGACCCTCCTGGCATTTCTACTGGGTCTAGCTCTAGGGATTGGGTTTTGGCTCTGGCAGCAGCGCCGACTCCAACGGCAGTTGGGCCAAATGTTAGGGTCATTGCAGGCAAATGGCAGTAGTACGGCATTGCCTGCAATTTCTCGCCTGCGGTCGGAGATTGCGCTAGCCAATCAGCATCGGGAAAGACTTAAGGAGGAACTGCAAACGTGGCAATTGCTACTTGAGGTAGCGCCATTGGGGTATTTGCAGGTAGATGAAGAAAATCGATTGCTTTGGTGCAATGAGCAGGCGCGTCAGTTGCTACAGATTGATCGATGGGAACCAGGACAACTGCGTTTACTGCTAGAGTTGGTTCGTTCCTACGAACTCGATCAGCTAATTGAACAGACCCGTCACCGACAACAGCCAACTATCCGGGAGTGGGAATTTCATCCCCCTTGCTTGGATGGAGCAGCGATGAGCAAGGTGCGATCGCTCACATTGCGAGCTTCCAGTTGGTCTCTCCCTCATAGACATGTCGGTGTTTTTCTGGAAAATCAGCAACCCCTAGTAGAACTTACCCAATCTCGTAACCAGTGGGTTTCTGATTTAGCCCACGAGCTTAGAACGCCTCTAACCTCAATCCACTTGGTAGCAGAAGCCTTGCAAGGTCGTCTAGAGCCTCCTGCGAGTCGATGGGTTGAGCAACTGCTGCACGAAACTAATCGGCTGATTAACCTAGTACAAGATTGGTTAGAACTTAGCCATCTAGAGAAAAACCCCAGCCAAAGCCTCACATATCAACCAGTAGAACTGCGATCGCTCATTCAGTCAGTTTGGCAAACGTTAGAGCCATTGGCACAGATTAAGCAGCTGTGTTTTGCCTATGTCGGTCCGGATAACCTATGGATAAAAGCTGATCAAGCCCGCCTGACCCAAGTTTTTCTAAATTTATTAGATAACGGGATTAAACACAGCTCACAACGAGAAGGTATTCGAGTTGAGGTGACTTGCTTTAAAGCAGAAGATATCGATAGTGAAGCGATCTATGCTCGTAGTGCACCTGTATTGGGTTCCCAGCCAATCTATCCCCTTAGGGAAGTGGGACTGACTTCAGTAGCTTCCTTCGGGAAGCAGGACGCTGTACCTCCTGAGGAGCTAGAGAATCACGGCTTGATTCAAATTGATATTATTGATTCAGGTTCAGGCTTCTCCGAATCAGACTTACCTCATGTTTTTGAGCGGCTCTATCGGGGAGACCCTTCGCGACAAAAGCCGTCTGGCTCTGTTTCTTCACAAGGCTCAGGAAAAAGTAGTGGTAACGGACTAGGTCTCTCAATTGTTCAGGCGATTATCCAGGCTCACGGAGGTACCATCGAAGCTAGAAATCATCCGGACACAGGTGGTGCTTGGTTGCAAATTAAACTTCCTGACAGCAAAATTTAACGCTAATTTCACCTTAATTTGCTATCACTATATTTACGACTGTTCATTCTTTTAACGCTAAAGCATCTGAGGTGAGCATATCTTCTGCAAGCAGCAATTCTGAACGTACCCATTTTGAGCGGAGCCTCCGGCGCTTAGAGCAGGATGTTTTGCGCATGGGTGCTCTAGTTGAAAATTCCTTTCGCCTAAGTCATCAGGCGATGTTCTTCCGAAATTTAGAGGCAGCGAAATTAATTTCGTTACTCGATGACCAAATCGACCACTACTATCGCCAAATCGAGTTAGATTGTACCACGCTGATGACGCTACAAGTCCCAGTTGCTCAAGACTTACGCATCCTCAGTGCCTTTATGCAATTGGTCAGAGACTTGGAGCGAATTGGCGATTATGCTGAAGATTTAGCAGAGATTGCCGTTAAACTCTTTCCTTACTCACCTCATCCTTGCTTGCCTCAAATTGAGGTAATGTCCCATCATGCCCAAGCCATGCTGGCAGCAAGTTTGGTGGCACTGGCAGATCTAGACGCAACGGCTGGGCGAGCCGTACAAGTATTGGATGATAAAGTAGACACCGCTTACGAAACGCTTTATCAAACTCTGGCTGATCAGCGGGATATCAAAGGCGTTGTTGAGCCTAGTCTTTTATTAGTACTAGCAATTCGTCACTTGGAGCGAATGGCTGACCATGCTACTAATATTGGTCAAAGAGTGACCTACATCGTTACAGGTCATCGGTAGTAATTATGGACAAGGACGTATTTATTAATTGTTCTTGACAAAAGTACTAGATTGTGAAAAAGATCCTATCACTTCAAAATTTTCAGCCATTGGATAGATGCAGCTTAACCTTTGGATTACCTGAACTTAGCAAAAGCATAAACTTGCAGCCATAGTATCAAGAGTATCTGGCTAAAAGCCATGGATTTTCCTTCTACCAGATGCAGCTGATCCTACATAGACAACATCAACATGGCTCTCAAACGTCGAAATTTCTTATTATTTCTGGGAGCTAGTGCCAGTACCGTTGCCTTGGGTTCCTGCCTAGGAGCTAGGAAAAAAGCTTCGATGCCTTTTAGCAACTTAGGTTCGGCTGATAGTTCTACTGTGAGTGGTATCAGCTTTAAGCCCGTGAGGGGACCTATGCCTCTATCACTAGCTGGTACAGAACTGACTAAGCAAGTACAAGATTACGGTAAATATGAAATACAAGACGATCTTGTGCTACCAGACGGCTTCACCTACGACGTGATTGCCGCTTGGGGAGATAAGGTAGGTGATTCTCGCTTCGGCTACAACAACGATTACCTCTCGTTTGTTGAAACAGGTAAAGATGAGGGATTCCTGACGGTTAATTTTGAGTACATTAGTTCCAAGCCTTGGACTCAAACTTACAATCAGGTAATTGGTAAATCGCTTCCCTTTGAGAAGCTAGAGGCAGCACTTAAACCAGCTGGACAAGACGGAATCAATGCTTTTGCCTTGGCAGATAATAACCCGACCAAAGCGATGATCCAAGACGTTTCCAAAGAAGCGCTGACAGATCTGGGAATTGGAGTAATATCAATTCGTCGCGAGGCTGATGGTAAGTGGGTCAGGACTAACTCTAAGGCTGACCGCCGCCTTACTGGGATTTCTGGCTTAGAAGACGGGCGTTACCTCAAGGCAACAGAACCAGGGGTAGCGGTGTTCCGCAAGAAAGGCAAAGCTCTAAAAGCCGATACCCCGGTTAACCCCGATTTACCTAGTGTCCATGCTGGGGGGATGATTACCCTACTCAAGCGTCCAGAAGGTGGCATCTTCAAAGCACAAAAAGATGCTGATATCGCTGCATTCAAACAAAAGTTCAAGACGTTGGGCAACCTCTACACAGGTAAAGTCCAAGAAAAACAGGGGGCAATTCTCATAGACGCTCACTTCGCGGCTAATGCGATCAGTGCCACTTGCACAGCTCGTCCAGAAGACACTGAAATTGCTCCTGATGGTTCCCTGTTCATTACCTTTACCTCTGGCACATCCAGCAGCAGTGATGGTGGACCAGACCTACGAATTTTCAAAGGACGTGATGGTAAAGCCTATGAGTACGGCTGGATCATGCGCCTAGTTGAAGATGGCAATAACTCAGCCGCCATGACCTTCCGTTGGAAAATCCTAGCTTTAGGCGGTGAACCCGCAGAAGGAGGCGCTGGGTTTGCAAATCCTGATAATCTCCTGATCGATAAAGCAGGTCATGTCTGGATGGTCACCGATATGTCCACTGACAAGCTCAACACAGCTGCTCCTAAAGGTCGCCTTGATCAGGAAGGTAAACCAATTAGCCAGTCTAATTTACGAGGAGTATTTGGAAACAATGCTGTCTGGTTTATTCCTACCTCTGGAGCCAATGCTGGCAACGCTTACATGTTTGGGTATGGACCAATGGAGTGCGAAACAACTGGACCATGTTTTACCGCTGACGAGCAAACTCTGTTCCTCTCGGTGCAGCATCCAGGAGAAATTAACGGTACTCGTCAGGGGGGAGCAAGTGGCTATGAAGACCGTAAGATCTCCATGCGAACCTCAAAAGGTGAAGAGTTTATGCAAACTCGCCGAGTCCCAATTGGCTCCAACTGGCCTGCTAAAACAGTCAACGCACCACCTAAACCCGCTGTTGTAGCAATTTGGAGGCAGGATGCTCAATCAATTACTACTGCTAAACTAACCTGACGGCTTAGTGGACTGAGTGGCTGGCTTGGCTGATGGCTGTGTCAAGTTCCTACGTTGTTAATCGCTGGAGTAAATTTATTCTCCAAGTTATAAGCCGGCCTCTAACAGCCAAATAATTCTCAAAGCAAGCTTTAGTCTTTTTACAAAAAGGTGATAAAAATTATCAGTAGTAGATTCTTGCATAAGTTGCTAAGTCCTGGGAGATAAGTACTACTGCTATGTCACAACAATTTATTTTTGCAAGAAATCTAGTGATTTCAATAATGTTTTGTAATCTGCATAACATTATTGATAGATTGAACGAAGTTTCGTGTTTATGACGGTTCATTAAAGTTCATTGGATGTGAGAATTATCAAGTATCATGTCAACAACTTTCTGGAATTTTTTGAAACTCAGTCCAGCGCTTCTAGGTTCATCTTTGCTAGTTGATGGCAGCGCCTATTCGCAAGAGAGTATTCCTAAGCAAAAGCAAATAGCAGAGGTCAGAGATAGCCAAGTCACAGCAACTTTGGAACCCATTGCGGCTCTCTCAACTCAGTTACCTAGCACTCAAGTCGAGACAACCTCTGTTCCCCAAGTGACGCCAGCCAATGCCAGCCCTAGTAACCAAGCAGGCAATCCTTTGGCTCAACAAGTGCCAACCGCAGGCAAGACAGTTGTCTCCCAGTTGACGCCTGCCAATGCTAGCCCCAGTAACCAATCAGATAGCTCCATAGCCCAGCAAGTACCAGCCGCAGGTAACATAGGTACTGGCTCCACCGAAGTTTTAGACCAAATCCAGCGCTACAGCGAAAGTGGCGGTGAATCCCAAGACCAAGTCACCAACGTCACCCAGCTTACGGATGTCAGACCCACTGACTGGGCTTATGAAGCGCTGCGCTCTCTGGTAGAACGCTATGGCTGTATCGTTGGCTATCCTGATCGCACGTATCGCGGCAACCGCTCACTCAGTCGTTATGAATTTGCCGCTGGTTTGAATGCTTGTTTAAACCAAATTGAGCGCTTGATTGCCTCTAGCACCGCTGACTTCGTCAGGAAGTCGGATTTAGAAACACTCCAG
>DATNPH010000009.1:0-10415 GCA_036703315.1 Coleofasciculaceae cyanobacterium
AAGCCGATCGCAACGCCTCTATTGAATCAGTGAATCTTCCAACTCCACTGCACCCAGCGCTTTTAGCGTAGCTTTCTGGGCATCCGTTAAACCCGTGACACCTGTAATGTTCATGCCTTCGTAGGGTTTGGGGACTGGTAGTGTTTTTAGGCAATCGCCCGTCTTTGCATCCCAAAGCTTAATCGTCTCATCTTGGCTAGCACTGGCTATGCTGTGACCATCCGGACTGAAGGCAACCGACCATACCCAATTGTCGTGTCCCTGGAGAACTTTCAGGCATTCACCAGTACTAACATCCCACAACCTCACTGTTTGGTCATGACTGCCACTTGCCAACCTTGTGCCATCAGGACTAAACATCACTGAGACCACCATGCTGTCGTGTCCCTGCATAGTTTTCAGGCATTGTCCCGTACTGACATCCCAAACCTTCACGGTATTGTCAGCACTGGCAGAAGCCATGATGTTATCAGAAGGACTAAATGCAACTGACCAAACCCAACTTGCATGTCCGGTGCAAGTTCTCAAGACTTCCCCTGTCGTGCTATCCCATAACTTTACGGTACTATCAGCACTGGCAGAAGCCAGGATATTACCAGAAGGACTAAACGCAACTCTAAACACCCAACCCTGGTGTTCGCTGCAAGTTTTGAGACACTGCCCTGTTTTGATATTCCAAAGCTTTACAGTATAGTCGCCACTGCTACTTGCCAACGTTTTACCATCAGGACTTATAGCGACTCCCCAAGTCCCAACAGTATGACCTTGAAAAGTTTTAAGGCACTGTCCTGTCGTAGCATCCCATAACTTTACGCTCGTGTCATAAGAGCTAGCTGCTATAAGATGACCATCCGGGCTATAGGCAATGGATAGGATTCGAGGACTATGTTCGAGTAAGCTTTTAAGACACTGCCCCGTTTTGGCATTCCAAAGCCTGAGTGAGCGATCGCCACTGGCAAACGTCTCACCTTGAGGAGATAAAGCGACTGAATACACTGGGCTGGTTTGCCCGTACACAGTTTTCAGACATTGACCTGTGTTGGCATCCCACAGTTTGAGTGTATAGTCTTCACTACAACTCGCTACAGTTTTGCCATCAGGACTAAAAGCAACTGATGAAACCCGGTCGGTATGTGCTTGTAGTGTTTTAAGACACTGACCTGATAAAACGTCCCACAATCTCACTGTCGAGTCTTCACTAGAACTGGCTAAGGTTTTGCCGTTAGGACTAAAGGCAATTGACAACACTCGTTTTGTATGTGCTTGGCAGATGCGGAAACACTCCCCTGTATTGATATCCCAGCAACGTACCAAGGAATCATTACCGCCACTAGCTAGTATTTTGCCATCGGGGCTGAAGGCAACTGACTGGACTTGGTTGTTATCACTCTGGAATGTTTTTAGGCATTGTCCTGTACTGACATCCCATAGCTTCATGGTATTATCAGCACCGCTACTGGCTAAAGTCCGACATTGAGGACTGAACGCAACTGACCACACTTGACCTAGGTGTGCTTGCAACGTCTTTAAGCATTGTCCAGTGTTCAAATCCCAACAGCGCAAAGTTCCGTCACCACTACCACTTGCTAGGCTGTGACCATCTCGGCTGAAAGCAACTGACCATGCATTGCCGATATGTCCTTGCAATACCTTAAGACATTCCCCAGTGCTGCAATCCCATAACTTTACAGTACCGTCTGCACTGCCACTAGCGAGCATTCGGCTATCTGGACTGAAGACAACAGAAAACACTAAACTAGCGTGTCCTTTGTTAGTTATTAATAGCTGAGTCTCTGGGAGTTGCCATAAGTGAATGTCACCGTTTGTACCGCCCATCGCTAGCAGCTTTCCATTTGGACTAATGGCAACTGACAAACCACTACCAAAGTTTTCAGCAAAAACAGAAGTAGCTAAATCAGCACCAGCAAAGTTTATTTGATGTAAATTGGCATCTTGTAAATAAGCTTGCCAAACCGTTAAATTAGAAAAATCCCAGCCGCTTAAATCTGTCTGCATATGCCGCAGTAAATTAATAACATTACCTGCTGCATATCCAGTTTCCCGTGCTGGCTTTCCTCGCAGGGATATAAGAATGAGATTGAGCTGATTTTCTAGCGATCGCGAGCTTTCAAAATTCGAGAGCAGCCGCTTAGCAATGGGGTTGAGGATAAGGCGAGATTGAGTATCCCTCACATAGTCTTTTGCTTGGGCTTTGAGCACAGCATGGCTCTTGAAAAGGTCAATTTTGGTGGTAGTTATCTCTTGACAGACCTGTTCGATTAACTGTTGTGTCACGTATTCCATGACAACAGGTTGTTGGGTGAAGCCATCTGAGTTTTTTTCAATAAGCGTAGGCGTAGCCTTCTCGATTAGAGATCGCCTCGCAAGAGAAGCAAAAGCCTCTAGGAATTCAGTTGGTGAGAGTTCTCTTACTAAATCTTTATGCAATCCTAACAAGGAAACTGGCTCTCGATCGATAGCGATCCAGTACATCAGCTCTTTTTCTAAATCAGATAGGCGATTGAACTGTCGATCTAAAAGATTGCGAATATCATCAAAGACTAACGTACCTTGGGTTAATAATTCTAAGAATTTAGAAACACTAGTATCAAATAAATCTCGAATGATCGAAGCTACCATCTTTAATGCCAAGGGATTTCCCCCATAGTGTTCGATCAGAACTTTCCATTCGGATTGTGACCCAGAAAAATCACCCTTGACTTGAAAAATTTTCTGTACTGCTGCTGAGGATAAACCAGGCAGTTGTAATGAGCGAACAGGTAAGGTTTCGCCTTCCTGTGTTGTTAGTTCTTTCGGTTTTTCCCGGCTGGTTAACACGAGGGTACTTTTATGGGGCGTTTCTGCCAGACATGTGAAGAGTTGAGCATAACCCTCATATCCTTCTCGATAGCCACCCGTGCGTTGGCGTAGCCCGCCACAGGCATCGCCCTCACGTAAAATCGATTCGGCATTATCGAGAACCAAAAGACAGCGCGAAGCTCGTAAATATGCAAGAAGTTGCGAGACTCTACCGTCTAATGTATCCGGAAAAACAGTTTCCTTTTGCTGGGATAGGAATTGAATCAGATTTGCTAGAAGGTCGAGGATAGGAGGAGCGTTTCGCAGACTTCGCCAGATGACATAATCAAAATGCTCCTGGATGCGTTCTGCTATCTTGACGGAAATCGCAGTTTTGCCAATGCCGCCCATACCGAATACCATCACTAAGCGGCAGCGATCGCGCACAATCCACTGCTCTAACTTGGCTAGTTCTTCGGCACGTCCATAGAAATCAGAGACATCGATCGCTTCTCCCCAATCTTGACACCTATTGGCAGTTACTCCTTCAGCAGCGATCAAGTGAGTAGTAGCGTCACTTTGATAGGCTTGAGTATTTCTACTCTCATTAGTAGGTGTACTGTTTGATGGTGCTACGATTACTGACACCTGTTGTGCCTTTCGCCGCAGGACTGAGTGAACATTACTCTTGGTAACCTTTTCCCCAAATACCCGACTGAGTAGTTGCCACAACTGAAAGCCAACAAACTTGATGTACTCGTAATCATAACCAGCGCTCTTTGCCATTTCTGGATAAGAGCATCCTTGCCAAGTCTGCCGAAATACTAGCGCTTGAATATCGTTGAGAGGCTCCTGTTGAAGAACTGAGTCTAAAAAAAGGAGTGCTTCGTCAACTGTCATCTATTTACATAAAGTCTACTACTCCGATAGTAGCGCCAAGTTAGAGATTCTCTCTGTACGTTTCCCGCATGGTTCCGGTGGGGTAATCCGCAACAGTAGAGTGATTGATTTCCTGAGCTCCAGGATAATCCACAGCCGAAATACTAACTATTTATAACTTTTTCTCACGGTCGCAATCACAATGTCCGGGTTATTACTGAATCAGGGTTGATTGAAGCCATTGATCTTATCCCTTTGAATTTAGTCTGGCAAGATTTAGAGAGACAAAAATTATGGTTGCCAAGGTCTTTAAAAGAAGAATTCTTTCAATTGATGGTGGTGGTATTCGAGGAATAATTCCTGCCATGGTTCTTAACTACATTGAGGAAAGAACGAGAAAGCGAATAGAAACAATGTTTCACATGATTGCTGGAACTTCAACCGGAGGAATTCTAGCTTTAGGTTTGACAAAGCGTAATTCAGATTCTAGTAGTAATTATGAGGCAGAATATACTGCTGCTGAACTTATAGATTTTTATCGCAAGTACGGAAAGAAAATTTTCAGTGAATATATCCCAAGTCATATAGATGATTTAGTACAACCGAAGTTTAATCCGATAGGCAAGCAAGAAGTTTTGACGAATCTTTTAGGTGAAGCTCGTATTGAACATGCTTTACGGGAAGTCTTTATTACAAGTTATGATATCGAATTGCGAACACCTGTTTTTTTTCACAAGCAACTATAAAGCAGAGGAAACTGACAGCTTAGACAGTCGCAAGATATGTAGAGGATTCACAATGGTTAACGCAGCAATGGCAACCTCTGCTGCACCAACATTCTTCCCTCCTTATAAGCTTAAAACAGTTCATCGGACTTCAGAAGATTACTATGCCTTAGTAGATGGTGGGATTTTTGCAAATAATCCTACTTCATTAGCGCTGATGGAGACAATGATTTCTTATAAGAGAAAGATTGGGCAGGAACTACAACGAGATGACACGCTTATTGTTTCTTTGGGTACTGGATCGTTAACTAGAAAGTACAAATATCAAGACGCAAAAAATTGGGGGCAGCTCAAATGGGCACTTCCCCTACTTAATATTGTCTTTGATGGACAGAGTGAGTCTGTTGCTTATCAGTTTAATCAATTAATGATTACTAAGGGAGATTGCAGAAACTACTATCGCTTTCAAGTGCCATTAAGTGCTGATGATGGTCACGATCACATGGATAATGCAAGTCCAGGTAATATTGAGTATTTAGAGGAACTTGGCAAAATATTGATTGAACAACGAAGGGAGAGCTTAAACCAGTTATGTGAAGTTCTTTGTCAACCTTTAGAAGAAAATAATTGAGGTAATTACTGAGTATTTACTAATAAACACTCATTCTGGAATGCACAGTTTGTTAGCGATAGTGAAAGATTGCGATCGCTTTCTGTTTCTCTGCAATAGTAGAGGGCGATCGCCTCATTCTCACCTACTGCACTCCTAAATAGTACAGACAATCGCTACTATTGTGCCAGTTGGAATGGTGCGGAGCGATCGCAGGGACTGACTAATCCATCAATAGCATTAGGGTTATTCAAACAAGAAGACAAATGAAACTAAAGAGCCGCATTACCAGTCAATCTTCTATTTGGGAGAGCAATCCCGAAAGGTTTTCGGAGGAACAGTTACCTTATCTGGTTGCACAAGCTTGTCAACATCCAGCCGGAAGCGCCCAACGTCAGAAAAACTTAACTAAAATTATTCGGTTAGCCGCAAACAAACTTTGGAAAGAAAATACACCTTACTATCAAGACGCTTTGCAACAGACATGGCTGTATTTTTGCCATAATATCTGCGAAGGAAACAGGGGTAAACCCTACGACCTCAATCGTAGCAGTGTCGTCACCTGGCTGAATTTCTACCTGAAGCAACGGCTCCGCGATTGCTACGTAAACAAGCAAAAGGAGACACTCACAACAGTTTCAACACCACTTGGGCAGTTCGATTCAGGCGAAACTAATCAAAATGTTGACCCTGTAGAAAATATTCCAGCTAATCCTAACGTTCCTCCACTACTTGAAGACATAAGAAGCTGGGCTAAAACCGATCCAGAGGGTGAATTACGCCGTATCCACATCGCGAATCATCCAGAGGTGACTTGCCAAGTGTTAATCCTGCGACGCTTGCCCCCAGAAGTGAACTGGAAAAATCTCGCCGCAGAATTCAACTTGTCAGTTTCGACATTGAGCAGTTTTTACCAGCGCCAGTGTCTGCCCTACTTGCGTAAATTTGCTGAATCACAGGGATATCTTTAAATAGAAAGTCCCCTGCATTGCAGGAGAACTTTCGCCTAAACAACAGAAACTACGTACTTTGTTGAGGTATCGAAACAACAAATGTACTCAGGAATTGTCCATAAATCAATAGGATAAAATACAATGAAACGCTTTGTTAGTTTACTCACAGCACTTCCTACTGGTGCTTTTAGCATCTGTCGTAGTTGCTCAAAATAGCCCTAATGAAATATGTGCTGGTTCATCAGTGCCACAGGGTTGGATAGTAGTTAATGATGACTGGAATCCCATGACTTGTGGAAGACCATCGATACGAATCTCCAATGTGTGGCTAATCGAACGTTACAACAACAAACCTCTTGGTTGGACAATGAGCGTCTTGCTCGACTGCTCCCACTCCATCTGGATGGTTGGAAACTCAACGAGATTGGAGTCCACTCGCGTGTGGACGCCCTTCCTTTTCATCTATCAAGAACGTGAAACAAATAAGGAGGATACGATAAGTTATCCATAGCAGCAAATCGGTAAAAAATCAGTGCATTTAGGAGAATTTATAGCTGTCTTGCTTTGAACTGGAAAGCCCTCCTTTAAGCCTGCCTCCCGATTGTTGTCCGGAGGCTTTATTGGTTGAGATGCTTTTAAGGGAGGAGCGATCGCTCACTCAAATACTACCGTCAGTTTCCCATATCTCAACACGCGATTGCTGCAAATCGATGCTACATCACCTCAATCAGAAAAGCTGCCAATCAGGAAAGCTGCACATCGCTTTTGTTTAGATCTATAAGAATGGCACTAGGATAAGGATGATCGCACACCGCGAGTGGATCGCTGTTCATTGTTGATCGCTCATTGGAGGAGCGCATAGACTATGAACCATGAACAACGGATTTGTCGTCTTAAGTTAGTGCCATTTCACCACTTATAAGGAAACTACAGCGGACTTGCACTGTAGCTCCCCATCTTGTCGTTTCTCCTATGCAGAACAACCAACTCGCTGCTGCTTTGTCAGGAAATTTGCAGGTTGTACCCTTAGCGTCTTCCATTGACACTTTGGAAAAGCCTAAAGTCAGTGCCGAACTCCTCAGAGACTTGCATTGCCTTGATCGCCGCCACTATCGCTTGCTGACGTTCGTCATGTTCTATGCAGTTGCAGCTAGTACCGCATTCTTGCTTACTAGAGCGATCGCAACCCCCTGGTGTTATGTCGCGTGTCTACCACTGTATCTGCTAGCGGCGGCTTCCCTGCATGGAATTAGTCTATTTACTCATGAAGGGGTACATGGCGTACTCTCTACTCACCTACAGTGGAACCGGATATTGAGCATCCTGTGTGCGTTGCCAGTGCTGCAAAACTTCTCAGCCTACAAAGTCCTGCACCTGAAGCATCATAAGCATCTTGGTATAGAAGGCGACCCAGATCACTACAAGAACTATACCCAATGGAATGGGTTGGTTTTTGCCATGCACTGGGGACGGTTAATAATTGGCTATCCGGTGTATATCGTTGCAATTCCGATTCTGGGATTTCGACAGGGAAATGCAGTGGAGCGACTTTGGATCGCGATCGAGGTTGTCCTGCTTGGACTTATGGTAATCGCAGTGCTACTATCGCCTGTTCCCACAGCCTTCCTGATTCATGGCTGGCTGCTCCCGATGCTGTTGATCAACACGATGGTCAACATTCGCGGCATGAGTCAACATACTCTGCTTGATCGCGAATCGGATTTGATTCGGGGTACGCGCACCATCGTGACAAATCCCGTCACTCGATTCTTCATGTGCAACGAGAACTATCACCTGGAACACCACTTGTATCCGGCAGTGCCTTGGTATAACCTGCCGCGTTTGCATCAGGAACTCAAGGAAGAGCTAGTGTTGCAGGGCGCACCCTACATCCCGTCCTACTTTGCCTTCGTGCGTGATTTTGTCGTCGCCAGTTTTCGCCGTACCGCAGTCGGTAGCGTCACCATCGGTACCCGTTGAGAATGGAGCCAATTATGCAAGCACTAGAAGAGAAATCCGTTATAACGACAAAAATTTCAACCACTCCTGAACTGGCTTGGGAAGACTTGGCTGCAATGCCAACATTGGAAGCCGCCGTATTGCGGGTAGCAGAAGTTTACGATTTCCATCACCATCCTTACCTGATTTGGATGCAAACCGATTCCACATCCCGCGAAGCCTTTCGTCAGAGCCAACTGCCATTTCGATTTGCGGTCGAGTCGTTTTCGCAGGCACTCGCGGCAGTGCTGGCGCGGATACCACTGCTGGAGGCACGGCTACCGTTGGCAGAAAACGTAGCAGAGGAACATGGACATGGCGATCGCCTGCGTTCCCATAAGTATACGTTTGGTCAATATCTGCAAGCGTTGGGTGCAACTGCCGCAGAACTGGAAACGCCCTGTATCACTCCTGTTCTAGCCTTCAACCAATCGATTCTGACCTACTGTCTATCCCAACCTGGAGAAGCAGGAGCAGCCTTGTTAGGTATCATTGAGTATCTTTATGTGGACATCAGTGCGGCGATCGCTCGTACCGTAAATCATCGGGGCTGGGTGGCTCCCGGTAGCCAATCTCACTACGCCGTGCATGAAAAACTCGATACCGAACACGCTAGAGATTTGCTGATGCTAGCAGCACCTGCCTGGAATGAGCCGCGTTCCCGTACCCAGGTTGTGCAAGGACTCGTTATCGGCGCACACTATTTTTGGAGCCTGTACCGTGATTTGTAGCCCATTCTCTGAGATTGCCTTTTCCCAGGCACGGGAAGACCCCAGGATTGAGTTACGGGTCATCGAGCAGTTAAAGGAGCGACAGGGGCATCCGTTGCGAGTCTTGCTGGTTGCCTCTGGGGGTTGTACGGCTCTGAGTTTGCTCGCTAGTCCAGCCGTGGTGCAGATTGAAGCGGTTGACCTGAACCTCGCCCAACTTCATTTAGTTGAGTTGCGACGACAAGCCTTGTTGCACTTGTCCCTAGATGAACAACTACGACTTATAGGAGCAGATCTGAAGGCGAGTGAGACGGAGCGACTGAGGCTCTACGAACGAGTGCGCTTGCAACTTCCAGACACAACACAGGCATTTTGGGACGCACGGCAAGACCAAATCGCTTTTGGTGTGAATCGCGTGGGTCGCTTCGAGCAACTGTTTCGGGAACTCTCCAGCCATTTTGCCACTTTTGAGTTAGACCCACTTCGCTCTCCTACAACTGCCCTCCAGCATCCCCGATGGCGAGATAGTTTTGAGACGGTATTCGAGCGCAGCAAACTGGCAGGAACATTTGGAGAAGCAGCCGTGAACTATTCGATGGATCGTAGTTTTGGGGAGCATTTCGCCGATGTATTTGCGATCGCCTTACAGCAATTTGTTCCTACTGAAAATTACTTTGTAACTCAGGTATGGGGCGATTGCTATACCAGTGGAATGGATGGCGTCCCTATCTATCTGCAACAACCTGCCCAAACGTCCATTCACGCCTTGGGCACTGACCGACTGAGGCTACACCACGGTGCCTTTGCCGAGAAAATGCAGCAATTAGCAGAGTTTAGTAAGTTTGACCTGATCCAGTTTTCCAATATCTCCGACTGGATGCCCTTGTCTGATCTGCATACCATGCTAACGAGTGCAGTACACAGCTTGAAGCCTGGTGGTGCATTGATTGGACGACGACTTAATGGCGATCATCATCTGGCGTCCGTCATGGCTGACCATCTTCTGGTCGATGACTCACTCACTACCCAATTGCTGGCATCTGATCGCTCCTTTTTCTACCAGGAAGTTGTAGTTGGATTTCGCCATGAAATTTCATCGGATCGCGCCTGAAGCACGCCTGTATTTTCAGCCTGGAATTGTAGCGATCGAGCAAGCCGCTACTTATCCCCTCGGTAATGATTTTTTCCAGTTGGATCATGGGAGCGATTATTTTGCTTTTTTTGATCGCCTCGGTGAAGTGAACTACTACGTGGTTCTAGATGGCGATAGCGCAGATCGCGTTGCAGCAGTCGGAGCAGGTGTGCTGCGCCAGATTCCTTACTATCAGGGTGAGGTCGTTCGTCCTGCTTGGTATCTGTGCGATTTGAAAGTTCATCCCGATTACCAGCACCAACATCTATCCCTGCGACTCTTGCGCTATGCCCTCGATTCGGACATGCTCCGTTGCGCTCGAGGCTACACCATCTCCATGAATCCAGGCGTTAGCAAAGCCTCCTTGCAGGAGAATCGCAGCCCCAACCGCCTAGTCCGCATTTTAGAACGGTTCGCTCCAATAAAGTTTCGTTGCACAACCACGTTAGGAATATACAGCCTAAATGCAGAAGATATGCACGTTCTGACACCTCTGCTCGTTGAACATCGAGGCACAATTTCTTATCTGTCACTTCAGGGAGTGAAAGACTTGAGACTTCAGAGTACTAAGCAAATCTTGCCACTGCTGCATGTCCAGTGGGGAGCTAC
>DATNPH010000016.1:0-20292 GCA_036703315.1 Coleofasciculaceae cyanobacterium
TCGCGTAATCCTTGATGATCAGGAACGTGCAGCAGACCTTTGGCATCGTATCGCTGAGTATGTCCCCAGTAGGATAGATCAATGGAGTGCGATCGGGCTTAATGAGCGCTTGCGGTTTTACCGATACGACCCTGGTCAGCGATTTGCACTGCATGGGGATGGTTCTTATCGACGAAAAAACGGTGACATGAGTCGATTGACGTTCATGATCTACCTTAATGATGGTTTTGAAGGGGGCGAAACTTGCTTTTATTTGGCTAATCCCTACTTGAAATTAATCGATTCATCTGGGGCTCCTGATGTGTCTGTGGTTCCTACAGAAGGTATGGCTCTATGTTTCCGTCACGAACTACGACACGAGGGCGCTCCGGTCATTCGTGGCAGGAAGTATGTATTGCGCTCAGACGTGATGTACACTTGGACGCCTTAGGGCAACTCATACCAATTTCCTTTTCGGACGCTACACTGCCATTCAAGTTAAGTGCGATGGTTATCAGATGAATCTGGTTCCAATTCTTCTTCCGCTTCAGAGGCTTCTTTTAAAGGTCGCACGACTCGCGCGATCGCTTCCTGGATAAAAGCCTTGACAAACTCATCCCGGCGGGTCAGCTGGAACTGTTGCTGCACCACCTCTGTAATGCCACCATCGCCCCAGTCTTGGTCGTTGCGGAAGTATTCAATAAAACTTTTACCAGCTATTCGGATCAGATAAGCCGCTGTGACACCTTGAATTGCCTTGCCCACCACCAACGTCGCGACATTCAGTTCCAGTGCAGTGGCAACTAGTTCAATTGCTCCTCTGACAATTCCCAAACTCACCAAGGTTTTGCCAAGAGAAAGCGCTAGTTCCTTACCACGCTCTAGATTCAGTTCACAGCCGTAGATTTTGCCAATTTCGACAACCATTTGGGCATTGACAGCAGCTGTTGCCAGCAAATCCACTAATGGCAAAGGCGTTACCGCAACCACACCGGCTCCAATCCACTGGAAACGTTCTACTACCTTCTCCGCCTGCCGTTTGCGTTGGTTATCGATAAGGCGTCGGGCTTCTTCTCCTAGGCGCTGAGATTGCAGTAGGATGTTGTCGGCTACCAAGTCTTCTCCTTCTGCTCGAAGGACAGCGGCAAGTCTCCGAATTAATGGCATTACATCCGGATCGGCTTGGAAGGTTTCGCCAGTTTCTAGGGTAACCGACTGGGGATTGGCAGCGATCGCCACTACATCGATGGCGGCAATAAAGCCCCGAACCCGCTGCCGCAATCGAGCAAGAATTATTTCCTTATCCTGATCACAATAGAGGTCAGTTTTATTAAGAACCAGGATACTTCGCTTGCCAATTTCAGCCAATCCGCGCAGTGGCTCATATTCTGACTGCCGCAAGTCATTGTCTACGACAAACAACAACAAATCAGCTTCCGTTGCCAGCTGCCGTGCCATTTGCTCCCGTTCTGTCCCCACGACACCTGCCTCTAAAATCCCTGGTGTATCGGTAATCAGAATCTGACGATCTAATCCCTTTAATTTCAGGGTATATGTCTCCCCTATCTGGGTGGTACCCATTGGCGCACCGACTTTACCAACCATTCGCCCAATTAGTGCATTTACTAGGGATGTTTTACCCGCTGAACCTGTACCAAATACAACTACCAGCAGTTCCCCCCGTGCTAGGGTGGACTCAATTTCTCGCGATCGCGAAATCAAAGCTTGCCTCGCCACCTCATCCTGAATCTGCGTCACCTGCTTCCGCACAGCTTTGAGGTTTTCCCCTGCCGCCTCAGTTTTCTCTACTGGCACTTTCGGTGCTGAGCGACGTTTCTGTGAAGGCTTTTGCGATCGCCCAAATAGCCCGATATAGTAGATAAACCCAAAGATTAACAGCCCCAGCAGGGCAATAATAAGCAACAGCAGCAAATTGGCTAGCAGGGGAGTCGTAAGCGCAATTTGACTATACAGCTGATAGACGGAATTAATGAACCAAAGCATTAGTCCCAGAATCAAACTGAGACCAATGATCAGCGTCAACAGGCGTGAAAGGGGCATGGATTGAGTTGGGCTTTTTGTTCACATTCTAAAACGACGCTATCAAAGCGGCTGTTTCTCCTGCCAACTTACGACAATATACTGATCACTTTGGGTCAAATCAGGGGTTAATATGATTCCGAAGAGTAAGACGTACTGTAATACAGAACTTTCACATCTATCTCAAGGACGAATTAGAGGATGAAGGGTGTCACAAAGAGTTGCACCTGTAGAAAAACAACCCTAAGCTCGCAACTGACAGTCCACCTATCCACTATTGCTTCAAGGAGCTTTCTTTGTTGTGAACCCTCAATCTATTACTAGGGAGTCTCAGTCACCTTCCAAGAGCTGGTTATACAAGGTAACTCGTTGCCTAAGCATTCGTCAAAAGATTGGTTGTGGATATGCACTTGCACTAAGTATTGCCGTTTTAGGAACAACTGTTGGCGTTGTCCTCGGAGATCGCTATCAGCAACAGTCTAGGTTGCAAGCAGAAGACGCTCAGGAGGAAATAAGTTTTCTAAATCGCTTGCAAACTAGCAGCCTACAGATACAGGCACACCAGCAAAGATTTATTTATTTACTGGAGAATCCAGAACTTTGGCAGAGAGAGAAATCTCATTTTTTTGAGCATACTACTGAGTTTAAGCAGTTATGGTCTAAATTCAAGACTTCTGAAGGTAACACAAAATTCTCTAAAGTCAAGGAGTTAGCCGCTGAGCTTGAAGTAGCCAAACGCTTTTTGCAAACCTACAAAGCGGTTCCAGAATCTTACTTACTACGCACAGAGGACATTCTGAAACAAGTTGATTTATCTGATTTAAATTTAGAAGAAATTGAGGCAGTACAAAAACGGCTTATAGACTTTAATAATAGCTCTGATGTTTTGAAATTTGATGAATTTTCAGATGAGCTAAAACACCTTATTGAATTGGCGTATGAGGAGTATGCTCAAGCCGAAGCTCTTCAGGAAGTAGCGCAGACTATTCGAGTTCAGATTATTGGCGCAAGTATAATAGTCTCAGTTGCGATCGCTGTACTTTTAGCTGTATATACCAGTAGTGAGATCGCTCGTCCAATTCAAGCCGCCACACAAATCGCCAAGCAAGTTACTCAACAGGAAAATTTCGACTTACAAGCACCCGTCACTACTAAAGATGAAGTTGGAGCCTTAGCCACCTCCCTCAACCAATTGGTTCAACGAGTTAAGCAACTTCTTGAAGAGCAACAAGCAGCTAACGAATTGCAGCTAATTCAAAGTGAAAAGATGTCTAGTTTGGGACGGATGATCGCTGGAGTTGCGCATGAAATCAATAATCCTATTAACTTCATCTATGGAAATGCGATTCATGCGGGTGAATATGTTGAGGAACTTTTAGCACTGCTGGAAACTTACGCCACTGAGATTCCTCACCCTCCCCAAGCTGTTCAAGTTCAAGCGGAAGAAATTGACTTTGAATTTCTCAAAGAAGACTTACCTCAACTGATTGAGTCGATGAAAGTCGGTGCAGAACGAACAAGACAAATTATTCTTAGCTTAAAAGATTTCTCTCGGCTGGATGAGGCACAAGCACATTCTGTTGATTTACATGCCTGTATTGATAGCACCCTACTTATCCTGAACAATCGCATTAAGAAAGACATTACGGTAATTCGCAATTACGGCGATATTCCAATGATTGAAGGGTATGCAGGCTTACTTTATCAGGTATTTATGAATCTGTTGAGTAATGCGATTGATGCTTTAGAAGAGTCGAGAGGCGAGAAGCAGATTTTGATCACAACTCAATGTCAAGATAATGGCTGGGTTACTGTCAAAATTGTCGATAACGCTTCTGGCATCCCCCTAGAGAATCAGGCAAAAATATTTGATACCTTCTTCACGACGAAACCTAGAGGAGTGGGAACAGGGCTAGGGCTGGCGATTAGCCGTCAGCTTGTTGTGGAGAAACATGGCGGTAAAATTACTTGTAACTCTGAAGTTGGGGCGGGCACAGAGTTTGCGATCGCTCTTCCGATTAAACATCAGCATCACGTAGAATCCCCCCAGAAAAACTGCTTGCTAGCCACCACCTAAGCCTAAAAACTTTATTGTGCTGCCATTCTCTAATTTGTTAACAGGAATTTGTCAACAGGTTGAAGAATTATAACAATTGTCTACTGCTAGCTAGAGATAATCTACCCTCGACTTGTGAGATAGTCAAACTCGTAAGTTATGGAGTAAAAGAATTATGGGACTTCTTGACCAGGTTTTAGGTGCGATCGAAAATCCCAATCACCAAGGTAGTCCAGGTCAGATCGGTGAGATTCTCAGCACTGTTCAACAATTAAGCAATAATGCCAACACTGACCCATCAACAATTCAAAGCGTTTTATCGATTGTTGGAAATTATGCTCGCTCGGCTCTGCAACAAAAGCGAGACAATGAAGGTGTTGAGCAAACTCAAGAATTTGTAAATCAATTCGGAGGCACCAATCCCAGCACTCAAGCTGTCCAAATGCTCTTCGGTGCGCCTCAGATTCAGCAAATCGTTCAGGAAGTTGCACAGAGGACGGGGCTAAGTTCTGGTACCGTTCAAGCTATGTTGCCAATACTGGTTCCCATAGTGTTGAAGTTCCTCCAAACGGGTAGCAATACTCAACCGTCTCAAGGATCAAATCCTGTTCTCAATTCATTTCTAGATGCTGATCACGATGGCGATGTAGATATTGCTGATGCTATGCAAATGGCAGCACGCCATTTCGGTAGATAAAGGTTTGTAAGCTCTTGCTCCTTTAAGAAAGCATATTGGTTAGGGCTGGTAATAGGTAATGGGTAATGGGTAATGAGATAATTAAATCCTCATAGCGCCAAGATGTTATCAATTACCTTCTGACCAATTACCTTTTCACCACCCAAGCCAAAAATGTGCAACTTAAGCGCCTATCAGCTTATAATTAGCGTCCTGATTTGTTCTCACTCATCAGTGGTCAGTAGTCTCTTGTGCTAAGTATTGACCACTGACAGAGGATTTGAGCTTAGAGGGTACCTAAGCAAAAACCCGGATGATCACTCCGGGTTTGGACCTCCAATTAAGACTTTTTTCTTTCTCCATACTGCCTGATCTGCTGTAAAGAGCTAATGAAGTCTAGTTGAAGAGTTGATATTTATTTTCACTTTAAGCAATGTACTCTCAGTACCAGAGCAGAGATTTGGTTTAAACTCATCCCAAGCACAAATGACGTGGGATGCAAGCGTTAGTAGTTAGTAGTTAGTCGTTAGTAGTTAGTAGTTAGTAGTTAGTAGTTAGTAGTTTTTTAACTCACCACTCGCCAACTGTCCTACTAACACCACGCTGCCAGTCCTCCCAGGCTTGAAAGCTAATGGAGGAATGGTGGGGTTCTGTGAGCTTCTCTAGAGAAGAAAACCTTCTTTTCGAGCATTATTTGGACAAACACAAGAAGCAAGCGCAGCGTTATCCTCAGGATGGAGTACGAGTTGCTTGGACGAGTAACTTGGCCAGTTGCAACAGTTGCTGTTTATCAAAAGCTTGGATAATCGCTTTGGCTGCGGCTTTAGGTTCTACTGTCAAGGTTATCTGTTTAGGTGTGGCAGCAGTAGCTTTTGTAGCAGCCACTTGTTTCTCCTTCTCCCCAGAAGTGGTACTGGCGGCTTTGGGTGCAGCCGATTTTACAGCAGCGAGTTTTTGCAAAGCTGGGCTTGGAGTAATCGCATTCCCCTGCCCCGTGTGCAACTGATCGCTAGCCTGCTTGATTTCTTTAATAATTATCGGTGCTAGAGTCTGAAACGAATTGTCCTGATTAGCGATCGCTTTAAAAGCCGTTACTACTAATCCTTTCCAACTCTCAACTCCTGCTCCTAACTGAGCTAAACGCTTGCACAGCGCCTGAAGTTTTTGACGAGTGGTAGGTGTTTCTTCTTCTTTAAACACCTGCAACATCTGTTTCAGGATAGCCATCACCTGAGGCGCAAAGTTGGAGGGAACTGAGGGTTGAGCTTTTGCTGGGTTACCTGAGGGAGCAGAAGCTTGCGCTGTTGCCGCTTCAGTGCCACCACCTACCAATTGAGTAATATAGCTTTGCAATTTGGTAAAATGTGGCTCTGCCTCCTGCAACGTCTTCTCAGCTTCCGCTTCCTGAAGCCCAAACGGCCCTTGCAGTTGTTCGATCAAGTCTTTCAGGGTATCGCACCCTAATAAAAACAAATCCTCCAGCTTTTGGTCAACCTTGACTTCATGCTCTTTGAGTATCTTAAAAGCATCCTCTAACCGATGAGCTGTTTTTTGAATACTCGCAAAGCCCAACATCGCGGCTCCCCCCTTGATAGAATGGGCAGCTCGAAATAATTCATTAACTCTCTCCTGATCTTTCGCAACTGAGCGCAGCTCTAATAGACCATTTTCGAGGGTATCGACATGTTCTTTAGCTTCTTCAATGAAATAACCTAATATCCTTTGCTGATGCACTGCATCCACGGGAGTTTTCCTAAAATAGAACGGTTTTTTACTCAGATCAGTAACGGCTATACCCGAAAATTCTGGTGCCTAGCCGTATTAAGTAAGGATGTTTCCAAATTTACAGTCAGATTCTTTTTTTAGGGTAACTATTTTATCAAAACTGCGCGATATGCTTCTTCCGTGCATATTGCGCTACGCAAGGGGAGTATATCACTAAGTGTGATCTCTATGTGTATTGTCAGCCACAGAGGAAGACTGGTAAGCTATCGGCATTCAAGTTGCATGGTGACCAAGAAAGGCAGAGGGCGCTTATGCAGGAGGAAGAAGGAATGCCTTCGTCCTTTGCCCACGACTCAAGGGAGTAAGGGTATCAAGCCGCTTGCAAATGTTCGATTTGGTGGCTCCCAATTGGGAAGCGTTAGAATCCCCTTCCAGTTGGTTACATAAGAGCCTTCTGCGGCTCGACTGAGCGCTCGCCGAACGTCCTTCATTCTTCTGCCTTCTTCAAAGGCGAAGCAGGGGAGACAGGGTAGGCAGGGGAGGCAAGGGGTAAAATTATCCAATTTAAATGGACATCAACTTACTCTGACTCCAAGCGAGCGGCACTAGGTACTTCATGGCGTATTGATTAATCCTTAGTGTCAGTACTGTGGGAAACTTTTCAAAAGAATTCTCATCTGAGAACCAATCTCTCACCGGTCATTACCACTATCTGGCAACCATCCTTGCAACTAAAAGTTTTGACCGATGCTACTCGCTCGCAATAAGGAAACATGGTCTTCAAAGTACGCTGGCTCTTACCGAGCTTTGTAAGTGTTGTTCTGCTCACCTATCCAGCCAAGGCGGATAGCTTAGTTTCTTGGAACTTCAATAGCAATCAAAATCAGCTCAACTTTACAACGGATGAGGGCATTCAACCTAAGGTTCAACTCCTTGCTAACCCTACCCGTTTGGTTATCGATTTGCCCGGTATCGTTTTAGGAAAACCTAAAACCAATCAAAAGGTAGGGCAAGTTATTCAGGAAATTCGAGTAGGACAATTTGACGCTGATACTACCCGGATGGTGATTGAATTAGCGCCTGGTTACAAGTTAGACCCAAATAAAGTGCAAGTTCAAGGGGAATCTTCTACCCGTTGGTTTGTTCAGTTACCAGCGCCTGAGCGTGTTACAGGTGACTACCCCCTTAAGCCAGGAACAATTGCGCCCATTAGTCAACAAACGGATTTTCCTCCGCAGACTATTGCTGTAGTGTCACCACCACCTGAGCAGTTGGCTGGGGTAGTTCGCTTAAATACAGAAATGCTGGAGCTTCAGCGTCAAGTTGCAGCCTTAATGGATCGGTACAACTTCCTCAAAACCGGAATGTTTTTCGTGGATTTGGATACAGGAAATTATTTGGACATTGGTGGCGATCGCGTATTTCCAGCAGCGAGTACCATTAAACTGCCTGTTCTTATCGCCTTTTTTCAGGATTTAGACGCCGGGAAAGTCAGCCTCAATGAAACCTTGGTCATGCGGCGTGATTTGATAACTGGAGGTTCTGGAGAGATACAGGATAGACCTGTCGGAACTAAGTTTAGTGCCAGAGAAACCGTGACCAAGATGATTACCATCAGTGACAACACTGCCACGAACATGATCATTGACCGTTTAGGCGGAATTGCAAAACTCAATCAACGTTTCCAAAGCTGGGGACTTAAGGACACAGTCATTCGCAATTTGCTAGGTGATTTTAAAGGAACCAATACAACCAGCTCTAAAGACATGGTGCGATTGCTGGCACTGGTCGTCAATAACAAGGTACTATCCCCATCAAGTCGGGAGCAGGCTTTAGAGATTTTGCGCAACACTGTGACTAGAACCCTACTTCCTGCCGGTCTTGGTTCAGGAGCTGATATTGCTCATAAAACCGGAGATATTGGTTTTCTCATTGGAGATGCTGGAGTAATCACCATGCCAAGTGGCAAGCGTTATTTGGCAGGGATTTACGTCAGACGTCCTTATGACGACACGAGGGGAAGGGACTTTATTCGTCAAGTTTCTAGACTGGTCTACAATTACCTAAATCAGCAGACCGCAGAAACCCCAGTTGTTTCTCCGATACGTGCAACCTCACTGGAGCGTGGTAGTCAAGGGGTGTTGTCAACACCTTTACTGTTGAAACCAACGCGATAAGTAAGAATTGCTAATTGCTAATTGCTAATTGCTAATGGTGAGGTTGTCTTCTCCAATTAGCGATTAGCAAAAAAAGATTTTTTATCCTTCATACTTCATCCTTCAGCCTTCACACAACATATCTTTTACTTCTTGACCGGATCATTTCTAATCCGAATACCAAAAGAGGTAATCCCACAACAAACCAACTCTGAATTACTCCTGTACCGATCAGGAAATAAAAGGCAGTACTTGATAAGCAAAAGGCTAAGCTGACAAGAACAAATCGTCGCTCATCAAAACTTAAGGCAGTCGCTGGCAACAAAATAGAGGCATACCAAGGCATCAGCCACGGGGTAGAAAAGACTAATAAGATCCAACTCACCCATCCTATGTCTAAGCCTAAATCAACTTCTGAATAACGTCGTCTTAAGGGAATTTGAATGAGAGTTGCTAAATAAAAAGCGCCGAAAACAGAATAGGCAGATAGTTTAAACTTGTTGAGAATATCCAGCTTAAATTCTTTGGTTAAAGTCGTCCATTCATTTAAGTAGGTGGCTACAATTCTATGGAAGGAGCTAATCGTATCAGACAAGGGACCCAGGGTATCGGAGACTCCTGGATTTAACAAACTCCACCAGGCTTCTTTTGTAGGTAATACCGTAAATGTGAGTAAGGCAACTATCCCTAAAGAAAGAATAACGGCACCGACTAAGCTAGTCCAACGCCGCTGCCGGATTAAAAAAGCGGCTGCCAGAGGCATCCACAATATCGGCAGCGTTTTAGCCATGAAACCTAGCCATAGTGTCAAAATACCAAGCAAATATTGCTTATATTTAAAACAAAATATAAGGAGCAAAAACGTAGTACAAACAAAGACGTCAACATGGGCACTTCCTACTTGTTCAAACAAAATAAGAGGATTGCACAAATAAGCCAGTGTTACTTTTTCCAAATAAGGAGATTTTTGTAAGAGACGGAAAACTAAGTAAGCATTGAGTAAGTGTGCTGCTAAACAAATTCCTTTAAATAGGTAAATAGCTAGAAGTTTACTAATCGGAACAAAAGCAGCACTTATTACAAAAAAAAGTAGGGAGACAGGACCGTAGGTGGAAGTTTGACGCCACCGAAGAAAATCAGAGAATTCTGAGGAGACCCCTCCTGCCCTAAGAATGAAAGGATTCCAACCTTTTATTACCATTAAACCATAGTGCAAATACAAGTAGATATCATTACCTAAAGGATAGGAAATGAACGCCAGAAGTAAAAAGGGTGACGATATTTTGATCAAGTCGTAGAATTTAAAATCTTTATTAGTTAAACTTCTCTGCGGTTGAAAAAGCCAAATAATATAAACAATATGAATAAGAAAGTAAATAGACCCGATAAAAATCTGGGTAAATAGGTCATTGTAAGGAAAAGTGGGATAATCCCCACTAGTTCTATTTTCGATTCCTAGGAACTTATTGTAACCCAATAAAAATAGTGATGTAGATAAAGCAAAAGATAGTGTAACTAATGATATGAACAAAAAAGTTGTCTGTTTTTTCATGCTTTTTGTCGAGTCATCGATTATCATAAGTGGCTCCAGATTGGAACTCAGAGGTGATGGTTTTTATTATTTTTTAAGGAATCTTACCTTTTCTTGAGATGTTTGACTAGAGGTTAACTGAATCTCAAGTAAGCCATGCACCTGTGATGGGGTACGCTAATACCCCAAAAAATACCCGCTAGTAGCTGGGTCTGGCGTTTTGTATACAAGCTTAAAAGATGTTTTTTCAACGATAAGTGTAAGCAACGAGCCTTGCAACGAATAAAATCCATGAACCATGACAAAGGAAGCCCTAAGTGCTGATTCACTAATCGTCATCTTTTTGAATTTCTCCAAACTATATGGTAGTCGCTGATACTAAATTTAGGTCTATCGAAGGAAAGATAGATTAGCTCAAATAACAATGACAATCAGGCTTCTCTATCAGAGATTCAACTAAAGCATTCAGAGTAACAGCGGCTAATAATCCGCCCCCCAATGTGCCCTCGACGGTAATGAAGGGGACATCAGAGCGCATTAATCGACGCTTTGCAGCAGGAGCATGGCTAAAGCCAATTGGCATACCAATCACCAGAGCCGGTTGCAGTTGACCCTGATCGATCGCTTCAATTGCTGACACAAGAACAGAGGGCGCGTACCCGACTACCAGAATACAGCCAGTGTCCAACCGTTGCCAGTGGTTTCGCTGTCGGTGATGATGCCAGAAGTTATCTTCTGCATCAGCTGCACTGGTGATGTGAGGGTCAGCAATCAAAGTTTCGACTGAACACTTTAGATGAGCCAAGCGGGTTTGGTCAAGCGCTCCAACAACAGCCGGAACGTCACCAACTACCTGGCAACCAGCTTTTAGGCTGTCACGAGCGGCCGCGATCGCAGAGCGGGACGCGGTAGCGTTCTTCGCGTTTTTCGCACCCTGACTTATACGTACAAACGGCACCAGATTCACATCTCCACAGGCTAACACCAGTTTTGAGAGTAAGTCCACTTCAACTTCTGAGCGGTTAGATAAATCCGGCAATAGCTGTTGCAATGATTCGGTAAAGGCTTCGGCGTGGTCGTCTATAGCCGCATCAAGAGCTTCCCAGAGCTTTTCTAGAATATCTAGTCCATTGGATGTTTCAACTTCCAAATGCTGCAGTTGAGCGATCGCTTCGGCTTGAATTTCCTGACAATGGTGATCGCGTCCTAGTAATCCTTCCAACGCTGATGCTGTGCGTCGCAACTGTGTCAATTGTTGCATCACCGACTGATATTGCTGCTGTAGCGCTAAGGTGAGGGTATCTGCTTGTGCCGCTTCCACGTTAGTTTCCAGCAACTTACGAATGTGTGACAGCTGAAATCCCTGAGCCTTGAGAGCCACAATTCGCTGAAGACACTGGACATCCTGTTCAGTGTAAAGGCGGTAGTTACTCTTGCTTCGCCCTGCCGGAGGTAACAACCCAGAGGCATGATAATGCCTCACCATCCTGGGAGTAATACCACCGCCAACAGCTTCTGTGAGTTCTTTGATGGTTAAGTATTGATTGAGCATCGGCTATGTTTGTATTCCGTCTTATCGAGCCAAAAATCAAGATAATACAAGCTTGATCAGCTCTTTACAAAATTAGTTCTCCTGGATTGAGCAGCCATGCTTGAGGATGATGAGTAAAACCAATTTTGGGATAATATTTTTCAGCAGCTGGTGCAGACAATAAGATGATTTTTGTCTCGGCACCTGATTCCAATTGAGTTCTACGGATTAACTCCTTACCAATTCCTTGATTTTGGTAAGACTTTCTTACTGCTAAATCCGATAAATAAGTTGCATAACTAAAGTCAGAAATTGCTCTGGAAATACCAATCAATAAATCAGCATCCCAAGCCGTGATGACTAAATTAGCGTTGTGAATCATTCGGCTCATGCGATCGCGATTATCAATGGGTCTTCTTTCACCCAGCGTCGAAGCCTCATATAACTCAATAACCGCATCAATATCTAAATCATTTCCTACCTGATAGCGAATCATCTGTGTGAAAAACTAAAAAGCTGCCTTGACATTAACACTGATGTCAAGGTTTAGGGTGAGAGAGTAGTCAGATTGCATCCACTACCCCGATGGCTCAACGTTCTCTCTCAACTCCCAAGGTGACCCAACTGCTCAAAGAACATCCAGATGCTGTTGCAGCAGCCGTTTGCGGGATACTTGTATTCCTGGGTTGGCTGGCACTCCACCTCAACTGGATTGGACTCGGCTTATTGATGCTTCCGGCAGCGTATGTGATCGGCGGCTATGAAAGCGCCCGTGAAGGTTTAACCACCCTTTTGAAAGAAAAACAGCTAGATGTTGACCTGCTGATGATTGTTGCTGCACTGGGGGCAGCAGGTTTAGGGTTGTGGCGTCAGGAATATTACCTGATTGTCGATGGAGCCGTTCTGATTCTGATTTTTGCGATTAGCAGCGCGCTGGAAGGTTACGCTATGCAGCGAACAGAACGAGACATTCGTAGCTTAATGAGTTTGACACCCGATACAGCACGGGTGATGCTGTACGGTGAGGAACAGGAGATTCCTATTGAAAAGCTGCAAGTCGGTGACATGGTGTTAGTCAAGCCAGGAGAACTGATTCCCACCGATGCGATCATCATAGAAGGCTACAGCACTCTCAACGAAGCCTCGATTACTGGTGAGTCTCTGCCCGTGGAGAAGACGGTAGGGGATGAAGTCTTTGCTGGCACGATTAATGGCAGTGGTGCTTTAAGGTTAAACGTGCATCAACCCCCAGAGAGTAGCCTGATTCAACGTGTAATTGAGCTAGTAAAGCAAGCGCAGACTGAGGCACCTCCCTCGCAATTATTTATTGAACGCTTTGAGCGGGGCTATGCTCAGGTAATTGTCCTGGTAGGCATTCTCCTGGCGATTGTGCCACCAGTTTTGCTCAATTGGGATTGGGAAACAACGATTTATCGATCGCTGATTTTTCTGGTAGTGGCGTCACCTTGTGCCTTGATGGCATCGATTATGCCGACACTGCTATCAGGAATTGCCAATGGTGCACGGCAGGGAATTTTGTTTAAGACGGGTACACAGTTGGAGATGATTGGTCGGGTAAGAGCGATCGCATTTGACAAGACAGGTACACTTACCACTGGCAAGTTACAAGTGGTTCAAATTATCCCAGCTACCGGGCAATCAGAAAGCCGAGTCTTGCAAATTGCCGCTGCTTTGGAAGCTTACTCAGAACATCCTATCGGACAAGCTATTGCACAAGCTGCCCAGCGGCAACAGCTAGAATTCCCCCTAGCAACCAACGTTAAAGCCGAAGTTGGTCAAGGTATTATTGGCGAAGTCGAGAGTCAACTGGTTTTGGTAGGCAAAGCTGCTTTTATAGAGGAGCAGTTAATTACCGTAGGGGCGGGTTTAGAAGATAGGCATTCGGGAAAACAGATAACCGCTCCACAAAACCTACCCTCCGCGATTAATCAGACGCTTAGGACTGAAGCACAACAGCTAGAAGCAGAAGGCAAAACCGTTGTTTGGGTGGCATATAAGGGAGCCTTGTTGGGAATTATTGCGATCGCAGACACCCTACGCCCTACCGCTACCGCAACAATCAAGCGATTAAAACAATTGGGCATTGAACAAATTGTCATGCTAACGGGTGATAACCAACGTACAGCAGACAGTGTTGCCCAACAACTGGGTATTGACCAAGTGTATGCCGAACTCCTACCCGAAGATAAGGTAAGCGTGATTCGCCGCTTACAACGGCAATATCAAACTGTAGCTATGGTAGGAGATGGCATTAATGATGCCCCAGCACTTGCTCAGGCATCTGTAGGAATTGCAATGGGAGCGGCTGGCAGTGATGTTGCCTTGGAAACTGCTGATATTGTCTTAATGGCAGATCGCTTGGAAAAACTAGAGCAGGCGATCAGTTTGGGATGCCGCTCTCAAAGTATTGTCAGGCAAAACATCACGTTTGCTCTAACTTTCATTGTCTTGCTACTGATTGCTAACTTTGCTGGCAATATCAGCATGCCTATCGGTGTGATTGGACATGAAGGGTCTACAGTTATCGTGACGCTAAGTGGTTTGCGGCTGCTTAGGAATTGAGTTGGGCAGTCGGAATCTCAATAATGAACTCTATGCCATTGGCTTATCCTGTTATTGACGTAGTTAGCAACGCCTATTTTTTGAGCAGTAGTCAGAGCAATTGAGCGCTTGAGATGTTAGAGCTGTCGAGGGGTGTACTGCACACTTAAGATAAGGGTTGTCTATGAAGAATTGACAGTTTCTACAAGGAACTTGATGGGTATGTTGACGGGTTAACATTCCATGTCGTGCAATCTTCCAGATGTCTGAATACATAAGAACGATAATTGCCCAAACCATCATGAAGCTAATTGGAACCAAAAACAGAGTGCCATCAGGTAGGGTTGCAATATCCGCTATTGTCCCGTCCGGTTGCACAATCGATTTTGCTGAAGTTGGGTTCACCTGATTAAAGCTCGTTTCTTTTAACGCCGAGAATCTGAGCTGTTCATCATCTTGCATAGTATTTACCTCTATTGATAAAAATTACACAATGATTTTTGCCTACCATTACGCTTTGATAGAGCTTATTTATCTAAAGTCCTGTACAAAAAATCAAGGATATTGAGCTACTCCAATGGATTAGACCTCAAAAAGCAACTTGAAATTTAGGACTTATACTTCCACTTAGCGAAATCCTGTACCAACTCTCACCTATCTTAGGTATTAACTTTTATAAACCTGCTGAAGATTAGGCTATTCCTCATTCCTAAGGTAGAAATAATAGCAAAACTAAACTAAAGCATTAATTCAGGATTCACGCACATCAGCTTGCTCCGACAGGTGTTTTAGCTCACGCTGGACACGGAGACGAATTTCACCAAGGAACTCAGGCAAATCAAGCGACTAGCACTATTCAATTAATGTCGCAATTGCCTTGACTAACTCGTCTGGTTCAACAGGTTTCGCCACATGCCGCCCAAACCCAGCAGCAAGGGATTGTTTCTGGTCTAACTCTCCGGCGTAGGCGCTGAGGGCGATCGCTGGAATTCGTCCCCCTTGTTCAGGCGATTGCGCTCTCACCTGACGCATTAGCATATAGCCATCCATTATTGGCATCCCGATGTCGCTAATCAACACATCTGGATTGAATTGCTGTAAAACTGTCAGTGCCTCCAGTGCAGATGCCACCGCGTTCACCTCTGCCCCGTGTTGCTCTAGAATGAACTCGACGAGATATCGCATATCAGCTTCATCGTCTACAACCAAAACTCGCAATCCAGCCAGGTCAATGGCACTAGTGTCCGAGTTGGTATCCTGGGGTAGTTCTGAAGCTGTCGCCACGAGGGGAATTGTGACCGTAAAGGTGGCTCCCAGTCCCTCGCCGGGACTGTCAGCGCGAACAGTGCCACCGTGAAGTTCAGTTAGGTGACGGACGATCGCCAGTCCTAATCCCAAACCACCAAACTTACGAGTCGTCGTACCATCTTCCTGACGAAAATACTCAAACACATGGGGCAGAAACTCTCTGGTGATTCCTCTGCCTGTATCCTGAACTTGAATCTGAGCATGAGTGCCAACCTGCTCTAATCGGACTTGGACTCGTCCTCCTTGTGGAGTGAACTTGATGGCATTCGAGAGCAAGTTCCAAACGATCTGCTGGAGACGCGCAGAGTCACCGGACACCTGCTTTACGTCGTAAGCGAACATTGTTTGAATTTCAATCCGCTTTGCCTCGCCTGCCAAGCGCACTGTTTCGAGCGCAGCTTGAATCACCGTGACTAAATTGACTGGACTCACGTTTAAGACCATCTTGCCACGTAAGATGCGGGAGACATCCAGCAGGTCTTCAATCAGTTGAGTTTGTAACTTGGCATTGCGTTCGATCGTCTCTAGAGCACGCTGAGTGGCTTGCTCATCCAGCCGGCGTCCCTGAAGCAGTTTTGCCCAGCCCAGAATAGGATTGAGGGGCGATCGCAACTCATGGGATAGCACCGCCAGAAACTCATCCTTAATGCGGTTGGCTGTTTCGGCTTCGGCTCTGGCAGCTTGCTCAAGTTGCAGGAGGCGATCGCGTTCGGCTTCTGCTGCCTTGCGTTCCGAAATGTCAAGCACCGAGCCGATGTAACCTTTGAACTGACCGTCCACCCCAAACCAAGGGCTAGCGGCATCGATGCAAGAGCGATACTCGCCGTCCTTGCGCTGCAAGCGGTACTCCAGACGGAACCCCTCGCCGTGTTCGTTAGCTGCCAGGAACACAGTCCTAGAGTACTCCTGATCCTCTGGATGCACAGCGTTCACCCACCCCAATCCCAGACCCGTTTCCTCGGTCTGGCCCGTAAAATCGTACCAGCTTTTGCTGAGGTAGGTGCAGTAGCCCGTGGGGTCGGTGACCCAAATCATCACGGGGGCATTGTCAGCCATATTGCGGAACCGTTCCTCGCTCTCAAGCAGTGCGTTCTCTACCTGCTTGCGATCGGTGATGTTAAGTATGGTGCCAACGAACCGCACAGCCTCTCCTCCTGGATCGAAGAATGCCTGCCCCTTGGCAGCTAGCCAGCGCTCCACGCCATCTTCAATGCCTACAGTGCGATACTCGCACTCATACTTGCCGTCGCTCGCCGGATTGAGTGCCCACTCCACAGCCTGCTTAATGCGATCGCGATCGTCTGGGTGCAAACCAGCCAGAAAGACATCATAGTTCACCTCTGCTTCAGGTGATAGTCCAAACATGGCTTTGCAACGATCATCCCAGGATATTACTCCCGTGATTGGGTTGAGGTCCCAGGTTCCTAAATCAGTTGATTCAATCGCTAACCGCAAGCGCTCCTCACTTTCGTGGAGTGCGGCTTCAGCACGTTTGCGTAAGCGAAGCTCGTCGTAGACACCGCTAATGTCTGTAACAAAAATAGTTACACCATCCGCAAAGGGATAAATCCGGTTTTCAAACCAGCGCTGCAAGGGTGGATAAAATAGCTCGACCCGGACAACAGTCTGTTCTGCAACAGCACGATGAAGCTGGGTATCGAAGCTGCTGCCGACCAGATCGGGAAACACGTCCCAGATGCTCTTGCCCAGCAACTCCTGCTTCTGCTTGCCGGTCACTTCCACAACCTGGTCATTAATGAAGGTGTAGCGCCACTCCCGGTCTAACACAATGAACTGATCGTTGATACCAGCTAAGACACTCTCCAAACGGACTTTGGCTGTCTCCGCTGCACGTTGTGCCGCTTCGCTAACAGCCCGTAGCCGCTGCTCCCGTCGGGTTGTTTCTTGCCGTAATCGAGCTAGCTTCAGATTTGCCTCTACTCGCGCCAGCAGTTCACGGGCCGAAAAGGGCTTGATCAGATAATCATCGGCTCCCGCTTCTAACCCTTCCACTCGTGCCTCTTCCCCCGCCCGTGCTGACAGTAGGATAATTGGAACTTCTCTAGTCTGCGGATTAGCCCGTAGCTCTTGCAGCAATCCAAAGCCATCTAGTTCTGGCATCATTACGTCCGTCAGTACCAAGTCTGGAATACGCTGATGGGCACAAGACAAGGCAGCTAAACCGTCTGACACGGCTTCCACCTCGTACTGCTGACTTAATAGCCGCTTGACATAATCGCGCATATCAGCATTGTCGTCAGCCAGGAGAATGTAGGCAGAGGGAGCAGGGGAGGCAGGGGAGGCAGAGAGGGCGGAGGGGGCAGGGGAAGCAGGGGAGGAATGTACATTCGGAAAGTCTTTATGAATAATCTCCTCTCCCCCTGCTTCTCTTCTCCCCCTGCTCTCTTCTGGGGGTAGCCAACGCAAGGCTTCTTCCAGGTAAGGGTTCGCACCTAATGCGGTTGAAGCTAAGGTTCGAGCGGCACTGATGCGGTCTTGAGGCAAATGAGCAGAACCTGTAGGAATTGACACAGTAAAGCAACTGCCTTCTCCTAAAACACTAGTCACTTGGACTGTTCCGCCATGCATTCGCACCAATTCTTGCACCAGTGACAATCCAATTCCTGACCCTTCAAAAGTTCGTCCTTGTGCCCCTTGGACGCGGTGGAATCGTTCAAACAAATGGGGGATTTCTTCGGCTGGGATGCCGGTTCCAGTGTCTCGTACCGCCAACTCAACATGGTCGTTTGCCCACTGTAAGCTGACTGCGATTTCTCCTGCAAACGTGAACTTGAAAGCATTTGAGAGCAGGTTAAGGACTATCTTTTCCCACATCTCCCGATCCACATACACTGGTGCTGGCAGGGCAGGACAATTGACTAATAACTGCATTCCTGCCTGTTTGATCGTTGAGCGAAATACACTGGCTAGTTCTGCGGTGAAGGTGGCAAGGTCGGTGGGTTCGTAGGAGGCTTGAACCCGTCCGGCTTCAATTCGGGAGAAGTCGAGCAGCGTATTGACCAATTTCAGCAAGCGGAGTCCATTGCGTTGAACCATCTCTAACTGCTCTCGTTCATTGGGCGGTAGTAGGCTGGAGCAGTTGGTCAGTGTCTCCTCTAATGGACCCAACATTAAGGTGAGTGGGGTACGAAATTCGTGGCTGACGTTGCTGAAGAAGACCGTTTTGGCGCGATCGAGTTCTGCCAAGGCTTCAGCCCGTTTGCGCTCTTCCTCATAAGCCTGGGCGTTGGCGATGCTGGCAGCGATCTGAGCCGAAACTAGATTGATGAATCCTCGATAGTTATCGTCGAAGAGCCTGAATGGGTTCAAACCGACAACCAATATACCAGCTTTGCCCGTCTGTCCAGATGGTGCGATCGGCACAGCTACCGCCTGATACGGCTGTCGTTCCCATGCGCCCGTCGGCAAGCTGCCAAATCGCGCTGCCAAGTCAGAAACCAGACACGTTTTATGAGTGTCGATCGCTTCAGCAAAGGGCCAAACGGAATCGCTCTTAAGAGAGATCATTTCAGGGGCTGCCGCATGACCCCGCCCGATGCCGCATGCCCCAGCCAGAAAAACGCACTGCTGATCCGGTTCGACCAGATAAATCATTGCGAAGGGGAGGTCGTAGGGATTGGTTTCCAAACAGCTTGCGCTTCGCGTGCAGGCTTCATCAAATGTCCGCGCGTCTGCTGTCCGATGCGCCAGTTCCCGCAACAGCGTCAACTGACGTTCGCCAATGATACGCTGCGTGTCGTCTGTGTTGGCGCAGATGATCCCGCCTGTGCCACCCTGGTCAGTAGGAACTGGGCTATAGGAGAAGGTGTAATAAGTTTCCTCCGGATAGCCGTAGCGCTCCATGATCAGCAGCAGCGCTTCGTCGTAAGTGCCCTCATTCTCGAGCATCGCCGATTTTGCCCGAGGACCGACCTGATCCCAAATCTCGCGCCACACATAGGAGGCGGGTTGCCCAAGCGCTTCCGGGTGTTTGCCGCCGACAATGGCTTTGTAGGCATCATTGTAAAGGTTAATCAATTCATCACCCCACCAAACAAACATCGCTTGACGGGAAGTGAGCATAATCCGCACAGCGGTTTTCAGACTCTGCGGCCACTGGTGGACTGAACCCAGCGACGTTTTCGACCAATCGTGCGATCGCATCCGTGCGCCCATTTCTCCTCCGCCGAGAAGGAAATCAACGTTGGCGTTGCTGGATGACGTTGGCTCCTGTTTCATCCCTTCCTCCCAGTGTGATCGGCTTTGCCGATAGGCCTTGCGTAATCGCCCATCCCTCACCTTACCTAAAAAAGCAACTTGAGTTAACTAGCAACTCAGATTAACTAACCAATGTACTTTTGAACCATTGCCATTGTCCTCTTTACCAATCCAGCTCGTTTGCGCGATTCCCTTTGCTGCTATCGCACCATGCTGGGCTACGTCCCGCTATGCTGCTAGTGCACGCAAAGCGATAGCGGTAGCGACGTCAGGTGTGTCTGCTACGCAAACGAGATAGAGATAGCTGACGCTCGTTCCGATGCTCCTTCATCGCTTTTGACGGTATTTTTTTACTACCTCCTCTAAGGGATTTAGCAAGAAAGGCTCCCGGGCAGGAGGCAGAAGGCAGAAAGGAATTGTGATTCCTGCTCTGGAGCCACGACCGAAGGAAGCTCGTTCTGGCTACATAGATAAAAACAGCACCTAGACTCTTCGACAAAGACTCGATGA
>DATNPH010000033.1:0-15520 GCA_036703315.1 Coleofasciculaceae cyanobacterium
GCAAGACATTGGTGTCAACTTAACGTTGATTGGGCGGTTGAAACCGCAGCTACATAAACAAAACCTGCCTGTGCAGGTTAAATAAGTGTTGATTTTTCGTTAGTCCGCGCAGGCGGACTTGGTTTATTTAGCCGCGACTTCCAGTCGCCAGGGCTTAAGTTGACACCCATGAAAGCAAGAGCGCCCCTACAACATCCTGCAGCACCGAGTTGAACGGTTATAAGCTGACTCTATAATTGTCTGAAGAATGTTGGTCTAGCAACTTAAAACTTTCTGACTGATAAGGGCTGACGACTCAAAAAAAATTGTTGCAAAATATTAAAAAGTCGTTGCGTCAGAAACGAAACACATGGAACGTTGCCGCCTTCATACCGAGTCGAGCTGTCATAAACTGTTGCAAAGGCTTGGCATTAGTTCGATTGATGAGTGGCTCAAGGAACAGACGACACTTCGCGATCGCAGCAACACTCAAACCCTCTTGGGGAATATTTTGTCAAAGCGAATCCCCTCTAGTAGTGCAAGCATGCTCTGCGCTCCGATGGAGTAGTAGCGATCGCAAAAAATCGCAAAAATAAAAATATAGATACATAATAGTTGCTTTGCCTGCTTCGCTCATTCCTTTAAGGTTCGAAACCCAGGCACAAGCGACATAAGGTTGACCCCTCCATAAGCCGATACTCTATGCAGAATTTGAATATCACAGTCAATAACCAGCAGAATTTACCCTTCAGCAAGGTTCTTGCATCTACCGATTCTTTTGCAGGACGGCATATTGGGCCTAGTGCAGATGAACTTGAGCAAATGCTCAAAGTTTTGGGGTTCTCGACCTTAGATGCCCTGATTGACCAAGCCGTTCCTTCATCTATCCGGCTCAATCATCCCCTACAGTTACCAGAAGCCCAAAGCGAGTATGCAGCACTCGCTACCCTAAAAGAAATTGCCTCAAAAAACCAGGTGTTCCAGTCATTCATTGGCATGGGATATCACGGCTGCATCACCCCACCAGTGATTCAACGCAACATCCTGGAGAACCCAGGCTGGTACACGGCTTACACCCCCTATCAAGCCGAGATTGCCCAAGGACGTCTAGAGGCACTGCTAAATTTCCAAACCATGATTGTTGATCTAACCGGTCTGGAAATTGCCAATGCTTCATTGCTTGATGAAGGAACAGCCGCCGCAGAAGCCATGAGCCTGAGCTATGGTCTGTGCAAAACTAAGGCAAACACCTTTTTCGTCTCTAGTGCCTGCCATCCCCAAACCATTGAAGTTGTGCAAACCCGCGCTAGACCCTTGGGGATTGATGTGATTGTGGGCGACCATCAAACGTTTGGATTTGAGCAAGAGATTTTCGGGGCATTGCTACAGTATCCAGCAACAGATGGCACGATCTACGACTATCGAGAGTTTATCGAAAAGGCTCATGCCGCCAAAGCCTTAGTTACGGTTGCAGCAGACCCCTTAAGCCTAGCCTTACTCACACCCCCTGGTGAATTTGGCGCGGATATTGCAGTAGGAAGCACTCAACGGTTTGGAGTTCCCCTAGGATACGGGGGACCTCATGCCGCCTACTTTGCAACGCGAGAGGCTTACAAGCGGCAGGTTCCAGGGCGAATTGTCGGAGTATCGAAGGATGCTCAGGGGAAGCCAGCATTGCGTTTAGCCCTTCAGACCCGTGAGCAGCATATCCGTCGCGACAAAGCAACGAGTAACATCTGTACTGCCCAAGTGCTACTGGCGGTAATCGCTTCGATGTATGCGGTTTACCATGGTTCAGAGGGAATCAAACGAATTGCACAGAAGGTACATCAGTTAACTGTCATCCTGGCGGAAGGGTTGAAAGAGCTTGGGTACAGCATTGGTTCAGAAGCGTTCTTTGATACACTCCGTGTCGGAGTAATTGATAAATCACCTTTACGCAGTGCCAAAGCCATTCTAGAAGCCGCTCAATCTCGTGGTATCAATCTGCGTTTCTTGGATGAAACGTCAGTTGGTATCTCGCTAGATGAAACCACTACAGTGCAGGATTTACGAAATCTTTGGGAGATTTTTGCGGGTGTAGAGGTGCAAGACCTTGTGCCCTTACCTTTTACGGTGGACGAGTTAGCGAGTCAGGCACAGTCTAATTTTGACGGTTCCTTTGCCCGAACAAGCAACTACCTGACCAATCCGGTCTTCAACCGCTATCACTCAGAAACGGAGTTGTTACGCTATCTGCATCGGCTAGAAGCTAAGGACTTATCACTGACAACATCAATGATTCCTTTAGGTTCCTGCACGATGAAGCTGAACGCAACGGCTGAGATGATGCCAGTAACTTGGCCTGAGTTTGGCAAGATTCATCCCTTTGCCCCTTTGTCGCAAACGCTGGGGTATCAAGTTTTGTTCCAGCAGCTTGAGGCATGGTTAGCTGAGATTACAGGCTTTGCGGGAATTTCTCTTCAGCCGAATGCTGGCTCCCAAGGGGAGTATACGGGATTGCTAGTTATTCGTCAGTATCATGAACATCGAGGTGAAACTCACCGGAATATCTGTTTAATACCAGACTCAGCCCATGGGACAAATCCCGCCAGTGCGGTGATGTCTGGTCTGAAAGTCGTGGCTGTTGCCTGTGATGAGCAGGGTAATGTTGATCTGGATGACTTGAAGGCGAAAGCTGAAAAGCATAGTAGTAATCTAGCTGCCTTGATGGTCACCTATCCTTCTACTCACGGTGTATTCGAGGAACAGATTAAGGAAATCTGCGCCATTGTCCATGCTCATGGTGGGCAAGTTTATATGGATGGGGCAAATATGAACGCCCAGGTTGGGATTTGTCGTCCAGGAGATTTCGGCGCAGATGTCTGTCACCTGAACCTGCACAAAACCTTCTGTATCCCTCATGGTGGTGGTGGGCCTGGGATGGGACCGATTGGGGTGATGCAACATCTAGTACCGTTCTTACCTGGACATTCTGTTGTCCAGATAGGGGGTGAACAAGCCACCGGAGCAGTTTCAGCGGCACCTTGGGGTAGTGCTAGCATTCTGCCGATTTCTTGGATGTATATTGCCATGATGGGTGCGGCAGGTTTGACAGAGGCAACCCAAGTCGCGATTCTCAATGCCAACTACATCGCTCATCGGTTAGAGGCTTACTATCCTGTTCTCTATAAGGGGAAAGCTGGTTTAGTGGCGCATGAGTGTATTCTAGATTTGCGATCGCTCAAAAAATCGGCGGGTATCGAAGTCGATGATATTGCCAAACGCCTAATGGATTACGGTTTCCATGCCCCAACTGTTTCTTGGCCTGTGGCAGGGACGATGATGGTGGAACCGACAGAAAGTGAATCCAAGGAAGAACTGGATCGTTTTTGTGAGGCGATGATTACAATTCGCAAGGAAATTGAGGACATTGAAGCGGGTAAGGTGGATGCTCACGATAATCTCTTGAAAAATGCTCCCCACACGGCCCAATCGCTACTCGCTTCAGAATGGAAGCATCCGTATTCTCGTGAACAAGCTGCCTATCCTGCACCTTGGACTCGTGAACACAAGTTCTGGCCTGTGGTTGGGCGGATTGATAATGCGTTTGGCGATCGCAATTTAGTTTGCTCTTGTGTGGGAATGGAAGCCTATACTTAAGCGAAAAGTCGCTTTCAGAGTAGGGTGCGTTAGCAACGGCGTAACGCACCGTTGCTTTCTGCCCTGAGTAATCTCTCCAACTCACCACTACGATTTAGTTACTTTTCTCTATGGGGGGAGCGGTAAAAGGGTTTTTTGATGACAACTCCTGGATAAGTTTTACCTCGGATTTCCACCTCCAAGTGCTGCCCAGTCTTTGATAGAGGAGTGGGAACATAGGCAAGCGCGATCGCTTTTTCTAATGTTGGTGATAGCGTGCCACTGGTGACTTCTCCTACTGATTTCCCTTCATACAACACGGGATAACCATGACGCGCAATGTGACGCCCCTGCATCTCTATTCCTACCAGGCGTTTTTCTGCCCCAGAAGCCTTTTGCTGCTCCAATACTGAGCGTCCAATGAAGTCGCCTTTGCTATCCAGGTGAACGACCCAACCTAAACCTGATTCTAAGGGAGTTGTGGTTTCGTTGATGTCTTGCCCGTAGAGTGCCATCGCCGCTTCCAGCCGCAGGGTATCTCTAGCACCCAACCCACAAGGAACCACTCCGGCAGTAAATAGCGATCGCCACAATTCTACCCCAACATCTGGATCGACCATTACCTCAAAGCCATCTTCGCCGGTGTAGCCAGTCCTAGCGATAAACACTGGCTGATTCAATAGCGTTCCTTCCAGATGAGCAAAGGGCTTCAACGAAGCCAGGTTTTCCTTGACAAATGCCTGAAGATGTGATTCTGCTTGCGGTCCCTGAACAGCAATTAGAACTTTTTCCAGCGAGAGATCCAAAAAATCAATCTCAGCGGATTCTATCTGTGCAAACACCCAGGCTTTATCTCTAGCTCTGGTAGCAGCATTTACGATCATCACTCCGCGTTGGTTACCAGCCGAGTCTTCGCCTTGGTAATAAAAGATAATGTCATCGATGATGCCACCTTTAGGGTTCAGCAGGACAGTGTATTGCGCTTGTCCTGGTTGCAATCGGCTCAGATCTGAAGGCACTAAGATCTGAAGTTGTTCAATCAGCTGTTTTCCCTGTAAGGCAAACTTCCCCATGTGGGAGATATCAAACATACCCGCTGAGGTTCTCACAGCCTTGTGTTCCTGTCCAATACCGATGTACTGGACTGGCATCTCCCAACCCGAGAAAGCCGTGAGCCGCGCTTTTTGTTCTACGGCAAGTTGATATAGGGGGGTACGAGCCAGGGTAGATGCTGGTTGTGGGTTCAATTCTTCTGACTTAGCCACAGATGTCATTCAGTCGCAGGTGGATATCTCTAATATCCTACGAGATGCTACTTAGGCATTTAAAAAGTCAGCGTCCGTTTCTGGTAGTGATGGATTGATGCTAATACCTGCACCCAACTCAAATCCAGCCTGAGTTGTCAGTCGAGGCTGAATTTGGCAATACCAGTGTATTTGAGGTTCCTCTGCTTTGTAGCGAGCTGCCGTATTTATCACGTAATTGTAATCAGGATCGTTCAATTTTTCGTATAACTTAGTTAGGATATTCTTCAACATTAAGGCAAAATCACCTTTTTCTTGATCAGAAATACTACCAAAGTCTGCCTGATGATTTTTAGGCATGATCCACACTTCAAAAGGAACCTCAGCAGCAAAAGGAACAAAAGCAAGAAACGATTGATTTTCCTCAATGACTCGCCTACGGTTCGAGGTTTCGAATTCTAAAATATCGCAGTACACACACCGTGCCCATTCATCGTAATATTGCTGAGCCTCTTGCTCTCGCCATCGGATATGACGGGGAACCATACCAGTCACAATAATTTGAGAATGAGGATGGCTTAAAGAAGCACCAGCTTGCATACCATGATTGCGAAAGATAATCGCCATCAAATTCTCATGCACTAACATCAAATCCATATAGCGTTTGTGATAAGTCTCAATGATAATCTCCACCTCTTCTATTGACATTGTGGCGATATCTTGATGATGCTCAGGACTTTCAATAACTACCTCATGTCGCCCATAACCAGGCATTGTTAAATAAATGCCTTCAGAGGAGCGATGGATATTTTCACCAGGTGTTAAAGCAGGAAACTTGTTAGGGACTACTCGTGTTTGCCAGCAAGTGTGCTGTTGATTGAGCATCTCCAAGATAATCGACTCCGACATGTGCTCATTGCCAGGACAAAAAGGACATTCTGGCTCTCGGCTCACAAATGTTTTCCTGGCTCGACTGATTTGCTGAAAATCCTGGGGACGTTTACGCCGACTGGGTGCATAAATCACCCATTCTCTAGTTACCTTGTTTTGCCTGATGTGACCGACTTCCATGTTTTAGCTCTGTGCAAACGTTTTTGCGCAAACCTTTACCTTGATGTGATACTGATTCATACATCTCTAACGAGTCAAAGACCCTGATCAAGAAATTTAAAGTGACTCCTCGACTTCAGCCATTGACAGTAGAAGAAGTAGCCTGGAAAACACTGGGTAGAACCTATCGCAGTGTACCGTATGCCTGAGATTGAGTAAGGAAAAACCCAATCAATTGTTTAGCTTGTATCTTGGCGTTGAGGGGAGTAATTAGGGATGATTCGTTCTGATCATCGGATTGTAATTTTGCTCCATGAGGGCATTCGGGGTACTTACGGGAAAACCGGGTTGGCAATGCTGCGCTACTGTGAGGCAGAAATTGTCGGTTAGGGTCGAGGGGAACATTGCTGTTCCACCCCTCCCTTCCGAAACCGTGCTTGCACTTTTCAGCGCACACGGCTACTCAATGTGCTTCCTTTTGTCATTGGACTCCGAACTGCCATCAGTAGCAGTTTTTTCGTCATGACAATGCCGATGCAATAGTTGTAGATTTTTCCACTCATCCTTGCCGCCTAGCGCTCTGGGGATTTTGTGGTCTACTTCCATCACATCCCATTCTTGGAAGCGTAATCCGCACCAAGTGCATTTACCCTTTTGTTGCTTAAGCAACTTAGCCTTTTGACTTGGCATTTCAGGGTGTACCCCTAGTCTTGAACTCCAATAAACTAGGTCGCCGTCAAATGGACTTTTATCACCTTTAACTTTTACATATTCGGTACTACTGCTACCGTTTTCAATATGTAAAAGTAACCGAAGGGGATTGTTCCCTTTCCTGGTTGCGAATACCCAGCTTCTATCTCCTATGGCTCTCCAGTATTTGATGTGTCCATTGTTTATATTGCCACAGCGATGTTTTGCCCATTTACGAAGTTTCAGGTATGTGAGGTAATCTTGTTTGCTTAATTCGCCGACAGTTTGTGCGTCCGTATTCTGAAAGTAAGAAGCCCATCCCCTTATTACAGGATTAAGGTCTTTTATAAGTGCCTCTTGAGGCGATGACCTGTGTTTTGTGATGAGTCTTCCGATTTCCTCTTGGTGAACCTTACTCGCCTTCTTTGATGGGGTGATGAGTGTATCAAAACCCAATATCCTACCGTGAGTATCTCTATCGCTCCGATATTTACCAGCAGGGTATTGCCGAATGTAGTGACCAAGGAAGTCAAATCCAGCTTTACCATCCTCACTTAACTCAGGATAAAGCGTGTGAGTTAGCCTCGTCTTTTCGGGTTTTAATTGCAAGCCAATGCCATTTAACCATTCAGAGATTATCTCCCTGCATCTTTGGACTACGGTTAGTTCTTCACAAAGAATCACAAAGTCATCCGCGTAACGTATGACGGTAGGCGCTCCCACGTATCTGCCAAAGAGGCTTTTTGACTTTCGGATTCTATTCCATAAGTCATGTGGGAATGCTTCTTTTATGCGTTGTTCCATACCGTGGAGGGCAATATTTGCCAGTAGTGGGGAGATGACCCCACCCTGTGGCGTACCCTCAGATGTAGCAGTGAACGCCCCTTGGTCTATGACTCCCGATTTAAGCCAAGCTTTAATTTGTTGCCTGACCTTACCTTTTAGGTTAAGTTTTTGGAGTAGGGCTAAATGGTCGATGTTATCAAAGCACTTGGCTATATCTGCATCTAGTACATATTTAGCTTTGTGCATGATGCTCAGTTTTACCTGGGCTATCGCGTCGTGGCATGACCTTCCGGGTCTAAAACCGTAGGAGTTGGGTTCAAACCGTGCCTCCCATTCTGGCTCTAAGGCAGCTTTCACTACCGCTTGTAGAGCGCGGTCGTACATTGTGGGTATTCCTAATGGGCGTTTTTCCTCCCTTCCAGGTTTTGGTATCCAGACCCTTCGTGTGGGCTTGGATTTTCCAGTTAGTTCGAGTTGCCCTATTAGCTTAAGACGAGCTGATGGGGATAGGGATTTAACCCCGTCCACTCCTGCCGTCTTTTTGCCTTGATTTTCCACTGTTACCCGCCGTACCGCTAAGGCTCTATTAGACCAAGACCTTATCAGCGTCTTTTGGAGTTTGCGGACTTGCTTGACATCACCGCGACGTGAAGCAGCATAGATGCGCTTTTGTAACTTGAAGACATATCTCTCAACTTGACGCCAATTAATAGCCTTCCATCCCTCAGTATTCTGTTGTGAATCTGAATTAGGCTTATCCATTACCACTTACACCTCTAGCTTTCACACATTGCGATTCACGTCAGCTTATCCTGGCAGTTACGCCTTCTGTTTTTAAGCAATACCCGTCGATTCGGGTTAGGCATTTGCTTCTTGAACCATCCTTTTCTCTCATCGCTTTTGGCTGACTACCTACCTCGTCAATCGACCTTGCGAGGAGCATTATGAGAGAGTTACTTCGTTCCTGATATCCATTGGTTGAGCCTTTAGGGCGCGTCTCTCCACCGGGGTTTTGGGTAATGCGCTAACTCAATCACGGGATTCTGTTAGACCCTGCCCTTGCTGGATATTTCCAACCCAGGAGGTGGTTTTAGCCACAAGCTTATATCCCCTGGTCAGTCATTTCGATGGCTACGACACTTAGCTTTTCTACCCCACGAGTTCCCTTTCCTTGCTACTGCTTAGTCTGGCTCGTTTATAGGACTCTTACTTGCAGTAGGTGCTTTCAGCTATTACCACCTATTCCTGCTTTCACCCCCGCTTTACAGATTTGATAGTCAGTCTCTTCTGTAGGGGCTACCATTGCTGGTAGTTTGTGTGTTTTCAGCCTCGCATCAAGGCGACAGGACTTGGTATTTTAAGGTTATTCTCTAACTGTCTTGGCTTGCGCTCAGTTAGATTACCTCACCTGTATGGATATCAAGTTGTCATCTCCAGAGGATTTAAGTGCGAACTCTACCCGAAGGTTACTCTGAAGAAGCCAGCCATCCCTCCTTGTGGATTTCGGCTGAACGAATCGCACCCAGGATTTACCATCACTGCCCTTGACCCGGATGGGCTTCTTACAGGGATGCAAATTGCCACTTTACTAAATGACCCCAAATATATTTGGCTCAGTAGTAACAATTACGGAGGGAACGGTCCTCAACTCCCCAACGGAGAACTGCCACTATTTTGCTGGAAGCATCCCAATACTGAAAAAATCCAAGTAGTAATCCTCTGTGAGGGAGCACTAAAATCAATGCTTGTTGCCTTGTTCTTGTGGCGACAAGGACAGTACGACATCGCTGTAATCGGTGCAGCGACAGCGGCTAGGTACGGGGAAAAGACCCTGGAAGATTACCTGAAACGTCTAGGTGCCAAAGATATCCAGTTAATGCCCGATGCGGGCGCTGTTGCTAACCCCCACATCAACCAAGCCAATTGTCAAACACTTGAGTAGTTGCGACTTCAGGGTTATGGGGTTACAGTTGCCGACTGGGGTCAGTTCTTTGACAAGTCACAACCTGACTTTGATGAACTATTAGCCCAAAGTCAGGGCAATAATATTCGCTATCTCAGTGCTGAAGACTATCTAGCACGCTTCCAGCCATTAGACAGAAAGCCGAAGCCCCCTGGTCTAATATCTGAGGAAGAATGGGAGCTAACCTTTGGCTTACCCAACTTCCTCAAGCGGTTGATTAAGCGCTACCGTCCGTTTCGTGGGTTTGGATCAAAGCCACAGCCGTGATCGTTACCTACTCAACTTCCAGAAGTAATCAAATATAAGCCCGGTCGGATTCCCAAACGTTCAGAGTGTGATGAACCACTACCTCGAATCATTTACTCAAAAGGCGAACGGTTGTGGGTTTGGAAGGAAGCAATTCTTGCTGGTTGGCAACACATTCTGGACACCTCGGCTCCAGGGCTAGGTAAGAGCCACACAGCTGGAATTCTCCAGCCCGAAGAATTTGGAGTTGACCAACTGTGGTATTTCACCCAACAACCTCGCAACGTCACAACCGATACGGTCAAAAAGAACTTTGCCTATCTTCAACCCCGTCATGATGGACTTAAAGAGGATACTGACCCAGCGGGGATAACCTACTTAAGACGACCAAAGACAAGTGAGTTTCCAGATAGCCCAGGTAACTGCCACCGGGCATCGCTGTTTATTGAGCTTTACTCAAAGAATATACCCAAGCTTGAAGGCAGCGAAAATCCAGTTTGTGCCACCTGCCACTTGAGAGGGGCTTGTCGGAGTAGTAGCGGTGCTGGCTTTGGGCATCGGCATCTACGCTTTCTCTCGTTGCAAAACTCCCGCCTTCTCGCTCACCTCGATAGCGCCCCCGGTCTTGAAGAATTTGACTGGAGTAATCAGGGGAGTATCTTCGATGAAGCTATGCGGATTATCAACCCGCTCAAGACAGTAGAGGTAACCCTTAAAGATGTTGAGCAGGCGATCGCTCTAATGGCTCTCAAGGCTCCAGACTTGATTATCCTACTGTCTCCAATCTGGCAAGTGCTACAGGGCTACCTAAGCGGTCAACAAAAGCTTCCTCGCTACGGACTCGGAGATGATACCCTGCGGCAATTATTCGCCGAGTCCGTCAAGACTATTGACCTAGTAAATACTGCTCCAGAAATCATTCGCCGAGTCAAGGAAGTCTTAGTAGAGGATTTAAGCTTCCTAGAGCTGCCAGAAGGCGTCTGCGTTACCAGCCTTCCCCAAAAGTGGAAAGGCATTGCTCGCCGTGCGTCGCAGCTTCTGAGAGCGCAATCTTATCAGGAGGCAGCACTCCAAGCAAAAAATGTCCTGCTTAACTGGTTCGTGCCATTTCTCGAAGTGTGGAGCGGTATAGTTGCTGGCAGCTTACGCTTAGAGCAGGGACGTTTAATTATCGCCACTCGTCATGAGCAACATAGCGCGATCGCTAAGGCTTGCAAGTGGAGCTTGTACCTTGATGCCACAATTACAAGCCAATACTTAGCCCTGTGGCTGAACGAATCTCCAGGAGCCATCCTTCAAGTTGAGCAAGAAACCCCCAAGCCTACCAATGTTGAGATTATTCATGTCATGGGCTTGGGGCTGGCAAATAAACACCGCAGCTCGACCTGTGAGCGCCGCATTAATGCTCTCAAGCAACATCTCAAGCAACAGATACCAGACATCATCTTTGACGACTGGAAAGACTTCACTCAAGCCGGGGATTTAGTAAAGTTCCGAGATACGCGCGGAGGGAATTATGCCCTAAATGCACCAGCACTTGCCTCTTTCGGTGTTCCCTACCAAAACATCGGTTCACTTGAATTACTGTATACAGTCCTGACTGGCTTACCTGCTGGTAAAGAAGAAGCTGGCTTTCGAGAGTTTGTGGATTTTTCGACAAACAGTGAAATTATCCAAACTCTCGGCAGGCTCAGAACTCACATCAGACCAAATGAGCAATTACACTATTACTTCTGTGCTGACTATGACCTATCTTTTCTCGAATCCTTGGGTTACAAAGTGAAGCGGCTAAGTGCCTTCGAGATTACTCCTGAAGCGGGTGATCCAACCCAAACAAGCCGCTTTTTAATCCTTCAAGGGTTCCGACAAGCGATTGAACGAGGAGCCTCCCCTGAGAAAGTCTCGCTTAAGGCGATCGCATCTGAAGCTGGCTTGAGTACCGGTCGAGTGGGGCAAGTGGCAACCGAATTTGGAGGTGTGAAAATCTTGCGGAAAATTTTAGCCGCCCTTATAGAACCTTTTAAAGGAGGACTAAAAAACAGGGATATAGCCGATAAAGAGATTGAGTTTCTCGCTCAAACCTATCTGCCTATTGCTTTAGAATCGCCATCGCCCCAAGCGCTTACCGAAATCCTCCATGTCGCTAACGCATACGGACAAAAACAGCTCACTGCAATTTTAGCCGCGCTTCCACTCTTGGTTAAGGCACAGGTAGTTGGTGTAATAATGCGATTCTTACCGCCGTCTTTCTTGGACGAATATCGTATTCATTACCAACCAACGTTATTTTCAGCGCTATCATCCACACAGTAAAAAACTCACAGCGGTATCTCTATGTCCTTCAAGAATCAACCCGTCAAAAACTTGAGCTAACCCATCTTGCGGACTCGGTACTAATGTTATGTCTAAGTCAAAAAAACGGCTCTTGAGCTGCTCAACAGTTCAACTCTTCTAGTATGCTAAGTATGCACTGCATCCGTTGGTCTGCCGTCCGTACTCTGTGATATTCGAGAAGCTGACGATCGTTGAGGATACTCCAGTTCAGAAACTGATAGCACTGGAACCGAATGGTGAACCCGTCACAGCACTGTACAATCAGGCAAAAACAGCTTGATGGCAATTGGCAGATTCGCGACGGCTTCCTGATACTAGGGCTGGGTAGTCAATATTAAAGTTTTCCGTTGCACTGATGCTGGGTATTGATTCGTTGATAATTTTTGGATGTAAGAAAAAATGAATTGCCTTAGATACTGGGTCGAAGCTTCTTCATATAGCCGACCCAAGTGTGTAAAAGCACTTCTTTATTGTTGGATTGATAACTTTATTGGGGGTACGTAGATGAGCAAGGTCGTTGTGCTGTTCAATCAGTCAGGAGGAGTTGGGAAAAGCACCTTGACAATGAACTTGGGCTACCACTTGACTCTCAACAAGCAAAAAGTTTTGCTAGTGGATATGGACCCGCAAGGTTCACTAACAACGTTTATGGGCTTGGATGTCGTTGAACTCAAACAGACAGTGTACGAATCTGTTGTACACGGAGAACCCCTGCCCATCCATAAAAACATTCACAAGATGGACTTAGTCCCAGCGAATATCAACCTGAGTGCTGCTGAGATGGAGTTGGTAGTCGCTGAAATGCGGGAAGTACGTCTTAAGGATGCCTTAGAACCCGTGTTGTCGCAGTATGATTTCATTTTGATTGACTGCCCACCCAGCTTGGGAGTCTTAAGTTACATTAGCTTAATTGCAGCTACCCATGTCTTGGTGCCGATTGAAACTCAATATAAAGCTTTTTGCGGGACTGAACTCCTACTAAACACGCTGTCTCGGATTCGCCAAAAAGCTAATCGTCGCTTGAAAATTGCTGGGTTTATTCCCACCCGCTATGATTCACGTATTTCGCAAGATGACCGGACATTGCAGGCAATAAAAGAGCAGCTTTCTGGTTCGGGCAAAGTGTATCCTCCAATTCCTCGTTCCACAGTTTTTGCTGATGCTTCAGAAAAGAATATTCCCGTTGCGATGTATAGTGCGAAACACCCAAGTCTTAAAGTCCTCAATCAGATCGTGCAAAGCTTGGAGGAATTGGTGTGACTCGTAAACGCGACCAACCCTATCAACGTCAAATTCGGACGTTCGATACCGTGTTTAGCTCAAGAGATCCGCAAGAGGTAACTCAGTTAGTTCCTTTATCCTCAATTCACCTTCCCGCTCAACAACCTCGGCGTTATTTTGAGCAACAAAAAATGGCACAGTTGGTGTTCTCAGTAAAAGAGCACGGCATTCTGGAGCCATTATTAGTTCGTCCCTTACCTGATGGGGAATATGAATTAGTTGCTGGGGAGCGACGTTATCGAGCAGCAAAAGAGGTTGGACTATTAGAAGTCCCCATTGTTGCGCGTGAACTTACTGATGAGGAGGCACTACAACTGGCGCTGGTGGAAAATTTACTGCGGGAAGACCTTAACCCAGTTGAAGAGACTGAAGGAATCCTGCAATTGCTGGCGCTGAAGTTAGACTTAAGCGTGCAGGAAGTGATTGCCGTACTCTACCGGATGCAAAATGAGGCGAAAGGCAAAGTTACCCGTAACGTTACGGGTAGTTCGGAACAAGAACAAGTTCAATGGGTATTTGAGGGACTAGGACTGATGAATTGGGAGTCTTTTATTAGAAATCGGCTCCCTTTAAGGAACTTACCTGAAGATGTACTGGAGGTTTTACGCCAAGGAAAGCTTGCCTACACCAAGGCACAGGTAATTGCACGCGTGAAAGATGAGCAAGCGCGAAAGGCTCTGTTAGAAGCTGCAACTTCTGAAGATTTATCCCTAACTCAAATCAAAGAACGCATTGCCGCTATCAAAATGAAGAGTGCAGACAATTCAGAGAACCCACCTTCATCTCTCAAAAGTCGCGTAGATACAACTTATGCAAAACTGAAGAAGTTGAAGCTCTGGGACAATCCTAACAAACAGGAACGATTGGAGAAGCTTCTGGCTGAGCTGGAAGCGTTGGTTTCTGAAGGCTAGAAATTTATCTAAGAGCTGATTTGTAAAAGGAAGCTTAAGAAGCTAACTGCTCCACCCCTATATCTACCCTTTCTAAAACAAGCTCAACTGCTGAATCTCAATCTCTTCCTCCTCTAGTTCAATTTCCTCCTCATCACCGGGTATCTGTTTAAAGTCGAGATGTGATACGTAGTCTTTGAGCTGTCGAGCTGAGTGCAAGGGTTGAGGAAGTGCTGTGACAATTTTCTTTATCTATGAAGGGAGAAGCTTCACGCAGTCGATGAACCACAAGCGTCCACTCTCGGGCGGAGTCCTCTGGCTGTAGACAAAGCCAGGTGATTTCCAGTGCTGGCTGGTTCCACCCCGGCTTCTCCACTCGCTCACGCTGTCTTGCATTGGTAGGTCGTTGGGCTGATTGGGGCGATCGCCCAATGGGTGTGGTCAAAAGCCGTTGGTGATGTGATCGCAAAAACTACCCCCTTTCCTTGATTGTTGAGTCTTGCACAGCTTTAAACTGATCGGTATGACCGTTTTCGAGAAGACCTGAGATCAGAGAGGTTTAGTAAGCTTCAGTGCCAGTAAATGTTTTCGTTTGGAAATACTGGCGATATAGCTCACAGCTTACAGTTACTTTGTTTCCTAAATGATTGAGCAGTCCCATGCTGTTTAGCTGATGAGCAAGGCTTGATTCTAAATATATGAGTTCGCGAGTACTTACGAGAGTATGAAATGCTCGGAGCAGATCCGGTTGTTGTTTGAGGATTGTCCAATGACGCTGTAAATGATGGTGATAGATTCCCGTAGGAGTTGGAGCCGCTGCTAAGAGTTGGCTCAGAGTGTGTTCTTTGCGGCTGAGATGATATAGAGCCGTATGGATGAGAGCAGGATGTCCACCAACCATCGCCATCAGTTGCTGGGCTGATTCTCCATCGCTCCAGTTCAAACCGTAACACTGGGCGAGTTGTTGCACTTGAGCTAACGTGAATCCGACGAGTTGACTTGCCAACCCTACATTGAAGGGAGATTGATTCAGTTGCAGAGGGACATACACTTCTGTGGAGTGAGCGATAATCAGCCGCAGATTTTGCCAAATCGGAACTCGTTTCGCCTCTTCATACCAGGAGCGCAGCAGGGGTAAAACATCTTTGGCGTTGCATAGTTGCAGGAGGAATTAGGCGACTAGGGGTACAAATCCATAATGGAGGTAGTGCAGTAACAATCGAATTGATAGCTTAAGCATGTCTTTGGATTTAGAATAGCAAAGAGTTTTTCGATGAAGGCGTGCCAGATAATGTCTTAATCTAGTATTTTCTGCTTCTAGTCGTGTCATGTAGGTTTTTTTAATAATCTGGTCACAATCATCAATAAAACATGGATAAACTGGATATCCATCTGTAACGTAAAAATAACATTTCCAACATTTAATAATCTTCCAC
>DATNPH010000041.1:0-8140 GCA_036703315.1 Coleofasciculaceae cyanobacterium
GAACTGATTACTGCTGTAGTGTTACCGCCTGTGCCGTTTGCGAAGTCTGGTGTGTATCTCAAACTGCGGGATAGGGCTTCCTATGCCTTCGCGCTAGTTTCCGTCGCTGCTGCCGTTGACTTGGCAGGTGATCAGATTAAAGATGTACGTCTGGCAATGGGTGGCGTTGCCCACAAACCCTGGCGTTCCATGGAGGCGGAGAAGTTTTTGATTGGTAAACCTGCCAATGCCGAAACATTCCAACAGGCGGCGGACATCGCTTTACAGGGAGCTAAGCCGCTGACTCACAACGGTTTCAAAGTCGAATTAGCCAAGCGTGCCATCAAGCGATCGCTCGCGGTGTCAGCAAAAGGAGGAGGTGTAGCATGAACAAGGTAATTGGCACTGCGGTTAGCCGCAAAGATGGGCAAGCTAAAGTCACGGGCACGGCAACCTACGCAGCGGAACACCAGATTCCGGGACTTGTTCACGGGTATGTTATTACCGCCAGCATTGCGAATGGACGCATTAAAACCATCGACACCCGCGCAGCAGAACAGGCACCGGGGGTAATTGCCGTTTTCACGCACAAGAATGCCCCCAAGGTATTCATGCCCACCAATGACTTCGCGACCTCGAAAATCTACGAGGCACGTCTACCGTTGTCGGATGATAAGGTTCACTATGCGGGACAGATTATCGGCTTGGTGGTGGCAGATACGTTTGAGCGATCGCGTCACGCTGCACACCTAGTTAAAGTTGACTACGAGACGCAAAAGCCACTGGTCGAGTCTAAGAATGCCGTCTTCAAAGAAGCTCCGGCTCAGATGGGTGAGGAGTTTAGGTTCGAGAAGGGGCAGTTCGCGGCAGGAATGGCAGGCGCAGCAGCGAAGATCGAGGCGACCTACACGACTTCTACAGAATTGCACGCGCCGATGGAACCCCATGCGATTATTGCCCACTGGCAAGGGGCGGACTCCCTTACCGTCTACGAACCCTCACAGTGGGTGATGGCTGCCCAGCGCACCTACGCTGAACTGTTCGGTATCCCTTCTGAAAAGGTGCGTATCATCACGCCTTACATCGGTGGTGGCTTTGGCTCCAAAGCTTTTCCCTGGCCGCATGGCGTTCTCTCTGCGGCTGTGGCTCGCCAAATCCAGCGTCCCCTCAAGGTTGTCCTTAGCCGACGACAGATGACCACGAATACCGGACATCGCTCTGAAACCGAGCAAACAATCCGTTTGGGGGCAAATGCAGATGGTACTCTGAATGCGATCGCTCACGAGGTAAAATCCTGCACGTCGCCAGTTGAGGTGTTCACAGAGCCTTGTACGGGCATAACGCCGGTCATGTACGCCACACCTAATATGCGCCTGCATCAGGAACTGGCCGTGATGAACGTGGGTACACCAACATTCATGCGTGCGCCTGGGGAAAATCCGGGTATGTGGGCACTGGAATCTGCAATGGATGAACTAGCTTGGTCGCTGAAGATAGATCCAGTGGAACTGCGCCTGAAAAACGAAGCTAAGGAACACCAGAAGAAGGGGCTACCGTTCTCAGCGAAGCACTTTGCAGATTGCTTGAAAGTGGGTGCAGAACGGTTTGGCTGGAAGGATAGGAAAATGCAGACGCGATCGCTAACCCGCGACGGTAAACTCATCGGTTGGGGGGTGGCTGGTGCCACATTCCCTGGTCTTCGAGGTAAAGCGTCTGTCAAGGTGCGGCTGTTGCCAGACGGAACAGCCCATGTCCTGACCGCTGGAAATGATATGGGTACCGGTGCGTATACGGTAGTTGCAGTCACGGCAGCAGAGGCGCTGGGAGTACCTGTTGAAAAAGTACGGGTGGAGATGGGCGACTCACTGCTACCAGATGGCGGACTGGCAGGAGGTTCTATGATGACCGCGTCCCTCGCTCCAGCAGTGATGCAAGCCTGTCAGGACGTACTCAAAGCCGCCAACTGTACGACCGCATCGGATGCGTGTTCAGCCCTGCGTCAATCTGGGCGGGCAGCATTTGAGGCTACAGCCACCAGCGCCGCCGGTGATGAGGGCAAGAAATGGGCGTTCCAGTCTTGGGGTGCTCACTTCTGTGAAGTCGCCGTGGATGAAGAAATCGGACGCCTGCGGGTAACTCGCTGGGTGTCGGTGATGGACATCGGACGAGTGATGAACGCCAAAACCGCAGCAAGTCAGGTACGAGGCGGCGTAATTATGGGGATTGGACAAGCTTTGATGGAAGAAAGCCATCTTGACCCGAACATCGGCTATCCCGTAGTCTATGACCTCGCTACTTACCACTTCCCAGCCCACGCAGACATTCCGCGCATTGATGTGGCGTTTGTCGGCGAACCCGATCTGAACTTCAACCCAGCAGGCGCACGCGGTGTCGGTGAGGTTGGCATCACGGGGGTTTCGGCAGCAGTTGCCAATGCTGTTTACCACGCGACGGGTAAGCGGTTGCGTAGTTTGCCGCTGACACCTGATAAGTTGATTGGTTGAAGTTGGGAAACTTCGATTTTAGGCTGCGGTTTAGCATGAGAAATTAAAGTGTTAAACCGCACGCGATTAGTGCAACAAAGAGATAGAATTCTCGTCCCCTAAGGCTTCTATTCTCAGAGGTACATTAGGTAAGTGCGGATGCTTGGTCGTATTCCAGACCTGAAAATTAGGATGATTTGGAGATGACGTGTCTAAAGGTTCATTTGTTTGTATAGGTGATGGTGACAACATAGGTGATGTAATTGATTTCCATCTACTTTCGGAAAATCTTGAAGAAGCGAGTAAGTTTTCGTTTCAAGTGAAAATGGCTATTGAAAAGATAGCAGAACTTGTACAAAGCGAAATCAAAGCTTCCTTAGTCTATGTTGCTGGTGATGATATATGCTTCATTGTCCCGTCAGATCTTGATATTTTGAATAGCCTACTTACTTATTCGGACTTTTTTTTTAAAAGTACTGGGAAAACTATGTCGTTTGGTGTGGGTAGAACATCAATCGAGGCAGTAGTTTCTTTAAGGAAAGCGAAAGTATCAGGTAAAGGATGTGTGATTATTTTTGGAGGCATTAACGATTGAAAAACTTATATGTATTTGTAACCACTGATAGACCAGATCAATATCTCAATTCAATTGTACATTGTATAAGACAAGGCACAATTCGTATCGTTCTAATTCAAGTTGAAGATAGCAAGATTGAGCAAGTTCAACTTAATTTGCTTCGCACAAATATTTATAATTTACTTCAAAATCTTTCGTCAGGTTGTTATAAATACTATACAGGTAGATTGAAAGATACGATGGTTCCATTAGATACCGAGTATAATGCTGACGAAATTACCAAAATTAAGGTTCAGTATAATTCTTGCTTAACAGATAACATCAAATGGGAAGTTGAGAGAATTAAATATCTTGATTTGAGGCAATATATAGCTTCTTTAAAAAGAAGAAATAAAGACTTGATTATTGACGTTACTTCAGTAGCTAAAGCTTATGTAGGAGATATCTTTGCCTGCTGCTTATTGGAAAATATTAGTGAGTTATGTACTTTTGAACTTTTAGTTAAGCCAGATTTTGATAAACCCTGGAAAACTCTAATTCATGAGTTAGAAGGAGACAGACAATACAGATATACTAATTTAGTGGAAACACCTATATTTAAAGAAAGTACTAAAGCTATTTTAATCAGGACAACGCCTATTTTTATTTCAATAATTGGTACAATATTGTTTCTTGTATTAGTCCTTGCTGCAACTTTTGTATTTGGCTCAAACAGCGTATTTGTACAAGCTATAAGTACTATTGGAACGGTGTTAGGAATTATCTCCTTTCTCCTGATATACTTTCCTATTCGGGGCAAATAATTTATAGTGCGATCGCTCATCGCTGTAGGTTGGGTTGACGTTAAGAAACCCAACATTACTTATATTCACCACCCTGACCACTAAAGTTTCTAACTCAGGATTAGGACGGCGACTACACAACTCAATATAGTCAGCCAAAATACGCTTCAATATCTTTGGATATTCAGTTAGTTTATCCATTGCACAATCTCCTCTAGCTATGTTGAAACTGAAAGCTTGCGTCATTCTCGATATGCAGCAAAATCCGCCGTGGACTTAAGTTCACGGCTAATAGCTCAAGTCCATTTCAATGGACTGCAATTCTTGCACAGTGGCTATTTAGTCCACTTAAGTGGACTTGATCTATTAGCCAGGGGTTTAAACCCCTGGCGGGTGATGCAGCAAGGAAAGATTTCTTGCTTCGCTCACTTTCAATTCTTCGCTGCAATCATTCATCATTATTTTGACGAATCATCAGATGAAGTAAGTTATCAAGAAGCCGATCGCGCCAGACAAGGTACTGTAAATTAAGAGATGCCCGTTGCAAACCGACTCAAAAGGAAAACACGCAATGGCAACAATGAAAGCAGTACGCATCCACACTCAGGGTGGGCCGGATGCCTTAGTTTACGAAGACGCCCCACGACCGACACCATTGACGAACGAGGTTTTAATTCGCGTTCGTGCGGCGAGTGTGAATCCGGTGGACTGGAAAATTTGCGACGGCTACGGCAAAGAGATATTCAACCACCAGATGCCTTTGATTCTCGGTTGGGATGTTGCCGGAACAATTGAAGCCGTTGGTCCAGAAGTGGATAAATTCAAGTTGGGAGATCCAGTCTATGGTTACACCAGCTTATTTCGCGATGGTGCCTATGCCGAATTTGTGATCGCCAAGCAAGAAGAAATTGCTGTGAAGCCTGCGTCACTAGATTTTGTGCAAGCCGCTGCTGTCCCGGTTGGAGCACTGACGGCGTGGCAAGTGATGTTTGATACGGCTAGTCTTCAGGAAAATCAAAAGGTGCTAATTCACGCCGCATCAGGTGGTGTCGGTTCGATGGCTGTGCAATTGGCGAAGGCAAAAGGGGTTTATGTCATCGGTACAGCATCGGCACGCAATGCTGACTTTGTCCGGGAACTGGGAGTTGATGAGTTCATTGACTATCAAGCGACCCAATTCGAGACGGTTGTGCATGACGTGGATGTTGTCCTTGATACGATTGGCGGGGACACGCAGGTGCGATCGTTTGGTGTGTTGCGTAAAGATGGTTTTCTCGTCTCAATTGCCGAGCCACCTTCACAAGAACTAGCCGCGCAGCATGGTGTGCGGAGTAAGATGGTTGGCGCTCTACCCAATGGAACCCAACTTAGCGAGATTGCCGCACTGATAGATTCTGGAAAAGTAAAGCCCTTCGTTGAGACAGTGTTGCCGTTGAGTGAGGCACGACGAGCCCATGAGATGAGCCAGAGCGGTCGCACACGCGGCAAGATTGTCCTGCAAGTTTTTGGTTGAGAATTGGCTTAAGAATTCTGTACAGGTTAGCATCAGCAGCAATGCGACAACAGTAGTGATCATTATCTATTACTTTATGAAAGAGCTACAGGATATTGTTGCAGCCTTTGAGAAAGTCGAAACTGGCGGTAAAACAGTAGCGATCGCCACCCTCGTTAAAGCCTCTGGCTCTACTTACCGACGCCCTGGTGCTCGAATGCTGATGACCTCAGACGGACAAATGGTCGGTTCCCTCAGCGGGGGTTGTCTAGAGGGTGATGTTTTTGAGCAGGCTCAAGAGGTCATGACTTCGGGCAAACCTATCGTTGTGCAGTACGACACAATGTCCGATGAAGACATTATCTGGGGACTTGGGTTGGGCTGCAATGGAATTGTCCAGATTCTCATCGAGCGACTAGAGGAAAAGAACCCGTTAAACCATCTGGCATTTCTTACCGAGTGCCTCCACCTTCGGCATGTAGGAGTTCTGGCAACTGTGTTTCATATTGAGGGTCAGGTAAAGGCACAAGTTGGAAGCCGTTTAATGCTGCATCCAGATGGCACAGTTAAGAATGACATCGAAGAGGCGGATCTACTTGCCCAGATACGCGATGATGTCTGGAAAGCACTTGACGACAATCGCTCAACGGTAAAAGTGTATCCATTACCGACAGGTAAAGCAGAAGTTTTTATCGAAGTCATCCAGCCGTCAGTGCCACTGATGATTTTTGGAGCAGGTCACGATGCCATGCCACTGGTACGTTTGGCGCAAGAATTGGGATGGTATGTGACGGTTGTTGATAGCCGACAAGCTGATGCCACAAGAGAGCGGTTCCAAAGTGCTAATGAAGTCATTCTTTCCCGTCCAGAGGGCATAGGCGATAGCGTTGAGCTAGACAACCGCACAATGGCTGTAGTCATGACGCATAACTATCTTCATGACCTTGAACTCTTGAAAACCCTCTTGCCCTCTGCTGTACGATATTTAGGTATTCTCGGCCCTAAAAGCCGAACCGACAAGCTACTTCAAGACTTGCAAGAGCAGGGAATTACACCAACAGAAAAACAACTGCAACGCTTGTATAGTCCTGTTGGGCTTGATATTGGTGCTGATACGCCCGAAGAAATCGCTCTATCAATCGTGGCTGAAATTCAAACTGTTCTTGCCAATCACTCAGGAGGGTCACTCAGAAACAAACTAGGCCCCATTCATGACCGGAGTGTAGGATGAATTCTCCGGCTGTTGGTCTGATTATTCTTGCAGCGGGAGCATCTACTCGTATGGGTACTCCTAAACAACTGTTGCCTTATCGAGGGTACAGCTTGGTTCGTCACATCGTAGAAGTTGCGACCACCTCAGTCTGCCAACCGATTGTCGTCGTTTTGGGAGCAAATGCGGAACGAATTAAGCCTGAAGTCAGCCAGTTACCCGTACAAATTGTAGAAAATCAACAGTGGGCTGAGGGGATGAGTGCTTCGATTCGGGTTGGACTCGAAGCTTTGCTTGCGGTGAATCAAAATTTAGAAGCGGTTGCGATCGCGCTTTGCGATCAGCCCTTCGTTTCGTCTCAAACGCTTGATCGAATTGTTGAGGCATTCCATTTTACGGGCAAACCGATTATTGCGTCCGAGTATGCAGAAACGTTAGGCGTGCCAGCATTATTCAGTCGTATTTTGTTCTCAGAACTCATGGCTCTAAAGAGTAATGAAGGAGCAAAACAATTGATTAAAAGACACATTGATGAAGTTTTTAGTATTCCTTTCCCTGACGGTGCAATTGATATTGACACGCCAAAGGATTACGAACAATTGCAGACTTATCGATAGTTTAGATCCCCGACTTCTTAAAGAAGTCGGGGATCTCCTCTTCCTTTTGAATTTTGAATCCCTATGACAACTTCAATCAATCAGCGCAGCTTGTACCAGCAAATCATTCTCGAACACTCGAAAAAACCTCGGCATCGGGGCACAACAAACCCGGTACATGGGTATCATCGGGTTCATAACCCATTGTGTGGTGACACGATTGAACTGACCTTACAGCTGAATCAAACAGGCGACAGAATTGAAGATGTCAAGTTTGAAGGGCAAGGTTGTGCGATCGCGATCGCCTCAGCAGATTTGATGGCCGATGCTGTACGCGGCAAAAGCCTAGAAGAAGCCCTGTCAATGGTGCAACACTTTCGAGGCATGGTGATGGGACAAGACCAGTTTCCCGATGATTTGCGGAAACTGAATGTCTTACAGGGCGTCTCCCAGTTTCCTGTACGGATTAAGTGTGCGACCCTGAGTTGGCACACTCTTAAAGCCGTACTGGAATTATCCCAGCTTGCTGCTCCTACCCCAGAAAGTGAGTAATGTTTGACACTCTCCGCCTTATAAGGGCGAAGATTCTTCGCTCAATGACTCAACTTGCTTAAGCAGGATTGCTCCAGCCAAAGCAGAGGTTGAATCTCCCGTTGGCGAAGCCTGGTGAGCGAAGCGAGGCATAGCGTTCGGGTCTTGGACCCAAGTTCCCACATGCCCTGTGGTACTCAAGGCTAATTCCAGAATATTAATAGCAGCATTCCAGTCTCTATCCAGAACAAACCCACATCCACAAACATGAGTTCTTGTGGATAGAGACTTCTTGATGAGAGTGCCGCAACTCGAACATTTTTGAGACGTGTAGGCTGGATTAACCGCAATGGTTATCCTACCAAACTTGACCCCAAAGTATTCTAGCCATCTTCTGAATTGATACCAACCCGCATCATTAATAGACTTGGCGAGACAGTGATTGTTCACTAAGTTCTTAATCCTCAAATCTGTGCGCTAACGCGCCCCG
>DATNPH010000085.1:0-46375 GCA_036703315.1 Coleofasciculaceae cyanobacterium
GTTAGAACTCAAATTATTCTTTTATTTAAACAGTCCGGTCTAAAACTAAAATAATTGGCTGCCTCCGTGCCTACGGCAACCCGCTATCCCTCCCTAGGCTGCTAACGCTGAGCCTAGGGACTCCCGCGTTACCGTTGAGAAGCCCCTTCCATATCATGTAGCGATTGGGAGGGGAGTATGTCACTCTTGCTTAACCAAGAAGTGAATTTTACAACGGTAGTTTATTTAGCTAGTGGGCTACATTTCTGGCAGCCTGAGACTTGATATAATCGCCTCTCAGACAAAAGTCAGGGTTTTCAGGAGGAGTCATGTCAGACTGGCAGGAAATTACTGGTGGTGTTACCGCTCCCAGAGGTTATCGAGCAGCAGGAATTACCGCTGGTCTGAAACCGTCGGGACTTCCAGATTTAGCATTAATTTTGTCAGATGTAGACGCGATCGCTGCTGGTGTCTTTACAACCAGTCACGTTCGTGCTGCCCCTGTAGACTATTGCCGCCAACGCCTGCAAGATAAAGCTAGCGCTCGTGCTATCTTGGTCAATGCTGGTCAAGCGAATGCAGCAACAGGTGAGCAAGGTTGGAAAGACGCGATTGAAAGTGCTAAAGCTTTAGGTCAAGCGCTCAATATTTCTGCCGACTCGATCTTGGTAGCATCCACTGGTGTTATTGGTCAGCGAATCCGCATGGATGCCCTACTCTCAGGAATTCCTCAGCTGGTTGCAGCTGCCTCGGAAACAGGTTCAGATTCAGCTGCCCAAGCCATTGTCACCACGGATTTAGTCACCAAATCCATTGCTCTAGAAACGACCATTCATGATCGCCCCGTGCGGGTGGGTGGTATTTGCAAAGGCTCTGGAATGATTCATCCCAACATGGCAACTCTTCTTGCCTTTGTTACCTGTGATGCTACCGTTTCTACCTCACTGTGGCAACAGATGTTGAGTCGGGCAGCAGACAAGAGTTTCAATCAAATTACTGTTGATGGGGATACCAGTACTAATGACACGTTGATTGCTCTAGCCAATGGTCAATCCCGGACAGCGGCGATTACTGAAATGGGACCGGAAGCAGAAGAGTTAGAGGCGATGCTGACAGCCGTTTGTCAGCATTTAGCCAAAGCGATCGCACGGGATGGGGAAGGGGCAACCTGCTTGATTGAAGTACAAGTTACTGGCGCACCGGATGACAAAGCTGCTCGTCAGATTGCTAGAACCATCGCTGGCTCATCCCTGGTTAAATCGGCTATCTTCGGTCGTGACCCAAACTGGGGAAGGATTGCAGCAGCAGCGGGTCGTGCAGGTGTACTGTTTGAGCAGGAAAATCTCCGGATTCAGCTAGGGGATTTCTTACTAATGGAAAATGGTCAACCTCTAGCTTTTGATCGTGCAGCGGCTAGTGCTTATCTCAAACAAGCGGCAGCAGGGGCATATTTGAAAGAGGATACTGTCTTAATATCCATTACAGTTGGCAATGGCTCTGGTTCGGGTAAGGCTTGGGGCTGCGACTTGAGTTATGACTATGTGAAAATTAACGCTGAATATACGACTTGAGGGTGCGATCGCATCTAACAGTTGCCTAAGTCCTGAGAAATAAACACTCAGGGCATAGTATTTACGATTGTCACATACCATCAATGTGATGCTGCAAACATGACGCTGCCTTGGCTGACTGCTATATTGCAACAAGCTATGTATCTCCTGTCGTTCATTGAAGACAATCGATGCGAAAGCTTTCAGCCAGTCGTCCTTTCGTGATTGCGCTTGTGTTGATTGTCTTCATCGCCCTTGTCTCAAGCGCCGGCCTTTTTGCCAAGCAACCAATCATGACATCTACACCTCAGTTACTAACTGACCCATTTTTGCAACTGCCCACTGAGACTTCAGTACGAGTGGTCTGGTTTACTGAGTTTAAGGGGTCTCGCCATAGTGTCACCTACGGACAGAGATTGACGCGTACTGTTGTTGCAAACACAAGCAAACTTAGTCGTACACACGAAGACCAGCGATCGCATATCGGGAAGCAAACAGAAGATGGTCAGGTTTACAAAAAGCCAACGAGGCGAGACATCTGGCGTCATGAAGCTGAGGTTACTGGACTGACTCTTGGTGATCGTATCCCTTATCAAGTGACAAGCGTGCACGAAGATGGGCAAAGTATCAGCAGTAATCAATTTACTCTGGCTGCGAAACCGAAACCCCAGACAGCCCTAAAAATTCTGTTGACATCTGACCATCAGGTGATGCCGATGACTGCCGCAAATCTCCAGAAGGTGGTTGAAACCATTGGGCAAGTTGATGCTGTTTTTTTCGCGGGTGACTTGGTTAATGTTCCTGATCGCGCCTCAGAATGGTTTGATGATAATCGAGGCGGTGCCTTCTTTCCCTGTCTTCAGGGGCGGGCGCATTACGAACTCGATAAAGAAGGCATCAAAACCACTTACACGGGCGGTGCCTTGATTCAATATGCGCCATTATTTACAGCGATCGGTAATCACGAGGTGATGGGGCGTTTTTCGATGGATAGCCCTTTAGGTGATCAGTTCAATGACGCCTATCCTCGTACTGCCGCTGATGCAATTTACAAAAAAAATGCCAAGCAACTGAACCCCAACAATGACCCAAATTTACGCCAAGCTTGGCTAAAAGACAACTCCTTTAATATTGATACTTACAGCGAGATTTTCACCCTGCCTCAAAGCCAGTGTGGTGGGAAGAATTATTACGCCGTAACCTTTGGGGGTATCCGCTTGGTCGTACTGTACATTACAACTATTTGGAGAACACCTAACCTGGAGGCAGAGGCTAGAGGCAGGTATAGCGAACCAGAAAAAGACTTTAATAATTCAATAGCTTGGGGATACGGACAGCATATCTTTGAGCCAGTGCACCGGGGTAGTACACAGTACAACTGGTTGCAGGCAGAACTCAAGAGCCAGGAGTTCAAGCAGGCGAAGTATAAGATTGTAATGTTTCACCATCCCCCCCATTCTCTGGGTGATAATATTGTCCCTGCTTATACTGACCCAGTGCAGCTGATTGAGCGGGATGCACAGGGAAATATCAAAGCAGTACGTTACGAGTATCCCAAGGGAGACGATTATATTATTCGTGATGTTATGCCACTGTTGGAAGCGGCGGGTGTACAACTGGTTTTTTATGGGCACTCCCATTTGTGGAACCGCTTTGTAAGTGCTAGTGGAATACACTTTTTGGAAACGTCTAATGTGGGCAACACTTACGGCGCTTACATGGGTGACAAGAAGCGATCCGTACCATCAGGCTATCACCCATACTATGCGGCTACAGGTGATCCAAATGGATTGCAACCGATGATTCCAACGCTTGCGCCGTTATTAGAAGATAACCAGCCCTTGCCTTACATAGCGAGTAATGAGATCACGGCTTTTAGTATCTTAGATACTGGTAGTGGTATAGTGAGCAGCTATCGCTTTGATACGCGATCGCCCAAATCAAAGGTTGTGAAATTTGATGAATTCAAACTCGCTCAACCGATTAAAGCGTTGTTATAACCTAATGTTATGAGAGGAACAGAGGGATAACAGATTTTCAGGCGTGATGGTGTACGTAGTTGTGGTGAAGACTTCATCCTCTCTCAGCGACTTGAATGAAGCAAGAAAGTCTCTGAGGTATCGGAGTGGTTTTCTGACAGATAGTTTCTCCGGGCAAGCTTTACAGTTTTAGGTAGCAATCCAGCCAGTCGAGCTACTAATTCATCAGGAATTTTTTTCGTGGCTTCGGCTCCTATCCACTGGCTCAATTGATGCAAAATCAAAAAGGCTCGGCGCAAGGGAGCTTCTACCTGGACAATTTCCTGTAGCTGCTGACTGTAAGCCATGCGCTGCTGGAATGCTTGCTGACGTTCTGAGACGGCTGTTGGTGCACAGAATTTTACCGTACCAATGACGTAAACTGAGGTGCAATTTACGTCAAGACTACTACCAACAACACCACCAGGACCAATAAAATCTGCATAAAACGGTTTTTGTAAGATAATTGCTCCCTGACAGTCAGTTGTTAAGGACAAGAACTGTCCGCTTTTAAAGAAGGAGAGTGGTAAAGACGCAGATCCAGACTCAACTTGTCTATTCAGCAACTTTACAAGAGCCGTGTGAGTATCGTTATGCATATATAGCACCCAAGAGGAGAGAATTTATCGCCTAATGGGTTATATTTCTCAGAGAGCTGACACTTATGCAAAAACGGAGCAATAGCTGAGCTAGAACATCGATTCAGTAATCGGACAAATTAGGGAACTTGGGGAAGATACGGAAGGAGGGGAAGATATCTCCCTCATCTCCCCCCTTTAATGGTTTGCTTTACAGAAAATGGGGAGTGTGAGGCGGAAATTGAAAGCCCCAGTCATTTATGCGTGAGGTGAAAATTTCCCCCTCACATCAACAATCGCCGCGGCAGGCGTGTTCTGCTTTTTTTTCGTGTTTATACGTGCGTGTAAACAGCTCAAGCGCTTTCAGCGCTTGGGTCATAGACGGGAGACTCCCATGCCTCAAGGCATGGGAGTGTCAATTAGTCCAGCTTCAAGGCATTCACTGGCACTTCGTCCCAGGAACTAACGGTTCTCAAACGGGCGACCCAACCCGCTGATTTTTGCTCCTCAGTCAAATTTTGCTCAAATGACTCGTGACAATCCTTCGCCTGCTGTTCATCGCAACAGGCAATACATGAATAGAGGAGACCAGACGGATCAATTTGTTCATTTACCCAAATAGTCATAACGCCATCCTCTCAACCTGAAACGCATTGCTTGAAATCTTGAGTAGACATTCATTTTTCCATAAGCTGGTTGATGTTGCCAGAGGATGCTCCTGCTGCTAGCTGGATAAGAGAATCGCCACTCACCTGGCAAATACGCCAGTCGGGTAGTACTGAGACTCCCATACTCTCATAAAAGGCGATCGCCTGCTGATTCCAAACCTCAACCATCCACTCTACCCGCCCACAGCCGCGAGAAACCGCTAACTGAGCAAGGTAGGTAAGGATTGCCTTATCAATACCCTGATGTTGATAGTCTGGCAAAATAAACCAATCATCTATAAAAAGCCCAGGCTTAGTCAGAAACGTGGAATAGTTATAGAAAAACAAGGCAAAACCAACGGCTTGCTCTGCTTGTTCTGCCCAAATGGCTTCAGCTTTTATCTGGCTCCCAAATAAATGCTCTTGGAGCGCCTCAGCACTGCCAACAAGCGCATGGGATTGTTTATCAAACTCAGCTTTCTGTTGAATTAAGCGAAACAGCATCGGTACGTCATCTGGCACAACTGAACGTAACGTTGATGTCGAGACTGTATCTGCTAATTGGATGAGGGAATCGCCACTGACGCGGCAAATCCGTCCATCATCCCGAATTACTGCTCCTATGCGGCGGTAAAATGCGATCGCGGGTTCATTCCAATCCAGCACACTCCATTCTAAATGCCCACAATCGCGAGAAACAGCTAACTGGGCAAGATAGGTAAAAATTTCTTGACCAATACCTTTGCGCCGAAATTCCGGAAGCACAAACAAGTCTTCCAGATAAATCCCTGGTTTGGTGAGAAACGTTGAGTAATTATGGAAAAACAATGCAAATCCTACGGCTTGCCCCGCATACTCTGCGAGAATCGCCTCTATATAGGCTTGGGAACTGAATAGGTGTTCTTTGAGAGCATCAGCATTGCCGACAACAGCGTGGCTGAGTTTCTCATACTCTGCCAGTGCCTGAATCAATTCAAATAGTACTGGTACGTCTGTTGGTGTTGCTGATCGTAAAGTTACCTCAAGCCTTGATTGTTCTTGTTGTGGGTACTTCACAATTTTTACCTCCTAAGACGTTTGGGATAATCGGCTCTATGGTACTAAGAGACTTTACATAGAGCAAATTTTCTTATGCTGACTGTTGCATTACCCAAAGGCGCACTTCTGAAAGATAGCATTAAGCTGCTGCAAGCCGTCGGCTTAGATTTCGGTGCCTTTCTTGACCCAAAAAGCCGCCAACTCCAGATTCAAGATCCTAGCGGCACAGCGAAAGCTTTGTTGGTACGAGCCCAGGATGTCCCAATTTACGTTGAATATGGTCAAGCTCAGTTGGGGATTGTCGGTTACGATGTCTTGCGGGAGAAGACTTCCCAGGTCGCCCACTTAGCTGACTTAGGATTTGGCAAATGTCGGATGTCAATAGCAGTACGCGCTTCCAGCCCTTATCGACGGTCTTTGGAGCTGCCGCCCCACGGTCGTGTGGCATCGAAGTATGTTCACTGTGCCCGTGAATACTTCAACAACCTAGATTTGCCAATGGAAATTGTTCCACTCTATGGTTCTGTGGAGCTTGGTCCAATCACTGGAATGTCAGAAGCCATTGTCGATTTAGTTTCGACAGGTCGTACCTTAAAAGAGAACGGCTTAATTGAGATTGACATACTGTTTGAGAGTACAGCACGTCTGATTGCTCATCCCTTGAGTTATCGCCTTAATATCGATAATCTCAACCACTGGGTAACACAGTTGCAGGCATCGGCATTGAGTGCCGTCTAAGGCAAGAGGTTGGGAGATTGGGAAGTTTTCTCCCTCATCTCCCCCACCTCCCTAAACGGGCACTATTGGCAGGGGAGGTTTATTACCAAGGATTGCCAATCATCGTGAAGGCAGACCAGTAATACGGATGTTCCAGTGTTTGATCCCCCAGTACTACTAAATCTGGTGGCAAGGGAATCTCAGCATTGGGAGTACGCAGTTTACCTCCCTCTAAGCGCACTTGTCCTTTGAGCATCGCTATCTGAGCCTGCCGTAGCGCTTCCGCTTTAATGGGAGCTTTGCCTAACTGCTCATAGAAGGTGGTCATCAGCCCCAGCGTCCCTTGATCGCTAATAGACCAGAGACTCGCCACGGCTGACTTGGCTCCTGCCAATACCGCTAATCCCGCAAAACCAAACTCTGCTTGCTCATCACCCAAAGCCGTGCGACAGGCACTTAGCACTAATAATTCCACAGGTGGGCTACTCCAACCCAGCTTTCGTAATTGGTTGAGGCGCAATTGTGTGTCCCACAGTTGAATGTAGGAGTTACTCGGAGGCCCTGGCCTGAATTCACCATGAGTAGCTAGGTGAATAATGCCATATGGGTTTTGCTGTCGTGCTTGCTTGAGATTAGCTAGGGTGAAAGCGTTATTGAGGAAGGACTTGCCTTGCCATAGTCTCCCAACAATTGTTGACACTTCCACGGGCACCGCTGGTAAGGGCTTTTGTTCGGTAAATGTCGCGGCTCCCATTGCTAAAACTTGAGAATCTTTGATGTCCTTGTAAAGGGTATCAGTGAGACTAAGACTAGGCATCATACCAACGCTATAGCGCTCGATGAGAAATCCTTTTTCGTCCTGGAGAGCGGCGATCGGCACAGAACGCAAGCCACTGTCCATGAGAAAGACGAGATTCTGGATTCCTCCTGTGTTTAAATCAGCTTCCAGAGGAGCTACCAACCACTTGTAAAGTTGCTTAGCTGAAGCCCGATAGTCACGAGGATTTCTGACGTTAGTGACTTGGCTGCGGAATTGTTGAGCAATTTTAAGAGCTAGCTTACGTGTCACGCCCTCTACCCGCTTCCGAATTGGTGTCTGTTTTGCGGTCACGAGCACTAGTTCAAGCTCGTCATCAGCGTGCAGTTGTGAATCTGCTAGGCGTTGTGTTGGTTGCTGTGCAAGCTGATTCGTCCCAAAGCTCTGAGAATTTGATAGCTTCAGGTTTTGTGATTCCTTTGAGAGATGCTGTGATTTGGTCTGTGTTGTTCCTGTCTCAGGGGCAACAGTTTGGGGAACAAAAGTCACATAAATAAATGCTGGTTTGATGCCTGTTGCTTTCTCAATTTCATTAAGAATATTACGCTCCTCATCTAGGCTTTTAATCCGTGTCGGTTGTAGACCGGCATACTGCTCGAATTGACGTGTGAAGGACTCGTCGATTTGAGCAACAATTGGGTCAATTTCAACGGGGGGTAGGTTATTAGCAAGCGGTAGTTCTGGTGGATAAGTCTCCTGAGGTAGTGGATTCTTCTGCAATGATGGTGGTGTTGGTGGAGGCTGTATCGGTGGTGGTGGCTGTATCGGTGGTGGTGGTGGCTGTATCGGTGGCGGTGGCTGTATCGGTGGTGGTGGTGGCGGTGGCGTAATGTTAATTGCTATCGATTGCGGAGCTGAAGAGGAAACGCGATCGCTCGCACTGATACTGAAAGCCTGAATTGAACCACTGGTACCCTGTGGAGGGGTATAGCTCAACGTCTCATTAACAGATACACTCGTTCCGGGTTGTACTACAGTCCCATCTTGTCGCCTCAGCGTTCCTGCCGTAATCGAGCTAATGACAATGGTCGTCAGATCGCCATTAACATCGCCCAGAACTGGATTTAAAGCCGCCAAGGTGAACGTAATTGTTTGATTTTGTAGGGTAGTTAATTGTGAATTAACGGTCAGAGTTGGTGCTTGGTTAATAAAAGTGATCGTAATACCATTGACAGCAGGATTATTGCCGAAAAGCAACGTGTTGTTATTTGGAATCTGGGTATTTGTACCGGGAATTACTCGTGGTGCAGAAAGAAGCACACCATTACCAGCAGCATTACGAGTATCAATAGCTCCTGCTGTTCCATTGTCAGTTGCGTTACCCAGAGAAAATCGAAAATTCTGTGGACCGCCACCGTGCTGAATTACAACAGAGCCTCCTTGATCGGTTCCCCTAGTACTGATAGTGGTGCTAGTCTCACCTATAAATCCTGTTCCCCGGACAACTCCAGTGTTGGTAATGATACTTACATTGCCACCTATACCTGCGTTGTTTCCAGCAACTGCATTAATCCCTTGGGTGTTTATGCTGGCAAAGCTAATATTGCCTCCAGCCTGTAAGTTGACTGGATTACCGATAGCAGCAAAGTTACTACTAGCAGAGGAATTAATAGCGCCTGCTATGATGTTGCCTCCAGCCTCTAAATTGACTGGACCACCGACAGCGGAAATTCTTGCAAAGTTAGTACTAGCAGAGGAGTTGATCGTACCTGTTATGATATTGCCTCCTGCTTCTAAGGAGACATCACCCCCCCGAATAGTAAGGTTTGTGTTACCACCAGGAGTAGTAGCAAAGGTATTAATGTTGCCTGTTTGAATATTGCCTCTAGCCTCTATAGTCACTGGGCCGCCTGTGAATAGCGGAGCACCATACGCAGTACTAGAGCGAACAACGATATCACCATTAACGGTGACATTTCCAGGTAACGATGGTCCGCCTGCTGGATTGAAGATCGTTCCCAAAAACGTAGCAGGGGGCTGAGCAAAAATCGTGGTTAGATAGCCGAATAAAGGCTCTTGCAGAGCATCCACGCCAGCTCGCAGAATCAGTGCGGGCTGATTGGCTAAAATTTGAGCATCTGCTGAGCAAGCCGTTGGCACAACACAAATCGTGCGAAGATTTTCATCCCTACCCGTGATAGTGATATTTCCTGTAACCGTGATACTCCCAAGCGTCTCAACCTTAAGTGATGGACCCGTGTAGGTGCCGAAGGTGACATCCTCAGTGGAGCTAATGATCGGGTCGTAGAGGGCGACAAAATCACCGCCACCGCCTCTCAAATTCAGAATGGAAAAACGACCTCTATTAACAAAGTGGGCATCCGTAGAAATCTTTCCATCACTGACCAAACTGAGGTCACCACCACTTACAAACGGCGTCTGAGTTAGATGATTCAGCGCTAGGATATCAATGCCTTGGTTACCTTGAATGGATAGGTTTCCGCCCGCCTGTGCCAGAAAGGGCTTAGCAGCACTATCGCGGATCAGAACTGTATTGCCTGCTAGCAAGTTCATGTTTCCAGTGGTCAGCAACTGGCTTTCGATGAGAGTGAGATTGCGCTGAGCTAAAAGCGTGGCTGTTCCCGCACTCAGCTGACTGGTCACAACATCACCGGCTTCTACCCCAATGCCAGAATTTGCCAATTGCGCCTGTCCTGAGGCGTTAACCGTTACACCTGTTGCTAGATTAGCGGCGTCACCTGTCAGCAGTGCAGGTAACATTACAGGTGTAATCGGCATCGGATTTCCCGATCCAGTGGTAGGTGGTGCAATCTCCAAACTCAGGAGTTGCCCAGTTTGACCAAAGCGTAGCAGGCTACTTCCCGGTACGGCAGTGACAGTGACGCTGCCCGATGGTGCATTCAGGGTACCCGTGCTGACAACTGTCCCTCCAATCAGGGAAAGATTCTGCCCAGGTTGAACAGCTAGGTTGCCTGAATTGACGATCGCCCCTACAGCAGAAGCGTTAAATTCAAAAGCATTAGGAGTTCCTACTAAGCTGCTGTAGTTATTATTTCCAAAAGCTTTGAACCAATCACCCCCCAAGCCAATGCCAGTCGCTGTGGTAGCAGTAAAGGAAGCAGGAACATTCAGCTGGGCATTTGGGCCAAAGAGAATCCCAGCAGGGTTCATCAAAAATAAGTTGGAATTGCCGCCCGTAACTTGAATCAGACCATTAATCACCGAGGGGTTGCCACCTGTTACACGCCCCAAGATATTCAAAATTGAGGGGTTGGAGAGGAAGTTAGCAATCTGGTTTTGGTTGAGACCAAATTGGCTAAAGCTATGGAACAGATTAGCTCCATCCCCCGAAAGCTGACCCCCTGTGATATCGAAGCGATTCCCGTTTGGGGTGACTCCGGTACCTGTAGTGCTATCTGGGAGGATGGGTTGGGCAGCCACCAGTGAAGGCAAAAGGCAAAGCGTAAAGGGTAAAAGTGACGAGGCAAGCCAGTCAAAACAACTGTGCTTTTGGGCGCGAGGCTGGGAGGACTCCTCCCAGCTTAAGTAGCGCCCTTGAGTTTTGAGCGCGTCGGTATTCGGAACCTTTTCCGAATAAGGAGATGCGCCCCGTAGGGGTTTTGAGTTTTGACTTACCACTCTCCATCTCTTTTTCCCTCGGCGTTGGTAAGCTTGCTCTACAGCTCGGTGTGCTTCTTGGGTTTGCTCGGTTTGATGCTGGTGGGAGATGCTTTCAGGATGGGTGCGGTAGTAGTAGAGGGGTTGGTTAATATGCTGTACTTCGGTGTTCTCGGAAAGTCGCAGGCACAAGTCATAGTCTTGTGCGTATTCAAATAACTCGTTGATCCCACCGACTTGGTCATAAACGCTGCGACGCATCAGTCGGAAGTGAAAAGTCATGAACTGGTGCAGTAGCCCTTCTTTGGAGTAGGGCACTAGGCAACGGTACCCATAGCTGACGATTGTGTTGTGTTTGTCGATGTCCAGGTAACTGGTGTAAACCATGCCCACGTCTGGTTTTTGATCGAGTACGTGGGCTGTCTGTTCTAGGGCAGTTGGAGCCAGTAAGTCGTCGCTGTCTACAAATCCGACATAGGGACCGTGGGTTTGTGCGATCGCGCTTTTTAAAGAGCGTCCACGCCCCTGATGCTCTGCTGCTATCACTCGTACCCGTGGATCACGCTTGGCGTACTCGTAGGCGATCGCTACGGAATGGTCAGTCGAACCATCATCCCAAATCAGCAGATCAAAGTCTTGCCTAGTCTGCGCCAAAATGCTCTCAATCGCGGCGCTCAGGTAACATTCCCGATTGTAGGTGGTGATAACGATGGAGATAGGTGCAATCATGACACAGAGGAGAGGAGATGAGTGGAGGACAGCTTAGCAATTAGTCTTCTTACCGGAAGTGATCTGATACAAAATTAAGTAACTCTAAAGACTACCTTGTTTAGACAATATGAGTTGACAATCTAAGTGTGAAAAAATTCACACATTATTGGAACGCTCTCCAGATACTCCTTTCCGGTTTGAAATACTGAATGTTTATACTAATATGCCCTAAGAGTAGATTTAAACTCTCAAGGCATTGTCCGAAATTTTTTATCCACGCATTTCTAGAAAAGAAACCAGCTAAACTTAGCAAAACTTATCACGCTACACCAGAAGTAATTCTGATTCTTTGGCTGGTTTCCTTCCTGCCCATCGCTCCTGATCAACTGGTCGAGAATTGTCCTAAATTCGATGTATCTCGGATTGTTTGTGCCAAAGTGCGGAAATTTAAGCTTGCTTGAATTGCTTTCTTGTAATTGACAGCAAGCCTGCCAGATAACGACAGTCTCAAGCCCTTTTTGCACGGCTTCGGTGCCTTCTACTGAGCAACTGAAGTGAGTACCTCCGCAAGGTGGACAGGGCGAGATAGTTGAGGACAATGTCCGCCAGGTAATGCGATCGCTTCCACTCCCAAAAGTTCACGCGCAGCACGTCGAGACCATTCCGGGGTAAATGTTCGATCCTCCGTGCAGAGAATATACGCACACCCCACGTCCGGCATGGTTTGCAGGGGAGTAATCTCAGTGAACACTAAACCTGATGCTTGATTTCGTAGCTTTGAACTCGCCCAGTTTGCCATCTCAGGCTTGCAGTCGTGAAAGAGCAATTCCATCGCTACCGCTTTGTTTGGTGAAGGGTCTTTGTTAAGGTAAGCCCGATTGAACATATCAAGCTCATCACCCTCTAAGAACCGCTCAGTCACGCTAGTTCCCACCTTGGGGATACCTGCTACCAGGTATATAAGCTGCCTTACCGGACGCTGGTTGGCAACAATTGGAATAAATAAGCCAGACATAGAATGACCGACCAGTACAACATCATCACCAGCATCTTGGAGTGTCTGAAGTACTGCCTCCGCATAGCGAGTCGCACCAGCGTCTAATTCTTCAAGAGGCAGATCCATGGCTATAGCTTGATGACCACGCGCTTCCAGTGCAGGAATTAGCAAATCCCAACACCATGTCCCAAGATAAGCGCCGTGAACTAAACAGAAAAGACTCATAAAAAAATCCTTAATGAGGTTAGCAGTTTCTCAAAGACTTTTATTGCACCAAGAGGAATCTTCAGAAGTCAAAATTCAAAAATAATTTAAGTGCTATCGGGCGTTGCCTGCCCGATTGGCTAACATATCAAATCTGCTTCTAGAAAAAGCTTTTGACATTTGCTTTTTGACTTTCGAGGCGCAGTTTTGGTAATGATTTCGGCAGCCAGTTAAGTTATGTAGGCTCTCATAAGAGTCTTTGCTTGAGGTATCAACGCTTCAATTTCTTCTGGACTCGGCTGAGTCTTTTGCCAAGAAGCACGCCCCATGAGGCGCTCAATCCAAGCACTTACTTTTGGATAGTCATCTAGAGGCACACCAATACTAGGTAGCTGAGGCACCATAGTTCCGGCGGTGATATCGGCTAGGGTTAGGTAATCGCTTCCAAAATAGAGCGAATCACTCAGTAAACTCTCAAAGAAGTTCAGCACTGTGAGTACTTGCTGATGAGCTTTCTCCAGCTTTTGTGGATCGTTTTTGACAAAGCCCATCGCCTCACTAGTGAGTCGAATCATCGGGAACCACAATTCATTGAGGGTAACCATTTGTACCATTCGCACGATCGCGATCGCTTTAGCATCGCTAGGCATCAAGCTAGGTGTAGGGTATTTTGCCTCTAGATAGTCAAGAATAGCTACGGATTCTACTACCTTGAAACCATCATCTACTAAAACTGGAACGTGATGAAATGGATTAAGCAATAGAAATTCTGGTTGATATTGATCGCCGTCCAGCTTGAGTAAAACTTCCTCAAATGGCAGCTCTTTTTCTAGTAGCGCAATCCACACGCGACGAGAGTTAGCAGACAGACGAATGTGATAGAGCTTCAGCATGGTAAACAAATGATATTAAGTTGAGAGATTTTCAAAAATTCCCATTGAACCGAGACGGACGGTAATAATCTCAGCATCCGTTATCGCTTTATGGGAACCATTCTTTGTGTTAGCAGGCGTAAACCAGAAGGTTCCTTTTCGACATTCACGTCCACCTGTTTCGATAGTTCCATCTAGGACGTAAACATATTCATCACAAGGATGAAAGTGAACGGGAATTACAGTACCAGCAGCCATTCGCAGTCGATGAATTGAGCCTTGTGGCACCGGTTCAGCTAGTGGCAAGAATTGTGTACCTGGAAATTGCTCTAACTCAATCCATGACTCAGTATCAGTATCAAGGAAAGTTTGTTGGCTCATGCTTTCACAAAAAAAAGAAGTTCTAAGTAATAGTTCCGTTAAAGTTAGTTCGATAGTATGCGATCGACTAAACCGTACTCCTTGGCTTCCTCGGCTGACATGAAAAAGTCTCGCTCCGTATCTTTTTCAATTTTCTCCACGGATTGCCCTGTCCTTTGAGCGTAAATTTCGTTCAATCGTCGCCGAAGTCGCAGGATTTCCCTAGCTTCAATTTCAATATCTGAAGCCTGTCCCTGAGTGCCGGTTGTTGAAGGTTGATGCAGCATAATTCGAGCATGAGGCAGAGCCAAACGTTTACCTTTGGTTCCGGCTGCTAGAAGAAAGGAACCCATTGAAGCAGCTAAACCGACACAGAGCGTAGCTACATCAGATTTGATACACTGCATCGTGTCATAAATTGCCATGCCAGCCGTCACAGAACCACCTGGAGAATTGATATAAAGCTGGATATCTTTACCAGGCTCCTCTGAGTCTAAATAAAGCATCAATGCAACAATTTGATTGGCAATTTCATCATCCACTTGTTTATTCAAAAAGATAATCCGTTCCCGATAGAGTCGGTTGTAAATGTCAATCCACTGGGGATAGGGCTCGCCAGGAAAACTATAGGGGACTTTAGGTATACCACTATGCATAAAAAACGCTGCCTCCAAGGAATAGTGTTATCAAACCTTTCGGTTATTTAGTTTCAACTGATATAGCAAAAGGCAGAGGGCAGAATGCAGAATGCAGAAGGTATATTAGTATTACCTGGTCGTTTCAGCCGCTAAATCTGTCCTAACCTTTATGGCGATAGCTATAGTAGGCAGTGCCCACCCTACCTCCTGTTTTCTATTCTGTTTTTGATAAATTCTGCAATCAAAGCTTAGGTGTAATACCAATTAGTGTTTACTACACCTCGTTACTAATCGTTAGTGGCTAGTAGCTAGCGCCTATTTCTGTTGCAAATCCTAGTACTTGTCTGACCAAAGCTTATAACGCTTCCAAGCTTCTGTTGTATCTACCTCTGACATGTGCTTTTCAACTAGGGAGAATGTCTCCTCAATTAATTCACCCAGTTGGTTCATAGCTATGTGAGGTTCTTCCTGAAAGAGCTGCTTGAGACGAGGTGAGAGGTTATTAGGAGCAATTGTCATTTTCTGGATAAATTTATCCATTCCCTTAAACGGAGCTGCATTGACAGGATGGTAGAAGCGATTTAAGCCCGACAGCACTCCCATGATGTTCTTCGCTGCTGTTAGAAATTCATCAGATAGGAAAAGTACGTCCTCTCTCTCTACTCCGTAGTTCCTTAGCACCCATAAAGGGCGAAAATTTAGATTCTTTCTCACCATTGCTTGGGCTAATTTATCAGGATAGTTTGCTACTTTTGCCTTCCATCGTTCAATTAGTTCAGCTCCATGCAACGGCAGCATGTCAACAATCCCCTCTAACACCTTCAGCTCAAGATTATCAGGGTCACATTGCTCAAGCAGCATTTCCATATCGCCTTCAAAACGCTCAATGGTAACGTGACCGAAATCGCATTTGATTCCCTGAACAAAGTATTGTTCAACTACCGCTCCGCTTTCGCGCTCATTAGCGTAAACTCTATAGTCTGAGCCTTGATTCTGTTCATACGCCACCTTGAGTTCCTCCTCAGATGGGAGTTCCTCGTAATAAATGCTCATGTCAATGTCCGAGTAGGCATCAGCTTGTCCACGAGCAACTGAACCTGCAACTCCAATTGCCCTAACTTTTGGAATAGTTAGATAGGCGGCTGCGTTTCGTTTAGCGATCGCAAACCGTTGTTCACTGGCTTCGTTCATCTTTCAGATTTCTTCAAGTCGATCGAGAAGAGCATCGGCATACTTAACGCAAAGCTCGGCAATTAGTTTGCTGTTTTCATCTGCTACTTTGAGAGTGTTATTCGTGATAATGCCTCGCTCTTTAGCACTTTGCGAAAATTCTATCCAGGCGCTATTTTTAAGAATCGATTCAAGAGCTAAGGCAGCGAAGTATTCACGTTTTGTTAGTCTCTCAACAGTTGGCTCAACTTCATTTACCATTTTTTCTTCAGTAGGGGATAGATTAGCAAGCATTGTCTGTTCCTCCATGATTGTGTTGTTGCAGTGAGGAATCTTCTTATCTTCTTACGAGAAAATGTTTTAAACGCTATTGCCAACTAGCTGTCTGAACATTAGATGCTACAACACGAGGCAACCTTGTTCAGCCATGTCAGTTAGCAGGTTTTGCAGACTGTTGTTAAGCGCTGAGTGCCAGCCACCACTGAGGTAGAAGTTGAGGGTAACGCGATCGAAGTTATCGACTCTTGCATCTCCCACAGGGAACGCCATTCCTAGCTTAGCTGGCTCTAGCATTCGAGTTTCCAGGAATGCCTTAGGCATAAAGTTTTCCTGCCTTTCTTGAGCAAGACGCATTGGCTGACTTAGCTTGGGAACCTCGCTCTCAAAGCCTTTATGCTCAAGCTGGAGTTGTGTTCCGCCATCAACTGGCAAGAGTTTCCACGTAACAATCGTTGGCTTGCACATCAAGCTACCTCGCCATGTATAGGAGAGACTCCTAGGCTCATCAAGTTCGATGACTTCACAGTAGATGGTGTCCTCAATTCCTTGTTGCGGCTGAGGTTGAAACCGGAATTTGTGTCCAATTCGCGGCTCAAAGTCGTTATCCATCAGCCATGCTGCTAATGCACGGCGATTTGTAATTACCTGCCACACCCGTTCGGGAGAGTAGGGGTAGAAGACATTCAGCTTTAGGTCTCGGAGCATGGATTTTCCTCCAAATACTTGCCAAGGGTATCCAGTTTCTCTTGCCAGAATTGCTCGTAAGGGTTAACCCAGTCACACACCTCTTTGAGCGGCTCAGGGTTGAGCCGATACAGGCGCTGCCGTCCCACTTTGCGCTGAGTCACTAAACCCGCTTCACAGAGGATATGCAAGTGCTGAGAAATGGCTGGCATCGACATATCAAACGGTTCAGCCAGTTGCTTGACTGGTTGTTCACCGTCACGTAGCTGATCTAGGATGGCACGTCGCGTTGGATCTGCGATCGCCTGAAAGATATCAGTACTAGCATTGGGTCTACTCATCAAAGGGAGTTTATATTTAAGCAAATGCTTAATAAATATAGAATAGTTAAGTGAATGCTTAAATGTCAAGCATCATTTTGCTAAGGAGTTGTCCAAAAATATAGCTGTCGCCATAAAGGTTAGGACAAAGGAAGATACTGAAACCAAGACCCGTCAATCTTTTCCCTTCTGCCGTCTGCCCTCTGCCCTCTGCCCTCTGCCTTTTGCTATAACATCGCCATTTCCCATAGGGACACAGATGAGAAGCAGGGGGAGGAAGGTGTATCAGGCTTGTCGTTACAGCGAATGCAATGGGCGGTTGATTGGAGAAAAGCGATAGCGTTAGCGACGCAAGGAGCGTCAGCGAGGCGTTAGCCTAGCGCTGCTGCGGCAGCTCGCGTTTGTAGTGGGTGTGGAACGGCATTGAATCATCTGGCGTTAGATGGTTTGCTACTACTCTTAAGCTGATGCCATGAAGCGAAGGTTCAACTCAAGGTCGCCGCTACACCAACTCTGTACCATTTCTTGTCTTGACACTATTCCACTAAAAAATCTGCTTATGGAAATAGAACACTTAAGTTGCATCTTAACTTGAAAAACTTGACTGTTCCAAATCGAATGAAAGTTGAACAATGAAGTCATAACTGATTGAAAGCTAGGTGAACCAGCTTGGCAACCAATCAGACCATCAAGAAAAGATACCACCATGACACTTAATCAAACCGATGTGAGTACCTACGCTGAAATTCTTCTGAATTAAGCCCCAGACAATCTATGGCAATTTCCAATAAGGTAAGTGGAAAAAAGTATCACTCAAGAGAGCTACTGTAATCCCTGTAGGTAGAGTCTCAATTGAGATTAAGTCGAAATCAAAGAAGAAAAGCGCTTAAGTTGTCTTCTAAGTTTTTCACTAACTTATCTTTCTTTACTCAAATCAATTTTCTGTAGCTGAAAGTCAAGGTTAAAGCTACGTAAATACTGATTAGAAAACTGCAAACTTTGATCAAAGGAGTTTTTCCTATGAAACGTTTAATTCTTAGCGGCTTATCATTGTTGTTAGTGGTTGGTGCTACTGCACCTGCTGTTCGCGCACAGGAGACAGCAGCAAATAGAGCAGCGGTAGGCACTTCCCCAAAGTATATCTATCAAATCACTCCTTTCAATCTGGCTGAGCAGGCTTATCGAGGTTATTTCAAAGACCAAGGTATTCCCAGTTATGATCGACTTAGTGTTGCTTACCACGAAGGGAGAATTACGGCTCAAGACCTTGTCAAGAGTGCGATTCAGGTTAACAGGCTGTCACCGCAAAGTCTGAACGATCAAGGATATCTCAATGCTGTCGATACCCAACTAGCGAGTCTAGCCAGCCAAGATTAATCCGATCTCGCTCTCGCTTGCTGTAACACACGGTAGGGGTGCTCTAACGTGCGCCTACTGTCTGTAGAGCCTCACACCACTTGGTAACCCATTTGGGTGACCCTTATATAAAGAATCTTGTCAACTCCTGCACAAAGGTCTTTTCGGAAAAACAATACAGCCTGTCCGAGATAGATTATTACTCAGACAGGCGCTTAATTGGAGAATCTTCAACTGTGGTGGTTAACTTCTAGCGCTTCGCCAGGATTATTCTCTATTGCCGTATCCAATCACAGCAATTTTATGTCGGTAAATGAGTTCCCCTCCAAACCAACCACCAATACCGAGAAGCGTCGCGACAACGACAGAGAGAATTAGTCCTGTATAGAGAACATTCTTGAACGGGTCGCCCAGTCGTATCCATAGATTGATGAGAGTCATCACGAGTGCCGTGACATTGGAATACATATGTGCCCAGCCAGCCGTGTGCTTCCGCACCCGACCAATTTTCAAGAAGTCGCTCAGACCAATAAGTGCAGCCACGAAACCAGTAAGTAGCCCAGCCCCAATCAGCCAAACTGAAGCACGAGCCCAAAATGGGTCTTTTGTCAACCAGTAACCAATATCACTTCCTGCTGCCGCAACTAAAAGAGCAACAGGAAAAACAACCATTGGGGGATGAAGGGGATGCCCTGCGATCGTCACGGTACTTGGCACACCACTGTCGCGATAATCATTCTCGTCGCTTTCAATTACAGGTGGGATATTTGGAGTCTGTGTCATATTCCTCTCTCTTGTTTAAGATTTCTATGGGTTAAAGCAACCTAATAAGCGTTTTTAGGGGCTTGTATTGTCAGGTGCAGGGAGATGAGTAACACTGGCTTCGGCTTGCAGTGTTAGCTTGATCGCTTCCACCTCAAGCTGATCAATGTGCAGCAATACCCCTTCTCAAAATTGCACCAATTTAAAATCTCACTGCCTTGTCCAATAAAACACTTGTGAGTTCTGGCAAAAGTTGTTTTCCTTTCTCCTGGTGTCCTCCTATGGAGATACTTTAGCGACTGCGATTGATTGGTGTATCTGCCTCACGGCAGAAGGAATGCACCAAGAGGCAAGGGGCAAGAGGATTTCACCTCCTGCCCCTTACCCTTCATCAGCCTAATGCTGCTATATCACGACTCAGGAAATTGCTCAACGTAGGCTTTAGATTGAAGCGTCAACCTGCCCTTTTGCACATCCAATCCTTTGAGGCGGAGCGACATTCCGTCTAGTTCAAAGTTGCGTAAGTCTAAAAGTTCGCCAGATCTTTCTAACAAGGCTGCTGTAAGTTCTGGTGATAACTCTTTGCTCTCGGTGTACTGCACGTCCTCTAGTATTACCCGTTCTCCGCTAGCGCTAATATTGGGCACGGTAGTGAAGGCAATTTGCTTGCTTTCGCCCGTTCCATTGGGCAAAATTTCAGCTTTAAGAGCAATCTTACCGTCGCCAGGGAGTTGGAATTGCACCTGACCGATGTTGATAGTCGTGGGTTGACCATCCACATGTACTTGTAGATTTTGAAGCTTGTCATGGATAAATTCCGAGTTGAATGCACGCTGCATGTCCTGTTCTGTTAGGACAACGTGAGCATCAGCCTCTGTTGGACGGGTCAGTTCAATTTTTCCGAAAGCAGCGCTAAGAGGATTGATGGCAATATTGCCTGTTTTTATCTGCAAGGTTTCAGCGCGAAGGTCTTTCTGCATCACCAGACCTTCGCCTTCAATTTTGACGGATTCTAGCTCTCCTTGAATCAGCTTACCTGGATCAGTGCGGATATCTACTTCCAGATTTTCCACTTCATCCAACTGTGTGGACATTGCTATCTCTGCCGCTTTACTCAGCGCTTGTTCCCCAATGTCTGGCATATCTGGCGTCTCGTACTTGTTGCGTGTTATGTGTTCTTGACAAAATTTAGGCGATCGCTCAGGGGAGTTAATCTGTCTGACGGCATAAGGTAAAGAAATATTACCCTTTAGGTTAAGTACGCTTCCCCTTACGAGTTTGAGTGAAGAAGGCTCTTATGCAGAGGGCAGAGGGCAGAAGGACTGCTCTTGCAGTGTAGGCTTCAAACCTACACTGATTGCAAGACACCTTATTGAAGATTTTGGTGTGGGGCTTCAACCCTTACTCCCTTCGGTCGTGGCTCCCACAGCAGGAATCAGAATTCCCTTCTACCTTCTGCCTCCTGCCCTCTGCCTTTCTTGCTAAACAGGATAAAGCGCCAGAAAAGTCAAAAGTCAAAAAAGGAAATCTAGTGGCAGCAAGATTCTTGAGGGTTGCCTGTACGCAAATTAACTAGTGCAAGAAGGCAGAAGTAAGGAGGCAGAAGGCAGAAGGGAAGAAAGCTTTTAAAGTAACCTTTTGAACCTTTTTTTAACAGGTGGGTTATTTCTGCCGCGCTGCACTAGGGAGTAGCTTAGTATGAAACTTTAGCATTCATGCTTTATCCTTCCACAGATGAGTCTTCTTGCTGAAGCAGTTCCAGTTCTTCAGTTAAAGATTTTTCCAGTGCCTCCAAAACTACTTGTGGATCAGCAGGTTGCTTCATCACTTCTGCCTCAGGGTCGTGCCGATTTTTCACATTGGGAAGATCGCAGCGCAGTTCCTCAACTAAAGCTATCAGTTTGGCAATTTTTTGCTCGGAGAGCAAGTTGAGTTGTAAAGACAATTGTGCTCGCTGTTCTGCCAATTTTTCCTGTCGTTTTTGCACAATGAGCACACCGGCTGACATTAGCAAGGAACCAAGACTGAGTAGATGTTCTAGCCATTCAAACGGTGGTGGGTCAAATTTGGGGAAGCCGAAGCGAGGGGGTAAGACATTGGGAAATATCCACAGAGTTACTACAAGCAGGATGCAATACAGAAAAACTGGACGACCGAAAAAAGCCGTCACGGTTTCCACGACTCGATGAGTTGGAGTCAAGTCTTTTTCTGCTTTAGCGTGCAAGGTGATAACCGCCTCAATCGATTGAGCCAGGGGGTCGGGTAAGGGAGCAGAAGGGATAACAACTTTGCTTTTGTGACGTGTTGCTTGGAGTTCTTCTGGCGAGTTGTCAGAGTCTAGTGTTCGGCTGGGGTTCATGATGTTTTCCCGCTGAAGATCCGGTTCCTTTATGGGTAGGGAAGAAAGCGGGGCAGAGGTGCCGCTTTAATCGAGTCTATCAATTTGCTTATTTCCTGATGCAGATACACTACTAAGTTTCAAACGTCTAGAGTAACCAGTAGCACACGGTGAGGTTACAAAGTTATGCCAGATGAGCCACGGCTGGAGGAACAGGCGCTCTCAGAGGCAGCCCAGATGACGATCTCGACGCAGCTGGATGAAGTCGAGAATCTAGATGTAGATGTCCGAACTAATCTGTTTAAGATGGTTCAGGGACAAGCGGAGTCAGTTGCGATTGCGGGTCAGGGTATGGTCATGCAAAAAGACATCCGTGTGCATGAACTAGAACTACACACAGGTAGCATTGGAATTGACCTGATTAGCGCTCTTTTTGGTGAGGTTGAACTGAATAAGCCAGTAGAGGCTAATGCCCGTATTGTTCTAACAGAACCAGATATCAACCGCGCCCTCAACTCCGACTACATCCGCCGCAAGTCTCAAAGCCTAGAGTTGAATGTTGATGGTCAAATCCTGACTTTTGAACCCCAACAGATGGAGGTTTTGCTACCAGGTAGCGGCAAGATAGGCTTCAGAGGAACTTTTTTGGTGCATGAAATTGGTAAAACTGGGCGTGTTAGCTTTACGGCCATGATTCGCCCAGGTTCTAGCAACCAGCCTTTGTTGTTAGAAGCGTTTAATTGCACTGAGGGAAACGGCATTTCACTGGAACTAGCGATCGCATTCCTGAACAAGGCAAAAGAACTGATAAACTTACCCTATTTTGACCTAGAAGGAGCAGCGTTCCGCATTAAGGCAGTAGATATACAAGAGGGCAACCTAACGCTTCATACCGAAGCCTATATTAGCCAACTCCCCAAGCTCGATAATGAAGCTTAACTGGCTTTTGTTACTCTCATCCAACAGTATTTGTAAGAGCGAATTATTTATCCAGGAAGCCTTTTCGCCTTTTTAAGGAATAAGGTGGTTATTAAAACTGATTTGGTAGGATGCATAGCCCCTAGGGAAAATCTTAGGGGCTTTATCTTGAGTACAACCGTTGGGCACAACAAAAACCCCCCCGCAGCTAGTGGCAGGGGAATAGATGATTCGGGTTTTGTCTAGTGTTCCCCTCTAAAGAGCCGAGAGATATCAGTATTCAAATTACTTTTTATTATCGCTTGGTTTCAATCTCCTCAAAATTCGGGCGACCTTGTGATCAGTCTCAAGCAAGTCTTAATTAGGCTCTAAGCATAACTTAACGTTTTGCTTGCTTTCTCTTAACCAAAAACTCTCACACTAGAAGACAATTCATCTAAACATCTAGATGAATTAAAAATTTGTTGAAATTTATAGGTCAAAGTACTACAGATGCAACTGACCTCAGACCCCACGGCTGTTGAAATTATAAATCTTACTAAAACATTTAAAGGTAGACAAGCACTCAAGCAAGTAAGCTTCCAAGTTAAAGACGGAGAAATGGTTGCATTGGTTGGGGCATCTGGTTCTGGTAAGTCTACTCTACTCCGGAACCTGAACGGTCTGCAAGAAGCAACACAAGGGAGTGTCAAAATTTACGGCACTTACCTACAAACTAATGGAAGACTTCACTCAAAAATTCGGGTACTACGTAGCCAAATTGGGTTTATTTTTCAACAATTTAATTTGGTAAATCGACTAACTGTTCTTGAGAATGTATTAGTTGGTGGTCTTTCACGAGTCTCCTTACTACGCTCGGCTTTCCGCTTATTTACAGGAGACGAAAAAGAACGAGCCTTACTTGCCTTAGAACGCGTTGGCATTTTGGATCAAGCCTATAAGCGAGCGTCCTTGCTTTCAGGTGGTCAACAACAACGAGTTGCCATTGCCCGTTGTTTAATGCAAGGCGCAAGAATCATTCTTGCGGATGAACCAATTGCCTCTCTCGATCCAGAATCTGCCCGTAAAGTAATGGAACTCTTAACTAGTCTAAATCGGGATAATGGCATCACTATCATCACCTCCTTGCATCAAATTCAAATGGTTCGATGCTTTTATGAGCGGAGTATTGCCTTAAGAGATGGGGCAGTCATTTTTGATGGCAAAACTGATGAATTAACCGACAAAAAACTAGACAGCATCTATGGTGCAGCTGTAGAAGAACTTGTTTTCAGAGGACATGGAGAGGTTCGTGTCTAAAAACATTCATTAAGCAACACAGTTGTAAGCCGAAATTCTACTTATCTAATCAAAAACTAATTACTGAAGAAAAAGCTATGCTAAGACGGTCATTGTTTAAGAAAGCAATTCTTTTCACTTTATCATTAATAGTAGTTAAAAATTTAGCGAGCTGTACTTCAGATTCATCCAAATCAAATTCATCTATAGCCGCGAATTCACAGAGTAACTCAGCAGCAGGTGACCCCAAGGAACTGACTTTCGGCATCATCTCTACAGAATCACAAGCTAATCAAAAGCCAATGTGGGAGCCTTTTGTTGCTGCCATGTCCAAAGAGATTGGCATTCCTGTTAAAGCCTTTTATGTGACTCAGTATTCTGGCGTTATCGAAGGGATGCGCTTCAAAAAAGTTGATGCGGCTTGGTTCGGTGGCAAATCTTATATAGAGGCAGCAAAGACAGCTGGTGCTGAAGCCTTTGCCTCGACGATTAGTGATAAGGGCGATCGCGGCTACTACAGCTACTTAATCACTAACAAAGATAATCCGATTTTTTCTGAAGCAAAAGCTAAGGGAGGTGACAAGTATGTTGTTGACAATGCGAAGAACTTGACTTTTGCTTTTAATGAAACGAATTCAACGTCGGGTTATTTGGTGCCGAGTTATTACGTGTTCGCGGCTAACAACGTTAGCCCGAAGGAATCCTTTAAAAAATTACTTTTTGCTGGCTCCCATGAGGCAACGGCTCTAGCAGTAGCCAATAATAAAGTTGATGTAGCTACCAATAATAATGAGTCGTTAAGCCGTTTAGAGAAAACTAATCCAGATGCCCGTAAGAAAATTGAAATAATTTGGACTTCTCCGGAAATTCCTAGCGACCCGATCGCCTACCGCAAAGACTTATCTGAAGGGCTGAAAGAGAAAATCCGTAACTTCTTCTACAACTACAAAGATAAAGCGGTTCTAGGCCCATTGGAGTGGTCTGGCTTTGAGAAAGCTGATGATAAGCGTTGGAACCGAATTCGAGAACTTGAGTATGCCAAGAAAATTCTGGAGCTAGAGGGGAATAAAGAGATGAATCCAGCAGAAAAAGAGAAAAAAGTTGCTGAACTTAAAAAAGCTCAAGAGGCTGTAAAAACGGCTCCGTAAATTCACAGTCAACACCCTACTCTCCCCTCAATTGCCTGAGGGGTTACTTTTTCATCATAAGAACAAATTCAGTCCTGTGGATGAACCCAATATGCAAGGCTCTCCTCAAAACTTAGGGACTCCAAGCGATTACCCAAGCACTACTTCTCCTACTGTGACAGCAATGTTGCAGGCAGAAGGGAAACGGATCACAACTGTTCGCATCCTGTATTTGATAGCAGCTATAGCAATACTGATTGCGTCTTATATCCAATCCGAGATGCATCCCTTGCTGCTATTCCAGGACAGCAAGAATATGAGTACCTACCTTACTTCCTATTTTCCGCCTGATTTTACCTATTGGCGTACCTATTTAGCAGATACGCTGATCACCATCTCAATGGGAATCTGGGGAACTTTACTCGCCGCTGTGGTAGCCGTGCCACTATCGATGTTGGCATCAGAAAATGTTAGCCCCGTCTGGATTGTGCAACCCATCCGGCGATTGATGGATGCGATGCGTGCCATCAATGAGATTGTTTTTGCTTTGGTATTTGTCTCTGCTGTTGGTCTTGGCCCGTTTGCGGGTGTCTTAGCTTTGTTTATTCATACGGCTGGTATTCTTGGCAAACTCTTTTCCGAGGCAGTTGAGGCGATTGAACCTGGTCCAGTAGAAGGTATTCGTGCTACAGGGTCAAGCAAAATTCAAGAGATTATTTTTGGAGTTTTGCCACAAGTTATGCCCTTATGGACATCTTTTACTTTATACCGTTTTGAATCGAATGTCCGTTCAGCTTCTGTCTTGGGGATTGTAGGTGCAGGCGGAATTGGTGTATCTCTTTACCAAAGCTTTGGAGCATTTGAATATGGAAAAGTTTGTGCCATTTTAATCATCCTCATAGCTGCTACCACTTTGATCGATGCACTTTCGGCTAAGTTACGTAACCAGTTAATTTGATGGTCAAAGCGCATTTTCAAAGACTAATTCCATGCGATCGCCTCGAAAACGAGCTACTCCATACTCAATTACTCTGCCGTGCTGATCCACATTCACGGATTCTGCTAAGAGTATAGGGTGATTTAGAGGTAACTCCAGTAGCGGCGCATCTTGTCGTTTGACCATACGCGCAGAAATTCGGGTAACTCGGCGGATGTGATCGCAGTTGTAGATATCGCCTAACATTTTGGAAATTGAACAGATTTGTTGACAATGAATCAGAATGTCGGGGAATAGCGAGAGGGGAAAGTAACTGGTTGCGATGCTGATCGGTTGACCATCCGCTAAACTCAGTCGTTCCATCAGTGCTACTGGCGTTCCTACTTTAATCTCCAGTGACGAGGCAACAGCTGACTCAGCAGGAATTTTAAGCGATCGCACTAATTTAAAACTCGCTTCGTGACCTTGAGCCTTGAGGGTTTCGTTATATCGTACACGCTTGCCTATGGGGTAGCGGATTAAAGCATTAGCGACAAAAGTGCCACGTCCTTGGTCAACTCGTAACAATCCTTCTGCTTTGAGCAAACTAATTGCCCGGCGTAAAGTATGACGGTTGACGCTGAAGCGTAGTGAAAGCTGTTCTTCTGTCGGAAGCTTATCCCCAGGCTTGTAGATGCCGTCATTGATGTTTTGACGCAGTTCATTCGCAATCTGCACATAAACCGGATTTTCGGAATGGTTCATAGCCTCTCTACAACAAACCAATTTTCTTCTTGGAAATTTTTAAGAGACGAGGTATAGTTAGGTGAACCTTAATTGTATAGACATCTATACAACTATACGATTGGTTGAGTCTTTCAGAATAAAAGGCTGGGTATGAACTCCCCTACAGAAAGACAGTTATGGATGGCAACGCTGGCAAAGGCTCCCCTAGAACAGCTGGTAAATGCGGTGAGTGCTTTAGGTGAGTTGCCGCATTACTATCACTTGCGTCCACCGGAAATTGGTTTAGCAATGGTACGCGGTCGTGCTGGTGGCACAGGTCAGCAGTTTAATTTGGGCGAGATGACTGTAACTCGCTGTGTGGTGCGGATTGACATTCCACAGGGAGAGTCGAGTGTTGGTTTTGGTTATGTAGCAGGGCGATCGCATCAACATGCTGAACTCGCTGCTGTCTGCGATGCCTTAATGCAGTTACCCAGTTGGAGACACAAACTCCAAACTCATGTCATTGAACCGCTACAAGCTGAAGCCACCCGCCGCCAAGATATCCAAAAACGCCAAACCGCAGCGACAAAAGTGAACTTCTTTACGTTAGTTAGGGGAGAGTGATGAAAAGTCAAAAGTCAAAAAATATCCCATGGATAAATTTGGGAACTTGACTAATGGTGCTACTTAACTCAAGGAAAAAGATGATTCAAGTTCCTCAATTGCCCGGTTTTAAAAACGCTGTTCATGATGCCCAAACAACGTTTCGCAACTTGTTGGAAGCTTTGGCAAATCCTGGGAGTCAACATCAAATTACATCCTTGAGCGAAGCACCAGTTGGGTTAAGTCCAGCTTGTGCAGCGGCTTGTCTAACCCTATTAGATCTAGAAACTCAGGTTTGGTTACAACCAACCCTGGAAGAGGAGGTAAAAAAATGGCTGCTGTTTCATACGGGATGTCGGTTTACAGATGAGCCACGAACAGCTGATTTCGCCATTATTAGTAATTGCTTATTGATCCCCTGTTTGTCTGCGTTTAATCAAGGCACCGATGAAGAACCAGAAGCTTCAACAACGTTATTACTTCAGGTGGAGAACTTTGAATCTGAGTATCCGGTTCGGCTTACTGGGCCTGGGATTAATGGGGCGCGATCGCTCACAGTCAAAGGCTTAAGTTCCTCCTTTTGGGAGGATTTAACCAACAACGTCCAAAATTACCCATTGGGTGTCGATATCTTTCTGTTCACCACAGATACCGTCGTAGGCTTACCCCGAACCACGAAAGTAGACAGTGATGAATATTTGAAGATTTAAATCAACCTACTAACTTTCAACCTTCAACCTTCTTTCTTTTTAATATGCCTTATGTAGCCGTTAAAGGTGGAGAACAAGCGATCGCCAATGCTGAGACTTTACTGCAAGCTCAGCGTCGAGGCGATCCGAACATTCCAGAACTTACTCTAGAGCAAATTGAGCAACAACTGGGGCTAGCTGTAGACCGGGTGATGTGCGAAGGAAGCTTATATGATCGGGAACTAGCGGCGCTTGCAATCAAGCAATCACGCGGAGACTTGGTAGAAGCCATCTTTCTCTTACGTGCTTATCGCACAACTTTACCTCGTTTCTACTTGACTAAGCCGATAGATACAAGCGGGATGACTATTGAGCGCCGCATCTCGGCAATATTCAAAGATGTTCCAGGTGGTCAATGTCTTGGTTCTACCTTCGATTACACCCATCGATTAATTGACTTCAAACTAGCAGCAGAAGGCGATGTCCCAGTTGCAGCTCAACAAGACTACGAAGCGGAAGCGACACCACGAGTCATTGATACGTTAGGGCAAGAAGGGTTGATTCAGGAGGAAATCGCCGATGATAGCCAGCCAGTATTTGACCTGACTCGCCAACCGTTGACCTTCCCAGCAGGACGTGATGCACGACTGCAAAATTTAGCGAGAGCTGATGAAGGTTTTCTACTTTCCTTAGCTTATTCGACTCAACGAGGGTATGGCAGAAATCATCCCTTTGCAGGTGAAATTCGGATGGGTGAAGTGGAGGTGGTGATTTGTCCAGAAGAGTTGGGATTTGAAGTAGCGATCGCAGATATCACCGTAACCGAAGTGCAAATGGTGAATCAATTTACTGGCAGTAAAAAAATGCCGCCACAGTTCACACGCGGATACGGATTGACTTTTGGATATAACGAGCGCAAAGCGATGTCAATGGCATTGGTAGATCGGGCGATGCGTGCTGAGGAGTTTGGGGAAGAAACCCAAGGTGCAGCCCAAAATATTGAGTTTGTAATGTACCACTCTGATAACGTTGAAGCTCAAGGTTTTGTACAGCATTTGAAACTACCGCATTACATTGATTTTCAAGCAGAACTCAATCTGGTTCGCAAAATGCACCAGGAGCAAGCCAAGGATCATGCTTCAGAGGGTAATGGTAATGGGTTAGCCAATCCCCCTCATCCCTCACCCCCTTCTCCCCTGGTGGGAGAAGGGGAACCAAAAATGAATCGGGCGCTCAATCTTTTACAGGAGAAGTTAGAGCATGTTGAATCCTGAAAACAATGGTAACGTTAGTTCAACAAATGATTTTTCAAGAGACCAATTTGACCATTTAAAGTCAAATACAGGGTTTAATTTTGCCTACCTAGATGAGCAAACCAAACGCTCAATTCGCCGCTCATTGCTCAAGGCAGTTGCTATTCCCGGACATCAAATTTCCTTTGGCTCTAGAGAGATGCCGATGTCTTATGGCTGGGGTACTGGTGGTATTCAGGTTACAGCCTCAATCATTGGCAAAAACGATGTACTGAAAGTAATTGATCAGGGTGCAGACGATACCACAAATGCTGTAAATATACGTCGATTCTTTGCCAAAGTTTGTGGTATTGAGACAACGGAAAGCACCAGCAAAGCAACTATTATTCAAACTCGCCATCGTATTCCAGAAACACCCTTGCGAGAGGGACAAATTATGGTTTATCAGGTGCCAATTCCTGAACCTTTGCGCTGGTTACACTCTTCTCAGACAGAAACTCGCAAAATGCATGGGCTAGAGGAATATGGGGCAATGTACGTGAAACTCTATGAAGACATTACTCAGCATGGTCATATCGCTACTTCATATGATTATCCGGTTATGGTGCATGAGCGATATCTAATGAGTCCTAGCCCGATTCCCCGATTTGATAACCCAAAGATGACGATGAATCCTGCCCTACAACTGTTTGGTGCTGGACGAGAAAAACGTATTTATGCAATACCACCTTATACAAAAGTAAAAAGCTTAGATTTTGAGGATTACCCATTTACGGTTGAGCGCTGGAACAAAGCCTGTGAGTTTTGCGGTTCAAAAGATAGTTACTTAGATGAAGTTGTGCTGGATAACCAGGGCAACCGGATGTGGATTTGTTCTGATACTGATTACTGTAATCAGCATCAGTTGTCTGTTGCTAACCAAAATGGCAAACGAACTATAGACCTGTTGCAAAAGCCAAAAGATAACCCCCCTAGCTCCCCTCACTAAGGAGGGAATACAAGGAGGAACTTTGGTTCTTGAGGGAAGTTAGCTCCCTCCCCTTAATAAGGGGAAGGCTGGGGAGGGGTCTAGAAATATTGTTGAATAACAGACAGAAATCTGATAGCTAAACGCTAATGATGAAACCTTTACTTACAGTTAATCAGTTACACAAAAGTTTTGGTTCAATACGAGCCTGTGACAAAGTCTCTTTTGATCTCTACCCTGGTCAAGTCCTTGGAATTGTTGGTGAGTCGGGTTCTGGCAAAACCACGCTGCTCAATTGTCTTGCTGGTCATATGGCAGTAGATGCAGGAGCGATCGCTTATCGTAGCAGCAAAGATGAAATTTTCGAGTTTTCCAAGCTTTCAGAGGCTCGTCAACGCCAATTGATGCGCACAGAATGGGGCTTTGTTCATCAAAACCCTCGTGATGGACTGCGGATGCGAGTGAGTGCAGGGGGAAATATTGGCGATCGCTTAATGGATATTGGTATCCGTCACTATGGCAAGATTCGTGCCAGTGCATCGCACTGGCTTGAGGAAGTAGAAATTGCACCCGACAGAATAGATGATTTGCCCAGCACCTTTTCTGGAGGAATGCAGCAACGCTTGCAATTAGCTCGTGTTTTGGTCAGTCAACCACGTTTAGTTTTAATGGATGAGCCAACGGGTGGTTTAGATGTCTCTGTGCAGGCGCGTTTGCTGGACTTGATTCGCAATTTAGTCCGTAACCTTCATCTGAGCGTCATCTTGGTAACGCACGACATAGGAGTAGTAAGATTACTCGCCCATCGCCTGATTGTGATGCAAAAAGGACAAATCGTAGAACAGGGACTCACCGATCAGGTGTTGGATGATCCGCGTCATCCGTATACCCAGTTGTTAGTGGCTTCAGCCTTGTCTGCATTTTAGCCCGCCTTAAACAGGGGGAACAAGACAGCACTAATTGGTAACGAATGCCTTGTGAACAATTAGCAGCATTTAATATATGATGAGGACCACACTTGCCACCTGTACAGAAACTCTCCTAAAAGCTGATGCTCTCTACAAAAGCTTTACTTTGCATACACAAGGTGGAGTTCGTTTATCTGTTTTAGAAGGAATATCTTTTGAAATTAAAGTCGGTGAATGTGTAGCCCTAACGGGTGCAAGTGGTTCTGGTAAATCCACCTTTATGCGCTGTCTGTATGGCAATTATCGGGTAGATAGCGGCGCAATTTGGGTCAAACATGAAGGCGAGTGGGTGGATTTAACTCGCACTGAATCTCATCAGTTACTAAATATTCGTCAGAGAACTATTGGTTATGTCAGTCAGTTTTTGCGAGTAATTCCACGGGTTGCAGCTTTGGATGTAGCGGCTGAACCTTTACTGGAACTCGGTATAGAACTAGCTGAGGCTCGCGAAAAAGCGGCTCAGATGTTTGCCCGTCTGAACTTACCAGAGCGTTTGTGGAGTGTTTCACCAACCACTTTTTCTGGAGGAGAAAAACAACGGGTTAATATAGCCCGTGCATTATTGGTCAATTATCCAATTTTTCTACTGGATGAACCAACTTCAGCGTTAGATGCTACCAATCGCCAAGTTGTGATTGACTTGCTGCAAGAACGAAAGGCAGCAGGTTGCGCCATGATTGGCATTTTTCATGATGATGAGGTACTAACACAAGTCTGCGATCGCCAACTGATTTTTGGAAATAGTCACTAACTCTTAGCCATCAGCCATATGAATGAAAAAATTTACACAAATTATCGTCTCCAACTGCCAGATGAAGAGGTAGTTGGAACACTTGTAGTTAGAGATGGTTTAATTGCTGATATTCAGCCAGATGTAACCTTTACGGGTCAAGATGGTCAGGGGGATTATCTTATGCCCGGACTGATTGAACTTCACACAGATAACCTAGAAAGATGTATGTCTCCCCGCCCTGGTATTCAATGGCCCATGGAGTCAGCTGTTGTGTTTCATGACAGGCAGTTAGTCAGTGCAGGAGTGACGACGGTTTATGACGCGATCGCACTTGGTGATGTCTTTCCTACTTCTCTACGGATGACTCATTTCGGTGGGATGATTGATGCTCTCCATCAAGGACAACTAGCGGGTCGTTTTGCTGCCGATCATCGGCTACATTTACGCTGCGAAGTTTCTTATAAAGATGTTCTTGCTGTTACACAAGACTATATAGACAATCCCCTGTTATCGCTGATTTCTCTAATGGATCACACTCCTGGTCAACGTCAGTTTGTCAATATTGAAAAGTACAAGGAATATTACACCGGTAAGCACGGAGTCCCCGCTTCTAAAATGGAAGCTTATATTCAGCAACGGCAACTAGAACAACAACAGTATGGAGAGGAAAATACAGTAAATTTAGTTAAGCTTGCCAAGTCGAAAAATGTTGCGATCGCTAGTCACGATGATGCTACAGCTGCCCATGTCCAAGAAGCCATAGAGAACGGAGCAACTATTGCTGAGTTTCCTACAACTCTAGAAGCTGCCGCTGAAGCCCACAAACAGAGACTGAACGTTTTAATGGGAGCACCAAATATTGTTTTGGGGGGTTCCCACTCCGGTAACATTTCAGCGATGGAGTTAATGCAAAAAAATCAGGTAGATATCTTATCTTCTGATTATGCCCCACATAGCCTTTTACAAGCAATTTTTATTATTGCCCAAAAGATGGCTAAGCCACTTTATGAAGCGATGAAGTTAGTAACCCGTAATCCAGCCAATGCCGTGAACTTATTCCACGATAGAGGCAGTCTTGAGGTTGGAAAACGAGCTGACTTAATAACTGTGCATGATGACGGTATTGTGCCTCGCTTAACTTCAGTAATTGTGCAAGGTCGCCGTGTTGCTTAATATAGCAAAAGGCAGAGGGCAGACGGCAGAAGGCAGAAGGAAAAAGATTGACGGGTCTTGGTTTCAGTATCTTCCTTTGTCCTAACATTTATGGCGACAGCTATAGTTAAGCTCATCCCACACAGAAATGACGTGAGATGCAAGGGTTAGGGGTTAGTTGTTAACCAAAAACTAAAATGGTAGAAAAACAAACGGCTATTCAGGGAGCAGATGTTCTAACATCGGTGGGCTGGTTGAAAGATGCTACCGTAATCGTTGAGGAGGGCAAAATTGTCAGCCTTGAACCAGTTATAAGTCCAAAGGGAGCGATATTAGTGGATGCCCGTGGGTTGCACATGTTACCGGGCATTGTTGATGTACACGGTGATGCCTTTGAACGCACGATCGCTCCTCGACCTAGCGTAAGCTTTCCCTTGGAAATGGCGCTCGCAGAAAATGATCGGAATCTGCTTGCTGCCGGAGTCACTACTTTCTTTTACTCGATTACTGACTCCTATGAATCCGGTTTACGCAGCCGAGACATGGCAAGACAAATCATTGAGTTTGTATTAGAAAAAGGCAAGCAGGCTCTGTGCTGTGACAGTCGCATTCATATTCGGCACGAACAAGCTAACATTGAAGACCATGAGGAGTTATCGGCTTGGTTAGAAGCCAATCAAATTGATTTACTCTCGCTGAATGACCATCTACCCGTCGCTGGGAATGAGCAACAACTCGCTCGACATATAAAATCATTGCGGCTTCGCCATACGATGTCGGACGGGGAAATAAGAGCCTTTGTTGAGCGGATGCAGGCAGCGAGAGAGCAAGGACGTGAGCAGGTGGAGCAACTCGTTGCTATTGCCCACAACGTTGGCATTCCCCTCGCTTCCCACGATGATGACACTGAGGAAAAAGTGGCTCTGAGTGCAACTCGTCAGATAGCGATCGCAGAATTCCCCGCTACTATCGAGTTAGCAGCCATGTCTCGTAACTACGGTGCTGCCGTAGTTATGGGTGCCCCCAATCTGGTACGCGGTGGCTCTCATGTTGGTTATATGAGTGTTGCAGAAGCCGCCCAGAATGGTGTACTGGATATCCTGTGCTCAGATTACCATTACCCTTCCCTGTTCCATGCGCCTTTTAAACTAGCCGAGTTAGGGTTGATGCCTTTCGAGCAAGCATGGCAGTTAGTCTCGACACGTCCTGCCATTGCCGCAGGCATTGGTGATGCCAAGGGCAGGATTGGCGTAGGGCTAGATGCCGATTTTCTGCTAGTCACTCCAGAAAATCCCTTACCTTCAGCCATTAGAGCGGTCTACGTTGCTGGACAGGAAGTCGCTCGATATTCGCTAAATAGGAGTGTAATTGATGAACCCAAGTATTGAAGCGATCGCTCACCTATTAACCCAAGCTGGAACAAGTCAGTATGGTGGCGAAGCCGTCAGTCAATTAGAGCATGCTCTACAGTGTGCCACTCTAGCCGAAGCCGCTGGGCAAAGCCATGAAATGATTAGTGCTTGCTTGCTGCACGACCTAGGGCACCTTGTTCACGATTTGGGAGAGCATCCGGCAGATCAGGGAATTGATGACCGCCATCAACAGCGGGCAATGCCACTTTTGCGGAAGCTGTTTCCCGAAGCTGTGACTGAACCCATTCGGCTGCACGTCGAGGCTAAACGCTATCTGTGCTTTGCACAGCCAAATTATTGGGCAACATTGTCAGCTGGTTCAAAACAAAGCCTGGAGTTACAAGGCGGTATCTTCTCCGAACCATCTGCCGCGAAGTTCATCACCCAGCCTTATGCCATGGATGCCGTGCAATTAAGGATTTGGGATGACCAGGCAAAAGTTGCCAATTTATCTACACCTGGCTTAGACCACTTCATGTCAATCATGGAAGCTTGTGTGCGATGACGCTAACTATTCGTGTTGCAACGCTTGAGGATTTACCAACATTGCTGCACCTGCATGCAGAGATGGATGGAGCCTCCCCCATTTTCTTAGAGCAGGCACAGCAAGTTTTTCAGAAAATGAGCCAGATTCCCGATTACCACAGCTATCTCGCCTTCAGCGAAGCCGAACCTGTGGGTACCTTTAGTCTGCTATTCGTCCCAACCCTGATGCACCCAGCCATTCATAAGTTTGCCCTACTCGATGCCGTGGTTGTCCGGGCAAATTACCGAAGTCAGGGCATTGGTACAACCCTGGTGCAAGAAGCCCTCAAAATTAGTGCGGCGGCAGGCTGCTATAAAGTAACTCTTTCCTCCAATCTCAAACGCGATCGCGCCCATGCCTTTTACCAGTCACTCGGCTTTAAGCAACATGGCTGGAGTTTTAGTCTCGATCTTGTTCCTGAAGGATAATATTCTAGTCTTAACTGATAGTAGAGCCTAATAATTATTAATTAGTTAACGTAATATTCTTTAATTCTCTTTTGTAGGAATAATTAATCAAAAATAGATGCCATCTATCTGAAGTATTAACTTACGCCATTAGCAAAAAAGTAAAGCAAAAACCAGTAAGAACCGCACAACAGCTAAGACTGCACACGCCTCTAGCTACTCAAGGATTAATCCATCAAGAGACGGATGAAGCAACTTAACTCTAATGACAAACTGAAAGAGTTGAGATTCATAAAGATCCTTAAAGAGAACAACACATGTCAATAACACTTGATGATACCAAACGTCTTGCGATCGGCGAAGCATTAGCTGATATGAAGGCTATGCAGAACCTGATCATCTCTTATGATCAAAAACTAATAGAAGGCATTACGGATGAAGAAATTCGTAAGCGTCTACGTGACTTCATGGCAGATGATCAGAAAAACCTGGGTGTTCTTGATACTGTCATAGTTCAGTACGGCGTCCAAGCAGAGCCTCGTCAGACAACTCATAAAATTATTGAGCAGGCTCAACAAATGCTTGATGATTCTGAACTGTCTATTTTTGAGAAAACAGCTCAATTTGAATTGCTCAAGCATGCACAAGTCGGCAAAGGACTCGTCGTGCACAAGTGTGCTCAAGTTGTTGGCGCTGACGTGATGGCTGCCATTAGTCCTCTGAATGCAGTTAACTTTGATAATCGCGCTCATCAAGAGCAACTCAAAGCTGTTCTAGAGGTTTTGGGCACCCGTGAACTCACAGGAAAAGAGCCTGACCAAAGTTTCTGGGGACGGATTCAAGATGCCGTTGCCGCCTTGTCTGGTGTCGCTGGTAGTGTAGTCACTCGCAGCGATGATGAGATGACCATCCGTGAGATCATCCGCATGGATCATGCTAAAACCAATACCATATTTACAGAAATTGGCGCTTCCAATGATCCTCAAAAAATCGCCGAGTATTACGGTCAACTCTACAAAGATTTGAACGCACATGCTATAGCTGAAGAGCAAGTTGTCTACCCCAAAGTTCGTGCTTTCTACGACGATACTAGAGAGCTTTATGACGAGCAAGCTGAAATGAAGCAAATGCTCGATCAAATTAAGTCCATGAATCCCGCTAGCAACATTGATGAGTTCAAATCAAGAGTTAAACAGCTGATGGACATCGTTGGCGATCATATTCGTCAAGAAGAAAGCACCATGTTCACCGCGATCGGTAATAACTTAAACCACGATCAAGAGAAGCAAATGGCTACTGAGTTCAAAACAGCTAAAAGCCAGGTTCAGCAAGAGTTAGCCGCTTCCAAATAACAGTTTGATAATCAAATCACCAATTAACAGCTAAAAGCAACTGCTTCGCTGATATTGAATACTCCCATCACTAAAGTGGTGGGAGTATTTTGATAATTCAAGAGGCTCTAACCGAGCGGTGACAAAACATTGAACGACGGCTACAAGGCAACTTGAATAGAATATTAGCTTAACAGCCTGATCTGAGGTGAGACAGATGCATCGGTAAGCTAAGTAGTTCGTGTCAATATCCTAAATGGGCAGGGATACACCAAACCTCTCCATTTCTTATGTATGTGACTAACGGATAGCTGTTAAACAGAGTTACGCAAGTAGAGACAAATAAACGTAAAATACTATAAACTATTATTTCCCCTTGCCTTTTTTGGCAACGGCGGGATTAAAGGGTGCATCAGATTCAGTTTCCTAAACTCTACATTACTCATTTGACTGTTGCTATCAACAAATGCAACAGAGGTGCAGGCATGAACTCTGATGAACTTTTAAAGAAATATGCAGCGGGAGAGAGGGACTTTTTTCTCGCTAATCTGAGTAGGCTTGACCTCAAGCGAGCCAACCTGAGAGAGGCAGATTTTACTCACGCCAACCTGAGTGAAGCCAATTTGTTGCAAGCAAACTTGAGCCGCGCCGCTTTCGGGTCAGCTGACTTGCGGGGGGCTGACTTGGAAGGAGCTAACCTCCAGGGAGCTGACTTGAGCGGAACTGATCTGATGGGCGCTAACTTAAGCGGAGCTAACCTGAGTTTCGCAGGTCTAACGGGTGCAGATTTGAGTGGAGCTAATCTGATGGCTGCTAGCTTGATTGGCGCAGATCTCAATGGAGCCAACCTTCAGGAGGCAAACTTAATTGGTGCTAACTTGCAGGAAGCGACGCTGATTGGAGCCAACCTCTGTCAGACCAACCTTAGTAGAACATACTTGTATGAAGCCGACTTTAGCGAGGCTATCCTCAATAATCTAAACTTGCAAAGAGGTTTATATAACGACAAAACCAAATTTCCTCCAGGCTATGACCCAGCCTCGGCGGGAGCCTTCTTGATTGCTCCCAAAGTGTTACTTCCAGGAATCGATTTAAGCGGAGTTTACCTCCCTGGCGTCAACCTGCATGGTGCAAACCTGAGTGGGATAAACCTAAGTAAGTCAAATTTAATTTGGGCAGATTTAAGTGAGGCAGACTTGAGTGGGGCTAATTTGAGTGGAGCTAATTTGAGTGGGGCTAATTTGAGTGGAGCCAACCTGAACGGAGCCAACCTTGACGGAGCCAACCTCAGCGGAACTATTATGCCCAATGGTGACCTGCACAATAGCCAAAGAATAGTACGACAAGCTAGAAAGACCTCACCTAAGTGCAGCTAAAAAGTTAAAACTCAAAAGTTAAAACTCAAAGGTTAAAAAAAGACTGTTTAAGTAAATTACAGCTTATAAAAAAAACAAGCCCCTCGATATATAGAAAGGCTTGCTGCATGAGATTGAGTTTGAAAATTTTGAAGTTAACCGGGGACGCCTATAGACCCTGCAATAGCTGAGGCTATTGCAGAAACAGATGCCGTACCAAATAGCCACCAGGCAGCCGTTGCAGCAGCTTTACGAGTTTCTTCGGCTTGTCGTTGGGCTTGATGCTTGACTTCGTCGAGGCGTCGCTGTGCTTCTAGTTGGAGACGTTCTGCTCGTTGCAGCACACTATTGCGGGTACGCTCGATCTGGTCAATGAGGCGGTTAGCGTCCTCCTCAGAGATATCTTCGCGGGAACTCATGACAGCGACTAGGGTATCCCGATCAAATTGACCTAGCCGATCGCGCAAGGCATCAAAACCAGCTTGTGGATCATCAAACAACTTGCGGATATCAGCTTTGATGCCATCGTAGTTGAGTTCGGGGCGCTCAAGGCTGTTGAGGTAGTTGCGGATTTTGGCAAAGATCCGGTCAACTGATGCCTGGATGCTGAGTTGCAGATCCCGCAGTTGTGCCATAAATTGCTCGCGCACACCCAGGATATTATCGACAATCCGATTCACATCCTGTTCCGAGATATCCTCCCGTTGAGACAACAGTTTTACAAGGGTGTCTCGGTCAAACATCGAGAGGCGATCGCGCAGATTCAACGCTCCTGATCGGGGATCATGAAGCAGCAACTGTAGGTCACGCTTAATCCCATCAGGATTGAGTTCGTCCTTACCCGTGTTACGCAGGTAATCAGAAAGCATCCCTTGGAAATCTTGCACCTGCTGCTGAGTACGCTTGGCAAGGCGTCGGGGTGCCTTAACAAGGCTGCTAACCGTTGACTGCACTTGGTCAATGATTTGATTGACTTGATCCTCACTCAAGTCGCGCCGTTGAGAGAGCAACTTGACTAAGGTATCCCGATCCATTGATGCCAAGCGTCCTCTAATCGCTATTGCCCCCACTCTTGGGTTATTGAGCAGTGTGGTTAAGTCTCGCTTGATTCCATCAGGATTGAGTTCTGCCTTACCTGTGTTACGCAGGTAGTCAGCAATTGCAGATGTTGCCTGATCGTACTGCTCTTTGGCTTTCCCTGCGATTTTTTGGGGCGTATGGCTGACGCGAGTCCAAACCCCTTCGATCTGATCGAGCGTTTGATTAATTTGCTCTTCACTCAGGTCTTGACGCTGGTTGAGTATCTGCACCAAGGTATCACGGTCAAACTGAGACGCCCGCGCCCGGAGTGATGATAATCCTGCTTGTGGGTCATCCAAAAGCGTTTTCAGGTCGCGCTCAATGCCATCGGGATTTAGTTCCTGTTTGTTAGTGTCGCGTAGGAAAGACTTGACTTTGAGCCACTGGGCTTCGATTCTCGCCTTGGCTGCTTCTTGCAGTTCTTGAGATTCTCTCAGGACATGGTCGCGTGATGTTACAACCTGATAAATAATGTCATCAGCTTCCGCTGGCGTGATGTCTTGACGCTGGCTCAACAGGCGTTCAAAGGTAGCGCGATCGAGCTGGGCAAGACGAGCGCTCAGGTGCGCATAATCTGCATCTGAGTCTTCCAGAAGGGGTTTGAAGTTGAGCTGAATTTTTTCGGGTGTCAGGTCTGCTTTGGGAGTGGTCAGCAGATATTGTTCTACCTCGTGAAACAAGGCAAGCGATCGTCCTCGTTCCTCAGCTACCCTAGCTTGAGACAACACGTCCAAGCGAATGGATTCTAACCAATTGGAAATTTCTCTAATTTGAGTTTGAGTAAACAGACCCTTTTGTTGCAGCAAGTTGGCAAAATCCGAGCGATTCAGCTGCTCCAATTCATGAACGACTGCTCCTGGGTCAGCTTCCGCGTCATAAATCACATCTCGGAACTCTCGCTCCACAGCTTGCTGATTATTTATCCGCCACAAAGGAGTATTGAGCAGGTAGTTTTCCACATCCGCTCGAACTGGGCTGTAGGGCAGTGGTGGTGTATCACCCTTTACCTGAGCAGCAACTTTACCTGCCTGATCTCCCACTTGGTCTTTGACCGTCTTGAGCTGACCGACAATTTTTTCGACATCAAAGTCGGAAAGATCTGTCCGTCCCATCACTAGCCCAATCAGACTGTTCACGCCCATAGTCATCGCCTGAGCGACTGGCCCACTATTGCTTTGGGACTGGTCGTTTTTGGTCTGTTGGTTTTGACCCTGACGGTTGTTGCGCAGTTCTTGCATGAGTTCATCCAGCTTCTGGGTGAGCTGACCTCCAAGTAGCCCTCCAGCTGGCGCTGACTTGAGATAGTCAACCAGTTCTGCCATTGTGTCTCTTTTCGGCGGCAACTGATTCACCGTTTTGTCCCATGCCGCTTGGAGTTGGTCTGCGAGCCGATTAACATCCCGTTTGGATAAATCAGTACGGCTGCTGACTAAATCCACAAATGTTTGTCGGTCAACGTTGGGAAGACCACCGGTCGTGGCAATCTCTCTTAAATTTGGGTCATTGAGTAAGTTTTCAAACTCCTCCCGAATTGATTTGAGATTTAATTCTGGGGGTCGCAGCGATTGGACATAATCTTCTAGGTTCTCTCGGAGACTCACCGGGTCTATAGCTGAGGTCAATTCACGGCGGAAAGCACCAGCAGCCGCTTCAGCCGTAGCCACAACTTGCTTACTGGCAACATTTCCCCCAATTGCAGCGGCAGCAGTTCCCGCAAGTGCTTGCACGCCAGCACTCGCCGTATTGACAATGGAGCCAACTAGAGAACCCACTGTCGTCGAACTGAACCAAACCAGCATCAAGAAGTAACCTGCCCAGATTACAAGACCAACAATCGCTCCCAGTCCAGCGGATTGAATCAAACTCAGCTTCACCGCAAACAGGCAGGCAAAAAATAGTGATACGGTAACGCTGACCAAAGTCGCAAGTCCGAGCGCAAAGCCAATCTTGCGAATCGTGCCACCCAGGGTATCCGACTCCTTGTCAGAATCAGAATCTGATGATGAGCCCCCCCCTGCCATAGAAATACCTAAGGCAACGCCGAGATTGGTTAACAAGAACTGGAAGGCAAAAGCCAGTACTATACCAGCAACCAAGGCTACAAAAAATCTGGGTCCACTAAAGGCTAAAGCCGCATCTTCCTTCGTGTTAATTCCTGAAGTTGGTGTCACTTGTGCCAACCACAACGTCCAGCTCCTGAGTGCCAGTGCGATTCCCCCGCTCTCAAACATGATGTCTTCCTCGTTTTTATGTGTCGCGTAAATCTAAAAGCTTGCTGGAATAGCTCGCCTTATTTGGGCAAAAATCACAGTCTTTAACGCTTTGCTTTAACGACAGAATCGTTGGTGATGAGGGATTAAATCATCTCTCGCAGGGGTGAAACCTGTGGTAACGCTTGAAAGATCTACCACAAGATGTAGTCGATCGCTCAACGAAAGGACACCTAAGATGTAACTACTAGCTGTTCTGTGCAAGTTAGCATTCACTCATCTCTGCAAACGCTTTCATTTAAGCAGGAACCGTCAACGGCATACCGTTATCGGTAGGACTTAACTGGAGTAAGAAAGGAACAGCTTTTTCTACCCAGTCTTTGATAGCTGTATAGTTTGCCGCGTCTTCTCCGTAACAAATTTCCAGCATATCGGTATGAATGATACCCGGATTGAGAGGAATGGCTGCCATCCCGTTGGGAAGTTCTTGGGCAAGCGATCGCGTCAATCCCTCGATCGCCCACTTAGAAGCACAGTAGGATGAAACTTGGGGAGACGTAGAGCGACCCCAGCCTGAACTCAGGTTAACAATAACACCACTCCCCTTCTCAATCATTGCTGGCACAAAGTGGCGAATAACATTGGCTACCCCCTTGATATTCACATCAATCAGGCGGGAAAACTCCTCGCTGGGAATTTCCCACAGTGGGGCTAAGTCGTTGATCATGGCAGCATTGTTAATCAGCAAATCCGGTGGTTCATAGGCACTGAGTATTAGCTTTGCCCAATTGCTCACCTGCGTTTCATCAGCAATATCCAAAGTCGTGAAATTGTGGGGAGAACCAAACTTTCGATTGAGTCCCTCAACAGGGGCTTCTGAACGAGCGCAACCAATCACAGTATGCCCTAACTGAATAAATCGCTCAGTCATGGCTTGACCAAGTCCCCGACTTACACCTGTAATTACGATAAGTTTCGCCATATTAACTGTGACTCTTAATGTTTTGGCTGTGTAATTGTTTGTCAAGGCATAAAATGAAATTTTATGCCTCTTGCTAACTATTTCGGTTCACAATACTGTTTCAAAAGCTTTGGTCAAGTGGTCAACTTCCTCAAGGGTATTGTAATGAACCATGCTAACTCGCACCACTCCCCCTTGCTTATCTAACCCTAAGGATTCAATTAGTCGCTTGGCATAAAAGTGACCAAAGCGAATACCAATATTGTGCTGATCAATTTGCAGAGGAATTGTCTCGCTGTCGATTCCATGAACCACAAACGAGATAGTTGGAACTCGTGAAGCTCGATTTACCTGAGCTTGACCAATTATGCGGATATTCGATTTGCTAGTTAGATATTTGAGGAAGCGATCGCCTATGACATCCTCATGAGCACTTATCAAATCAAATGCCTGCACCATCTGGCTTCTCAAATCAGGAGCTGTTTGCTTACCGTAGTGAAACTGCGCTAGCTCGCTCAAATAATCACATAAACCTAACATCCCATAGCTCAATTCAAAATTGACATTTCCAGGCTGAAACTTGTAGGGAATATCAGTTTGGTTAATAAAATAATGGTTTATTCCAGGTATGGCTAATAAATGCTCGTGTTTGCCATAAAGTAAGGCGTAATGGGAGCCGTATGCTTTATAAAAGCTAAAGGCATAGAAATCCACATCCAAATCTTGGACATCGATTAATCGGTGAGGTGCATAAGCGACGCCATCAACACAAACTTTTGCTCCATAGCTGTGGACAAGTTTTGTAATGTCTTTAACAGGATTGATTGTTCCTAAGATATTAGAGGCATGGGTAAAGGCAACAAGACGAGTCCGCTCATTTAGCAAGAGTTCTAAATCTTCTAAATGTAGCTTTAAGGTATCAGGATTGATTCGCCATACTTTAATCTTGATTCCCTGTCTCTCCAAGTCAACCCAGGGACCAATATTCGCTTCATGATCACAATTGGTTACGATTACTTCGTCACCTGGCTTCCAAGTCTGGCTCAGACATAAAGACAGAATTCGGATCATCAATGTAGTTGATGAACCCATGACCACTTCTGAGAGTGACTTGGCATTAATTAAGGTTGCCATGGATTGGGCGGCTTTTGCAACGCGATCGCCTGCTAGTTGCGAGATAGCATAAGAGGCTCCCAATTGGACATCAGAAGTTAGCAAATATTCACTAATCCGATCCACTACCTGCTTAAGAGTTTGTGAACCACCTGCATTATCAAAAAAAGTCCAGTCACCCGCTAGAGACGGAAACTGTTGGCGAACAAAGTCAAGTTGTAAAGATGTATGATAATTCATCAGTTTCATGTGGAATTAATTCCACGGCGGATTTTCAATCCAAACTCTGGTTTTCCAAGATTTCTCGAATTCGGGCTTTAAATGAACGTACTGCCGATCGCTGCCCGATGGTTTTACTCTGTTCAATAAACCCAGGAACTTCTGCAAGTGGCAAGAAAGGGAAAGTCGGGCTGTGATCGCACTGCTCATATGTTGCCTCTACCAGCCGATAAACTTGAAGAGTATTCTTTCTATATCTCCAAAGTTCAGGAACGCCCAGAGACGCATAGATTGTAAATTTATTTAGAGAAGAACTCGTGTAATCTGACTCCACTGCTAAATCTGACGGTGGATCATCCGGTAAGTTAATTTCTTCTAAGCCTCTGACTTGACTTTCATTCTGGATATAAAAGCAGCTATCAGGCTCAACCGCACGCCTTAAGTCTTCTCGTTCAAGGGTCAAAGCACCAGCTTTCATGACCTCGATTTCTAGCTCATCTGCTATTGCTGTAATAAAATCCTCTATCAGTCCTTTGGGAACTTCATGGTTTAAGAGTGGCATCCTGATTTCTAATACCCCTTGGTCATAAGCAATTTTCCAAGCGCGATCGTCTCCAACATCCGCCAGCAAAGCCCTAAAAGTTTGCCAGCTAACGCCTCTTAACACAATTGCTTCTGCGCAAACCTGCTCTTGTACTGGGGTAGGTGTGGTAACTGTCTGCACCTCCATTGGTCAATTCCTCAATAGCACTTGTTCTTCCTATTATCAACGGGAAGCTCAAGAGTGAACTTTCCTCTAAAGGGAGCGTCTACTTTTGCTAAGCTAACCGATGGTCACTAGACGATCGCTCAAGGAGGACGATTCAAATCAATAAAATTAAGATGAGAAGACTTTTAGGCGTCGCTGTGGTAGGTTTTGCCCTTAATTTCATTGCGGCTTCTCGTTTTGCCTCTCAAGCTTGGGTAAATCAGCCTCTGTCGATCACCTCTACCTTGGCTGAACAGCAGCTACTCTACGCCCAAACCTTAAAAAAACAAATTCCAGAAATACAAGAGGACGAACGTTTCCAGCCCATTATCCAGTACGCAACTGAGCAGAAATTGTATCAGCGTCCAATGGGGGAAATTATGCAGGCGATCGCTGAACAATTTCTCGGCACAGCCTACAAAGCCAATTTGTTGGATCAATCCAAACAAGAAACTCTCGTTGTCACTCTTAAGCAACTCGATTGCGTGCTGTTTGTCGAAACTGTGTTAGCGATCGCACGGGGTGTAGCCGTGCAAGATAACTCCTATCACACGTTTGTCAATCATATTCGTAACCAGCGTTATCGCCATGGTGAGATGAATGGCTATTGCAGCCGACTACACTATTTTTCTGAATGGATCATTGACAACGAAAAACGAGGTGCTGTTAAAAATATTGGGCATGATTTAAAGGGTGTGCCGCTCAATAAAAGGTTAAATTTTATGAGTACACATCGGCAGAGTCATCCACGCTTGAGTGATCAAGCTACTTACAAGTGCTTTGTTGAGACAGAAGCTAAGCTCGATGGAGTAAAGCTTGATTACATTCCCACAAACGAGATTCACCGTGTGTATGCTCAGCTGCAACCAGGGGACATTGTTGCCGTAGCAACTAACCTCCCTGGACTTGATGTAACTCACACTGGATTAATTTATCGCCACTCAAACGGAAATATTGGTTTTATCCACGCTTCGCCCATTGGGAAAGTAACAATTGCACGGGATTTACAAAGGTATGTCAGCAGGGTTAACAATGCGATCGGCATATTAGTAGCGCGACCCACTAATCCGCAACAGACGACGAATTAAAATTGTGGTGATTTATGGGAAAGTCCTCTGCTTCGTTGCCATCAGGATGTGTTCTCCGTCCGGCTATTGCCAAGGATATATGGGCAATTCGGAAATTAGTGCTGAGTGCAAAACTCGATCCCACTCAGTTACGTTGGTCACAGTTTTGGCTGATTGAATGTGAGGGACGTGTGGTAGCTTGTGGGCAGTTGCGTAGCTTTTCTGGGGCGCAAGAATTGGGTAGTTTAGTAGTAGCATCCGCTTGGCGAGGTCAAGGTTTAGGGAGCTATTTAGTTAAGCATTTAATTCAAGAGGCAACCCAGCCACTTTATCTGGAATGTCTAGGCAGCAGATTGGCAAGGTTTTATACTCATTTTGGTTTTGTGGCGATATCGCCTTCAGCGACGGTTGTTTGGCAAGATCTACCTCAATCCCTCAAACGGAAGTTTGGCATTTCACAACTGGTTTCCAGACTCTTGCCCATAATTTCTGTGACAATCATGCAGTATCAAGGGGTCTAACTCATTGATGATCAAATCTCAACCGCCCCCAGAGCTTTCAGCATGGCTTTCTGTGCTTCCGTCAAACCTGTAACTCCGGTGATGTTCATACCCTCATAGGGTCTAGCAGCTACCAGCGTCTTCAGGCACTCACCCGTCTTGACATTCCAAATCTTAACTGTCTCATCTTGACTTCCACTAACCAGGGTTTGACCATCGGAACTGAAAGCAACAGACCAAACCTTCTCAGTATGCCCTCGCAAAGTTTTTAGACACTGCCCAGTGAGAACCTCCCACAGTTGTACGGTTGAGTCATCACTGCCACCAACTAAGATTTGACCGTCGGGACTGAAGGTGGCGGACTCTCCCCAACTGCTTTGTCCTTGCAGAGTTTGCAGGCATTGCCCAGTGCCAACCTTCCACAACCTTACCGTTTGGTCGAGACTGCTACTAGCAAGCAGTTGACCATCGAGGCTGAAGGTGATGGACTCTACCCAAC
>DATNPH010000088.1:0-13977 GCA_036703315.1 Coleofasciculaceae cyanobacterium
TTTTTTCTCTGTAATATCAGTGCTGACACTCAGGATAGATTTGGGTTTTCCCTCGTCATCATGCATTAGGGTCCAGCGACTGGCAACGATGATTTCCTTGCCTTGTTTAGTAGCTTGACGCAACTCACCTTGCCATGAACCAGATTCGGCTAGAATTTCCAGGGTATTTTCCAGCTCCGATAAGGGGTAGCGATACAACAGTTGCATGGCATTCTTGCCGATTGCTTCTTGGGCGTTCCAGCCGTACAGATGTTGAGCACCTTTGTTCCAAAATAAAATATGGTGGCTTAGGTCTTGAACCAGAATCGCATCTGTAGTGATATCGAGGAGAGCGGCTTGTTCAAGTATTTTCTGCTCTGAGCGCTTGCGCTCTTGGATCTCCTGTTCCAGACGCAGGTTTTGCTCCTGAAGTGTCTTGGTCAAGTTCCGGCAGCTTAAATGGAGCTTGATACGGGCTAAAACCTCTTCATGGTGAAGCGGTTTAGTGATATAGTCCACCGCACCGAGATTCAAACCTCTAACTTTATCCACTGTCTCGGCAAGCGCCGTCATAAAAATTACGGGAATATCTTTTGTTAATGGATTGGCTTTCAGGCGACGGCAAGTTTCAAACCCATCCATTTCCGGCATGATCACATCTAACAAGATCAGATCCGGTGGAGCATATTCCGCTCTTTCGATCGCACTTTTGCCATCTTCAGCAATCAAGACTTTGAAGCCGGAGTTGGCTAAGAAATCGAATAGCATTTCTAAATTCGTGGGATTGTCATCGACGATTAAGATGACACCTTCATTAGTAGTAGCAACACTCATTTTGCCTCTTAATATTTTTTCAAAAAATATAAGATTTCTTTACCTTTAAAGCTTTTGGCGAGTTGGCGTAGATGGGTAGCAAACGGCACCCATTGCTGATCCAATGCCTCTAGTCTCGTGGCTTGTTCTACAATGCCTCTGAGGTCGCCCCTCATGGCTAGATCGAGTAAGACAGCAAGCTCCTCTGCTGGCGGAGCCACAATAGCACCCTCAAGTGCGAAGTCTGAAGTGTGAAGTGAAATATTGCCATCCTTTGTCCTTTCTACTTCATCCTTTATTCTTTCTACTTCATCTTTTTGTTCATAAACCCATTCCAATCCTAAGTGAACCTGTAATTTTTCTAAAAGCTCTGCTTCCCGAATTGGCTTGGCAATAAAATCATTGCAACCTACCTCCTGACTCTGCTGCTGATCCAAAGCAAAAACGCTGGCTGAGATGGATATCACCACTACTGTGTGTAGATCTGGCAACATTCTGATCCGACGGGTAGCCTCAAAGCCGTCAAGCACAGGCATGACCAAATCCATAAATATTACATCTGGCTTAAACTCGCGTGCTTTGGAAAGACCGTCCTGACCATTCGTTGCCTCAAGAACTTCGAACCCTAAAGGCTCCAGTAGATTAACCAATACAGAGCGATTTGCCCACTGGTCGTCTACTACTAGAACTTTCCGTTTGGAGCCATTAAAACCAATAATGTTGCGTTCATGTAAGTTGGTCATATTAGCCCCTAAGGAAACTTCAGGCAAATCTAAATCCAGCCAGAAAATGCTTCCCTTCCCTAGTGTACTCTTTACCTTCAATGACGCACCCATCATTTCAACTAATTGACGGCTAATTGTCAGGCCCAATCCGGTTCCTTCAGTCTTACGACTATCCTCACCTACTTGCTGGAATGGCAAAAATATTTCTTCTAATTGCTCCGGTGCAATGCCAATCCCTGTATCTTCCACCTGAAACCGGAGTTGGGGAGTTGGGGATGTTTGGCTTTTGGATTGGGTATTAGCATTACTAATCCCTGGTTTCCCATCCCTAGGTTCCATTACATAGCCGATTTTGAAGGTTATACTTCCTTTTTCTGTAAACTTGACGGCATTGCTAAGTAAATTCAACAAAATTTGCCGCAACCGTTTCTCATCAGCTTGGATAATTTTTGGAAGCGGAGAAAGTGATTTGTAAATCAACGAGATTCCTTTTTGTTCAGCACGAATTCGGCAAATTTCGGTAAGGGTCTCAATAAATTCAGGAAAATAAAACTCTTTCGGGTAGAGTTCCATTCTTCGGGCTTCTATTTTGGAGAGGTCTAGAATATCGTTGATGAGAGTTAGCAGATGTTCGCCACACTGATGAATGATGCCAATACCGTTTTTTTGTTGACCCGTTAAAGTTTTGTCTTTTTTCAAGATTTGGGTGTAACCCAAAATGCCATTAAGCGGGGTACGCAGTTCATGGCTCATATTGGCTAGGAATTCGCTCTTGGCGTGGTTGGCGGCATCAGCAGCTTTTTCTGCTCGCTGGCGATGCCTTACGGCGGCTTCGCTAACGCGTATTTCTTGTTGCAGCCGTATATTGTTTTCTTGTAACTCTAACGTGCGCTGTTCTACTTTTGTTTCCAAATTTTGGAGAGCTTCTTCTAGATCTGTATAAAGACGTGCATTTTCTATCGATATTGCAGCTTGTGTTGACAAAAGTTTTAATACTTCTAGCCGGTCAGAAGTAAAAGCATCAGTCGTTAAATTGTTTTCTAAATAAAGAATGCCCGTGAGTTTACATTGGTGGATTAGCGGCGTACATAAAACAGATTTTGGTTGATTGTTAAGTATATAAGCATCTGTAGCAAAAATCTCTGAAGCCGAAGCATCCTTTAAAACCACATTCTCATGGGTTCTTTCTACATAATTAATTATAGATATAGGTAACTCGTGACTATCATCTAATGGAATTGATTGCAACACCATAACATCATCTTGTTCAATATTCCCTTGTGCTTCTATGAGCAAACTACCTGACTTATCTAAAATCAAAAATCCCTTTTCAGCACCAGCATTCTCAATAGCAATTTTCATTAATTGACTAAGCAAATTACTCAAAACTATTTCACCAGAAATAGCTTGCGCTGCTTTCATAACGGTGGCTAAGTCTAAGCTAGTGCTAGTCCTGAAATGACTGCTAGTACTAGGAGTAGTTGTTGTTTTGTTAGCTGTAGTATTGGGTCTACTCTTTACTGATGTTCCAGCTAGTAATTGGGGATATTTTTCTTCTAAATCTTCAACTTTACGTTGAGCGCCCCAAACTTGGTAGGCATAATGAGCCTTTTGCATATAAAGTTGAGCGATCGCTTCTTTACCCCATGACAGATAAAATTTGGCTGCAAGTTCATTAGCGAGGGCTTCTTCGTTGATGTACTCATTTTCTTTAGCTAAAGCAATGGCTTCGTCGTACATCTCCATTGCCTCTAATTTTTCTCCTAGAACTCGATGTCGTTCTGCTTCTACTAAATAGAATTTATGCAAAAAATTCATCGGAGCATGATGCGCCCATTTCTGCATTTTTTCTTGATTAGCTTGTATTTTGTCGAGAATGACTTTTTGCTCGGACTGCGGAGAGCTAAGATATACCGCCAGTCGCACCAGAGAATCATAAAAATGAAAAATAGGAAAAGCGAGCATACCGGCAGCTGCGTTTAAATATTTTTCTGCTATATCTGAATTTATAATTGCTGCTGAATACTCTTCAAACCAATAACAAAGTAGAACTTTGTTAAAGTGTACGAAATAAACTGCCATTCGATCATTGGTTCGCTGATGCTGCGGCAGCATTATCTGTTCGTCATAAACTTCACCCCTTAATATCCAGGGGCTTTGGGTTTTGCCCATCAGGTTTAAGATGGCTTGCCAATATATTTCGTGGTAATGAAGTGTTGTTTCTTGCTTAATTTTTTGAATGGCATCCCAATATAAAGCCATTTCTCGTTCTAAAACCGTTAGTTGCTGACCAGCTAAATATGAGTGAGAGCCGTATTCAAAAGCACTGTAGCTGCCATATTCTAAATCTCCATTTTCTAGACCATTATAGTAATTTGATCGAAAAGATTCTAAGCCATTCCTAACAAGTTCTTTCCAATGTTGGACTAGGACATTTACGGCGTGGTGGGTTTTAGTGCTGATTTCTTTAACATTCCATTTTGACAGCAAACTTAAAGCTAATTGACCAAATTGATAGCCTTGCTCAATATCTCCCACCAACCCACACAAAAAACCGCCATAAAGAGAGTATGCAAAGGGAGACATAGAAGCATTGCCATATTGGACGGATAAATTGATTTGTTTACATACCACTAGAGGCACTAGTTCTGGAGCACAGAAGATAGCAGAAGAAAGCGTGCTCGACAGCAACCTCAATGCTGCTAGTTTATCCGAGTCGGTCATTTGAGGTAGACCTATTAAGTCGGATGGTTTCTTCCCGTTTAAAATTGACGCAGTTTCCTCAAGCCCCCGCCCAATCTCTGATGGATTCAGTTGTTCAGGAAATTCTATTCCTAACAGCTTTAGGACTTGCAACCCTGTATTAACCGCTTCTTTGAGCTTGTTCTGTCCCATATAGGCTTGAATCTGGACTTCGTACACCTTCACTTTGTCCAGTAGCGTTTTAGCTCGGTTTTGCACGATCTCAACCAATCTCTGCAATGCATCAGAATCACCGTTGAGAAATGCCGCCTCTGCTGCTTCGTTGTGCAGTGATAATGTTAAGTCGTACTGACTCTCCCAGCTAGAATCTACTAAAAGTCCCAAACCCATTAGCAAATATTCGGTGGCAGCAGCGTAAGCCGTGGCTGCTTTTGCTTTCTGCCCGGCGATTAAATTGAGTTGAGCGATCGCATTTCGTTCCGATTCATCGCTAATCAGCCCGATTCCCAAATTGAGATGATCAACAATTTCAAATATCTGAGCTGATAGCGTCTCTGGCGAACTGTTTTGCCAAAGTAAGCGACCGATTTGCAAGTGAGTTACTTTTTTAAAGCTTTCATCAATGAGAGCATAAGCGGCTTGTTGCACACGGTCGTGGAGAAATTTAAAATGCAGACTAACTAGATGCGCCTCTATTATTTCTTCTGGTAGAATTTTCAATTCAGAAATAGGTAATATTAAGCCTTCTTTAATTGCTCCCCAAAGGTCGCGATACGCTACGGCTACCGATTGATTGTAGATAATCGAAAGGGTTTTTAAATCAAACGTGTTGCCGACACAAGCAGCCAATTGCAAAACCTGCTGGGTGGCGTCAGGCAGTTTCCGCAACTTCCTAATCATCAAATCCACAACATTATCAGTAATACCTATCGCCTCAATTTGAGCGATATCCCATTTCCAAAAAGCTTGAATATCTTGGGATGGAGGGGTAAAAGTTAGTAGATTTTCCTGATACAGAGTTTTGAGAAATTGATTAACAAAGAAGGGATTGCCAGAAGTTTTCCGGATTACTAATTCTGCTAACGGTTTGACAGCAATAGTGTTACTATGTAGCGTGTCAGCAATTAGGTAGCTAATATGGTCAAGTGCTAAGGGAGCTAAGGTGATATTATTAATAATGACAGCTTTAGAACGAAGCGAATCAAGGGTAATCATTAAGGGATGCATCGGATTAACTTCGTTATCTCGATACGCTCCAATAAATAATAAATAGCCTGTTTCTGCATCTGCCATTATCACTTCTAATAACTTCAGCGTTGCCGAATCAGCCCATTGCAAATCATCTGAAAAGATAACTAAAGGATGCTCTTGAGAACAGAATACACGGATGAAGTTTTGAAATACTAAATTAAAACGGTTTTGAGCTTCAGTTGGCGCTAGTTCTGGAGCGACTGGCTGCTTACCAATAATTAGTTCTACTTCCGGAACTACATCAATAATGACTTGTGCATTTGTACCAAGGGCAGCTAAAAGCTTTTCTTTCCACTGAGCTAGCTGTGCTTCACTTTCAGTTAGTAGTTGCTTCACTAAAGATTGAAAAGCATTGATAATAGCCGAGTAAGGGACATTGCGTTGAAACTGGTCAAATTTACCAGAAATGAAGTAACCTCGTGCCGCAACAATGGGTTTGTGAATTTCATTCACCAAAGAAGATTTACCAATTCCGGAGTAGCCGGAAACAAGCATCATCTCGACTCCCCCTTTTCCCCCCTTACCAAGGGGGGAAAAGGGGGAGTTACCGACTCGTTTCTCCTGCCCCGACGCTACGCGAACAAAGGCATCTATTAAAAGACTAACTTCCTGTTCGCGCCCATACAGCTTTTGGGGAATCGAGAATTGACTAAATAAATCCAACTCTCCCACCTGGAAATGAGAAATCTTGCCAGATGTTTGCAGCATCTTTAGACATATCTCCAAGTCAGCTTTAAGCCCTAGTGCACTCTGATAGCGGTCTTCTGCTGTCTTGGCAAGTAATTTCATCACAATATCAGACACCGCCTCTGGAATTTCTGAATCTATAAGGTGCGGAGGTACTGGTGTTTTAGCAATATGGCAGTGAATTATTTCCAGAGGCTCATTCGCTTTAAAGGGTAGCTGTCCAGTCAGCATTTCATAGAAAGTAATACCTAAGGAGTAAAAATCAGTTCGGTAGTCAACTGAGCGGTTCATCCTCCCAGTTTGCTCAGGTGACATATAGGCAAGGGTACCTTCAAGTAAATTGGGATTGCTGACAGTCTGATGTTCCCTGGATAAGCGCGATGAGATGCTAAAGTCGATAAGTTTAACTTCACCTGTTTGGGGATTTATTAAAATGTTGTGAGGCTTGATATCTTTATGAATAATATTATTTTGATGCAGCACTACAAGAGTTTTAGCTAAATGAATAGCAATTTGTAAAAACTGAATTAATCCCAATTTTCGGGTGATGATAATTTTTTCCAGAGTTTCTCCGTCAAAATCTGGCAATACTAGCCCTAGTCTGTTTTGATAGCTTTCCAAGGCTATGGGTTTAATAGTCCCTTCGAGGTCTAGTGCTTGAAGAATTTTATATTCATGTCTTAATCGGGTAAGTTCTTCTAGAGAGGGATACTCAGCTTTGAAAGTTTTAATAATTACCGGAATTTGATCGAGTTCTCTCAAAGCCCGATAAATCAAAGTATTGGTATCTTCATAAACAACTTCGAGCAAATTGTAACCAGCAATGGTGATGCTCATGTTCGTTTTCTCGCTCAGGTAGGGTTAATTGGCAAATTCTTTAAATTGAGTTGAGTTACAGACTGTACGGCAGGGGTGAACTAGTCAATAATATTTGCCGGAATCATTAACAATTCGAGGTTTAGACTTTCTATTATCGACTGGTCAGAAATGGCATTCAAGGGGAAGAGCCTCGCGAGTACATCTGGGCAAACGGATGAGTGGCAGCTCCAAGATGTTCCAGGAATACAGGACAGCAAGCCTCTAAAATCCCTGCCTAGGGATTCTAAATTAGAGAGTGCGGAAGAAAAATTTCTCTCCTGTGTGGTGTACAAGGCTCAAGGGGATTTCTTGGGAAATTTAGACAACCTGATAGATAAAACTTAGAGTTGCCCAGGCATTCACATCCAGCGCATAGGTATCAGAAACGGTGCCTGTAGAATCTAGGGTAGAGGACGAAGTCTCTGCCATAGTTATGGCGCTGGCATTGTGTAAGTCTTGCAGCACGGCTTGTGCTACTTCTAAAGGGTTAAATAAATCGCCAATTCGCTCTCCCTCCCCTTTGGGACGCCTTGCTGCTTCTAGTGCTTTGATTGTCTTGGTAAAAGGTGCCCGACTGCAAATCAGTTGGATTTCTGCCAGTCCTGCTGGACCAGGAATGACCCAATCAGAAGAAGCAAGAGATTGGGGAAGCTTTACGGTTTCTCCGGGTGCGACTACCCCATCTTTGAGGGGCAGTTTTTTCTCGGCTTCCTCTGCTTCCTGAAATGATTGCATCTCATAAAGCGCGATCGCGCTAGTGTTTGTATCAAACCCCAAAAGAATAAAATATACTGGGCGATCGCTATAGTTCTCTAACTGGTACTGAATACGACTCCCAATTGGCAACATCGGAACACTTCCCTCTCCGACACGAGTCGTCAAGTTACGATTGGTCTTGTTCTCTGCTAACTCCTGTGAGAATGCAGACACGCGCAACGTTTCCCGTTGCATTATCACTGTAGATTGAGGAGCAACTATCTCCAGTGATGCCCGCACCCCCAAACGGGAAGAGCCTTCATTTGCCGTCAAACGCAGCAACTTGGCTGCCAGTAACGTTCTCAGTTTCGTGGTAAGGCGGTTAACTGCCGATTTTACTGCCTCCCCAGCTTGCCCCACCGTGTCATGAATTGGGTCAGAGGCGAGATAGAACAGCCCATAGCCTCCTGCCTGTACTAAGGAATCACTACCCGACCGATGACTCGTAGCTGATTCCAAGGATGAATTAGCAAGTTCAAGTGCAACCGATTGGGTTTCTCGCACTTTCCCAAATAAGTAATCGGCAGGTTGTTCCCCCGCTATCACCACCGATGATACACAAGGAATGCCGGCAAAGGCACTGGTTGCATCCACCCGCTCAATCCGTTCCAAGCTAGCATCTAGAGCGATAGTAAGACCAAGATGGCGAGGCAACACGCGAACAACTTCTTGAACCAGTTGCCCAACCTGTAGTTGGTAATTATCAGCACTAGTAATACCCATAACTCGCGCCCTTGCCGTCAGACCCTCTTTTGAGCGCATTTGCAGTTTCGGTTTTTCAGAGGTTACAGGTTGCTGATTTGAAGCTTGAGGGTGTTCAAGATTACCTTCAACTTTCAATTGTTCAACGTTCAACTCTTTTCTAGCCGGTATAGAAGAAGAAAGACTCAATAAAGAATTGGTGCCATAGTACTCCAAGACGGTTGCGGGTAGCCCTGCCAACCACAGATGTACGGTTTTGGCATTTTCATCTACTGCTGTCACAACGCCATCGGCTCCGATACTGGGGTCAGGCGGTACGTAATAAGCCAGTAGAGGCTGCTGAAGACTTTTTTGATTGACTACCCTTGGCTGTTGCTCTTTCCCTACCAACTGATTCACAGTGCCAGCAGCGCGACTCAGGCTAATCTGAACCGTTGTTGCTGGGGAAGCTTGCCATAGGTGCTGAGTCAGAGCGTAGGTAAACAAGCCAGCACTAAAGCCACTCCACTGAGCCTCGCTTGCCAGTTGACTTGGTCCTGCGGCAGCAAGCACAATTCCTGGCATTTGATTTCGACTGTCAGTGTTCTTCAACTGCTCCCGCGAGGATTTGAGGCGTAGCAGAAGTTGTTCTTGAAATGCTAGCTCCCCCGGACTGAGGCTCTGTGCGGGTGGGTTAGGGCAAGACCGCACGCGTAGATTACCTTGGAGGACGTTACCTACGGCAGTATAGCTGGTATCGAGTACAGTGGTGATGTGATCGGTAGCTAGCGATCGCAGCAGTAAAACCAACGTTTCTTCCAGTAAATCGTTGGCTACGGGTGCATCCTTGGTTTGCAGGATACCATCCACCGGCACTAAGCTATTTTCAAGGCTTACAGGGTTATCACTTTGAGACTCCTCACTCATCTTGACACGGCTACCATAGCCGCTGAAGTGAAACACCACAACATCCTCAGCTTTAGCTTGCTCAGTCAGATGCTCAATAAACGCCGTTTCAATATTCTCCCGCGTTGCTTGGCTATCCGTTAGCGTCAAGACATCGCTCGGGTTGAAGCCAAACCGATAGATTAACAATTCTCGTTGCAGCTCCACATCGGTGACACAACCCCCTAAGGCAGTGCTATGCGGATACTGATTGATTCCCACAAGTAGCGCTAACTTACGCCCACCGGGTTGTGCCAGCGCCTGTAAATACCGATCCAACAGAGGCACTGCTAAGCTTTTATCACTTAGGAGTGATAATACTGTTTCACTGACACCCAGTGCTGCCAGCGCTAGCCCAGCCCGTTGCAAAAAAGTCCGCCGATTCAGTCCCATATTACCTATCAGCTATCCGCTCTCAGCTATCAGCCTACCAGGAATGTCGATTTTCCAAGTTCGATAATTCTAAGGGACTCAATCAAAAATCTAAAATCCACGGCTCAGCTAGCACTGACTCAAATCTCATACGTCGAAATATTCATAGCCTTTGCCAACTCTGCCGCTACTTCAGGTCGTGAAAACTCCGGCGGCGGCAACTCGCCCCGACGCAACATCTCCCGTACTTTTGTTCCTGATAAGTGAATTCGCTCCTCCGGTACACTAGGGCTAGTTTTTGTTGTTGCCATCTGCTGGGTACGCTTGCAAAAGAAGGCGTGTTCAAACTTCATCGGTACAATACCCAGTTCACCTAGCTCATATTCATCAAAGATTTCCTGAGCATCGTAGGTGCCGTAATAGTCACCAACGCCTGCATGGTCGCGTCCTACGATGAAGTGAGTACAACCGTAATTCTTGCGGATTAGGGCGTGGAAAATGGCTTCCCTAGGACCGGCATAACGCATGGCAGCGGGATTAATCGCCAGAATCACTCGACTTTCCGGGAAGTAGCGCTCCAGCATAATCTCGTAGCAGCGCATCCGCACCTCAGCCGCGATATCGTCACTTTTCGTGACACCCACTAGGGGATGAAGGAATAGACCATCTACCGTTTCCAAAGCGCACTTGATAATGTATTCGTGTGCTCTGTGAATCGGATTGCGCGTCTGAAAGCCCACAACTGTTTTCCAATTCCGTTCTTTGAAAAGCGCACGGGATTTTGCTGGGTCAATTTGGTAAGCCGGAAACAGGGGATGCGGGTCACGATGCAGCAACCAGACGGGACCTGCCAGATTAATATCTCCGTAGTTATAGAGCACCCGGACACCAGGATGAGCTTCGTCGTCTGTGCGGTAAACATTAACCGCCTCACGGATTTTATCGTAACCATACTTCTGAGTTAGCTCTAGGACACCAATAAAATGCCCATTGGGGTCGTCCAAACGAACTAAGCTACCTTCTTTTAATGGCTCTGCTGTTGCCTCGTCCACTGAGAGTGTAACCGGGATTGACCAAGGTAGACCGTTAGCCAAACGCATATTGTCAACAACTGACTTGTAATCGGATTGCTCCATGAAGCCGATAAGCGGACTAAAGGCACCTATAGCAATCATCACTAGATCAGAGGTTTCCCGTTGATCGAGTTGCACTCTGGGGAGAAAGTCTGCTTTGTCTAAAAATTCCAGCCGCTGATTGTGTGTGGCAATGCGGTTGATTAAGTGACCGCCGTGGGGAGTGATGCCCTCTGAATGATGAGTCAAAATAATCCTCTTCCTGCGTTAACTACAACGTCATTGAAATTAACTAAGTTTTGCAAATTTTTATTCTCTCATGTTGAATGGTTTTTCACCCCTAGCTTGAAACTAGACAGGGAGAGCAAGATTTTATAGAAGTCTGTCTTGCCCCTCTCCTGCCATCCTTTATTCCTGAACGCCTCACCTTCAAGGACACAGCAGATCGAGGAGTGGTTTAGGAATCTTCTCGAAATGTTCTAAGAGAAAGTCCATCAAGGCAAGATGGCGCAAATCGGCGGGATTGGGATGGCGAGAGTAGCGTCCTTTGATGAACCAGCGCCGGACGGTATTGAGCGATCGCGCCAACCGCACCGGCAAAGCCGATCGCGAGCAGATTAGTGCCAGTTCCTCAGGTGGCAGTGGATATAGAGTGTAATCAAGGTTCGCTCTCACTGGGTTAAGGGACGAGGGTTAGTCATCAAGACACCTTCCTTGTAGGCGATCTGCTGCAAGCAGCAGCGCTTCGCTAACGCTTTTTGTTAGGGATTGTCGTTTTCGTTTTGTCATGATGGAAACAGCTCCTATGAATATGGGGGTGAGCCGCGCTGTCGAGTCGCTAAACATGATCAGCGTGGCTTTTGTACATAATGGTTATGTACAATTTCAAAGCTATCAGACACTTATCAAAAAAGCAATAGTTTATTCAGTAAAAATTAGTAAATTTTTCTGTCTTAAAGGTTTAGGAAAAACAGAGCTTTATTCCACAGCTGTATAAGAGTTTATTCAGCAATTATAGAAGTATGAAAAGACAACTCAGATCCCCGACTTCTTTGTTGAAACCTTGATGGCTGGGGGATGAATCTGATTCAGAAGTCGGGGATCTGCCGAAAATCATACTGTTATTCAGCAACGCCAGATAAATCAATATCAGGCATAGATGAAATTCACACAATTTTCGGTAAGCCCCACAATCAGCCCGGAGTTTAAACTCCGGGCTAAAAGCTCAAGTCCATTAAAATGGACTGAATATCTTCTTCTAGTCGTCTTTAGACGACTTTAGCTATGAGCCAGGGGTTTGAACCCCTGGCGGGTGAGTGCGTCAGGAACAAACTCTCAACCAATTAAACCCTCTGATCATGGTCGATTGGAATCCCTATTTAGACTCACTCTGCAACGCTTACACCCAATGGTGGACGTTTGGCACCCTCAAGGATGTGGTGGAACCAAAGCGGGTTGAGTCGGAACCGTCAACTCTGCCATTTGAATTTGGTCTGATGGTGCAAACCGTTGAACGGGACGCACAACAGAGGAGCAAAGAGGAGCAAAAAGTCGAGCGATTGGGCGTGCTGGAGGGGTTGCAAAAATATGCCTCAGAGCATGTGCTGTTGGTAGGGCGTCCGGGTGGGGGGAAATCGACGGCTTTAGTCAGGCTGTTGGTGGCAACGGCACAACAGGCACTGCAAAATCCGCACAGCCAGATTCCAGTGCTAGTGGAGTTGCGGACTTACAAGATTTATTACAAAACTTCCGTCCTGGATTTAGTGCAAGCGTCTCTAAAACGACGCAAGTTACGACGCTTGGACATCGAAACGATAGAAGACTTACTAGCCCAGGGGCGATTTTTGCTGTTGATGGATGGCATCAACGAATTGCCGGACGATGAGGCTAGGAGGAATATCAAAGAGTTTCGGCTGGACTACTCGGATGTGCCGATGGTGTTCACCACGCGGGATTTGGGCGTGGGTGGTGATTTGGGGATTGAAAAGAAGCTGGAAATGCAATCCCTGACAGAGGCAGAGGTGGAGAAGTTTGTCCGAGAGTGTATGCCAGGGGGAAGTGAGGAAAGGCTGCAACAGTTACGCCAGCGCTTGCGGGAGTTGGGGCAAACGCCGTTCGTGATGTGGATGCTGTATTTCATCGTTCAGAAAACTGGGACGGTGCCTTCTGGCGCAGGTTCTGCGTTTCGAGAGTTTACCCAATTATACGAACGTCGCTCTAAAGAGGATGCACCCGTTTCCGATGAGTCCCGTCGCTGCTGGAGTCGGTTACTGGAACGTCTGGGATTTGAAATGATACAGGCAGACAAACCGACCGATTTGCGCTTGACCATTTCTAAGCGAGAGGCAGAGGAAATCCTCACACAGGTTGTGGACAGCGAAAAGTTTGATAAACCCCGCGATCGTGCTCTCCAATGGCTAGAGGATTTACTCAAGCATCATTTAATTCAAGTCACCACTAATGACCAGATTGAATTTTGTCACCAATTAATCCAGGAATACTATGCGGCAGAACGCTTGCTGAAGATGTTGACCTCTCCCCCACGAAGAACCTCTCCCCCAACCCCTCTCCTACAAAGAGAGGGGAGTAAGATTCCTGTTCCCCCCTTCCCTAGTAGGGAAGCCGGAGCTTTAGTGAGGAGGCTAGGGGGGTTAGGTCTGAGTGATGACGAATTGAAACGGGAGTATCTGAATTATCTGAAATGGACTGAACCCCTGGCACTGATGCTGGAGTTGGTGGAGGATGAGGCGCAGGCGGTGCGAGTGGTGAAGTTAGCGTTAGAGGTGGATTTACGGTTGGGAGCAAGGTTGGCAGGAGGGGTAAAACCAGAGTGGCAGGAGCAAACAGTGGGTTTCGTGACTGGGTTAGAAATTCCCGATTTACTCAAACTCCAGCTTTTAGGTTTCACGAAATCTGAAAAAGCAATTCCCAGTCTAATTAAAGCTCTGGAAGGTGGTGAGTATTCTCTTTGTAAGAGCGCGGCAGAAGTCCTAGGAAAAGTTGGCTCAGAAGTAGCAATTCCTTTGTTAGTTAAAGCCTTGGAACATTCAGACCCCTCTGTTCAGGGTATGGCAGCGTATGCCCTAGTTCAAATTGGCTCTATATCAGCAGTTAATCTGTTAGTTAAATCATTA
>DATNPH010000142.1:0-2576 GCA_036703315.1 Coleofasciculaceae cyanobacterium
GATCGAGCAACCCTACCTACCACCAAGTCTAAAGCTGATTGTCCTAGATGAAACAGGTAGTGTTTTGCAAGAACTGGAATCGAGGCAGCGAGATGACTTTATGCAGTTCAAAATTACAGCCGATGTGGGCGATCGCTTCAGCGTGTGTATGATTCTCAATGACACAAGTTTTACAGAAAGCTTTATCGTTTAACAGTTGCTTCTGCTGTCTATGGTTCAGTCCCCGCCATCCCAAAATGTCGCTGTTGTGCTGCGGATTGGTGAAGGTAGCTTCACTGAAGGGTTTGCTGTAGAACTGCAAATTCTAGAGGACGGTCGCCTGATCTATAAAGATTCAAACTTTCCCCGCTTGGCGGCTGCCCCCGAAATACCGCAGTGTTATCAGATGTGGAAACGGACTTATGATGCATTAGGTCGGGAAATCGGTAGCCGCGCTATTCAACCGGTCAGCGCACAAGTCACGCATCAGTCTAGTTTGAGGACTTGTCTCGGCATGACTGAAGAGTTTGAGACAACAGTCGAAACTTGGTTGAGCAGTTCAACCTTTGGGATGCTGCGCGATCGCATCCAGGCAAACGTGGGGGTTGCGGCTGACCAATCGGTTCCCATCATTTTAGATTGCGACACGGGCGATCTTGAACAAAATATCCTGCTTCGCAAGCTACCCTGGCACACCTGGGATTTATTCGATCGGCTCAATCACGCAGAGGTTGTGCTCAGTGCCGGCTTTGCTCGTCATACCTCACCGTTGCAGTCTCCAGTCAAGACTCTAGCAATTTTTGGTAGTGATGAAGGTGGATTGAACTTAGAAGAGGATATCAGAGCATTAACGGAACTCGAGCGGGATGGCTCCGAAATTCATATTCGATCGCAACCCGAGCGCGAACAATTGTCGAAATGTTTGTATAACCAACCTTGGGACATCCTGTTTTTTGCGGGGCATAGTTTCAGTGATGCAGGCTGCCAAAGCGGAGCAATTCAACTTCAAAATGGCGTGACTTTGGCATTAGATGACCTGCGAGAGGATTTGAAACAAGCGATTCGCAACGGTTTAAAGTTGGTCATTTTCAATTCCTGTGATGGATTGGGTATTGCTCGATTTATTGAACAATTGAGCGTATCGGCAAGATTGAGAATGCCCGTGATGATTGTCATGCGGGAGCCAGTGCCCGATCGCGTTGCCCGCCAATTCTTGCAATACTTTTTAGAAGAGTTTTCTCAAGGTACACCGCTTTATCTAGCCGTGGGCGAGGCGCGTAACAGGCTCCATTGGATGCAGAGCGATGGCGAACAACCCTGTCCGGCGGCAACTTGGTTGCCAATCGTTTGTCAAAATCCCAATCAGCCGGAACTTGTTTTCCCCCAGCCTCAACCGGAGCCAATTCCTAGTGAGCCGCAACCCAGTGAAAGTCAGCCTCAACTTGAGCCAACAATTGCTCGACCACAGCCACCGCGTCCGCCACGCGAGCTGAAGTTGGGGTGCTTGGTTGGGTTGGTTGGATTGGGACTCACATTGGTGATAGTTCTGCCTTACACAGGTAAATGGATCGGGAACTCCAACCATACACCCATAGCAGTTTCACCCAATCCAACGCCGCCATCTCCAAAAATCTATAACACCCTTGCTGAAGTCCCTGTCCCTAAAGGCGCGTTTCGATACGGTGGTAGTACCACTTGGGCACCCATCCGAGGCTCAGTTGACCAAGAGATTCAACAAACTCATTTGAATTATCGATTGCTCTATGTGAATCCGCCACAGGACAACATCCCTAGCACTGGGATAGGGGTTGAGATGTTACTCAACGGAGAAATTGACTTCGCCCAAGCATCTCGTCTGCTGAATGTAGAAGATATTGATAACGCACGAAAAAAGGAAATACGGCTCAAAGCGATCGCAGTCGCCAAGAGTTTTAAAGCGATCGCGGTTCATCCATCGCTCACGCTTAAGAATAAAGGCTTAACAGTGCATCAGATTAGGGGGATTTGCGACGGTAAGATAACGAACTGGAAAGAGGTTGGAGGACCAGATTTGTCAATTCAAGTGTTTACTCGCAAAACTACTGACCTGATAAGAACGCTCGGAGATAAGTGTCGAGGAAAGAATGCTGTGTCCATCTCCACACCGCAAGAGGCAATCCAAAAGTTAGCAGAAACTCCGGGTGGTTTTAATGTCAATACAGCGCCGCTCCTAGTGCCGCAGTGTTCAATTAAAACCCTACCTGTGAAGAATGAATCTGGGAAGTTCGTTACCCCATACAAAGAGCCTCTAGTCTCCCCTTCTGAATGCCGATCACAACCGAATCAAGTCAATGTTGAAGTCTTCAAAAATGGAGAATATCCCAAAGAACTAAGCGATACGCTGTACGTTTTCGTTAAGGAAGATGGTCAGATCGGACAACAATCGGGTGAAGCCTACGCGAACTTGTTGTTATCAAATGAAGGACAGAAGTTATTGGAAGCAGCAGGCTTTGTCAGCATCCAACAGACAACAAGATAAAGATTTGTAAATATTTAGTTAATGCACCGTTTATCTCCCGATAAGCCATTGGGCGAGTGAACAAGGGAGGTTTAACAGA
>DATNPH010000149.1:0-58604 GCA_036703315.1 Coleofasciculaceae cyanobacterium
CGTCACCCTGATGCGTCGTCGGATGAAAGCAAAGCCGAACGCCTTTTGAGGTATTCGGAACTGCGCTGGACGATAGATGCAATCTCCACCCTCAGCGAAACGAAGCCGTCAGGCGAAGTGTAGCAGGGTGGAGTAGTTGAATGAAGACCTTCTATACCTGATGGGTGGAGAAGCAGGACGCTTAGATGTCGGTGTTTTTCCTCGGCTTGGTAAACGGGTGATTAGGGATAGCGAGTCAGCTTACATCGTCGATGAGGCAGCGCTTCAACTTTTTTGGAGCAGCAAGCAATCTGCTGAAGATTAATGCCTGCTGGAGCGATCGCGGCATATCGGCTCATGCAGCGGACAAACGAGAGCTGCTGATGCTGAGTTCATTTTTGTCTGTTGCCGCTGATTGGAGACGTATGAACAATACAAGACCTGATTAAGGGCCGAATAAAAGGAAAATAATCAGGAGCCAAGGCTGATTAGTTACAACCACTATGCTGTGAGCTTTTCAGCCTTAACGCTCAAAATTTTTCCGTTGCTAAAACAAAGCCTCTATGGCTGAGGTAATTTCATACTTCAGCCTTCAGTTGACCTGTGACCTAGGTTATGGCTAGCGTTGAGCAGGTTCCCTTATGTCGAATTTAGCTAAATTGGCAAGGACTTCACCTACCTTTACAGAACTTAACGTAGTGCAGCGTCATGTTTTCAAAGGGTTGAGGGGTCTGTCTGTGCTCAGATTTGCTCGTGATTTCTCTCCAGCGGAACTTACAACCTGGGTATAGGCGTCCCCAATATCTGTAATAAGCTTATACGTTCGCAACCTGTGTTGAAGAGCGCAACGTATTCTGTAGTTAGGTACTAGTATGAAACACTTTGGTCAAACAACTCACCAGACGAAGCAAATTTGTGCAGCTCTCGTATTAACTAGTATTTTGTCCTTGGGTTTCGGTACGACCCTTGTCAAGGTCGCTGCCGCTGACCCAGTAGGCAGCCATCAAAACGTTGCCAGTCCAAAACAATCTGGTATTAGCGAGGTGCTGCGCCGAAGCACGGATCGCCAGTTACCTACCTCGGTGCTCAATGCCATTCGTCGCGAGATATCTCGCAACACCAACACTTCGGCCGATCAATTGAAAGTCGTTACTTTTAGTCAAGAAGATTGGCCCGATAGCTGCTTGGGTCTTGGCAAACCGGATCGACCTTGTGGTCAAGTCTATATCAAGAATGGTTGGCGCGTTGTCATGTCTAATGGTCGCCAAAATTGGGCTTATCGTACAGATGGTACGGGATACATTGTGCGCTTAGAAGAACAACAAACCTCTCCTATTGTTCCTATTAGCGGGGATTTGCCAACTTTAGTTGCAAAGACAGTTTTGCAGGCTGCATCCGAACGCACAGGGTTACGAACTTCTGAGCTACGCATCCGTAAGTCTGAAAAGATTATGACTGACGGTTGTCTCGGTTTGCCCCGTCCGGATGAAGCTTGCCTTGAGTTTGCACAACAAGCTTGGGAAGTAACCGTAGAAGGCGGAAAACAAACGTTAGTCTATCGTGCTGATCGCAACGCTTCGCAGGTCAGGCTGAAAGAAGGGGAGACAGACATCGGCAAGACTAACTTGCCTCAATCAATTGCCGATGCTGTTTTAAAAGTTGCATCTGATCAGCTGAATGTGCCAAATTCCCAACTCAAGATTACAAAGGTCGAAAAGCAAACTTGGACTGATAGCTGTCTTGGTCTTCCTAGCCCTGTGGAACGGTGCATGGCTAGACTCACACCGGGATGGCGGGTGGTTGTGGAAGGCAGACGACAATCCCAAGTCTATCGCACTAATAGTTTTGGTTCTCAAGTCAGGGCGGAAGATGTAGCCGTTGAGCCGCCACGAAATGGTAAATTACCGGATTCCGTTGCTAAGGCTGTTTTACGAGATGCTGAGTCGCGGACAGATCTTTCGCTTTCTCAATTGCGCGTTACTCAAGCTGAACAGCGAGAGTGGCCGGATGGCTGTTTAGGACTGCCTGAACTAGGTCGGTTCTGCACTCAGGTAGTAACTCCTGGTTGGCAAGTCATGGTGAAGGGTGGTCAAGAAAGCTTTTCCTACCGTACTAATAGTTCAGGTTCTCTCGTCAAGCTAGAGGGGGGAGCCACTCCAGGCAATAGTGGAGCCGTTCCAATTCCCAAAAGTGAACTACCATCACCGTTACGTGAAAATGCGATTTTCCGAGTCATTTCCAGTGGTGGCTTCACTGGTCAAACTTATGAAACCACTCTGCTTAATAACGGGCGGATAATTCGGACGGTAGTTACCCCCAATGGCAAAGGTTCAACGCCTGATATTACTTTCATTTCCCCGGAACAGCTACGGCAGTTTAAACAGACGCTAGCACGGCAGTCATTGACTCAATTTAATGGTCTGAGCTACCCAGCATCCAGAGGTGCGGCTGATTACATCACCGTCACACTCAGTAGCCAAGACGGTACTACCCGCTACGCCGATATCAATCAAAATCGTTTGCCTAAGCCATTGCAGGAAGTCATCCAAGCTTGGAATCAAATCGCCCGCAGCAGGTAGTGAGTAAAGGCAAAAGGCAAAAGTCACAAATAAAACTTGGGAGATTTGAACTCCCAAAAAGTCTTGAGCTAGTGAGATAAGCTGATGTGCCAACAAGAAGTTACATCATCTGATTGCCAAAGTGACGCGGGGGCACGGAGACGGGGTGATGCACTCTAAATGACGATTAGCTAATTACAAACCACTAGGTCTACTAGGATATGGAGTCTTAACTTCACTCTCTGTTGGAGATTACATCCAGTTTAGTTAACTCTATAAAGGGCGGTTTGTCTATCGGAATTATGTTGTTTTTCGGCAACGTTTCTGCTAGACTACTTGTTAAAGTCAACAGGCAGGGACTATTGCAATTATGAGCGTTCAACCTAGTTACTTTCAAGATTCACTGCAACCTCGCAGGATAACTAGCCATTGGCAACAGAAGCCAACTGAGTTAACGTTCCTCTATTTTGCCTATGGTTCCTGCATGTGTCCAGTTGATCTGAAGCGAACGCTTGGTGAAAATACTCATTCTTATGTAATTGGACCTGCGACGCTCAAAGGCTACAGGCTAGCCTTTAACCGCCGCTCAGCTCTGCGTAACTGCGGCGTGCTTGACGTTGTGAAAGACCCAAGTGCCTGTGTGGAAGGGGTGCTATATCGATTACCGTGGAGATTGAGCGATCGCCTGGATGAGCGTGAAGAAGTCCCTCAAGGTGGCTATCGTCAAGAAATGGTCAACATTTCCTGCCAAAATCAGATGTACACAGGTGTTCGTACTTATGTTGTGGTTAACAAGCTGCAACAAGAACTAGCACCGAATGACTGGTATTTTAATGTGGTGCTGCGAGGTGCTATTACTTGTGGACTCCCAGAGGAGTATTGCTGGAACTTGTTCAATCACATGCACCAGTTGCAAAAGAATCAATGGGAAGCCCAGCAACTTCGCTTGGCTTAATGCTGAGTTGCTAAATTTTCTATGTTCAGCCTTCAATAGATAGAGACGCGATTAATCGCGTCTCTACGTGTATTGGTGTTATCAAACCAATAACTTTAGCGGACGGCAACTGCCTCAAGTAGTTCGGGTTCTTTGAATAGCACTGTGCTCAAGTAGCGTTCACCAAAACTGGGCTGAATCATCACGATCAACTTACCAGCATTTTCTGGACGTTTAGCTACCTTGATAGCTGCATATAAAGCGGCTCCAGAGGAGATACCGGAAAGCAAGCCCTCTTCTCTTGCCAGACGGCGACCATAGGCAAGCGCATCGTCATCGCTTACCTGGATCACTTCATCAATTAGTTCGACGCGGAGAACCCTGGGGATAAATCCAGCACCAATGCCTTGAATCTTATGGGGTCCTGGCTCTCCCCCAGACAGCACAGCACTATTAACGGGTTCAACAGCGATCGCCTTGAAGCTAGGTTTGCGCTGCTTAATTACCTCCGCAACGCCTGTAATTGTACCACCCGTGCCAACCCCAGATATCAGAATATCTACTTGACCCTCTGTATCCGCCCAAATTTCTTCGGCTGTTGTCTCACGATGAATTTTAGGATTGGCTGGATTTTGGAACTGTTGTGGCATAAAAGCATCGGGCGTGCTAGCCACTATTTCTTGCGATCGCGCGATCGCGCCTTTCATTCCTTGCGTCCCTGAGGTCAGTTCTAGCTCAGCACCATAGGCTCTAAGCATGGCTCGCCGTTCTAGACTCATCGTTTCGGGCATTGTCAAAATTAGGCGATAGCCTTTAGCTGCTGCCACCATCGCCAGAGCAATACCCGTGTTGCCAGAAGTCGGTTCAACTAAAACCGTTTTCCCTGGATGAATCAGACCAGCCTCTTCAGCTGAGAGAATCATACTCACGCCGATGCGGTCTTTCACGGAAGCTGCCGGATTCATTCCTTCCAACTTTGCAACAATCCGTGCTACACAGCCCTCTGCCTGAGGAATCCGATTCAGCTGAACTAGGGGAGTATGACCAATTAATTCCGTAATATCGTGAGCAATCCGCATAGTTCCACCTCTCCAGAGCTTAAGTTGCAGTTCTTCACCTAAGATTTAACAGTATCCTCGTCCTTCGATAGTATTTTGGTCTTTATATACTACGGTTATTCGAGCTACTTATTGTATTTTATATTACATTGCCTATCGTAGCAGAAGTGATTCGATAGGCGATCATTACTAAGCTGTTGTGCCTTTAAATTTCATATTTAATTAATCTTTCCTACTTAATTAACTTTTAATTATTAGTTGCGACTCAGTAAGTTGCAAGCCATAGAAACATTGTATTGCAAGTCATTGAACTAAAGATGTTAATAACTACTAACCAATGACTGAGGACTAATGTGGCTAAAACCCCAAGCCGACCTAAGATTTACAAAAAATCAGACAAACGGCTGCTCATCAGATGTTCAGAACAGATCGGAGTTCAGCGAAGCCTTAACAAAAGGCTGAAGTGTGAAGGATGAAAACAGTAGAAATAAAGTGTTCTATCCTTCATCCTTCATCCTGAACTACACTCAGCTTAACTAAGGGACTTTCGGGAAAAAATGATCTATCTTTAGGGCAAGTCAACAGAATTAATCGGTTATCCTATTGACTCAATTGCAACGACTCGCCCATACATTAGATACTTTTTCATCAACTCCCTTACCTACTGTATCGCCCTGCTTTTATTGCAACGACTCGCCCATACATTAGATACTTTTTCATAGCAGTTCTCGGTTGAGTACAATACAGCCCTGTCATGCTTGTCCTCCTTGCCCCTTTCCCAGAACCTCTGTATCCTATCCAAGTAAGAACCGCTATGTTTGGAACTCCCTAAGACACTTTTTAAGCCGCCAAACCAAGAATGCAACCACTGCGAGGGGCAAGGCTTAACGCCAGCTGATTAGATTCTTCTTGAGCAGTCCACGCTACTGACGTATTGCCATATAATAGCTGCGTCGGCTGGGATTGCAGACCTACTGGCTCAATTTTCACCTCTACTGGTTCAGTCCCGATATTAACCGCGACAATTAGTTCCTCTGTACCCAAAATTCGAGCGAAAACATAAACTGTTCCCTCCGCAAACAGAACTTTGTAATCACCTGTACGTAGAGCAGGGTAAGCATGACGTAGGGCAATCAGTTTACGGTGGTAATCTAGAACATCACGCTCCCACTTAGCTTCCAGAGGAAAGCTGCGCCGAGAGTCGGGGTCTAATTTACCAGGTAAACCCACTTCATCACCGTAGTAAATGCTAGGGGCACCGGGAAATGTTAATAGCAGTAGCGTTGCTAACTCAACACTGGGTTTGTCGCCGTCAGCAATTGAGAGCAACCGCGCTGTATCATGGCTGGCTAGCAAATTGAGTTGAGTCAGCTGAATTTCCCAGGGATATAGTTGCAGTAATTCCTGAATTTTTTCGGCATACTCTTTGGCAAACAGAGGGGGGTAGGGATGATAAGAGCGATCTTGCACTTGCTCGATGTCCACCCGATCGCCTGCGGTAAACGCGATCGTTGGTGCGGTAAATAGATAGTTCATCACCCCATCAAACTGGGTACCATCCAGCCATTGGCGTGAGTCTTCCCAGACTTCCCCGACGATGTAGGCGTCTGGATTGATGGCTTTGACGCGATCGCGAAACTCCTGCCAAAACCCAGGGGTTTTTACCTCAAACGGCACATCCAAGCGCCAACCGTCGATGCCGAACTTAATCCAATATTCGGCAATCTCCATAATATATTCCCGCACTTCGGGATTATCGTGGTTGAACACTGGCAGCGCTCGATTTCCAGCCCAGCCTTCATAGTTAGCAGGAAACTCGCCATTGTAAGCCGAAAGGGGCCAACCTTCAATTTTGAACCAATCTACCCAAGGGGAATGGGGCCCATTTTCCAGTACATCATGGAAAAAGAAAAAGCCGCGACTCGAATGGTTAAACACCCCATCGAGAACGACCTTGATCTCCCGTTCATGGCATGCCTCCAGCAATTCCTTAAAAGCTGGATTCCCTCCTAACATTGGATCGACCTGGTAATAATCGTGAGTATGATAGCGGTGATTACTAGCGGATTGAAAGATTGGGGTAAAGTAAATCGCAGTAATCCCCAAATCTTGCAAATAGTCTAATTCCTCCATCACTCCCCACAAGTCTCCGCCCTTGTAGCCTTGGAGTGTTGGCATATCGTCCCAATCTTCCCAGCGAGCATTTCTCAGAAGCCGCTTACGCGGTTGCTTGCTTCTGGCAAAGCGATCTGGAAAAATCTGATAAAAAACAGCGTGTTTAACCCAATCTGGGGTTTGAATCTGCATAGATGATTCCCTAGTCCTTCATCACCAAAGTACCGATCTCCTCAGCTTTGTGGCTCAAACTTCTGGTAGAAAATCAATAGTACCCGTAAGTGTCGTGTCAGCACCTCATTACCAATGACTAACTACTAACCACTATCCCCTGACCCGCATTTCCTGCCCCAATTAAAATACGAGGGGTTCCATGCGGGTCAGGCTGTAAGATACCCTACTGTTTCAATTCCAAAGCTAGGAAAGCCGCTTTATTTGTGTCGAATATGCTCGTAGATTTCCAAATAATCCTTACCTGGGTGGTTCCATGAGTAGTCATAATTCATGCCCTGAATGACGAGTTTGCGGAATTGCTCAGGATACTGGTACCACAACCCAATTGCCCGATCCATTGCGGATTCTAGAGCATGAGGGTCACTCTCGTAGAACACATAACCATTGCGCTCCTCAGGCAGGTACTTTTCATCGTAGTCTCGGTCAAACACGGTATTGACCAAACCACCGACTCCTCGGACTATTGGCACGGTGCCGTACTTTAATCCAATCATCTGAGTTAGTCCGCACGGTTCGTAATTGCTGGGAACAACAATCATATCTGCCCCAGCGTAGATCAAGTGGGACAACTCTTCATTAAAGCCAAGTTCCAAATGAACGTCGGGGTTATCATTCAAAACACGTTTTTCGTGCTGGAAATGAGCATTAATTCCAGATTCTGTTGCTGAACCTAACAGAACAAATTGCGCATCCCTTCGCAGGGCGTAGTAAATCGAATGATGGACAAGATGAACACCTTTTTGATCGTCTAAACGACCAATAAAGGCAATCAGCGGCTTATCGACATCGCGCAGTAGAAGTCGATCGCGTAAGGCTTTTTTGTTCTTGGCTTTTCCTTCCAAGTCCTCTTTAGCATAGTGGTAGGGAATATAGCGGTCTACTTCGGGATTCCAAAAATCATTATCAATGCCGTTGAGTATTCCGGTGAACTTATCCTGGTACACATGCAAGGTGTGACCTAATCCATATCCAATGGGCGTGAAACGAGCTTCCCAGGCATGATGGGGCGAAACAGTGGTCACAGCGTTGGAGTAAACAATTCCCCCTTTCATGAAGTTCAACGCAAAGGGGTTGAAGTTATCACGCAGGCGATCATATTGAAAATAATAGGATTCTTGATTCAGACCCGTTGCCCAAAGAACCTCGCTACCCCCGATCCCTTGGTGCTTAAAGTTGTGGATGGTGTAGCAGACCCGTTGATGACCCATCTCATACTTGTAGGTCTCAAAAAGCATGACTGGAACTAAGCCAGTTTGCCAGTCATGGCAATGAATAACATCGGGTCGCTTATTGCTCTTGAGCAGAAATTCTAAAGCGGCTTTGCTGAAAAAGGCAAACCGCATGTTATCGTCCGAGCCACCGTAATAATAGCCACGGTTGAAGAAATTATCCTCGGAGTGGGGTTCGATAAAGAAACACACTCGCCCGTGTACCCAACCGCAATAGACAGAACAGTGAATCGCACCACCATACCAAGGTACTGACAGATCGCGATAGGCGTCATGCAGTCCCCAAATATGGTCATACCGCATGCAATCGTACTTGGGCAGAATAAGCTCTACCGTGTTACCACGAATTTCTAACTCCCGACTAAGCCCGTAAACCACATCGCCTAAACCTCCGGCTTTGATAACAGGAGCGCATTCAGAGGCGATTTGTACGATGTACATGCTTATTCCTCCTTTTCCTCACTCAGTAAAATTTTTCTGAATTTCACAAAAGTATAGGTTCTCCTGGCAAATAAGCAACCTGAGCCTTTGACATAAACAAGTATGGTTTTTTGCAGGTCAAGGAGAGAATGGTAACTGACTAACAGCACAGCGCCAGAGCTATCGTCATTAGGTTACAGTTGAGGGCGATCGCTCAATGAGTATCAGGACAGCCCTATGATTGCAGCAGCATCTCCCAACCTACCTGTTTTAGAGGAATCAAGGTCAGGCTTGCCCAATATCTGCGGTTGGGAAGCCCAAATCAGTTCGGTGGTGAACCACGATAAACCCGTATTTCTGCCCACGACTAATCTCCGCTTGGAAGACATCACAGCAGGATTTGCTTGCGCTCTACACATGCACCAACCCACTATCCCAGCGGGTGCCAATGGCGAACTGATCAGCAATCTCCAGTACATGTTTGAACATCCCCAAGAAGGGGATAACCACAATGCAGAACCCTTTGCCGGGTGCTATAAACGAATGGGAGATTTTATTCCCCAACTGATTGAGGAGGGTTGCAATCCTCGAATCATGCTCGACTACTCCGGTAATCTGTTGTGGGGATTGCGACAACTGGGACGAGATGATGTGCTGAACAATCTCAAGCGCATTACCTGTGACCCCCAGTACCAGCCTTATGTGGAATGGTTAGGGACAATGTGGAGTCATGCCGTCGTACCCTCAACACCAATTCCCGACATTAAACTCCACATCCAGGCTTGGCAACATTACTTTGCTGCAATTTTTGGCTATGATGCCCTGAAGCGTGTCAAAGGCTTTTCGCCGCCGGAGATGCACCTGCCCAATCATCCAGATACTCTGTATGAATACATCAAAGCTCTAAAAGAATCTGGTTATCGCTGGTTGATGGTGCAGGAACATTCCGTTGAAAATCTAGATGGTTCAGGGCTACAGCAGGAACAGAAATATATTCCGAACCGTTTGGTTGCTCGCAATTCCAAAGGCGAAACCATTAGCATCACAGCGTTGATTAAAACTCAAGGATCAGATACAAAGTTAGTGGCTCAGATGCAGCCCTATTTTGAAGCCAAAGGGCGGGGCAAGCAGCAAGTTGGTAATGTCACAATTCCCTCTGTAGTTACTCAAATTGCGGATGGGGAAAATGGCGGCGTGATGATGAATGAATATCCCCGCGACTTCTTCAGAATTTGGTATGAACTTCGTGATCAAGGTGGGGGGAAGACGGGTGTTGTTCCAATCAACGGCACTGAGTATTTGGAACTGATTGAGGCAGCAGGTGTCAATCCTGAAGACTATCCGACTTGTCAAGCGATTAATCAGCATAAAGTTTGGCAGCGAGTTTCTCCAGACAATGCAACACCAGAGGCAGTGGAAAAGGCGATCGCACAATTGAAGGAAACCGACCATCAATTTCACATGGATGGTGCTTCTTGGACAAGTGATTTAAGTTGGGTCAAAGGCTACGAAAATGTCTTAGGTCCAATGAATCAACTCAGTGCTACATTTCACCAAAAGTATGACTCGCTCGTGCAGCAAGATTCTTCAGTTACTCAGCAATTTGAATATCAGCAAGCTTTGCTGTACAACTTATTACTTCAAACGAGCTGCTTTCGGTACTGGGGGCAAGGAACTTGGACTGACTATGCCCGCGAACTTTACCGTCGTGGTGAAGCGTCGCTAACATAAACAACTGCTGGTTTCGTGCGTTACAGTAGCGTAACGCACGATATTGATTTGGGCGATCGCGATTACACTCCTTCTCGCTATCAATCCAGGTAAAAACACTAAAGGCACATGAGAAGAAACCACTATACAGCGTAGTGGGAAAAAGCCTTTTCTACTTTTTGATTAGAACCAAAAAGGAACACTTCAGCAACGGGATATCCTTGAGCACCTTTGTAATACAAAGTGATGCTATCTACGCCTACGAGAGTAGTGATTAGCTCAAAATGTAAATCGGGAATAAGCTGAAGCGCCTTGTCCCAATAAGCTCCGATAGCGGTTTTGCCTCGAAGTGTACCGGATGGTTCGTCAGCAATCTTTGGAATAAGGGGCGATGACATCTCAAAATCATCTGCATAATGTGCCAAGATGCGTTCAAGATCATGGCTGTTCCAAGAGTCTATCCAATCGCTTGCAAAATGTTCGGCAAAAGATTTGTCAATCATCAGTTTAGTAAAACTGGAATATAAAAGTCAGCCAACTAAGTATATAGAGCGTCCCACCATCTGAGCTGAAGGTGACTGAAGATAAAAAAACAATTGCCAGCTGGAAGTTAGCGCTAAAACAGCTCACCCGCTGGCAATATAAGTTTTTTGATCAGGGCGAAAAGCCCCATTTACTTACTGCCAAACAAAAACGTGGGCTTCGTAGTCTCCAATATCAATCATGATGCCATCATCCCCAGCTTCGACATCGTAGTCCCTAGTCCATTCGTGCCACGTCCCCGCTTCTGGGAAGTTAGGAATGTGATAGCTACCTAGGAAGTTTTCGGAGAAGTTCGCCACCACCACTACACGAGAACCTTCATCATTCCAACGGCTGTAAGCTAATACCTTAGCTTCGGGATTTTCGTGGATGAAGTCAATGTTTTCAGTGTAGAGGGCATGATTGCTTTTACGAAGATGAATCAAGCCTTTGCAAAACTCAAATAGACCGCGATTTAGGTCATGACCTAGTAGTGTCCAATCGATTTTTGCTTGCTCTTGGGTTTTGTACTTATACTCGCCAAATTCTTCACCCATCCATAGCAGAGGCACTCCGACTGCTGTCATAGTGATAACAGCCCCCAACCTTCTCCGCTTAAACGCTTCCTCATCCAAAATCCCGCGATCGCCTAGCTCTGCTAAAACATGATTATGGTCGTGATTTGTCAGGTAATTCACGACATTGGTGGCACCCATGAAGCCTTGCCGCTTGCAATCAATCACATCCTTGAGGCGTTCTATATCAAAGGTGTCACCGCAGATATGTTCCAGAACGCAGTGATAGAAGCTGTCATGCCAGCAGCCATCCATTGGCCCGTCTGCATTCGTGATGCTGGTGGTTTCAGGAATGTGTTCGGCAACGCAGTAAAAAGGCTTCATGCTAGCCGCTTGTTTGGCTTCCTGAACAATCCAGTGCATGAAATCGTAGTTAGCAATTTGTCTGGCGGCGTCGAAGCGAATGCCGTCGATATGATACTGTTCAACCCAAAAGCGTACTTGGTCACCCATAAACTTGCGCGCTGGGAAAGTATCCAGGTTTTCGTCGTAGAATTCGTAGTTAAACTCTGGTCCCCAGTTGTTATCAGGGTCACGCGGGGAGTGGTGATACCAGTAGTCGTGGTCAATCTGCGTTAGAGGACTTTCTGCTTCTGAGTGGTTATAAATCCCGTCCATGATGACGCGAATTCCATGACCATGACACTCATCAATTAAATTCTTCAACTCCTCACTCGTACCATAGCTAGATTCTGTAGCGAAGAAGTAGCGCGGATTATAGCCCCAGCTGTGGTCGCCTGGATACTCTTTGACTGGCATCAACTCGATCGCGTTAACCCCCAAGTCGCTGAGGTAATCTAATTTTTCAACAACGTGCTTGTATTGGCCTCTAGCGAAGGGGTCAGCCTCCCCACCAGAGAAATCGCCAACGTGCACTTCGTAGATGACTAGCTCATGATCCGCAGGTAATGGCTTATCGTCGTGTTTCCAAACGTAGGTATCGACAATCCGTTCACCATCTTTGATCCGCACGTTGCCATTTTGGGTAGGGTTGTCAATGTCTGTAGCGTAGGGGTCAACGACTTCTACCCATTGATCAGGTTCAAAGAACCAGGATTTTGATTGAACGCGGAACTTATACTGATATACTCCATCCTCAAGCTCAACCTTTGTCCGGAAATAACCATCCTCCCCTTTCTCCATGGGGATGTCTTTCCAATCTGAGAAAGACCCGATCAATGCGGCTCCTTTGTTATAAGGAGCAAATAACTTAAATTCGATTTGATTTGCCATAAGAGCCCCAGCTTTAACAGGAAGTTAAAGAAGTTGAAGTGGATAGGGGTATTGTCTAGTCTTTAACCGCGGTAATGGATCGTTCCGAAGAGATAAAGTTGCTTGTTGGCACTCTAGCTTCGACAGATAACAGCTATCAAGCGTATAGTTGGGTTAGCTTGCACATAAGCGGGTTTGCTGATTCTAGCGGCGTTATCCTATCAAATATCCTGTTTTAGATGTTACGGTGGGGCTGGCTAACGGGGAAATTCAAGCCGACTATTACATGGTTGATGAAATCCAAAGCACCTATCGCGGGATGATGATTGCGATTCCCTCCCAAAATTGGAGTATTTTTGCTTCTTTTAATGAGCAACAGCTTGCCTCGGTTCTATTAGATTTAGCAGCGCAGGTACGTTTAAAGGACTTCTTCAAACAACCTCGCGCCCCCAAGAAGAAGAAAGACTCTCCTCAATGCGACCCGCGTTACCGACATGTGTCAACGGCAAGACTTTTAGCTCAGGTCAACAAGTCACATTGACAGGGCTAGCATTGCCCACCCTACAAATAGAGGTTATGCGTGTAGACTCACTAAAGCCGCGACCCGACTTATACAAACAGCACTTTTGCCCAGCATCAATGAGAGCTGGCTTTTTCTATGAGATAGTAAAAAAAGCGCTCCCCCCTGGAGCAGAAGAGAGCATTAACGAAATTTACTTTATAGGGAATTTTTTCCTGTCTCATTAGGAAAGTCCATTAGACAATTGGCTGAACGTCTTCAGCTAAATGGCTAATGGACTTTATAGTTTCATTCCCCACTCTTGACCTGTCTGATGAACTGGTCTAACACCTTACGAGCTACCTTGTAACCCGGCGCTTGGTGTCCTAGCTTGAGACTAGCGAGGATGCTAGAGCGAAGCCGGATGCTCCTGCGTTCATCCTCGTTCGGGGATACTTTGCTCTGGATCATTTCCCTGGCTTTCCCGTCGTAGGTGGATTGCTTTATACAATAAGCGTGCGAGGATACCAGGCTGGAAGAATGCAGAGGGTGGCTTTTCCAAGTGCATCACCTCTGACCAAACTTTGTAAGTGTAGGGACTCTCGACGGCTAATAGCGTCACCTCGTCAAAATAGCGATGTAGGAGTCCGGTTACCAGATTGGAGTGTCCTCCTTCTGTTGTTTGCCAGCGCAAGTCTTCACCCGTTGCTATCAGCCAAGGTGTAGTGTTGACTTTTGCTAGCTGTTTTTGGAATCGTTTAGATAACCCTAGTAAATCGCCTCGCTGTTGCTGTTTTAAGCATTGGTTCAGCGTCAATGCACCCAAGGCGGCAACACTCATCCCCTGACCGTATATGGGATTGAAAGCGCAGACAGCGTCACCTATGACAATAAAGTTTTCTGGAAAGCGGGAGAGTTTTTCGTAGTGACGCAAGCGGTTTTCAGTTCTGCGATAGCCATAGATGGGTGAGAGGGGCTTGGCGTCTTTGAGTACTTCATAGACAACTGGACTACGCATCGTCCGGGCAAAGTCCAAAAAACCAGCTTCATCAGTGGGCGGATAGTCTCGACCAACGCCAACGAGGGTAGCTATCCAGCGATTCTCCTCTACTGAATAAATCCCACCTCCTCTCTTCTCATGCGGCGGTTTAGGCAACAGGTAGACGGCTTGCCAGTCACACTGGAGGTGTGTGGGGCGCTGATACCACCGACTGGCATAGCCCAAAAATGAGTTGATTACTGTTTGTTCCGGTGAAGCGTAGCCTAATGCCGTCAGCCACTGTGGAGTATGGGAATTTCGTCCACTAGCGTCTACTACCAGATTGGCAGATAACTCGGCATGGTCATGGCTTGCGCGAACTCGCACGCCAGTAACGCAAGTGTTGTTGGTATCCGACAACAAACCAATTACTTGAGCACCTTGCAAAAAACGTACCTTATTATCAACCACCAACCTGTTGCGGATGCTCCACTCCAGCAGATTCCGGCTACTGGCACGCATTTTCAAATCGGAAGAAAAACGTGGTGTCCAGCCGCCCAACTGTAGGAGGGGAAAATCAGCCGTCCAGTCAATCCTTGGTGCGCCGACTACTGCCAATTCGTTTTGCAAGCCAGGGAAAAGCTGTTCTAAAATTTTTAGCCCTGTGGTAAGCAACACATGGACATGATGGGATTGGGGTACACCTTTTCGCCACTCAGGTTGAGCGGGAAGAAAATCGCTCTCCACAATCGTCACTTGCTCGAAGTGGTCACTCAGTACCCGCGCTACCAATAGCCCAGCCATGCTGCCACCAATAACAAGGGCGTGCTTATGGTTATTTGTAGCAATTTCCGAGTGAAACATTTAAATTTCCTTAAAAAACTGTCTTCACAGAATTGATGAAACGTGAGCAGGCGATCGCGAGAACATTGAGAAAAAAAGCGCTGCTGTCGGTCAGTAACATCTCATACTTGGATTAGCATAAATCCCCTAAGAAGCAGTAAGGGATTGGCGAACGATGGAATCGAGACTTGGCGTTGGACAGTTCCAATGTTAGAACTGAGGTGTTTTCGGTTCTCGGTGCAGGCGAAGCGCTTGACACGCTGCTTCGCTAACGACTATTGGGTCACAGTCGCTGAGATTTTGGTGAAGAGATTGTGGCAACTGCTAGAGCCACTGATTCCATTGCCAAGCAAGGGCTTTTATTTAAGTTGCTAAGCTATTGCTCCGGTAATAAAGCATCGTTCTCCTCAGGTCGTCCTAAGTTATCAGTACTAGAATCCACGAGTCATACCAATGACTAGTGACTAAAACCGACAACTTCAACTGACCAAGTTCAATACATAACACCTGATAACTTGTGCCACGTTACAATGACTAGCCTCCTAGCCAAGAAGTATATAAACATCCTCTAAGGATACCTGGCAATTATTCAGGTATTGCAGCGTTTTTTCCATAAGACAAAACAAAAAGAACAGATTATGTTTCGGAAAATTTCAATCCTATCGTTTGTGGTTTTGTTGTTTCTCGCTTTGCTGCTTCCGGCTCATGGTAATGTAGACAAACCGGAAACCAATTTTTATGTTGCTCTTAATGGCAGTGATTCAAACCCCGGAACCTTTGATAAGCCTTGGGTAACTATTAATCATGCCGCTGATGTGCTAAAAGCAGGGGAAACTGTATATATAAGAGGTGGCACCTATCGAATAAATCAGCAGATAGTGGCTAAAAATTCTGGTACTGAAAAGGCATGGATTGTTTATTCAAGCTACCCAGGAGAGCAAGCCATTATAGATGCTAGCGATGTTAAGGTAGGCCCTCCAGTTGGCACTCCCCCTTTCCCGCACGATCAGGGAGCATTTCAGGTTGAACGAGTAAGCTACATCCGTCTCAATAACCTGAAACTCACTAATTCACATAGTGCAGGTTTTACTGTTAGGGACAGTCATCATATAAAACTTTACAATAATACCGCAAGCACAACCTATTCATCTGGAATTGCAGTCTGGTGTAGTAATAATTTGGGACGGGGATGCGAGCATAATAAAGTTATAGGAAACACTGTTATCAAAGCTAATACCTATGACATGATAATGCCTGGATTTGACAGAGGAGAGGAAACCCCACATGAAGCGCTTAGCGTTGGTGATATTTATTACTTTGAGATAGCCTATAACCATATTTATGATTGTGATAAGGAAGGTATTGATGTCAAAGGAAGCAGCAAGCACGGAACGGTACATCATAACCACATACATAATTTAGCTCGACAGGGGCTATACGTGGACAATTGGGGGGATTCAATTGAAGATATTGAAGTATATGAAAATGTTGTTCATGATTCTAAAGGAGCAGGAATAGCTCTATCCGTTGAGGGGGGTAAACTGACCAATGATATAAAAATCCATCATAATTTTTTATACAACAACTTAGGGACAGGCATTTTCTTTTCAAGGTGGGGGGATGATGGGGTTAAAGCAAATATTAAAATTTATAATAATACAGTTCACCATAATGGTTATGGTAAACCTAAGCCTGAAGAAAATTATTATTGGATGACTGGAGGATTGTATCTATTCTCTAAAAACGTTAAAAATATTGAAATAAAAAATAATATTTTTAGTGATAATAAAGGATTCCAAATAGGCTATAGTGACCACTACTTAAAGATTGACAATGATGTTAATGTTGTTTTTCAAAAAAATAATATAAATATTGGCTACAATCTACTAGTTGATAATAATAAGGTGGAATATCCAATTTATGTAGGGTGGCCGCCAGATAGCTATGCCAATGTCTATTCGACAAAAGGAAGTAACTTTGTTGAAAAGAATCCTTTATTTGTAGATACACAATCGGAGAATTTTTATTTAAATAGCAATTCTCCTGCTCTTGATAAGGGAAGTCCTGAGAGTACTTATACCGATCCTGATGGGACACGGAATGATATAGGAGCGTTTTATTATGGGGCAGAACGCAACCTTTGGTGGAAAACAAATTTTCCGCCACATTTTAATCTAGGGACTTCCAAAAATTAATTTGAATATCAGGAATGGGTAGCTTTTCGCCGTTACTTAATAGCAGTATCGGGGCAAGTACTGCGATCGCCTTACTGACTTAACCACGCGATCGCACTTCTAATCCACTCTTCAGCATTTGTGTTTTTAGCCAGCAGCGTATCCTGGCTAACCGCTTCCAGTGCCTGGGTAATCTCGCTATTTTCATAGCCCAAGGCAAGTAGCGTCATCTCTACATCTTCTAAAATCGTTGGGGATGGACCTTTGGCAGAAGTGGGTGTGGCTACCCCAGATAACTGACGCCATTCTGCCAGCTTAGTTTTTAGTTCCAAAGCAATGCGTTCAGCCGTTTTATTCCCAACACCGGGAGTTTTGGCTAGGGCGCGGATATTACCTGTAACAATAGCTTGGACTAAATTTGGCAGTCCGAGCGTATCAATCAGGGCGATCGCTAACTGTGCCCCAATTCCACTCACACTAACTAACTGACGAAACAAATCTCGCTCTGCTGCGGAAGCAAAACCATAGAGTACCTGTTGGTCTTCTCGGATTTGCAGATGAGTAAAGACTTGCACTTGCCCTTGTGATGTCGCTTGTAGTTCTTGTGACAGACGCCGGGGAATTTGCAACTCATAGCCGATTTGGTTAACGTCCAGAATCAGAGTGACGCGATTGCCAGTGCTTTTTTGAATACTTGCTACTGTTCCCTTGAGATAGCTGATCATTAGTTATTGTTCATTGTTAATTGCTAATGGCTAATTGTTTATTGTCTTTTCTATTAGCCATTAGCCCTTCGGGTGACGCTCCTGCGTCGCTAGCGTTGCGAAGTACGCCAGTCGCTCATGGGGGAACCCCCAAGACCGCGCTGGCTCACCATTAGCGATTAGCTAACTGCCAAGGAAGCCAAGGTGGTACAAGCCTTCCAGGATACCACCAGCACAGTACGCTTGCGCGAGGTATCGATAATCTGCTGGGTTAGTGTCGTACCACTGACGAAGTTCCGGTCGTGCGTTACCTACAATTATCCCCCGTGCTTCGCCAACGCTAAACAGGGCAACATCATTTCCGGAGTCACCACACACCACCGTTTGTGTGTTATCTATTCCCCACTTTTGCTGTAGAAACTGGACGGCTAAACCCTTGTCAGCATTGCGAGGCAGAATGTCGAGGTCTTTGCCACCACTGTAGATGAGTTTGACATCGAGACCACGCTCAACAAGCTGCGATTCCAGTCGAGGCAGCACTTCCACAGCGGCTTCTTCCGTCAGGTAATAGCTGATTTTGAAGGGGCGCTGTTCTGAGTCTGGTTGGGCAACCAGGTCAGCAAAATGGGCGGCAGTCGCAACTGTCAGATCGCGATCCCAACCTTGAGAAAGTTTTTCCGACCAAGCTGGATCAGGAGTATCTTGAGCATCATCATCATAAATTTCTGTACCCACGGCAGCAATTAAAGCATCTGGGTCTAGAAGTTGCTTCTCAGCTTTCAGCTGTTGGTAGATACTGCGCGATCGCCCCGTAGCATAAACAATCTTTGTCCCGTATTCCTGGCGATGCTGACTTAGTTGCTGGTTTAGTTCCTTCAGAGCGTTGTCATCGCCCACTAGGGTATTGTCTAAATCAGTTACGAATAGAAATGCTGTCACGGCAACCTCTTTCATTACCTGGACTTTGGCTCCTGCATTATTGTCCTACAGGTTTAGAACAATTCAGACTGTAGAACTCAGGACTCATAAGCAATTCAAATAACCCCTCCCCAACCCCCTCCGATGCGGGGAGGCACTTTTTAACTCAGGCTGTGATTAGTTGCTTTGGGCTGTGACGTTGGTACTACAGGAAAAACCTCCCACATCGTGGGTTGTAATTTGGGCGATCGCTCTGCTACAACGTTCAACACTCAAGGAAGCGATATGCTTAGCAGCAGCATTTGCGCGATCGCGGCGGATTCCAACTTTATGGTTGGTGTTTCCTTTATTAAGGTTTACACCTCTGACGAACCCGATTTAACATTCTGCATCGCCTTCCTCGCTAAGTGCGATCGCAAAAGTTCCAACTTCAGCAATTCGTGAGCCAGAAAACCTGCCTCATTTACCCAATCCTCGTTGAGACTCAGCTGACTACCAGTAAAGCGCTGATGATCTACAGCCAACTGCAATATCGTTAAATCGTTATAGTTTTCTTCTACAACATTGGGATAATGTTCTTGAACAACCTGTTCTCTTTGTGCGGCAGCATCAGCACATTCTTTATAACGGTTCTGCAATCGCAATTCATCCAGTAAAATCTTTGTATTCTTCTCATGAGATTTTCTCGTGAGTAGCCAATTCTGTAAGCGGCGACAACGAGCCATCTCATACATAAGCTCGTTAAATTCTTCTATCGTCAGGTCATTTTCAGCTAGCCAATCTGTGAATTGTTCCTCTTGAAAAAAATAACGCTGGGAACAAAAGCGTCGCCTTTCCTTATCTACCTCTGCCTGAGATACGTTAACTTCCAGGAGTTCTGCTAAAATCTGCATCAATGCTCGATTTGAAGCGTGTAGATTGATGTCATTAAAGTCAGGGAGATGCAATGCCGCATATCCAGCAATATCTCCCAAACCAACGGTTGTACCATTTCGTACTACGGTTCTGTCTCGGTTATAGAGGCTTGAAAAAAACTGGTTGCGGGCAAGGGTAAAACTTGGCGGCGATTGAGGCAACGATTCCGGTAAATCTCGAAGCGTTTCTAGAAGTAAAATGGTATCTTGTTGCTTAATATTTACATATCTATCATTGACAAAATGCGCTATTTCCTCCAGCTTATCTGACGATATGCCTGCGGTAGCTGCTTTACGAAAGATAGAGGGAAAGGTGCGTTCAGGGAAGTAAAGTGATTTGGCAATCGCCGTCAATTGCTCACACAAGTCCTTGTTAATAATTCCCTCATCCTTAGCACGGTGAAACGTTGCTCGGACATTCACCATTGGTTCCGAGAAACGGCGATATCCCGTATCTTCTGGTCCATGAATCGTGACAACTTCATCATCATCGATCAGCTCTCCACTGGCGTACATCCGGAAAATTTCACCAACACCAATCATCCCGAATGCCTCAGTTTCAGCGGCTCGTAAAGCTCCCATACTGCTGGCTCCATACACCGCCACGCCCTGTTCAATGGCGTACAAAATCTCCTTGTGCCATACAGAGGGATAAGTAAGAAAGACACCATCAATCAGACCAATAACATCAGGTTTATAAGTCGTTACAGCACTGATTAAATCCGATTGCTTTGCCGGAGGAAGATAAATAGCCTCCAGAATTTCTCTCGCTTCCGCTATCGGTAGCGATGGTCCTAAAAATATGACAATTTTTTTCATTGCTCCGCTTAAAATACTCCTCCAGCTGGTCGGTGAGTATCTACTTCACGCCTACTCCCAACCTGGGATTCAACCACAGACGAGCCTTTAGTTTTAGCAAACGCGATCGCACGGCTCTTCGGTTTATAGTTTCTGTTAAAGGATGCTTCTAAACCTGGCACAACCACCCTAACAACAGAGATGTCCCATCCTGGCGGACTTAAATCAAACACAATCACCTGATCTAAACCTACCCGCTTGAGTTTTTCCAGGATAATTTCGATATCTTCTTCAAAGGTAGAAGTCGCCTGAGATTTCCGAATTCTGGCATTTACTGTTGCTGGATTAGATTCGAGATTCAGCACCTCATAACTGCTATTTCTTTTAATTCTCAACGTTGCATAATATTGATGATAGATATCATCTCTGGCTCCTGAAATCACGATCGCGCGAGTTTGAGCTGCCTCTGTCAAAGCTCGTACCATAGCGACTTCAGGGTCTAGGTGAGCACCATAACCGTGGCTAGCGGGACCACGTCCGCTAGGGTCGTAAAGATAGGCTCGATACACAGGCACTTCAGTATCGACTGTACAATCAAATAAAATTGGAACGACCTGTGCCGCTTCAAATTTTGTCAATAAGTCTAAGACCGCAGGATAGTGAATCGTTTCTAGATGCACCCTAGGCATACGGTTGCTGTGCAAAAAAGCTTCCATATGACAAGAAATAGCATCCCGTTCAATTACTTCATACAATGCTGAACTGAGTGCTTCTAAAAAGTTGTTTCCAGAAGCTAACCCATTGGAACCCATTTCAAAAGAGCCGAGATTTGCCGCATCTTGATACCAAAATCTGGAGTAATTCATGGAGACAGCTTGAACCGGAACAGCCACCTCATTTTGATTAAAAATATCCCAACCTAGACACCACTGTTCTGGTCGATTGATGTTGAAGAGTGAATTCTCACGTAAATGCAAGTAGTCTAAGGAAATGACCGAATAATTTTCTGCTAATTGAGCATAGGAAAAATTGATTTCAGGTAGCTCAATTGTTTCCGCACAGTAAAGTTCAATAGACTCCATTGCTGCCGAAGCGATCGCTGCCTCCAAAGTCGTTCCTTTCCCGGAGGACGTGACAACACTGTAGCTATTTGGACGTATAGAAATAGTAACCGGAATACCAATCCTATCTAAACCTGTAATATTGGCAATGCGAGTTAGCCCAATTGATTTAAAGTAGGGACGAACTCTCTCCATTGTTTTTTCAGGAGACACTGTTCGATGGGTACCCTGCCAGTACTGCTTGGCTACTCGATAAGCTTGATTGCGGAAATTTATAGGCGTCACTTGTGAGGAAATAAAGCCTCCCTAAATGTTAGAGCTACTCTTCTAGATCTAACAAATTCTTTGCCATTATAGTTATCTATCTTACAAGGGGTAACACTGTGTTGCCAAAGATATCTAGCTTCTCCCCGTAAAATCAGTAGACTACCTGGAGACAATAGAATTTTTGTTCTTTCTTGTGTTTGAATCTGAGTAAATTCCATCACATAGGTACTACTCAAGCTTAGAGTAATGATTGTCCCACCAAAGCAGGTCACACAGTCAACATGGCTTGTAAGACCTTGTCCTGGTTCGTATTCATTGACAGTCACTTGATCAGGGACTTTTGCCATAAATCCATCGTCATAGAGTTGTCTGGCAATGCTTCCAGCCCAATCTGGCAATGGTCCTAGATAGCTCGATGAGACAAGGATATCGTTTTTATATTCATACCTATATCCATGCTGTTGAATTCTTCTTTTGAATTCTACTGATTCTATTGACCATACTTCTTGGTCTATCTTATTGAGTAATTTCTGGTGTTGTGCACCATTAATATAATTAGGAATGTATGTAAGTCCTGAAATTACTCTGTTTTCAGGCTCTTGGGTAATTACCAAATTTAATTCTGACATATTCATACAAATTAAATTTTTCCTTACACTAGAGGCTATTACATCAGTAATATGTCTTAATGCCTCTACGCCATTTAGCCGAAACCTAGCTGAGGCAAGCCAGCTTCAATTATGGTAACATTTTGTAACGATTAAAGCGCTCTCTAACTCTACTGCTTTACATAATCTTTTCTTTTATGCCCAGAGCTATTCATATTTACTTTATAGACAGATTTTGCGGTTAAAGCATTATGAATTTCCCAAGGCTCAACTTAAATGTTCACTAACTAGACCTTTATCTGTTCATAAATCAACAGATATAAAGTCTATGCAGCTTTGAACAAAAAGGTATTCATGGAACGTAAAAATCAGGGGCAAATAACGCGACGCAGTTTCCTGCTGCGATCAGCGCTCACAGGGGGTAGTATTATTGCCACAGACCTTTTCTCAAAATCAGGGTTAGCACAGGTTGGGGCACCAGCGATCATCAGGTCAGCTACGACGCGTCCTAACATACCCTACGGTGTGGCGAGTGGTGATATCACTAGTAATAGCGCAATTGTTTGGAGTCGCACTGATCGACCTGCACGCATGGTCGTGGATTATGACACCACGGAATCTTTCCGCAACCCGAAGCGACTCATTAGTCGAGATATTTCAGACGCTAGCGACTACAGTGCGCGTGTTAACCTTACCTATCTGCCGCCAAATCAGCAAATATTCTACCGAGTCACCTTCGAAGATTTAAACGATAGAAATATTTACAGTACTCCTGTCACTGGTACGTTTCGTACACCTTCAGCGAATAGGCGCGATATCTTTTTCGCTTGGTCAGGTGACACAGCAGGTCAAGGTTGGGGAATCAATCGTGAGTTTGGCGGAATGAAAATCTATGAAACCATGCGGCGGCTCAATCCTGACTTTTTCATCCATTCCGGCGATACCATCTATGCCGATGGTCCCATCCCGTCTGAAGTCAAGCTGGACGACGGCAGAATCTGGAAAAATGTGACTACCCCAGAGAAGTCAAAAGTAGCAGAAACCTTGGCAGAGTTTCGCGGCAATTATATCTATAACTTGTTAGATGAGAATGTCCGCCGCTTCAACGCTCAAGTGCCACAACTGGTACAGTGGGACGACCACGAAGTTAGGAACAACTGGTATCCTGGTCAGGTAATTACCAACGACGATCGCTACAAAGAAAAAAATGTTGACATTTTGTCGGCTAGAGCAAGACAGGCGTTTCTGGAGTACCAACCTATTCGCTTCAATTCTAGAGATCCAAAGCGGATTTACCGTTCCTTCAATTACGGTCCCTCCTTGGAAATTTTTATGCTTGATGAGCGCAGCTACCGGGGACCCAACTCACCTAATCGTCAGCCAGTGCCAGGTAAAGACACAGCTTTCCTAGGTAATAGTCAAATAGGCTGGTTAAAGGAGAAGTTGCTCTCCTCAAGAGCAGTCTGGAAGGTAATCGCCAGCGATATGCCGCTCGGATTGATAGTGCCAGATGGCTCTAACTTTGAGAACTCTTCTAATGGGGATAGTCCTCCTTTAGGACGCGAATTTGAGATAGCTGATTTATTGAGCTTCATCAAGCAAAAGAATATTCGTAATGTTGTCTGGCTGACTGCTGATGTTCATTACGCGGCTGCGCACTACTATGATCCAAACAAAGCTCAGTTCACTAACTTTAAGCCTTTTTGGGAGTTTGTGGCTGGACCGCTTAACGCTGGGACGTTTGGACCTAGTCAACTTGACAATACCTTTGGCCCACAAGTGAAGTTCAACAGCATTCCAGCAAATTTAAAGCCAAATCGCCCTCCAAGTGATGGTCTTCAGTTTTTTGGGACAGTCAAAATTGAGGGAACCAGTCAAGTTATGACGGTTGCTATACATAACCTTGAAGGTAAAGTCCTTTACAGCGTGGACTTGCCGCCGGAAACTTAGAGCAGATTTTCGATTGGTGTCTTGCTTTGTGGCTAGTGCAGGACGCTATTGCTTTAATTTAGGCGATCGCTTCCGAGAGTTCCTGCCAGCGATCGCTCCACAGTTGTTGCATCGCTTGCATCACCTCTGGCAAGTCGGCAAATTCCTGGCTTTGCCGTTGAATTTCCGGGGCTAATCGCTTGAGTCCGGTGCAATCAATGCAACAGCGCAATACTTGTTCCCAAGCTTTTTGCCACTCGACTCCGGCTTGCTGATGGGCGCGAATTGGCTGGAGGCGTTCTTCTTCTTCCCGTAGGTGTTGGGCTTGTTGCGCCCAAGCATCACGCCAAGGTTGCACGGCTTGGGGCATTTCGTGTTGATCGTACCAGTCTCGTTCGCCGCGTAAGATTTCGCCTAACTGGTCGAGGCTTTGACGGGAGGTGCACTGAGAGATGGCAGCAAGTCCTTGGTCGATCCAGAGAGGCAAGTTGCGATAACTGATGAATTTGGCACGCGATTCAACGAGTTTGACCCAAATTTGATGTTTCCAGCACTCTATGCGATCGATTTGGTTGAGGGAAATGTTTAGGAAAGTGGCGACTTGCTGCCGTACTAGGTCAAGAGGTAATTGCCGAGGGTCAATGACCCCAGCCGTGATTAGGTTCTGGGACATGATGGTAGATCACTCCTGTTTTGGGTGGAGGGTAGTGACCCAAAATATTAGCCACCCCGCTTTATTCGCATAGGAAGTCGGGGTGGCTAGAGGAGTGATACCATTTCTTCTAGCCTCCAGACTGGCTTACACAGTTGGGGGGTTAGCCGCTCTTAAGCTCTGATCCAGCTTTTGAGTGGCGCTAAGATTTTTAGGTTTTCAGATTTAACTATGATTACCTTAGCAGATTGAGTGATTTCTGCTTAAGGGTCAAGGTTTTGTTACAAATCTTTAGGACTACTACCAAGCCTCTGGAGCTTTTGTCGTGAAGGCTTAATGATCCTCACTGACCACAGACATTTTGCAAAAACACATCTGGATCGACACTACCCTTGATGCGACGGTTCTTGGTCAAAATCCCAACTACCTTCCCATTCTGAATGACTATTGGCGGTTTTTGGGCGTTAGAGTTGTAAGCGCTCAAATCTGATATCTGACTGCCATAGTTGCCAACCCCATTGCGGATGCTCATTTGAGTAACTTGACTACCGTAAGATCCAACCTGATTACAGATAGATTTCTCTGCAACCCGATCATTAGAAACTACTCCCAAAAAAGCGCCATCTTGACCCACTATGTAAGTGCCTGCGCTGTTACCTTGAGTTATTGTCTGAGGCGAGGATTGGATTGTAAGAGCAGATGTGTTGTCTGAGCAAGAGCTTATAATATTTTGAACTTCTGGAGCTGTGCTTAGGTTAGCTTGTGCTATGGCTTGATATTGTGTGTATGTATATCGATTCTGAATTTGCTGAATGATACAGCTGCAAGTCTTCTCCATCTCTTGAGGTTGTCCAGCAGTACAACCCTGCATAAAAGCTGTAATTGCTTCAGGGGGATAACTGCCTGCCTGTGGATTAGAAGCTTGGGTGTTTAACACGGGTGCTGAGTTAGTTATTAGTTTGTCAGCTTGTGGAGACGTTAATAATGGGGCTGAAGTACAGCCGGTTACTGCTATGGCGAAGGCTAAAGCTATTAGTTGTCGCATTGGATGATTAGATACTTTTTGGTTCTCTCCTAGAGTTCCCAAAATTCAGCAGCAACTCTCAATCCATAACGTCGGAGCTGGAAATCACATTTCTGCTGTAGAGGATGCGATCGCGCATTGCCCACTACTCTCAGCAAAGTTGTAGGGTGGGCATTGCTATCAAAATTTTTGTTGTATTCAACTAGGTTAATCTAGGCAATGCCCACCAAACTCCTACCCAATGCCGGAATATCGCCGAGCCTATGTACCAGGTGGCACCTTCTTCCTGACTTTGGTGACTTACCATCGCACACCCTTATTCTCTGAGCCAGAGAACATTTCCCGATTACGCTCTGCCATTGCTAGAACTCGCATAGAAAGACCCTTTGAAATCACTGGTGCAGTCGTCCTACCTGACCATATTCATTTCCTCTGGACTCTACCACCTAATGATTCCGCCTACTCCCAACGAGTCACTCGGTTGAAGATTTTGTTTACGCGATCGCTTCGAGGCAGAAGGTCATTACCTCAAAACATTTCAGCTTCCCGTCGTAAACATCGAGAAAGTGATGTGTGGCAGCGTCGGTTTTGGGAACATACGATTGGAGATGAAGCTGACCTGGAAAAGCATTTAGACTATATTCACTACAATCCTGTTAAGCATGGGTTAGTTTCCTGTCCGCACCAATGGGAGTATTCCAGTTTTCATAAATGGGTAGAGAGAGGCAACTACGAGGCTGATTGGGGTTGTAGTTGTGATGGTAGACAGCCACAAGTACCAGATTTTGCTGAGATTGCACGAAAGGTTGGGGAGTGAGAAATCTGGGTTGGTGGGCATTGCTTAGCTTACATTCGGGGAGTATTTCGGGATTTTCTTAGGCAATGCCCACCCTACAAACTACTACAAACTATCAAATCTCAACACCTTCAGGACTTACGCAACACCTGAGTGTCATGCTGAACGAAACCCTTCACTTCGTTTGAGGGCAGGCTCCGTGTAGTGAAGCATCTCGGAGATTCTTCACTTCGCTATCGCTGGGTTCAGAATGACATAATTTCGTTAAAATGCGTAAGTCCTGACCTTTTTGGATATATTGCCCAAGTGCGATCGCATCTCCCTTTAACCTCATTCACAACCCCAAGCAATAGCGAGTTACCACCTCAATCCGTGACATAGCTTGTTCAGAAAGCCTACCTGCGGGTTGTTCTGGAAAGCGTCTTGGATCGAGAGAGCGAATTTGAAAACATAAGAAAACTGTTTCAATTGGCAAACCACTTTCTGCCGGAGAAACCCGCACGTTGGTTGGATAGTCGCGTTGAATATTCTCTCCTTTAGTTCCCACAACAACTGTTACTACTAAAGGCAAGCGGTTAATTTCATCAATTGAAAGAACAAGGACAGGACGTTGACCTGCTTGTTCTCTACCCTGGACTGGATTGAGGTTTATAAAGTAAATTTCACCCCATGAATGTTCACAATTAAGTCAAGCCATCCATTTCAGTAATTGCAAATTCCTGCTCAATTGCCTTGAGTTCCCCCTGAATAGCTGGATCGTTTGCCATTAGAGACAGTTCCTGTTCAAAAGTCGGCGGTTGAGTGCGGAGATTGTCACTGGAGCGAGTAAGTCGCAAGTTATGAATAATTCGCTCAACTAACCACAATTGCTCTTCATAAGATAAGAGGCTGATGAATTGTTCAATCTGACTCAAGCTTGGAGAGGTCATGGCGCAAGATTCTACTGTTCAGTAGGGTCTAAGGTCTAGCCTATCACTGTTCAAAGGAGAGGCATCGCGCTTCGTACACTACTCTCACACGCTTGCCTTTTTGGATATATTGCCCAAGTGCGATGCGCTAAAGCGCCGCTTTGCCTCGCTTCGCTCACCATGCTACGCAAACGCTAACGCGCTTAAGGAATATGCTAGTGATTCTAGGGTGGGCATTGCCGATCAAGATATTTGTCCCATTCAACTGAGTTAATCTAGATTGATCGCCTTGAGTTTCCCCCTTAATACAACTCGTATTTCAGCAAGGTACAGGCTATTGAACCGTTATAAACAGGAATGCGGCGAGAGGCTTTAAGTCCTACCCGCTTTGCCAATTCTTTATTCCCGGTTAAGACAAATGCTGTCCAACCTTTGAAGCTTTGCTTGAAGACATCACCCAGCAGTTTGTAAAAATCACCCAGTTCTCTGGCATCTCCCATACGCTCTCCATAAGGGGGATTGCAAATGATAACGCCATTATCGGCTGGTGCTTCTAGTAGTGATAGTAATGATAAATCAGCTTGGGTAAACGTTACCTTGTCAGCAACGCCACATTGTTCAGCATTAATGCGGGCTTGGTTTAGGATATCAAGGTCGCGATCGTATCCCCAAATCGGTGCCTTAAGCTCAGATAACTCGCTGTTTTCTGCGTCTTTTAGCAACTGCTTCCATAGCGCTTCATCAAAATCGCGCCATTTCTCAAAGGCAAACTGCTGACGAAATAATCCAGGAGCAATGTTTAAGGCTTTTAAACTTGCCTCTAAAGGTAAAGTTCCAGAACCACACAGCGGGTCTAAAAATGGTACACTTGGCTCCCACTCAGCCATATCAAGTAGAGCCGCTGCTAGAGTTTCCTTAAGGGGGGCGAGTCCTACTGCTGGTCGGTACCCCCGTCGATGGAGGCTTGTACCAGAACTATCAAGACTTAAAACGCAACGGTCTTGATAGATGTGGGCATTAATTAATATATCGGGGTTTTCGGTATCGATGCTAGAGCGCTGACCAAATTGGCGACGCTGTTGGTCTACGATCGCATTTTTAACCTGTAGAGCCGTAAAGTGGGTGTGGTTAAGTTGGCGATTACCCCCTGTTGCGTTCACGGCTAGGGTGTTGTGAGGTTGAAGGTACTCATCCCAATCAATTTTTTGCACCTCTTGGTAAAGGCGATCGGCATCCGGACAACGGAATTCACGTAGAGTAACTAGCACTCGGAAGATAGTTCTCGCCCAAAGATTCACTCGGTATAGTAGGGCAGTATCACCCACAAAATGCACCCCAGTAAAATCTGGACGAACTTCTTTTGCTCCCAGACGTTCCAATTCTTGGGCAGCAATTGACTCTAAGCCACGAGCAACCGTAGCAAAATATTGGCTCATAGCGTCCTATCGTTGTTAATTTGGCACTTCACAGAGTTAGGCAAACAGCTAATATGCTGTGAGTGTTCAAGATCATCCTAAAGAATTTACGCATCCTGATCGAGGAGAGAACTATGAAAGAATTCAAAGACAAAGTGGCAGTCATCATCGGTGCAGCCAGTGGTATAGGACGCGCTACCGCCTTTCGTTGTGCGCAAGAAGGTATGAAGGTTGTTCTACCGCAATCCAACTAATCTAATCCCAATGTGACGTATTGCACTTTGGACACATAGCATTTAGCAGCAGCATTGCAACGCTGGTTGCCTTGCTTTGTTCGCGCAGCTCTTTTCAACCCAAAAAACTTCGTTCCGACCACGTAAATTTATAATTTCTTGCTGTTGTTCTGGGTTCATTCGTTATATCCAGTGCTCGACAAGTTTTACAATAAATGTGCGCAATTTTTAGATTGAACTTAATTAATCAATGTCGGATTCTCTAAGACTTCCTCAAAAATTTATGCTACTTGGCTCAGGAGAGCTGGGCAAAGAATTTGTGATTGCCGCTCAACGCTTGGGCAATTATGTTGTTGCGGTTGACCGATATGAAAATGCACCAGCAATGCAAGTGGCTGATTGCTCGGAAGTTATTTCTATGCTGAGTGCAGAGGACTTGGAACACGTTGTTACTAAACATCAGCCAGATTTCATTATTCCAGAAATTGAAGCTATCAGAACTGAGAAGCTGATGGAATTTGAGCAGCGAGGAATTACAGTAATTCCTACGGCGATCGCAACTGACTATACGATGAACCGAGACCGAATTAGGGAACTGGCACATCAGCAGTTAGGTATCAGAACAGCTAACTATGCTTACGCAACAACTTTAGATGAATTTATTGATGTTTCTCAAAAAATTGGTTTTCCTAATGTTGTCAAACCTGTAATGTCATCTTCTGGCAAAGGTCAATCCACTGTTAATTCCTCAGAGGAAGTAGAAAAAGCTTGGAATTATGCTATTGAGGGGTCTAGGGGAGATAGCCAAAAGGTTATTGTTGAAGAGTTTATCCAATTTGAACTAGAAATTACTTTATTGACAATTAAACAGTGGAGTGCACCGACAATCTTCTGTCCAGCTATTGGACATCGTCAGGAAAGAGGAGATTATCAGGAGTCTTGGCAGCCCGCTACAATCTCTGAAGAACAGGTGAGAGAAGCTCAGGCGATCGCTAAAAAAGTTACCGATGCTTTAGGGGGAGCCGGAATTTTCGGCGTAGAGTTTTTCATCACCAAAGATGAAGTAATCTTTTCGGAACTTTCACCCCGCCCTCACGATACTGGCATGGTGACTCTAGTTTCTCAAAACTTGAATGAATTTGAGCTACATCTAAGAGCCATTTTGGGTTTACCGATTCCTAATATTGAGCAACTTGGAGCATCAGCTAGTGCTGTAATCCTAGCCAAAGACTATTCAGATTCAATCATATTTGAAGGGGTAGCTGAGGCTTTAGCAGAGCCAGATGTAGATTTGAGATTATTTGGTAAGCCAGATTCACGTCCTTTTCGGAGGATGGGAGTAGCTTTAGCGAAAGGAATGGATATTCAGGAAGCTAGGGAAAAAGCCAAAAAAGCAGCCAGCCAAATCAAGATCGTTAGTCAATAACGATACTTCTACAAGTTCTAAACCAGCAGGTTTAGCTCAGAGCGATCGCACTTTCCGGAAGCTGGGATTACAGAGTTGGAAGATGACCTTAATTAACACTCAAGGTTATAACTGGCTAGAGACAGGTTACAACCTGACAAAAACTGCTTACCTAGCTGCCTAAATGTTTGATTCCCCCTTGTGCGATCGCCCATTTACCCAATTTCCTCTATTCTCCGATTGGGGACCGTTTGACTGGCTCAAGATACCTTTACTAGTCGTACTACTACTTTTGGTATTTTTCGGACTTCGCTGGATTATTCAGCATTCACGCTGGAAGCGTCGGTTACGTACCCCAGCCGGAGTTATATTGCTAACGGGTGTCACTGCTGCTTTAGTGCTGATATTGGCTATGGCAGATAAAGGACTGGTTGTTTTCCTTCCAAGTGATTCTGGTAAGCCAGCAGAGGCAATTGTTGTACTAGGTAGAGGAACAGAACTTGGCATACCGCGAATTGATGTTGTTGCTGAACTGTGGAAAGCGAAACGAGCACCTCTAATTTTTGTGAGTGGTACGGGAGATACTCCTAGAATGCTGCCGTTATTGGAGAAAAAAGGTATTCCCAAGCGATCGCTAGATGGTGAAGATTGTTCTTTAACAACACCAGAAAATGCCCTGTTCACAGCCGCTATACTGCGCCCACAAGGGATACGGCGCATTCTATTGGTTACTGACGGGCCCCATATGTGGCGATCGCTTCTTGATTACCGTTCTCAAGGTTTTACCGTTATTCCCCATATCAGCCCACTACCCAACAACATGGGCGTTATGGACAAAGCCTTTCTCACATTCCGAGAATACTTTTTCCTAATCCTATCTAGTCTAAATGAACTGTTTTCCGGGCAGCGAGTGCCGAACAACAGCCCTGAACTTGTGAATCTGGTACAACAAGCTAAACAATATGGTCAACTGAAAACTCAAGCCTGAAGTATGAAGTCTGAAAAGTATGAAAGCTCGATTCGCTGTACTCTTTAGGCTGCAAGGGTTAAACTTTACTTAAGATTTCTTGAGAAACAGTTTTTTCAATTTATTTGTGTCTACTAGTTTTCTCCCCTCCGAAATTGCTCAGTTAACCGAGTCTACATCCATTGCTCTAGCTCAAAGCATTGAACAAATTCCAATTACGACTCCTTTGAGCAAACAGCCAATTGCAACTACTTATGTGCATCAGGGCAGTGGTGGAACACCGATTTTATTGCTTCACGGCTTTGATAGCTCTGTGTTTGAGTTTCGGCGTTTGCTGCCATTACTTGCTCAAGAGAATGAAACTTGGGCAGTTGATTTATTAGGTTTTGGTTTTACGGAACGCTTGGCAGGAATTCCTATTAGCCCAACAGCGATTAAAACTCATCTCTACTACTTCTGGGAAACGCTGATTAATCAGCCAGTAATTTTGGTAGGTGCCTCAATGGGAGGGGCAGCAGCAATTGACTTTGCACTGGCTTACCCCCAGGCGGTGAAGAAGCTGGTGCTGATTGATACGGCTGGATATACAGCTCCCCCTAACATTGGTAAGTTTATGTTTCCACCGTTGGGCTATCTAGCCACGACATTTTTGAGTAATTCAAAAATTCGTCAACGAATTAGTATCAATGCTTACTTTGACAAGAGTTTTGCCTCACTTGATGCCCAGTTGTGTGCAGCGTTGCATTTAAAGTCCCAAGGTTGGCACCAAGCTTTGATTGCCTTTACAAAAAGTGGAGGTTACGCCGCTTTTGGAGAGAAACTATCAGCAATTAACCAGCCGACGCTGATTTTGTGGGGAGAATCTGATCAGATTTTGGGGACTGGCGATGCGTACAAGTTTAAGGAAGCGATCGCTCATTCTCAACTCACTTGGATTCAAGATTGCGGTCATGTCCCTCACCTGGAGCAGCCCCAAATTACTGCTAAGCATATTCTAGATTTTCAAAGCTGAACATTGTGTTATTTATTTTAGTCAAAAACTTTTAATTAAATCACACCTAAGCCTATTTACTCTTCCTCTTTTTGAAAGATGCCTAAAGGTATAGAACTCGTCAAAATCGAAGACAAAGAAGCAGCAGTACATCGTTAGAGATATACCCTGGGACATAGGCGATGCTTGATAGAAAAGAGGAAAAACTTTCTGACACAAGTATTTGGCTAACCCTCGACTTTCAGAAGGTTCAGCAGCGACTCAACAGAATCACGGACAAGCTTGAGGAGGTTCGAGGTAAGCCTCAACCTCCGACTGAGGCGCATGACTCTGATCAGTTGAGTGAGGTGGAAGAGGACTGGGAGTAGCGATCGCTTGATACTTAGAGAAGAATTGGTTAGACCCTGAACCGTCAAACTCCTCTCTTGTTGTGAGTGCCGCAGCATCAGCTTGATTGTCCTGAGTGATTTCAGAGGCGATGGCGTATCTTCATATCATTCAAATAAAAAACTTAGGCATAACTTGTAAGCACAGCAGCTTACCTACCCCATGGAGAATTTGGTAGTTGATGTGAAATTGGATGGTTGATTTGGGAACCATGTATTAGAGCCATACCTGCCAACTCAGGTATGGCTTCTTTTATAGCCAGTGTTTACCAAAAGGTAAAGATGCCTGACTCAACCACAATAGCCAGCGAACAACTAGACTACCCATTTCTACTGCTCACACACATGGTCTGTGCTGATCAGCAGATTCACAGTGAAGAGTCGAAAGCTCTGCATGAACTAGCTAGCCAGACCAGAATAGGACAACGCACTCTTGAAGAGATGGAGAAAATCCTCGCTCAAGACGAACAACTTCTTTCTGTCGAGGATGTTGCTCGTAGACTGCCGCTAGGTCAGCAAAGTGAGGCAATGCGTCAAATCCTGGCGATAGCGTATATTGACGGTTTCTTTTCACCACTAGAACGCGAGATGGTCGAAGAGGTAACGGGGATTTGGAATTGGTCTGCGGGAGAAATACAGCGACTTATTGAAGAAGCAGAAGGCTTCACAGCTAACCGCTCTATCAGCAACGATAACGATCAATCAGAACTATCTATCGGTGCCCGTTTACTCTTGGGAGCTGAGTCTATCTTGTCACGTTCACTAGTGACCAAGTTGGCAGAGATCGCTCCTGAAAATGTTGGACGCCGAATTGAGCAACTGCAACAGGAAATCCTTTTGGCGGGTCCAGAATACGATGGTGCCATTCAGCAGTGTGCAGCGATCGCAAGTGAAGATTACAATTTTGCGGAAGTAGCTCTCAAAGCAACAGGGTCAGCACTTTCCATTTTAGGGAAAAATATCCAACAGGCTATTGAAGAAATACAGCACAAGACAACTGGCAAGGGTCAGGCTACCTCTGCCAAGGAAGTCGCCAAACAACTTGAGAATACGAGGAAGGCTCTCACTGCCGAAATTATTAAAGAAATTGAGAGCGTTCGTGAGTCGCTTAATGCCAAGCAACGCGCTCTCAATCATTTCAGCATCGCCTTCATGGGTAAAACAAAGGCGGGCAAAAGTACTCTCCACGCCATCATTACAGGTGGAGGCTGGGATGCGATCGGTGTAGGTAAGCAGCGCACTACTCGTTTTAATCGAGTGTATGAGTGGAAGAATATTCGCATTATCGATACTCCTGGAATCGGCGCTCCTGGTGGTAAAACTGATGAGGAAATTGCCCAAAGCGTTATCGAAGAGTCTGATGTCATCTGTTATGTGGTGACAAATGACAGCATCCAAGAATCTGAATTTAATTTCTTGAAGCTGTTGAAGGAAAAAGCCAAACCGCTAATTATTCTGCTGAATGTCAAGAATAACTTGCGCGACTCGCGACGCTTGGAGCATTTCTTAAAAGACCCGGATAAACTGTTCGCTATGGATGGGAAAAGTGGTCTTGGTGGACACATCGAGCGTATCCATCGCTACGCCAAACAGCATTATGCTAACGACTACTTCGACGTTGTTCCTGTCTTACTTCTTGCCGCCCAGATGTCCCGCGAACCAGCACATAAAGAGCGTAAAGACAAGCTTTTCAAGGCAAGCAAGATACAAAATTTTCTTGACTCAATTCGCGTATCTCTGGTTGAGCATGGGGTGATTAGGCGATCGCAAACTCTACTCGGTTCTACAGTAGGCGCAATCGATCATCCTTACAAATGGGTGACACAACAAGCCGAAGTCTATCAACAGTTGACAGATACGCTCAAAAAGAAGCGTGAATCTATCCAAAAGGACATTCAAAAATCACAGAAGGATTCTCGTGAGTCTTTACAACAGCAAATTGAGGTGATTTTTCAAGATGCTCTAAATTCTATTCCATCTTTTGCAGAAGAACATTGGGACTCTAAGCAATTTAGTTTGAAACTTGGCTGGGAGCAAAAACTCAAAGCTATTCGGTTTGAAAAACGCTTGAAGGCTTCCTATGAAGAGACTAGCAATAAATTCAACAAGGACGTTCAAGAAGCACTTGAGGAAATTGGAAATGAATTACAACTAATTGCTCAACTAGGTGCTGCTAACTTCAGTTTTACCCAGCAGGATTCAAACAACTTTCGAGATTTACTGCGAATTAGTGGAAGCATTCTAGGAATAGCAGCCGCTATCGTAACTATCTTTGTCCCTCCTGTTGGCATTGCTATGGGAATTGCGGCAGCCATTGTAGGCGGGATTGTCAATCTTTTCAAATCAAAAGAGCAGAAACGCCGCGAGGCTGTTCAAAATATTTCAAGTTCCTTGACTGTTCAACTCAGCAATCATCAGCAAAATACTCTCCAACAAGCTCAAGGAGACTTCGGCAAGTATTGTGATTCTGTAGCTGTGAACATCAACACCTACTTTGAGGAATTAATTGCAGGAATAGAGGTTATTGCTTCACAGCTTGAAGTAGCCAAAAAGAAGTTGGATGGAACGGCTAACTATCTTAATCGTGCTTATGCCAAGCGCATCATCGATTGGTGTACTGAACAACACGAATCTCTGACAGATGAAGGTATCAACAGAACCATTGCCAAAGTTAAACGGGATTTTGGACGCAACATGAGTATTCAAACAAAATCAAAGTTTCAGATACGAAAATCCCAAGACGATATTAAACGAGTTCTCCAAGAGGACGTTTCGATTCAAAGTATCAAATATTAAGGATTGAAAATTTAATGCCACTAATTTTAGCAGAATTCTGCGGACGTTGGGGCTGTACTTTGCAGGAGAATATTCTCAACATTATCTTAGCGAGCCTTGACGGTAAGAGTGCTTTGATATTGCTAGGAATATTGCTGTTGCCAATATTTCTGGGTGTTCTAATGTTGCTTGCAGGCTTGATAAGACTTTATGAATTTATTTCAGGTTGGGGTAGAGCATTACTAGGTATTCCCAACCCAAATAAGCCTCAGCAACAAGACGATTACACCTTGACAACAGATGATTTTTTTGATTGGGCTGTGACTATTGCCAATAAGGCTAGGGCAGATTATCAACAAAAACAGGATGTCAATAATCAAGCTCCGCCTCAGCAAAAAGATATCCTTGAACCCGATGAAACCGCTGTTAATAGTATTAGCAATGAAGTTGTTAATAATTCAGGAAAATCTCAGCCACAGCGTAAGCGCAACTTGACAACAGCTAAATTTCTAGGTCGGACTCTGCGAAATATTCCCAAAAATTAATTGATTGAGAATTGAGAGGAAAATTAACCATGACTCAAGCTAACCAAAACTTTCAAGCTGCTGCTGTCGGTGCTAAGTTCAAGAATACCTGTGTAAAATTTGACAACTTGCTGGCTCAGGGAAATCATGAAGAACTAACAGCCATCCGCAAAAAGTTGAGAGAGGAATTAAAAGCGCATAAAGAGCAAGGTATTCTTACAGTGGCATTTGTGGGGCAGTATAGCGCAGGGAAATCGACAATCATCTCTGCCCTTACAGGGCGGCGAGATATCCACATTGATGCCGATATTGCTACCGACAAAACTGCTAGCTACGACTGGAACGGTATTAAGCTCATTGATACACCAGGGCTTTTTACTGATCGCAAGGATCATGATGAGATTACCTATGAGGCTATTGCCAAAGCAGATTTGCTGATTTTCTGTCTTACCTATATGCTCTTTGACTCAGTGACAGCAGAGAATTTCAAGAAGTTAGCCTATGAAAAGGGCTATCGCTGGAAAATGATGCTTGTCGTCAACAAAATGTCCGATGAGGCGGGGGAAGAGACGCAAAAGATTGCTAACTACCGTAGCAGTCTTGCTGAGGCGGTTAAACCTTATAGTCTTGATGAATTTCCCATCTGCTTTATCGATGCTAAAGACTACTGTGAAGGTATTGATGAAGATGAAGAGTTTTTGCTCGAAGTCAGCCGATTCCAATCTTTTATTGATGAACTCAACAATTTTGTACAGCGTCGTGGCTCCCTGGCTCGCTTTGATACACCAGTCCGAATCGCACTAGGCTGTGTTGAGGATGCTCAGTTGAGCTTTGCCCGCAACTCTAACCAAGATTCGGCTTTTCTGGAAATCCTTACACGTTTATCTCGCACAGTGCGTAAGGAGCGCGATCGCTTGCGAACCAAAGTTCAGAGTATAGCTTTAGAAATGTCGTCAGCAGTTGCTAAGGAAGGCACAGTCCTTGCCGCAGCAGTGGGGAGCGAACAGGATTTCGAGGTGCTTAACAAACAGGCTGCACTTAATGTGCAGAAACACTACGAGAAAGCAGAAACCAAACTGCAAGAAGCTGCTAATGCAGCAGTCGATGATATTCGGCAAGAGGTTGAAGAAGTATTTAACAGCAACCTAGCCCAAGCATTTGTGGCTTGTCTAGATAAAAACCAAAATGTATCTGCCCAGAATGTAGGGTCTGGTATAGATGTCGAACGGATTAAAGGCCAAGTCACTTTGCTCAAAAAGATTGGTGAGACAGCAGGTGTCCAACTAACACAGGTGGCAACGAGGGGTTTTGCCCAAACCGCAGGGCAAGGCTTTCTACGCTCTATTGATGTAGCCGGTAGCGGTCTGCATCAGAGTGTATTGACTGTTGGAAAGTTCGTCGGCTTCAAGTTTAAACCTTGGCAGGCGGTTGGTATTGCCAAAAACATTGGCAACGCTGCCAAATTCCTTGGCCCTGCTCTGGCGCTTGCTTCAGTTGGAATAGAGTTATTCCAAATGCAACAGGAACATCAGCGAGAGCAACAAATGGCTGATATTCGCCGCGATATTACGAGCCAGTTTCAGGCAATAGCGAAAGACCTAGAAAACCAACTTGAAATACAACTCTGGCAATTTGAAGGACAGGTTTATGGAGAGATTGAGAAGCAAATGGCGGAGGCACGTCAGCAGGAAGAAAGCGCGATCGCCTCTTCAAACACCTCGGTAAAACAACTTGCAGAAATCCGCAAAGATTTTGAATTGATTCTCCGCTACATCACGAAGGCTACGGAAAATCCGGTAGTTTGAAGGGTATAACTGCTTGATTTCAGAAGGCGATCGCATCACAGGCTAACCTTTACCAAACCAGATGCGATCGCTTTTTGAGTTGGAGTGATAAAGTGCGATCGCTTCTTGTAGGTGGAAAAGAGGGATGATTAACTAAAAACTACGACAGCTTTGTGAGCAATCCCAAGAGTCGTTTAGTACTCGGTTTGAGGAGTGTGCGGCGATAAGCATCTGCTGCCTTCTTGATGCCTTCCGCCTGAGTCGGATAGGGATGAATCACACTGCTTAGCGTATTTAGACCTAGCTTGCCAACAATTGCCGCAGTCACTTCACTAATCATCTCACCCGCATGAGGGGCAACAATCGTCGCACCCACAATTTCATCGGAACCCTTCTTGTGGTGGATTTTGACAAACCCTTGCTCTTCACCATCCGCGATCGCTCGATCTACATCACTGAAGGGAATTTTAATCGTATCTATATCAATGCCTTTTTCCTTGGCTTCCTGTTCATAAAGTCCCACATGGGCAATCTCCGGGTCAGTATAAGTTACCCAAGGCATAACGAGACTACTGAGTTTAGATCGCCCCAAGCCAAAGGGTGAAAACAGAGTATTTTTAATCACAATCCGAGCCGCTGCATCCGCCGCATGGGTAAACTTCCAATTCATGCAGATGTCGCCAGCCGCATAAATCTTGGCGTTCGTCGTTTGAAGGTAGTCATTCACTTTCACACCTTGTTTCCGGTCGTACTCCACCCCAACGGCTTCTAAATTCAGACCTTCAACATTCGGGGCACGTCCTACACCGATTAAAATTTCATCAACGGTGATCGACTCTTCCTGACCCTTGCAGGTAAAGTAGAGCGTCTTGCCTTGATCAGTCTTGACCACACGCTGCATCTTGCAATTCAGCACCAAGCGAATTCCTTCTCGGATAAAGACATTCTGGACAATTTCTGCGGCGTCAGCATCCTCTTTATTCAAGATGTGAGAGCCTTGATGGAAAACTACCACCTCACTACCCAACCGCCGGAACGCCTGAGCCAATTCGCAACCGATAGGACCACCACCAATCACCGCTAAACGTTGCGGTCGTTCCGTGAGGGAAAAAACTGTCTCATTCGTGAGATATCCTGCCTCTTCAATCCCCTCAATTGGTAATTGTGCAGCTCTAGCACCAGTGGCAATCACTGCTTTCTTGAAGCGTAACGCCTGAGCGCCAACTTGTATCGTGTTGGAACTCGAAAAACGACCACTACCCAAAAATATATCAACCCCAAGCTTTTGAAAGCGCTGAGCCGAATCGTGAGGGCTGATGTTCGCCCGTAATCGCCGCATCCGCTGCATCACGGCTGGAAAATCGACTTCAATGTGTTCTGGGGCATGAATTCCATAAGCGATCGCATTGTGCATCTCACCAACAACGCGAGAAGACCGAATCATGCACTTGGAAGGTACACAACCGACATTCAAGCAATCCCCTCCTAGGAGATGCTTTTCAATCAAGGCGACTTTCAAACCCACATCTAAACCCGCTGCACCAGCTGCTACAACTAAGCCAGCTGTACCACCACCAATCACAACCAAGTCGTAACAATCAGCCGGTTCAGGATTGACCCAATCAGGTGGATGAACATAGGAAACCAAGGTCTGGTTATACTCATCCATCGGTGAGACAGTAATGCTCTGGAAGGCGGAATTTGACATCGGTAACTTTAGGAGAGGGGAATTGGGAATGGGGAATTGGGGTTATATCGAATCAGCGATCTAGGAAATTTTCTCTTCTAACGCTTTGCGGGCAAGACGGGTTATATAAACTGTCACGGCGACTGTTGCGATCAAACCAATAATCCGAATTGTCCACTCCACTGTGGGATTGGTTGGTTGACGTCCCGTACCAATCTTGGCAACACTACCTGCCAAAGAACCGAGGTAAACATACATGATGGTTCCTGGGATCATGCCGATGAAGCCGAGGACGTAGTCTTTGAGGGAAACTCCAGTAACACCAAAGGCATAGTTCAACAGGTTAAACGGAAATACAGGGGAGAGTCGCGTCAAGAAAACAATTTTAAATCCTTCTTTGCTGACAGCTTCGTCGATCGCCCGAAATTTTTCGTTCCCTGCGATTTTCTTCAAAACCCAGTCTCTAGCTAAATAACGTCCGATTAGGAAAGCGGCAGTAGCTCCCAGCGACGCACCGATGAGAGCATAAATCGAACCCCAAATGATCCCAAAAATAACGCCAGCCCCTAAGGTAAGGATTGACCCTGGTAAGAAAGCCACGCTAGCGACGATATAGAGTGCAATATAGGCGATCGCTGCCACGGAACCAAGATTGTTAATCCCCTGCAAGGCATTCCGTAACAGTTCTTGGGGATTTAATCCCTCAGCAGGGGTAGATCCCTGCGCCCAAGCGGGAGCCGTGATCAGCATCAGGGGAGTGCCAAGGACAAGCATCGTTAAGACAATCAGCCTGAACAGCCTCGTCAAGTGTCTCGTAGAGGACTGATGTTTGATCAGTTTGTCTGTCATGGCTTAGAGTCATTTAGTTGAATTGACTTCCATCCTACATCTGTTCAAATCACCAATTGCCGTTAAACTCTTCATGAAAACAGGTCTACTGTACGGGCGCAAATTTATGCTCCCCTACCCACTAAAAACTATAAGAGAAGGAGCTTTTGATCATGTCAAATGAGGATAGCTACACAGAAGTAGCCTTTCACTATGTGAATGGTGAGACAGAATCCTTTGATGTCCCTATAACTCCAGAAGCCTTCCAGCAACAACTACCAGACTTATTGAGCCAACCTTGGTTGACCCTGCACCTATTTGATAGAACGGTTTTAATTTTTACGGCTCAGGTGATCAAGGTGGAAGTGAAACCTCCCCTTTCCGAAATTCAAGGGCAAGGTGTCTTCCAAGATGCCCAACGGGTGACACCACTAACTCATGGAGTCAAATAAAGGATGAAGGATAAACTCACCCTACGTCTCCATTTAACCAACTTTCAAAATCTAAAATCATGTCAACTGTCAGTTTAATTCGTGCTGAGTCCTACGATCAGCAACGCCTGAGAGCCTCTTTAGAAACCTTACTGGAGCCGTTAGGGGGGATAGGTGCTTTTGTGAAAAAGGGCGATCGCGTTCTGCTTAAACCCAATCTACTCACCTCTGGGCGTCTTGGACAAGAATGCATCACTCGCCCTGAGCTAGTTTATTGCGTTGCTCAACTGGTACAGGAAGCTGGTGGTAAACCCTTTTTCGGAGATAGTCCAGCCTTTGGTAGTGCCATGGGTGTCGCCAGAGCGAATGGTTATCTGCCGATGATGCAAGAACTCAAGTTACCTCTGGTAGAATTTCACGGTCAACGTTACCAAACACAAAGCGTTGCCTTTAATCATCTGCGTCTGTGCAAAGAAGCAATGGACGCTGATGTTGTGATTAACTTACCAAAGATAAAATCACATATGCAGCTAACGCTGACAATGGGCGTCAAGAACTTATTTGGCTGTGTACCCGGAAAAATGAAAGCTTGGTGGCACATAGAAGCGGGTAAGGATGAGAAGCGCTTTGGAGAAATGTTGGTAGAAACGGCACGGGCAATTAATCCAGACTTGACGATTCTTGATGGGATTATTGGTCACGAAGGTAATGGTCCCAGTGGCGGCGAACCGCGACAGTTGAATATTTTAGGGGCTTCCTCAGATGTCTTTGCCCTTGATCGCGCGATCGTGGAAATTCTCAACGTTGACCCAGCGCTTGTTCCCACTGTGGCAGCAGCAGAGCGACTGGGACTTGATCGAGACCTCGCAGACATTCACTTTCCCCACCTGCGACCAACGGAACTGCAAGTCATAGATTGGAAATTACCAGATGCTCTAATGCCGATCGATTTTGGTATGCCCCGCGTCATCAAATCCACATTTAAGCATTTGTATATTCGGTTTATCAAAGAGCCGATCAAAACTTATGCCCAGCGATAGATGACTTCCAAAAATGTAGGAGTTAATAAAAATAGCCAAGTAGGCTTGGTAGGGAACTCACCTAAAGTTGTCCGAACTCACCTCTAATCCCCTACCTGCCTATTTCCTATTCCCTCTCAAAGTGAGGGGAATTTTGTAATCGCTGTTACATTAACAGACAAAATAGGCAACGTAAGCTGGTAATACCCTCCGATTGCTTAATCACACCGCCTATTGGTAGAGGCGGTTTTTTATGTTTAGAACTAAATTATTCAGTAGGAGGTTCTTGAGATTGTTTGCTGGAAGACAATCAAATTGAGATAAGTCGCTAAAATTGTAAATAGTAGGGTTTACACTTATACCCTCCTTATGTATCTTTCACTGACTGAGTTCCAATTGCAACTAATTTATGGAATCTAGTGGCCCGTCTGCCAATTCTTCTGACCCCCATACTCATAGGTGGGCAGAGATTATGGGCACGGTAATTGCTTTGTTAACCCTGACATTACCTCTGTTGATCATTGCTAACTACTCTTCAAGCAGCAGCATTGATGTATTACAACAGACTACCTACTCGCTTCCGAGGTCTCAAAGGTGATGTAGAGCTTCTTACTAGCAAAAAACAATGGGCGTTGCTGATCACAAGTATGAAAAGACAACTCAGATCCTCGACTTCTTTGTTGAAACCTTGATTGCTGGGGGATGAATCTGATTCAGAAGTTGGGGGTATGCCGGAAATCTTACTGTTATTCAGCAACGCCCACCAATGAATTGATTCAAGAGACCTCTTGCAAAAATACAAAGAACTCCTCCCCAACCCTCCCCTGATTCCTGGGGAGGGAGTTCATTTTTCTTGCTTCCCCTGGTAAGGGGAACTGTTGACGTAGCAGGAGTAGTCCGGGGATCAATTGACTTTTACTAGAGACTCCATGAGCTTATAGCTCACAACGAAGGACGAAAATCCCTCTCTCTCGACCCCTGACTCCTATTTTCAAGCTAGGCACCATGGGCGATTGCCTACAACAAAGGAATGAAAATTCCTCTCCCCTTGCTTTTTCAAGACAGGATAGACGCCCATGAACTTCCTACACAACAAAGGATGAAAAGCCTTCTTCCCCTGTTCCCTGTTCCCCGTTCCCTATTTTCAGATTAGGTCTAAGGCTTCAGTAGGGACAACGTAGTCAAAATAACTGGAGCGAGTGGTTCTCACTCAGCCTTCTGTATTGCGCAAGAAGGTGAAGTTCATAAACTTTACGACTTTGTGCAAACAGTAAAGAATTGATAAAAATTGAGCCGTTCAGCTGTTCCAAGCTTATGAATTGCAAGCGTGGAGTGTCTCTCTTCGCTTAGAATGCTACACGGGGGTAGGTCAAACCTCTCGCTTGGTTGTTTGACTGTACTAAAGCTTTAATTGAAAAGCACTCCCACCTTACTGTATCGCTTACAAATTCGGTCATGGATTTATCACGCATTCCTGCTCAACCCAAACCTGGTCTGATCAACGTTTTAATTGAAATTCCGGCGGGTAGCAAAAATAAGTACGAGTTTGACAAAGACCTGCAAGCCTTCGCACTTGACCGAGTGCTCTATTCTTCTGTGCAGTATCCTTACGATTACGGTTTTGTGCCTAACACGCTGGCAGATGATGGTGATCCGCTCGATGGTATGGTATTGATCGATCAGCCGACTTTTCCAGGATGCGTTATTGCAGCACGACCAATTGGCATGCTAGAGATGATTGATGGAGGCGATCGCGACGAAAAAATTCTTTGTGTTCCCGATAAAGACCCGCGCTATGCTCAGGTAAAGTCTCTAGAAGATGTTGCCCCACATCGATTAGACGAAATTGCCGAATTTTTCAAGACTTACAAAAATTTAGAAAAAAAAGTCACAGAAATTTTAGGTTGGAAAAATGTTGAGCAGGTAAGACCACTGGTAGAAAAGTGCATTGAAGCCGGTAAAAAGCCAGGCAGGGATTTTGAGGCTGAAACCTAAACCTTGCTACTTCGTCAGGGACGCCAGCAACATCCCTCATCGGCGGCTAAAAGCTGAGTGTTTGCGAGAAAATAGTGTTACACGAGTATTGCTACCTTACTGCTGATATACTAGGCTCCGCAAACACTTGAGCGATGAACTCAATTTAGGCAAACCCAAAGAGCCGCTTAGTCTAGCCAGCCTGTGGAACTTTTTACGCTTTTGCAATGCCTATTTTTACTCATCCTGATGCGTATGTGACATAACTCACAAGTTCAGTTATTTCAACAACGCTAAAATGAACTGACTTGACAAAAAGTTCCTGATTGGATCCGGGGTGCTCGAAAGTTAAACGTAGGGGAAACTACGAAACCACTGTTTGTTTTTTTACCTGAACTCCCTACGGGCTCTCTTCTAAATTTTCAGCATCCTGTAGGATTGCTAGAAATTTATGGTTATTTATTCACCATTTTTCATTTTATCTGAGTATCATTTAGTGAAATCCTGTCAATGTAAAGAGTTGTTAATCAAGGCAAACTGGACTGAAAAATGCCAGAGCTTGCTCCGGCAGAACAAAACCTACGCACATTCAAAAATAGAGCCGACATGGTAACTGGCCCTACCACTAATTTTGTTGTCAAATTTTGGGGCGTTCGAGATCAAATTCCGGCACCTGGAAAAGAGACCATTCGCTATGGTGGCAACACCTCCTGTGTAGAGATGCGCGTCGGCGAGAAATGCTTGATTTTTGACGGGGGTAGTGGTTTGCGAGTGCTGGGTAATAGTTTGCTCACGCAGATGCCAGTGAAAGCCTACATCTTCTTTACCGATTGCCATTGGGACAGTATCCAAGGGTTTCCCTTTTTTATACCCGCCCTTCTTCCAGGCAATTCTTTTCATATTTATGGTGCGAAGGCGTCTAATGGGGCGTCGATGGAACAACGCCTCAGTTGCCAGATGTGCGATCCGAATTTTCCAGTTCCCCTTCAGGTCATGCGATCAGAACTAAAGTTCTATGACCTAGCTCCGGGCAAGATAATATCACTAGATGACGTGACAGTTGAGACGGTTTCTCTAAACTACGCACACCGCTCAATGGGCTATCGAGTAACTTGGGAAGGTCACTCTGCTGTTTACGCGACAGCTCGCTCACACTATTCCAATCACCTTGATCAAAATCTGCTGCACTTGGCGCGTCAAGCTGATTTGCTAATCTTAGATGCTCCCAGTTCCATTTCCGCTGAGGAAATTTATAAGTGTGACGCACTCAGATGGCAAGATGACCTCTGGCAGACTGGCATTGCAACTGCTAAGGCAGCGGGTGTTAAGCGGATTGTCATGTCTCGCTATAACCCCGATTATAGTGATGACTTTCTCGACAAGGTGGAACAGCAAGTCCAGTCAGTCTTCCCCAACCACTTACTAGCTCGTGAGGGCATGACTTTGCCAGTGTTTTAAGCCCTCACGCCTACAGTTGTTTTCGTCGTAAAACAATTACTACGTCGGCTTGATTGCAATCCCCGAAATTTATTTATAAAGTCTTATTTTTAAGTTTTAAGGCGTGTTATGTCGCGGGACGTAGTCCGGCTGGGACGTCTTCTCCCAGCTTAACTAGCGCCCGTGAAGGCGTTACTTTCTGAAACAATTCCTATTCTCCCTTCAGAATGTTGAGATTCTGCAATCTCCTGCTACTCTATCGGGAGAAGGCATTTTGCCATGGTTTGCGTTGGATTTAAAAATAATGATCTCGCATGACTGAGCATGATTTTGTCGTTGCGGCCCAGTACCTCAGTGAACACCTTAATGACCCAGAAGTTGTGATTGTGGATTGTCGCTTTTCTCTAGCCAATCCAGAACTGGGGTATCAACAGTATCAAATTAGTCACATTCCAGGTGCTCACTATCTAGATTTAAACAAAGACCTTTCGGCACCAGTAGGGCGTCATGGTGGGCGTCATCCGTTGCCTGATACTCATGAGTTAGCCAAGAAATTAGCAGCGATTGGAGTTAATTTCCAACAAACCCAAGTCGTTGTCTACGATGACTCCCGCTTGGCTTTTGCTGCACGTCTGTGGTGGCTATTACGCTACTTGGGTCATGACAAGGTAGCCTTACTTAATGGTGGTTGGACGACCTGGCACTCTCAAGGGTATCCTGTTACAGATGCACTGCCGACCGATACGTCAGGAACCTTTGTGCCCCAGTTACGCGATCGCCTCGTAGTCGATATTGAGGCGGTAAAAGCCAGAAAAGACCTTCCTGGCGTGGTTCTGGTCGATTCACGAGAAAGCGATCGCTATTTAGGGAAACGAGAACCAATTGACCCAATCGCTGGTCATATTCCGGGTGCCGTCAATTACCCCTGGCAAGACGTTACTACCACCCAAGGCTATCTACGCTCACAACTTGAGCAAAAACAACACTGGCAGGATGTCGAGGAAGGGACAGAGGTGATAGTCTACTGTGGCTCTGGTGTCACCGCCTGCGTCAATCTCTTCTCCCTAGAATTGGCAGGGATTCCCACTGGCAAGCTCTATGCTGGCAGTTGGAGTGACTGGTGTTCTTATTTGCAATAAAGTAAAGCCCCTCCCTGGTGGAGCTGTAATTAGTGTTCAAGCAGAACGACAGAATTGAATGTAGAGTTGATAAAGTACATCCAAGGCAGACTTTCTGGAGTTCTGCTCGTAATTACACCTATGCTCAAGTTAGAAGAAAGTTCAATAGCGCAGCGGACGCAGTAGCGTCCTTTCTCTTAAACGTGATTCAAGTGCAGGAGTTGAGAAAATGAAGAATGAGGAGAAAATATCTGAAATTATGCTTAAAAAGTAAGCCTTATCCAATTATTACATAGAGATTGCTAAAATAAGAGATTCAATTAAATTCTTTAGAAGTATTAGGTCTTAGTTTATATGGCATTCCAAATGAACCGTCTGTCTATTTTTGTAGACGGTAACAATATGTTCTACGCTCAACAAAAAAATGGTTGGTTTTTTGATCCAAGAAGGGTTTTAGATTACTTTAAAACTGAGCCAAACACAACACTAGTCAACGCTTTTTGGTACACCGGCTTAAAAGATCCTCAGGATCAACGCGGTTTTCGAGATGCCCTAATCAGCCTTGGTTACACTGTCCGGACAAAAATTCTTAAAGAATATTACGACGATAATTCGGGTCGCTATTCTCAAAAAGCTAATTTAGATATAGAAATTGTTGTTGATATGTTTAACACAGTAGACCAGTATGATCGAGTAATTCTTTTTAGTGGTGATGGAGATTTTGAACGGGCAATTGAATTATTACGTTCAAAGAACACACATATTACAGTGGTGTCTACAGAAGGGATGATTGCAAGAGAATTAAGAAATGCCACTGATCGTTACATAGATTTAAATGATATCCGTGACCAGATCGAAAAAATTGAGTATTAATTTAATTAGATCAAAAAATATTCGCTATCGTTATATAGATTGAGGACGAGCAATTCTCTAATGTCGGCAAATCAAGCTATGAACAAGGAATCACAACCAGAGCGCATCATTATTTTCGACACCACACTCAGGGATGGAGAGCAATCTCCAGGAGCAACGCTAAATGTGGATGAGAAGCTGACCATTGCTCGCCAACTAGCGCGACTGGGAGTTGATGTTATTGAAGCAGGTTTCCCTTACGCCAGTCCGGGCGACTTTGAGGCGGTGCAAAAAATTGCTCAGTTAGTAGGCACTGAGTCGGGACCAACAATTTGTGGTCTGGCAAGGGCAACTCAGGCAGATATTCAAGCTGCCGCCAACGCCCTTAAACCAGCAGCTAAACCACGAATTCATACTTTTATTGCAACATCAGATATTCATCTTAAGTACAAGCTCAAGAAGTCGAGAAAGGAAGTCTTGGCGATCACTCAAGAAATGGTCGCTTATGCTAAATCCTTTGTAGACGATGTGGAATTCTCGCCCGAAGATGCGGGACGCTCTGATCCAGAGTTTCTCTACGAAGTTCTAGAACGAGCGATCGCAGCCGGTGCGAAAACTGTCAATATTCCTGATACCGTTGGATACACGACGCCTAGCGAATTTGGTGCTTTAATTGGCGGCATCAAGGAAAATGTCCCCAATATTAACCAGGCAATTATATCTGTCCACGGTCATGATGATTTGGGCTTAGCTGTGGCGAACTTCCTGGAAGCCGTGAAGAATGGAGCACGGCAGCTGGAATGCACAATCAACGGTATCGGGGAACGAGCAGGAAATGCCGCGCTAGAAGAACTAGTGATGGCACTGCACGTCCGGCGGCAGTATTTCAACCCCTTCTTGGGACGCCCTGTTGAGTCAGAGGAACCGCTGACAAATATCGACACACGCCAGATTTATAAGACTTCCCGCTTGGTTTCCAACCTCACCGGGATGCTGGTGCAGCCAAATAAAGCAATTGTTGGGGCGAACGCTTTTGCTCACGAGTCGGGCATTCACCAGGATGGCGTCCTCAAGAATAAGCTGACTTACGAAATCATGGATGCCCAGTCCATTGGTTTAACAGAAAATCAGATTGTGCTGGGTAAACTTTCAGGTCGTAATGCCTTCCGCAGTCGCCTCAAAGAGTTGGGGTTTGAGTTGTCGGAAACCGAGTTAAACAGAGCATTTCTCCGCTTCAAAGACGTGGCGGATAAGAAAAAAGAGATTACGGATTGGGATTTGGAAGCGATCGCCAAAGATGAAATCCAACAAGCGCCAGAACTGTTCCACTTAGAGTTGGTACAGGTTTCCTGTGGCGATCGCGCCCGTCCTACAGCAACCGTCACCCTACGGACGCCTGAAGGGGAAGAACTAATCGACGCAGCAATTGGTACAGGCCCAGTGGATGCGGTTTACAAAGCAATCAACCGCGTGGTGAATGTACCTAACCAGTTGATTGAGTTTTCTGTTCAGTCAGTTACAGCGGGAATTGACGCTATAGGGGAAGTAACCATCCGGTTGCGGCACAACGAGCGAGTCTACTCCGGTCATGCTGCCAACACCGATATTATCGTCGCCTCCGCTCAGGCTTATGTGAATGCTCTCAACCGCCTTTATGGGTCATTACACGGTGACCCGATCCGTGAAGCCAAGTTATACTCCCAGGAAACGGACACAGTAGGTGGCAGTTCTGGTAATGAATCTGGCATAACAGATGAATCTATCGTCGTTCAGGTTTCAAAGGAATAAGCCTGACCCTATGCCACGTTCCCGATCGCGGGTAGAAGTTCGCCAAAAATTCCTAATTAATGCGAGCTTACTCGCTTTGCTTGCGTTGATTATAGTAATTGTCACCTCGCTATATATCTCTAGTGAGCGTAACCTTCATTGGTGGATTGACTGGTATTACCCAACAATCCAGATTGCAAACGCGCTTCGTAGCGCACCGTCAAAGGCGATCGAGCTGATTGGAAGCTCTCTTCTCCAAGAACGTAATAGACTCTACGTGCTACCGTTGGTTCCCTTTATTTGGGTCTTCGGCAGTTCCCGCCTAGTTTACGAAATAAGTTTAGCCCTAGTCTATTTGCTGCCGTGGGCACTGGGGATGGGAGCGATCGCCACTCAGCTGATTCGGACGCATTCACGAACGGTTTTTTGGTCAACGGCACTGTTAACCGTCCTGATACCTGTCAGTTGGGTGCCCACTTTTATGGGTATTCCTGACACAGGTGGTGCGGCACTGATGGCGATCGCCGCTTTTGTTTACTTGCAGGATGTCAGACTCAAACAGTGGTGGCGAGTTCCTCTAATTGGATTGTTGATTGGACTTGCGATTCTATTGCGCCGTCATTTCATCTACGGTGGCTTAGCCTTCATAGGGGCACTTAGTTTGCAATCGTTATTTTTTTTCTCTACCGAGGTGCAAAAAAAGCCACAACTGGCTTTGCGGAATTTGCTATTGGTTGGAGTGCAGATTGGTCTAATCGCTGCCACCATACTTGTCACACTCCTGACTATTGCACCCGTGTTTACCTACGGTGCGCTGACAATTGATTACAAGAGTCTCTACACCTCTTGGACATTACCCTTGGGCGATACCTTCAACTTATACGCCTACTACTATGGCTGGGCAACCTGGCTGATCGTGCTGATTGGTTTCTCTGCAAGCGTTCTGACCCATTCCCTACCTTTGTCTGCTGTCAACTTTCTGGGGCTGTGGGGTATCTTGTCGCTGGTTATCTGGCTGGTTCAACTGCGTTATGGAAATGTCTTTTATTCTTTACACCTAACACCTCTAGTCATCCTCGGATTAGTAGCCTTTATCTGGACAGCCTGGAGCCGGCTGAGGGGACATGTTCGCACGATAATGCTAGGTGTAGTCACCTGTTATCTAGTGAGCAATCTAGTCATTGGACTAACCCCAATAGGGCAGTTTGACAGTGTTTTTCGTCCCCTGTTTGCCCTGAGCATGCCGCCCTTAGTTCGTACAGACTACGATGAAGTCATCCGACTACTGAACTATCTACGTCAACTTGCTCCTAATGAAGAGCCGATCTTCGTAGTAGGGAATCAACGCCTTCAGCTGGATTCAAGTTTGATCAGAGCATCCGAACTGCTGCTCTATGGACGAGAGCGCCTAATCTTGAACGTTCTGCAAGTGCCAAAAGTAGACTCTCGTGATGAATACCCCATTGAGACATTGCTACAGGCGCAGTATGTGGTTGTTCCTAGCTTTTTACCTGATTATCCGGGTGTTCCTACGAAGGTTCCGGCTGTTGGGGAATGGGTGCCGAATAAAGAAATTGATGTTGTTAAGGTTGTATTTGATGCCTTTACTCAAAATTGGGAATTTGCCCAAGACTTCAAGCCCCTGCCTGTACAGTTCAAGTTCTCAGAAAATGCGACTGTCAGGATTTACCAGCGGACTCGTCCAACTTCTGTAGCAACAGCGATTCGGACACTCTACGCCATGCAGCAGCAAATTGGTAAATCGCCGGGAAGTCAGCAGGAGTGGGTTCTATTCAATCATCCGTGGAACAACTACTCAATTGCTAGAAGCCAAAACAATACCTATCAGCTCATCAGTTTTGATATCCCTCATGAACCCCTTAGCCCAGCCTTACCACAAAAATCAGCCCAGCAAAAGGCAGCGCGTACAAAAGGACAAGGAACATCCTTCCTCTATCTGGGAGTAGTGCCAAAAGCCGTCGAAGTCACTGGTGCAATGACTTACCTGGACAAAGCCTGTGATAACTCATCTCTACAGTTGACGATGCTTAACAAGGAAGGTCAGATAGTTAGCTCTCTAACAACTAAATACTCTCGCCAACAGTCAGCCAGCTTTAAGTTATCACTCACGGCTGAAAATCCCGCTTATCTATTGCTTGATATATTAACCTACGATAAAAAAGATTTAGCTAAGCTTTGTACACTACAAATTGATTCACTTGCCGTATCGCCTCAAAAATAATGATAAATTATGGAAACTCAAAGCCATTTAAACTGTTATTTAACCGAAATCAAAGGTTAAATACTACAGTGTTATTTACAGATTTGCTGAAGTAAGCCTAAAACAATAAAATGTCAGACGAAACTTTAGAAAGAGAACGCCTGTTTCATGATGCTTGGGCTGCCGCTATTGATGTAGATGGCATTCGAGTAGCCGACTATTTTGAAGCCTGTACTGCCCCAGAAAACCGCTTTATCCTACGCCATATGGGAGATATTCGAGGTAAGCTCCTTTTAGATTTAGGCTGTGGTGCGGGTGAGAATAGCGTCTATTTTGCTAAAAACGGGGCACGTTGTGTAGCAAGTGACTATTCGCCGGGGATGGTAGAAGTGGCACTTCAGTTGGCAGAACGTTATGGTGTTCAGATTGAAGGGCACACCGCAAATGCTATGGCGCTGGATTTTCCCGACAACACCTTTGATTTCGTGTATGCCTCAAATTTATTGCACCATATTCCAAATCCCCTAATCGCTTTGAAGGAAATGCATCGAGTTCTCAAACCTGGTGGAAAAGCGTGTTTTTGGGACCCGTTGAAGCACAATCCAGTAATTAATGTCTATCGGCGCATGGCAACTGAAGTACGAACAGAAGATGAAATGCCGCTAGATATTAGTATTGTCAATTATATCGAATCTCTGTTTTCAGAGACAGTTTACGATACATTTTGGATAGCAACGCTTTGGATTTTCTTGCACTTCTATTTAATTGAAAAAGCTGATCCCAATAAAGAACGGTACTGGAAGAAAATTATCCTTGAACAGGAAACATTAGCACCAACCTATCAACGATTAGAAAAGTTAGATAGATTTTTGAAAAAGATTCCGTTGATGAAGCGATTTGCTTGGAATATCGCCGTGGTGGCGACAAAATAGAATAAGCAAGTGGGTATAACTTAAACCACTCTTCCCTCAGTATGTGAGGAAGCACCGTGAAAAAGTAGCCATCTGGCCCAGTCAGGGTAACATCTTGGGATAAATAGCTCTGCCCTTACTTCCTCTAACTGGGTTATTTCATCAGCCATCTGTCTCCCAACCTCTCATGCCAGCCATTATTAAGAGGAGTTTAGGGACTTTCATCTCGCAACAAAATACAATTTTGTATCAGCCTATTTTCATTGAATGTAGAAAAAAACACAGTTTCTTTATAAACAAAAAATTTGTTTTTTTTACAGCCAACCCGAATATCGTGAGGTTAAGATAGACTGGTTTATCTTAAGCGGTAGGTCATATGGCTTTGGGTTCAGGAGAACAAGATCTGCTTAGCAATAAGTTTGGATCAATCTCAAATAAACGAGTTATATTCTTCAGCAATACAGGTTTATTTAGTGATGTAGCCAAAGAAGAGATTCCTATTAATGAAATTGTTTCAGTTCGCTTTTATAAGCAAAAAACTTTCGTTCCCTGGATTGCCGGTGGTCTTGGGCTATTACTGTCTCTTGTTATTTATGTTTTGATTTCTGGTATCTTAATTGTTAAGATAATTAGCCTGGTAGTTTTAGCCTTGGCTAGTTGGATTGCTTTCATTGGTCTTTCAGGTATGCCAACAGTAGCAATTACTACAGCTGGAGGTAAAGTCATTCAATCTAGTGGTTGGCCGAATAATAGAAATGAAGCTAAAGCGTTCGCGTTAGTGCTGCGTGAGCAAATAAAGTAAGAGCGAGTAGCTTTTCTTTAACGGGTTATATAGCTGGTTTGTTTAATTATTGAAAATTAAAGGCACTTTTATAGTATTAACTAGATTTTGGCATCGACCTGCACCGATGCCTTACGCAATTGTACGGGTGTCATCCTGAACATCGCTCTAAACAATCAGCGTATTTTCGGTTATGTAGACATCGGCATCTGTTTATCCTGGCTTAAGAGTGTAGAACCGTGAAATAACGGTTTAAATCTTCTGCCATGTTCTTTCAGGTTGCTATCTACCAATCATGAACACTTGTGAAACAACATCCTGGAACGATGTTCGTGCTGCTTTTAAAAACATCTGGGGATATGATGATTTCCGACCACCTCAAGGCGAGATTGTTCGCAGCCTACTTGAAAAGCGGGATGCGCTGATTGTATTGCCTACAGGTGGGGGAAAGTCAATTTGTTTTCAACTTCCAGCACTACTGCAAACAGGATTAACGTTGGTGGTTTCGCCCTTAGTGGCATTAATGGAAAATCAAGTGCAGGAATTACGCCAGCTGAAGTTACCCGCGGCTTTGTTGCACAGTGAATTACCAGCGTTCGAACGGAAGAAAACTCTACAAGCTTTGGAACGGCAGCAGTTACGATTACTCTATTTGTCACCGGAAACACTACTAAGTGCGCCAGTATGGGAACGATTGTGTCAGCCGCAGCTCAAGATTAATGGGCTAGTCCTTGATGAAGCGCATTGCCTAGTGCAGTGGGGGGATACGTTTCGACCGGCTTATCGGCGACTGGGTGCAGTACGACCCGCTTTACTTAAGTGTAAGCCAGTAGGGACAAAAATTGCGATCGCCGCCTTCACTGCAACAGCTGACCCCAGCGCCCAGCAAACCATCCGAAACACCTTGCAACTGCAACAGCCACAAGTCTTTTTAATCAGTCCGTTTCGGCAAAATCTCAACCTCAAGGTTCAAACAGTTTGGGCTCCCAGAGGACGCCGCCAAAAGTTATTGAAGTTTATCCAGGCAAGACTACAACAAAGCGGATTAGTCTACGTTCGTTCCCGAGGCGAGAGTGAACAGTTAGCTCAGTGGCTAGGTTCGTTGGGGTACGCAACAGCAGCTTATCATGCTGGATTGAGTCCAGAGGAGCGCCGCGAAATTGAAGCTAGTTGGCTGAGCGGGAAAAGTCAGTTTGTGGTATGTACTTGTGCCTTTGGCATGGGCATCAACAAACCTGATGTACGCTGGGTTGTGCATTTTCAGCCCCCTCAACTGTTATCAGAGTATATTCAGGAAGTCGGTCGAGGGGGACGAGATGGTAAACATTCGGATGCCCTGACGTTGGTATGTGAACCAACGGGGTGGTTGTATCCAGATGATAAGCAACGACGCCAGTTTTTTGTGGATAAATTGCGATCGCAATACCAAGACGCCCAGCAGTTAGTGAAGAAATTGCCACCTCAGGGGGAAGTCGCAACAGTAGCAAAGCAATACGGCGACGGTGCTATTGCTCTCGCCCTCCTCCACAGTGCTGGTCAACTGGAATGGCAAGACCCGTTTCATTATCGCAAACACCCGTCAGGAGAATCTCGCACACTCGCTCAGCTGAGTGCTACCCAAGTGCAGGTGCACAACCAGATGACTCAATACCTGGCTACCCGCGAGTGTCGCTGGCAATTTTTGTTAAAGGCGTTTGGCTTCACCAAGGAAGCTGCTGGGTTTCGATGTGGTCAGTGTGACAATTGTTTGAAACGGTGAGTAGTGCAAACAGCATCTTCAGCAACAGTCAGAGTGAATAACTGGCAACACAAAACAACAAGATTGAAGTACAACCTAAATATATAAAAGTTTAAATTCAAGACTGGATTGAACAGTGGCTGCTGGTAGAAAAGCAAAATGAGCCAAACAAACAATCATGATATGCGACGGGACTTTGCCAGCCGCGACGAATTCGTTGCCTACGTCCGTGAGCAATTTCCAACGGCAGCAGACGCCGGAGACCACATCAGTGAAACAGTAGGGGGACGAAAAGCAGCAGAAGCAGCACTAGAAAAAGTAGACTCAGCCCAGTATGCAAAATCACGCAATTTCCTGAATGGGAAAGTAACGCGCCTTTCTCCTTATATCCGTTATGGAGTTTTGAGTCTGGCAGAAGTGCGCGATTTCGTACTGAGTAAAGTGCAAAACCAAGAGGATGCCGAGAAGTTAATTCAGGAACTCGGTTGGCGGGACTACTGGCAACGGCTGTATGCCGAAAAAGGTGACGCCATCTGGAAAGACCAAGAAGAATACAAAACAGGCTATGCTGCCGAAGTGTATACGGCTGAGTTACCCCCTGATGTAGAACAGGGAACAACTGGAATGGTTTGCATTGATAGCTTTAGCCGAGACTTACGAGAAATAGGCTACCTGCACAACCACGCAAGAATGTGGATGGCAGCTTACTTGGTGCATTGGCGGCATCTCCGTTGGCAGGTGGGTGCAAGGTGGTTTTTAGAACATCTCCTCGATGGTGACCCAGCTAGTAATAACCTCTCTTGGCAGTGGGTTGCCAGCACCTTCAGCCACAAACCGTATTTCTTCAACCGTGAGAATCTGGAAAAATACACAAAGAGCGTATATTGTCAAGAGTGCCCGCTCTATGGCAAGTGTGACTTCGAGGGCAGCTATGAGCAGCTAGAGCAACGGTTATTTCCAAAAGCGGAGTCATTCGATCGCAGTGGTGGGAGCAAGAGTTTTGAGCGCCCAAAGAAGCGGCGGCGGTAGGAAATGTTAGAAGCGGGTTGATCGACCATTGACCATTCGCTATCGGGATAGAGATAAACTTGCCCATACACACTTTTGAAACACACAAGCCGTACCAGCGATGAAGTCATTGATCGATGAGCCATTTAGCTGGAAAACAACTCTCTCATTTTTGAGCCTTGCTACCCTAATCATTTTGCTGATGGGTTGGCTCATGATGAGTGATGCCTTACCCTTCAAGCTGGTTATAGATTACAGTGACTCAAACGCCAACTTTATCCGATTTTGGTTGGTGGTAGCGCTGTTGATTGGAGTACTATTTCCCTTGATTGGGTTCTTTGTCTGGATACGCGATCGCCAGTCTCGGAAAGTGCTTGGTTTCTACTTGTTGGTTTTAATCATTCAGATTGTGACTGAGCGGGTTTTAAGTAGAGTTTTGTTTCCCAGCATTGTTGCGATCGTGGGAACAATCTACACCGCTTTTCGGGTTTGGCAGCTATGGCAGGGTCAACAGCTAATCGCTACAGTTGCTCAACTTGGTACAGCTAGCCGCACGATTCTGAGAGGGTTGTTGTGGCTCATGCTAATTTTTTGGTTTAGCAACATCATCATGCTCTCGGTAGTAGCTTGGCCTAGTATTTTGTAGCACCACTGAAATTTGAAACATAGCTAAATCGATGGAAAAACCGATTGTTTGGGTACATGGTGATTGTCTTAGTCCTAAAAATCCAGCGCTGCAAGAATATCCCAACGCTCCAGCGATTTGGGTTTGGGATGATGCTCTGTTAGAGGAATGGCAAATTAGTCTGAAACGAATTGTTTTTATCTATGAGTGTTTGCTAGAGTTGCCTGTGACGATTCGGCGTGGAGATGTGGCGGCAGAAGTGATCGCCTTTGCGAAGGAACACGGTGCTGATGGTGTGGCGACGGTGGAAAGTCCTAGTCCCCGATTTGAGGCGATTTGTGATCGCATTGAAGACACTCTCTCTGTAGAAATTGAAGTGTGGTCGCCTGAGCCTTTTGTAGACTACGAGGGCTATATTGACCTCAAGCGCTTCTCTCGCTACTGGCGTGTAGCGCAGCAGTATGTATTTGAGCAGAAATAGTTTGGTGAACAATAAAAGCGTCAAGAGTGCGATCGCGATAGCAAAGCGCTGCTGCATAGCGCAGATCGCCTTTGTGTGGGCAGCAGCAACCCCTGTTCAAGCTGTTCCTGACTCAGTGTCGGTTGAGCAGCAGGTCAAGGATGTGGTGTCACATCTAGTTGGGGTAATGGATACATCAGCACAAGCCGTAGCAAACCCTGGTGCTCCAAATGTCCGCATGACCACTTGCCAAGTGAAAGTGGAGACAGCTAACACCCATTAGTGTCAACTTAAGCCCTGGCGACTGGAAGTCGCGGCTAAATAAACGAAGTCCGCCTACGCGGACTAACCCAAAATCAAGACGCTTGAACCCGCGTAGGCGGGTTTTGTCTGTGTAGCTGCGGTTTCAACCGCCCAATCAACGTTAAGTTGACACCGATGAGGTACGACCCGCTACGCCTGATGTGAGAGCGATCGCGTATATATAACCCGTTTTGATGTACCGATGCACTGCTTGACAGTAAGCACTATTTTTTTGTCAATGCGTTCGTCGATTCGATGTTAATCTGGACACTTAGTAAGGATATAATTTGATGTTCAGAATTGGTATGACAGGAAGTATTTGCAGTATAAAAGCTCAATTGGTTCTGTTGTCTCTAGAACCCGTCATCTCTAACCTGGAAATTTATGGGAAATTTTTTTGATACATCTATTGAGCTAGAAATCAAAACGTATGACATAGACTTTGCGGGTGTTGTCAGTAATATTGTTTATGTTAGATGGTTAGAGGATTTGCGCCTAGCCATGCTTGCTAAACACTATCCACTCAATGATCAGGTCAATCAAGGGTTAGTGCCTGCTATTCTTCAGACACGAATTGATTACAAGAAGGCTCTTAGCCTTTTTGATCGTGTCCATGGCCGCTGTTGGGTTTCTGATATTCAAAAAATTAAAGTAGTCATTAATTTTAAAATACTTCATAACCAAGAAGTCGCCGCCTTTGCAGAGCAGACAGCTTTGTTTGTAGGACTTACTCGGAAGCGTCCTGTTCCTGTTCCTGATGACCTAAAAGCTAAGTATGAAACTTGGTTGACTAATAACACTCAGTAGCTCGAAAACTTTTGTCCGATAGTCTCAGAATGTGGGCTTGAGTAGTGCTTTGTTTCTCAAAAAAGCTAACTCTACTTTTGGGTTCTCTATGTCTGACTCAAGCGATGTAAGGGAGTAATAAGCATTCTGTAGCTTTTAGGGATAAATGTTTTATTTCGTTGGAGGCACAGTTCTCTGTGAGACGATAGATGCAGCTTGATAGAGAATGCCATTAACAATCTCTCGCTTTGTCCAATTGGACGGTCGTGTCCGCTTCTTTTTCGGTACCATCTGGAGAAGCAGGGGTTCAAAGATTTTCCATTGTTCATCGGTCAAGTCGCTGGAATACGCCATAAGGATTGGATTCAAGAGGTGTGAGTACCTTAATCCCTAACTGTAAAGATGTCAAATGGGTTCTATAAAGGAAGTGGCGTACCCATCCAGTAGGTACGCCGCATTTCCTAGTCACAGTAGAGGCGTTTGTGCCGAACGTCTCTACTTCCAACCAGCACGATCCATTATCTTGAGTGCGTCTGGATTGTTCTTACCGAACACAGC
>DATNPH010000165.1:0-25936 GCA_036703315.1 Coleofasciculaceae cyanobacterium
AAAAGAATATGAGCAATTGCGTCGTGACGTTGAACGAGGTGTGGAAACGGTTATCGATGAATATGGCGCAACTGACCCAGCGGAATTTTTTGCTGTTGCTACAGAGACTTTTTTTGAAAAACCTTTCCAAATGAAAAGGAATCATCCTGAGCTTTATGATCAGCTGAAACACTACTATAAGTTAGATCCAGTTGAGTGGATGAAAAAGGCTGTTTGAAGGGTATCAACTGTATGCCACTCCCAAGCAAGTACTCTTCAAGGCTCATAGCTGGGTAAGAAATCCGGATTTGGTATCACTATTTTCTTTAGAAAAATCATGAAGAGTGTCTGGTGCATATGCGTAGGTTATTGATCGGGACGCGATCGCTCTTATCTACCCAAGGTTTCTGCAAAGTAGCGATCGCCCAGTCAGCTATGCCCTAAATAACTGTACAGGTGGGGTTTGACTTAATTTGTAAGAATTTGATGACAGACAGATGATGACCGTGCGGAGTTTATCAACGAATAGACAGCGCTCTCCGGCAATTTAACGGCTTGCTGAACTAACCTTAAACTGAGGTTAAAGATGTTTGTTCTGCTACTTTATTCGCTCGAAGCAAAGAATTATTAACTAAAGTCATTCTAGGATTAACTATCAGTATAATTTCCAAAATCCTATTGATTTTAGTAAAACTGAATAAAATCCATGAATCAAAACAATAGACGAGCTTATTGGCGAGCGAATACGTCATTGATTCGCAATCTTCTGATCATCTGGGCAGTTGTTTCACTAGGACTCAGCATTCTGCTGGTTCAACCTCTCAACACTGTGAAGCTAGTGGGTGGGGGCGTTCCCCTTGGTTTTTGGATAGCACAACAAGGCTCCATTTACGTATTTGTTGCGCTCATTTTTGTCTATGCCTACCAGATGGACAAACTTGACCGTAAATATCTCAAGAATAATGCGGCTCAACCAGAGCAACAACCAAAGACAACGGACCTCCATCAGCCTTGAACCATTGGGATTGGGACGAGGCCAATTAAGTATAAAGCTCAAACAAGGTTAAGACTGATTCACATAGTTGAGGTTTAACAATGTCAGCAGAGGTTTGGACTGTCGTACTAGTCACTATTTCCTTCATCGTTTACATCTATATCGGATGGCGATCGCGCGTTCAAGATACAAAAGGCTTCTTTGTTGCCGATCAGGGCATTCCTTCCCTTGCCAATGGTGCTGCCACCGCCGCCGACTGGATGTCTGCCGCGTCTTTCATTTCAATGGCGGGGATTATTTCGTTTCTAGGGTATGACGGTTCCATCTTCCTAATGGGTTGGACAGGTGGTTATGTTTTGCTGGCGCTGTTGCTTGCTCCCTATCTCCGCAAATTTGGCAAGTACACGGTACCCGACTTTGTTGGCGATCGCTACTACTCTAATGTTGCCCGTCTCGTTGCCGTCGTTGCAGCTATCTTCGTTTCGATGACCTATGTCGCCGGACAGATGCGAGGGGTAGGCATCGTGTTCAGCCGTTTCCTGCAAGTAGACATCAACACCGGCGTGATCATCGGCATGGTGATTGTTGCCTTTTTCGCCATCCTGGGTGGTATGAAGGGAATTACCTGGACTCAGGTGGCTCAGTACTTGGTGTTGATCGTAGCTTATCTAATTCCAGCGATCGCTATCTCCTGGAAATTGACAGGCAACCCGATTCCTCAACTCAGCTTCACTTTCAGCGACATTGTCGAGAAGCTCAATACCATCCACACTGACCTTGGGTTCAAGCCATACACCCAAGCCTTTGCTAACAAGCCCATGATTGACGTGCTGTTCTTCACCATTGCCCTAATGGTGGGTACAGCGGGTTTACCTCACATTATCGTCCGATTCTACACGGTTCCAGATGTCAGGGCGGCTCGTTGGTCTGCGGGTTGGGCACTATTATTTATTGCCATCCTCTACACCACAGCGCCAGCGTTAGCTTCCTTTGCTCGCTACAACCTGATTGATAGCTTGAATAACAAAAGGCTTACAGAGATTCAACAACTCGACTGGGCGACCAAGTGGCAAAATACTGGATTGTTGAAATTTGACGACAAAAACAAGGATGGGCGTTTTCAACTCACTCCTGACAAAGCGACAAGCGAGATCGAAATTGACCGAGACATCGTGGTACTCTCAACGCCTGAGGTGGCAAAACTAGCTCCCTGGGTGATTGCATTGGTTGCAGCCGGAGGACTGGCAGCCGCACTTTCCACTGCATCGGGATTGTTATTGGTCATTTCCAGTTCTGTTGCTCACGATGTCTACTACCGAATCATCGATCCAGGGGCTTCCGAGGCAAAACGCCTATTTGTGGGTCGCATTATGGTAGGCATTGCGATCGCCATCGCGGGCTACTTTGGCATTAACCCACCCGGATTTGTAGCAGAAGTGGTTGCTCTCGCCTTTGGTTTAGCCGCCGCTAGCTTTTTCCCCGTGATTATTTTGGGCGTGTTTGACAAGCGCACCAACCGCGAAGGAGCGATCGCTGGAATGATCGTCGGTTTGCTTGTCACCACCCTCTACGTCTCCAGCGTTAAGTTTGGTGGGATGCAACCCTGGTTTGGGATTTCAGCAGAAGGATTTGGTACCGTTGGCATGATGCTTAACTTCATCGTTACCTTGGTGGTATCCCGCCTGACACCACCACCCCCCGCAGACGTGCAAGCGTTGGTCGAAGACTTGCGGACACCAGAACACGAGCCTGCTGCCTTAGCTGACATTGGTGAGGAACAGTTAGATTAGTATGAAGCATGGACCCAGCACTAGACCAAGCCATTGAGTTTTTAACAACCCCATCTGCCACGCCACCTAAACCTGAGGCTGTGGTTGAAGCACTGCTAATGGCAGAGAAGACGGCGAAACAAACTAAAGTACGTCATTCGTATCCACAATTGCTAGGCACTTGGCGATTAGGATTTATTACAGGAACAAAGCGATCGCGCAAACGGGCAGGAGTTATTCTAGGTGCTGGACGCTTCCTACCGAAGTGGGTCAAAATTCATCTGTCCTACTTGCCATCAGAACCCAGTCAAGAGCAAGGAACTGTTCAAAATTCCGTTGAACTCGGACCACTACTGCTGGTTCTCACAGGTCCCACACAGTTCTGGCAAAAGACGAATATACTAGCTTTCGACTTCACCCGGATGAGAGTGTCATTGTCTGGACTGAAGGTATACGAGGGCTATATTCGAGGAGGTCAAGACCGGGAAGCTCACTTTTACGAGCAAAGCGTCAAAGAGCAGGCATTTTTCACGTACTTCCTGGTGCAGAACCAAAGCATTGCTGCTAGGGGTCGGGGAGGTGGGTTGGCTTTGTGGACTAGGGTTAAAGACAGTTAAATAGGTTATCCGAGATTAGAAAAGAGTGCTTCCCAGTCGATTGCCGAAGGTCTTGATCCCTGGTTCATCAGCTCAAACACTTTTCCTTCCGTCGCCAGGTTGTCGATGCATTCCACACAAGCTGATGCCACGTCAATTCGACTGGTATCACCGACTAGGGTATCGCCCGTACCTACGACCACACCCAGCTTTCCCCCTGTTGTTGCCTTCAGCAACGTGTTTAAGTCATAGGATGTGTAGGGACCGTCAATCAGCCGTCCTGGGCGAATAATGGTGTAGGGTAACCCAGAACGGATAATTGCTTCCTCGCCTTTCTGTTTGGCATCAAGTACGCCGAATGAATTGAGGATACTGAAGGGGGGTTTATCTTTCCGCAAAATGCCGCAGGAGGATACAAAAACAAACCGTTTCAGGTCTTTTGGAGCAGCGCTTACCAGGTGGTTGACCCCTTGAAAATCCACTTGATCAGGACTATTCTGAGCATGAGCGCGGCGGTAGTCTGAGTCGAGATAGATTTTGCCCCATTCAATGAGACTTCCTAACCCTTCGACTTCATTCGTTGTATCGAAATCCCATTTGGCGGAGGGAAAGGCGGTAGTCCCAGTACAACAAATGATGTAGCTAACGTTCCGCATGGCAGGGGGGAGGGTCGTTGCTTGGCGGATATCGCCAATCGCCACCTCCACCCGGTTATCAAACATTTTCTGCACTTTTTCAGCACTACGGGTTAGAACGCGAACCGGAAAGCCCTTCTCCAGTAGCTTAGCCACCGTCAATTGCCCGACGCCGCCCGTGGCACCTGCGACCAGCACCCGCTCATTTGCTCTGGCTGCTTGTGAAGTCATAACGCCTCCTGCTCACATCTGGGTACTGCATCTAAAAAAGCAGCGTACACCAAAGCGATCGCCATTGAGTAACGCTTTGGTGCAATCCCTTCTTCCAGGAATCTCTTAGGAGATTCCTGGAAACTTAATCTAGGCTGGAACGACCTGAACAATCAGCGACCGTTTATCAAAGGTTTGGACTTTACCAACTTTAGCTAGGTCAGCTACAACGCGGTCTAGCAGTTTGGCAGCGAGTTCGCGATGTTGATGTTCCCGACCACGTAAACGGATCTGAAACTTAACTGAATCACCCTTACTCAACCACTCGACAGCTCTATTGATGCGTAAGCTGTAGTCAGACTCGCCCACGTTTGGACGGAGCGGCACTTCCTTTACCGTTGGTTGAGCACTCTGGCGGTGACGTTTTTTCTGTTGGTACTGATGCTTCCCGTAGTCCAAAATCTTAGCCACGGGAGTATCTTTACTTTCGGAGACCACTACAAGATCAAGTCCTGCATTCTCAGCTAGTTGTAGAGCCTCACGGGTATCTGTCAAACCTCGATTGTTGTTCTCATGGTCAATCAAAAGGACTTGAGCAGATTTGATTTGATGGTTAATCAGTTGTTTCGTAGCGATAGGGATTTCCTCTTAAACTCAATATTTCACGAAACCTAACACTACTATGGTAACGCAGTGCTAACTAACTAACACCTCGCCAAAGTTAGAGAAGTGTTAAGAGAAATGGCACTGACTTCAGTGAAATTTTTCTCCTAAGCAAGTTGAGCGGGTTCCCCAGTTTTCAACGCCTTGACGAGATTATAGTCATGTTCGACAAGGGTATATGTAAGGGCGATCGCAGTTGACTAACCGTGTTGCTGCTGAAATTGCCGTAACTAATTGTAATATATTTGTAGTTCAGTAATAAACTTCTCATGCAATACCGAACCTGGGTAGGACTTTTAGGTGCCGCTTTGTCAGTAGTGATGCTAGTTATCCCAACGTCTGCTGCTCCTATTGTTGATGCCACCTCACAGACACACGAATTGAGCGAGGCTCAACCGAATGCTCAACCACAGACAGTGCAGCCCCTCCATATTGCGGTCATCGGTGAAGTGCAGCGCCCTGGAGCTTATTTCCTTGCTCAAGCAGATGGAAGTTCTACGGCGCAACAGCAGTTGCCTACTGTAACCCGAGCAATTCAGATGGCTGGAGGGATAACCCAACATGCGGATATCCGCCAGGTTCAAGTTCGCCGACGAACCAGTAACAGTAAAGAACCAACGATCATCAATGTAAATCTCTATGAGCTAGTCTCAAAAGGAGATGTGAGCCAAGATATCAGCTTGCAAGAAGGCGATGCCGTGGTGGTAATGCCAGTGATTGACTGAGAAAAGCTATGAACGTAGCGCTCAGCTGCTCGTTAAGAATCCCTTTCTTGTCACTCCCGCCCAAGTAAAATCTGAAAGCTGGTGTAGTCCCGCTTAGAGTTGAGAGTGAAAGTGGAGCCAACAGCGATGAAAGACAATACCACCGAGATCACTGGTTTTCATGCTCATATCTACTTCGATACCTCCAGTCGTGAGGCGGCGGCGCGTGTACGCGAAGGATTAGGCGCGTCTTTTGAAGTGCAACTGGGGCGTTGGCATGACAAACCGATTGGTCCACACCCAAAGGCAATGTATCAAGTTGCGTTCTTACCGGAGCAATTTGGCAAGGTGGTCCCCTGGTTGATGCTCAATCGTGAGGGGTTGGATATTCTCGTCCACCCCTCAACAGGCGACGATGTGGGAGACCACACTGAGCGTTCTTTGTGGTTGGGAGAGAAGTTAGAGCTTAATATTAAGTCCCTAAGGGCGAGTTAGAACAAGTTAACAAGACTATGCAGCCGATATGCTAGCCCGCGATCGCACTCCCTAAACAGCGTCTGAAAGTGTGCTGTATCCAGCGCTGAATTCAACCGTCATTTATGATGTAAAAAGTTGTCTCCTATCAGTAAGCTCAGATCTTGCACCAAGCCCTCAGAATTCCATTCTGAGGCTATACAAACCAAGTCCGCCTACGCGGACTAACCGAAAATCAAGGGTTTTGTAACCTGCGGAGGCAGGTTTCGTTTGTATAGCTGCGGTTTCAACCGCCAGGTGCAAGATCTCAGTAAGCCAACCATTGGGCGCTGAGAAGCATGATCGACGATGTAATTTGCCATGAAGCCCTCAGACAGAATAAAAATTATTTCAGAGATCGCAAATAGCCTAGCTCCTGCTGATTATTCGTTGATAGACCTTACCCTGCGTCAATTTGGACTTTCCTGGACAGTTCAATGGGAAGGAAACAAAATTGGCTATGTTGTTGAAATGATTCTAAACGGCTGATGACCAGTCTTTATTAGACTTGGCATCTCATCTTGGAATAAATCCAGTAGACAACATCGGCAAAGAAACTCTTGCTTACTCTGAAGCAAAAGAACTCATACAGGAAATAGATAAGCAAAAAGCCTTGATGATTGACGTTGCCACTGGAGGTTCACGGATTCAAAAAGTAAACGATGAGTATAAAGAACATAGAATATCGATAATTTCAAGGTTACAGGTAGCGGGTATTCAAGATCCAAATCCATACTCAGACTTATGGAATTGGTATGGTAAGTGGAGCGATGGTAGCTTACCAAGTTATCAGTCCCGTCGGGATTACATCAGTAACCTTTATCAACCAGTTATCGATAGCTTAACGCTGTCGTTACAGCGAAGAGGAGTTCAGCAGGTTATAGAGCCAACAGGGTGGGCAAGAGTTGACCGTAACATAGATAAGATAGTGCAATCATTGGCTAATGCCAAGAATGAAGAAGACTACCAAACTGTAGGTTTGCTTTGTCGCGAAGCAATGATATCTCTGGCGCAAGCAGTATACGATCCTAACTTACATCCTTCTGTGGATGGGGTAGACCCAAGTGAAACTGATGCTAAAAGAATGCTAGAAAATTACATTGCTACTGAGTTAACAGGTGGCTCGAATGAAGCACTACGCAAATATGTAAAAGATTCTTATCAGCTTGCAGTAACTCTTCAACATAAACGAAACGCAAGTTTCCGTGAGGCTGCACTTTGTGTAGAAGCTACTCGTTCGCTTGTAAATGCTGTAGCGATTATTTCAGGACAAAGAGATCCATGAAGCAGCCTAACCGTTACGACCAGTTAACTCTCAGATATAACAGTAAGAAAGCTAGGAATGATCGCATGCCCTCTCACAGAGTCAAGGATAGCCGCATTTTCATGCCTCTCGCCCAGTACCGTATCTAAATTGAGAGCGATCGCAGTTGACTAACCCTGTTGCTTCTGAATTATTGTAATTGATTACGTTACAAATGTAAGGCAGCGATAAACTTTTATTGAGACACCTGTATAGCAATGTCACGGGTCAAGCTTGTATATCCCAAAATCCCAGATAGTAAAAACTGTCCTCTAGACCGATGCATAGCCTTCGAGAAATGCGATGGTACCAATCTCCATTGGGTCTGGGAAGTTGAGCTGGGGTGGTATGCTTTTGGCACACGTCGTGACAGGTTTGACTTGGATGATATGGGTATTGCTGACTTTAATGCTGCCCATCCAGGTTTGGAAGAAGCTCCCGATATCTTCAGGAAAGACTTCGCTAATTCTTTGGAAACCGTGTTCCGAAAGAATCCGCAGTACAACTACCCTGAAATTACAGTATTTACAGAGTTTTTGGGAGCTAATTCGTTCGCAGGAATGCATAAGAAGGATGAGGCTAAGCAACTTATCCTCTTCGATGTGCAAGCTGGCAAAGGCATTATTAGTCCAGAGCAATTCATTCAGGACTTCAGTGAATTCAACATTGCACGAGTCGTTTATCGCGGCAAGCTCACCGGCAAGTTTATCGATGATGTTCGTGAAGGGAAATATGGTGTAGATGAAGGAGTTGTATGCAAAGGAGGTAGTAGTGCCGAAGAGGTGTGGATGGTGAAGATTAAAACATACGCCTACATGAAAAAGCTGCAACAAGCTTTCAAAGATGATTGGGAGAATTATTGGGAGTAATTCTGCTTGGCATGAAGTGTTCCTTTTAACGCAACTGGATACCCTACTCAGCCCCAGTAGAAGCGGGTATACGCCAAATCTTCACTAAACCTTCACTCCCGCCACTGACGAGAATTTGACTATCAGCACTGAACGCTAAAGAAGTAACTGTGTTGGGATGTCCTCTCAAGGTATTAATTAACTTCCCAGTTTGGAGATTCCAGAGTGTGATGCTGTTACTCTCGTTGTCTGTCGCCAAAATTTGCCCAGAAGGGCTAATGGCAAAGGCACGAAGAGTACCGTTGGCAAAACGAAGGTTGCTAGCTGGCACTGTGCCGACTAACTCTCCTGTTGGTAAACTCCAGGCATTGATATCGCCCTTTGCATCCGTCCCCATTAGGACTTGTCCATCAGGTGAGACGCGAATGTCAGCGAATGACTGTACAGGTAAAGTGCCTTTGAGCTTCCCAGCCTGCAAGTCCCAAACTCTCACCTTCTCTCGGTCTTGCTTACTAAAGAGCGTTTTGCCATCAGGACTAATAGCCAGGGAGAAAAGCCCCTGGTATCCATTTTCAGACAAGGTGTGGCGTAATTGCCCCGTGGCTAGATTCCAAACCTTAATTGCCCTTTTGGCATCATAGATACCGCCGCTAATCAAGGTTTGTCCATCAGTACTGAAGACAAGGCGCTCAATGCTGGTGCTGCTGTCAGCTCCAGAGAGGGTAGTCTTTAGCTGCCCTGTCTTGAGATTGAATACCTTAATTATCCGGCTGCCATCAGTTCTGACACTGCTAGTAGCAAGAGTTTCTCCATCTGGGCTAGTTGCGATCGTGCACCCAAGTATTCCTGTTTTTAGAGTGTAAAGCAATGCTCCAGAGTCACGATTCCAAACCTTAACCTCACCATTGTTATTGGGACTACAACTTGCAATTGTCTGTCCATCAGGGGTAAGGGCAACTGTACTAACTCCCCAACCTTGTTGAGGGGTGTTTTGATGGGCGTTAATAGTACGGAGCAATTGTTCATTTTGCCCAGAATCAGAAATCAGAGCAGGTACGCCCCAGATAGTAAGGCTACCATAGCCAGCACTAAAGAGAGTTTGTCCATCTCGGCTCAGGGCAAGGGCTTGAGAACCGATGTTGAGGGTACGTGATCGCTCTCCTGTTTGAAGGTTCCACAACATAACATCCCCAGAACTAGCGATTAGCGTTTGTCCATCGGGGCTAAAGGCGATCGTATTAACTGAGTTATGCGCTCCAGCTTTCAGGCTATGCACAATCTGCCCTGTCTTCAAATTGCGAACGCGAATCGTATTCCCTTCAATATGCCCCTTTGAGACATCATCAATCGAGGAGCTAGCCACAAATTGTCCATCGGGACTGATAGCAACTGAGTCTACTAAATAACTGAAATAGCCTGGGTTAGGTGAAGAATTATCCTTGTATGTTTGTAGTAACTTCCCTGTTTTGAGATTCCAAATCCTCAACGTTTCATCAGCACTACCACTAGCGAGGGTTTGTCCATCTGGACTTAGGGTAAGGGCTGACACTGACTGTGTATGTCCTGTAAGAGTACGGATTAACGCCCCAGTTTGGAGATTCCACAGCTTGATTGTCTTATCTTCACTCCCACTGGCGAGAATTGTTCCATCCTGACTAATCGCAACAGTCTTTACAACATCGGAATGTCCAGCAAGGGTACGAATTAACTGCCCTGTGTTTACATCCCACAGTTTGATTGTTTTATCTCTACTCCCACTGACAAGAATTTTTCCATCAGGACTGATGGCAACGTCTGCAACTGGACTGGTGTGCCCCTTCAGGGTACGTAAGAGTTGCCCTGTCTGAGGATTCCATAGCTGGATACTTGGCTCATTTGTGCTAGCCGTAGCGAGTAGCTGTCCATCTGGGTTAACAGCAACAGCACTAACTCCTCCCTTGATGCCAGGAATGATACGGATGGGTTGATTGTCTTGCCCAGAATCAGTCAGTGCAGGAGTTGTATTAGTTTCCTGTGCCATGCTTGTCAGTTGTGCGGCAAATTGAGAAAGGGAGATTGCTGTTAAAGCCACAGTGGCAGCAACTGTCCACAAGCAGGCTGTTTTCCAAAACATTAAGTTAAGGCCAAGAAGTATATCTAACTCAATGACTTGGAGGTTACTCTATACGTTCCGCAGATCGCACTCCCATTCACAGAGTCAAGGGTAGCCGCATTTTCACGCCTCTCGCCCAGTTCCGTAGCTAAACTGAGAGCGATCGCCTCCCTAAACAAAGTCAAGTGAAATAGCTGTAATTCTAAAGAAGAAAAGCAGAGCGATCGCCCCTTGACCGTTTAACAAGATATGTATGGATAGAGTGCATGAGCCAAGATTCCACTAGAAAAAATGCTGTCTTACAGATTGTGCCGCGATCGCCGATTCTAAGAAGTCAAGACACTGTCTCAGACATTCTTCGGGTTGAACACCATCATCAACCCGCTAATCGGGAATCTGAGTGTTGTCTTCCAAATTACCTCCTCAGCATTCATCTTGGTCAACCCATTCAGTTAGAACGGACAATAGACGGGCGACGCAGTAGCGATATTCTGGCTGAAGGCGACATTATGATTACGCCTCCTTATGTGCATCGCAAACTGTTTTGGGATACTGATGCAGAATTCTTGTTACTTCGCCTTGAACCGAAGCTATTTTCCTCTGCCGTGCACGAATCGGTTGATGCCAACCATATCCAAATTGTGCCACAGCCTAAGATTAGCGATTCTCTGATTCAGCAAATTGGTTTAGCTCTCAAAGCAGAACTAGAAATAGATGGGTTAAGCGATCGTCTTTATGCCGAGTCGATGGCAAATGCATTAGCTGTTCATCTATTGCGGCACTACTCAACTCGAAGGCGAGAAATACGGGCTTGCTCTGGTCGTTTACCTAATCATAAATTGCAACAGGCGATCGACTATATCCAAGTTCATCTAGCAGAAGATGTGTCCTTAGAAGCGATTGCTACCGAACTCGGTATGAGTCAGTATTACTTTGCCCGACTGTTCAAACAGTCTACAGGTTACTCACCCTATCAATATGTGATTAAACGTCGTATTGAACGCGCTCAAGAACTAATGATGCAGGAGCAGCAGAGCATTGCAACTATTGCCTTGAAAGTTGGTTTTGCCAGTCAAAGTCAATTTGGCAGGCACTTTAAGCGCCTCACTGGAGTTACACCGAAACAATTTCTTAAGAAATAGCAAGAATCTTCTAAAACTGCAAAAATCGACTATACGCCAGTAGGCAGACTCTGTATTATCGGTTGGGCAATTCGTTGCGTTTCGGTTCGACCAATCAGCCTTAGTCAGTACAGAGGAATCATCTAAATGCTTACCGTATTCAAGGACAACCCAGTTCTAGCAGAACTAGATATTTTTGTTACCCAGCCCGACCAACAATGGTTATTGATAGATAGTTTGATAACCTACAGCCAGGACATCCTTAAACAGCAACCTGGATACATTGCAAATGCAATTCATCGCAGCTTAGATGGACTGCGTGTTGTCAATTATGTGCAATGGCAAAATCAAGCTAGTTATGAAGCCTATATCAATAACCGCGACATCGCTCTAGCGACTAAGATTACTGGTTTCTTTACTCCAGACTCCCATCTTTACGACATTTTTATGAGTGAGCCAGCAGACAGCCAAATGCAAATTACAGCAAATATGCCAGAACTCATCAACTTCGGTATGTTCAGATTGAAAGATCCAGCTAATCAGCCCCGCTTTTTAGAAGCTACCGCAGAAGCAATAGGGCAAATCTCAGGACAAGCAGGATTAATTACCACACACTTTCATCGATCGCTAGATGGTGCCCGCGCTATCAATTATGGGCTGTGGAGTTCCCAAGAACTGTATGCCAAGATGAACGCGAATCCTCCGATGGCTGAGCCTCTCAAGGTGATGCGCTCACTTGCCAACAATGAGTTTCAAATGTCGCTTCACGAGGTAGTCTTCACTCTCATCAACTAATTCATAACAGTGAAGTACGCTCATCATATGTTGACTGGTTAGGAGCATAGAACGATGGTACAGATTGACCGGACTAATACTGGGCTTGTTGGGCTAGACCTATATACTGTTGCAGAGCGCCATCAGCCAGCCTTGATTGAGGCAGTTGTCCAAGAGCAAATCAAATCCTGGATTGACAATCCTTACTTCGTATCAGCCAGCGTACATCGTAGTTTAGATGGAGTACGAGTTTTTACTTATAGCCAATGGAATCCCAAATTCGATTACCGCAGCTTGCCTCGTCCAACAGCGTTCAGCGAATTCTTTCCACCTGATTCACTCTTACTGGAAGTAACTGCTAGTCGATCGCTATCGGCAGAAGTTGAAATGGCCCAAGGCGATCGTGTGACGCATCTTGCTGAATTTCGCATGATGCCAATTCATCAACCTGAGATGGTTAGACGAACCTCTGCTGAATTAGAACGTGCGATGAGTAACTCAGTGGGGTTACTCTCAGCTACATTTCATCGAAGTCTAGATGGTACTCGAATGTTTAACTACGGTCAATGGGAGAGCAGGGAAGCGTTTGAAGCAATTCTCAAGCAACCTGGTTTCAACCCAGAGCAACCGTATTGGGAAGGTTTAGCCCGAAACGAATTTCATCTGTACAATGTCGTACACACCCAGACCGCAGCATAACAAATCGCGCTCACCGGAATGGAGCATAGATTTTCTGTTAAGTGGCAAAAGTTATCTCCGTCCGGTTCGCTCAGCCTTTAGACCTCTATTCAGCCTGTTTTCATTGATGCCGTTACGATCAGCTCATTCTCAGATTCCCATATATAGCAGTAAGACAGCTAGGGGCGATCGCACTCCCTGTCACAGAGTCAAGGCTAGCCCCATTTTCACGCCTCTCGCCCGATTCCGTACCTAAACTGAGAGCGATCGCTGTTACGTGGTACTGGTACAGGCAGGAGTCAAGTCATAACTTTTACAGTTAATCGTCACGTTGAAAAGATTGACGACAATCATTGAGAAGCGCATCAAGAGCCGCAACAATCTGAAACGGATTCCTAGCTCTCAGAACCGCTACAATCGCCGCTTCATAGGGATTTCTGCCCGTTTTTCTGACCGCCGCGATCGCCGCATTGTTTGAGAATCCGCGAGCACTCGCTAACCATACAGCGAGTACATGACCCGTTCGTCCAATGCCACCAGAGCAGTGTACGACAACCTTCTCATCTAGGTTGTCTGCTTCTGCCAAAAACGGAAGTATTTTCGTTGTGAGCGTCTCTGCGTTTGAGAGTTGAAAATCTTCAATCGGAGTCCAGCAAACATGATTAACCCCGAATTCCTGTTGGTAGGTGCCTAACAGGTCAGAATAACGGGTCAGTTGGTTGTCGGGAAGCAAGCAGCAAACCCGTTGAATACCTCGGCACTTCATGAAGTTAACCCAGTCACGCACGCTTTGGTCAGAGTAGCCTGGTCTTGAAGCACCAAAGACGATTGGCTCCTGCTCATAAGCAGCAGCAAATTTGTATTTCTTTCTCCCCATTTCTCCAAGGCTTGCTTAATTGATGCCACAAATAGTTTTGATACACCTCTCAAACCTTAGCAAGCTGCCAGGGCGATCGCACTCCCTCTCATAGAGTCAAGGCTAGCCCCATTTTCATGCCTCTCGCCCGGTTCCATACATAAATTGAGAACGATCGCCAAGCATCTGACCATATTGCAAAAGTTGGTTACCGTAAGCAAGTTGAGCTGGTTCCCAGGCTTTCAGGGCTTTGATAACATCATGGTTGTGTTTAACGAGGGCATCTGCCAGAGCGATCGCATTTGCTGCTGCTTTCGAGGTACTCGCTGCTGTATGGGGGCGTGGAATAAACGCAGCATCCCCAACCAATGCCACCCGCCCAAACACCATCTGCGGAACACCCAAATCCAGAATTGCCTGGACAAACGGTTCAGTAGTTGCAGCAACCAGTTTTTGGAAGGGTGGAGCCAATACGGTATCTGCATAGCCACGCATCTCCTGCTCAACCTCTGGTGCTAACATCCCCGGTGGAATGGAATAGTCGCGGCGTTTGCCTGCCTTATCTGTCAGAATGCGAGGTAATTCTTTGGCTTCGTCGTAATTGACATACCAAACCCAGTTGAAGCGACGTTCTCCAGATACCAGAGATTCATTATCACCCGGTACAACATATTGGAGAATGTGGGAGTTTGGGAATTGGTAGAACACAAATCGCTCCGTAAACAGAGCTGCAGCGTCTCGTTCTAGTTCGGTTTCGTTGACTAAGCCGCGATAAGCGACATACCCAGCATAGTGATAGTGGGCATCCGGCAAGAAAAGCTGACGCACCGTAGAGCTAGCCCCATCCGCACCAATCAACAAATCTGCCGTGTAGCCAGTTCCGTCAGCAAAAATTGCGGTGACGTGTTCACCCTCTTGCTGAATATCGATTAGGTGTTTTCCTTGATGATAATGCTCGGATGGAAAATGCCGACGCATAGAACTGTAGAGCAAATTCCAAGAAGTCAGCACCTGACGCATCGCCATGGGTTGGGCAATGCTACCATCACGGTTCAAGTAATACCGCTCATGTGCTACGACACCAAGCGGTTCTTCGTAGGAAATGCCTGCACGCTGAAATACTTCGATAACATCGGGCTGCAACACAATGCCACCCCCCCGACTATCAAGATTGTGGGGAGAGCGTTCGTAAATATCAACCTCCCAACCAATGGAGCGCAGCATGATTCCGGTAAACAAACCGCCCAGTGAACCACCGATAACAATTGCATGTTTGCCTGTGGGTTTCATAATAAGGCTCAAACTCTCCTTAGATAGTTTCTAGAATCAAATTTGGACAGTTGGTGTTCAAAATCAATGCAACGTGTCAGTTTCAGGAATTCACGAGGACTGCGGTTAGTTGGAAATTTCTTCCCCTCCGACTCCACTGCGGTTGTGATTATGGCTCATGGGTTCACCAGCGATAAGTCATCGAGGGGAAGGTTCGATCGCATCGCACAATCCCTGAATGAATTTGGATACAATGCTCTTGCCTTTGACTTCAGTGGTTGTGGAGAAAGTGATAACGATAGTCTCACCACCGCCAAGCAGGTAGACGATCTCACAGCAGCTATTGCCTATGTGAAATCCCGAAATTTCTCCCCAATAGCACTCTTAGGACACAGTTTGGGAAGCCTCATCTGCTTACGAGCTTATTCGCCAGAAGTAGCAACGATGATTCTGACAGGTGCGCTCACTGGAGCGATGCATTACAAGTGGGACGAGTATTATTCACCCGAACAGCTTCGCGAACTTGCAGAAATGGGATTTCTGACTATACCCCAGAACGTGGGACATCGGCAGGAAGTCATTGTAGAGTCCCAGATGCTGAAGGACTTTGCAGAAATCGATCAGCCAAAGCTGCTAAGCCGTGTTGAATGCCCCGTCCTAATTATTCATGGAGACAACGACTCTGAAGAACGGCAACTGTTAGAGCGATCGCGTCAGGGGCTACACTACCTGCCAAAGGAATCTCGTCTCGAAGCCATTCCAGGAGCGAATCACAGTTTCCTCAATCATATGGATCGTGTCGTCGATCTCATTCTGGCGTGGCTAACCGAATACTTGCCCCACTCTCTCACTGGAGGTTCCGATTGTGTTAGCGATCACAGGTGAGGTTAACGCTTATGCCGCCGCTTAAGGAGCTATCAACCAATAAGTTATGTTCTTACAAACTCCAATTCATTCACGGCGTTTTGCAAGGCAGCTAACAAGACATCAACTCTTTGAGCGCCGACTAGTATTTCCTTGCCGATGCGGATGGTTGGTACGCTGTGGATACCCTGAGCGCTCGCCTGTTTTTTCAGTTCTTTGACTTCCTGGATAGCTTCATCAGATAGGAGGAACGCTTTTGCTTTTTGGGCATCTATTCCAACGTCAGCCGCGAGATTGGCTAAGGTTTCGACATCACCAATATTCTGTCCTTGGGTAAAGTAAGCTCTCAAAATACGAAAAGCTATCTCGGTTGCTTTACCGTCCTTGCCAGCCAGCCAAGTTAAGCAATGCGCCTTGAGGGTATTCGGCGTAACTTTCATCAAGTCATAGCGAAATTCAATGCCGTCTTCTTTACCTGCCTGCACCGTTTTTGCATCCAGCATTTGTGAGTATTCCCAACTGCCAAATTTGTTGGTGCGATAGGTTTTGCGATCGATGCCTGCTTCCGGCATGTTGGGGTTTAGCTCAAACGGATACCAAATGCGCTCAATCTCAACGGGAGTTTCGAGTTGTGCGTTCGCGTAGCGTGCGAGTAGCGCAATCGCTCGATTCAATCGTGTATCTGCAACCAGACACCAAGGGCAGATAAAATCTGAGGTTATTTCAATGGTGAGAGTCATGGTTGTCTCCTTGATTCGCATTGCACGTTAATTGCTCACATCTCAACCCTAACTCCACTCGTAAAGAATGATAATATAGCTGTTACGCCAAACACCTTTGCGTTTTTTGCAAAAATACAGGACTCCTCAAGCGATGGATCAGTTCGCGGCGATGCGTGCTTTCGTCAAGGTGGTAGAGGCGGGTGGATTCTCGGAAGCTGCACGGCAATTAGAGTTAGCAGTTTCCTCGGTAACGCGCCAGGTGAATTCGCTCGAAGATATGCTGAACACTCAGTTGCTCAACCGCTCAACTCGTAGCGTCACCCTCACCCCGCAAGGTGGCAAATACTATGAAAAGGTAGTGCATATCCTGCAAGATGTGGAGGAAGCCAACCTTTGTGTAGCAGAACGGGAGGACATTCCACGAGGGCTGTTGAAGGTGAGTATGCCAGTTGCGTTTGGGCGACTCCATGTTGCACCAATCGTTAGCGATTTTCTTGCTCAATACCCAGAAGTCAAACTAGATATTAGACTGAGCGATGGATTGTCTAATCCGGTGGAAGAAGAACTAGATGTTGTCATCCGCCTTGGGAATCTCGATCGCTCCGGCGCAAACCTGATTGTGCGTAAGCTTGCCTCACATACACGCCTCGTGTGCGGCAGTCCAAAGTATTTCCAGCAGCACGGCAAACCTCAACATCCAGACGATTTAGCGCACCATAATTGCCTGTTGTTTGCCTATTCCACGGGGTATGATATCTGGCGCTTTAAGCGAGATACAGAGATTTGTGAGATTAAAGTCACTGGTTGTGTGGTAGCCAATAATACTGAGGTACTACACCAGGTTTGTTTAGATGGTGCAGGTCTCATCCTGATGCCAACGTGGTTGATTGGTGGAGATATTCGAGCCGGAAGGTTGCAAGCTGTACTGACGGATTTCCAGGTACATCCCCAAGCTGATATGGATATGGGCATCTACGCGCTTTATCTGCCGAATCGCAGACATTCGCTGCGGGTTAAAACGTTTATCGAGTTTCTGATGAAACGATTTGGTAATCCGCCTTACTGGGATGCGATCGCGATCTGAAGACTTTTGAATGTAATCTTTTAACGTGGTGACAAATTTTGGACATGGAGAAATTCATTGCCCTACTGCTGTTCCTAACCTTATCGTTTGCGGTTGCACTTCCGGCTGAAGCGTCCTTCTGCCGCACCTCTAATAACCACTTAATTTGTATTCTGAGTATCAAGCGAAGCGCTAAGAACTACTGGCAGTACCAAGCTGCCGTTAGTATTGACGGGGTTAAGAGGCCAATAGAGGTGTATAACTGTCGCGATCGCGTTAGGGTTCGCAAAGATGGAACGTTTGTGTGGTTTGAGTCCAATGGTTCAGGTGAATTCATTTGCAGTTTCTTTCAGAGGCAAAGGTAGCTCTGAATTTGTCATAAGTTTTCAACTGAATTGAATGAAATAATCCAAAGTTGACTATCCCTGTCCTCTTAGGACGGGGATTCGGTTAGTAGGCGAGTTGTTAATAGTTATTAGGAGGTAATACAAGGGTTATCGCTCCGTTTATTCCCACTAACCACCGCTCACTAGACACGGCGGAAAGCTTGCGAGTGAGCTCCACTGACCACTCACCTCAGAAGACCCGCCCATCCTGAGGCAGCGTGCGCAGAAGTAATTCCGCGCTTTAAGCGCCGTCCCCTCTTCTTAAGTGGAGAACTCCATGCGGGGAAGGGCGTTGAAGCAGAGTTGGGGATTAAAATAACGGTAATTAAATTGCTAAAGTGAAGGTTGCTTGTGGACGACAACGTTTTGATGCTGTCCGATGGCTGGCAAGATTGGGTAACGGTGTTCGGCTATATAGCCTTTACTGTTTTCATCGCATGGCGTGTGTTGGCTCCCAAATAAATGTATAAGCCAAAGTTTTGGTGGGCATGACTAGCCTTGTGTCTTGGTGTTAGGTCGTAGGTGGTAGGTTTTAGGGGAAAAGCCAGACCCAGACGCGTGAAAAATGAGGGTTTCGGGTTCCTTGCAGAGCTTTCTGGCTCCCTACCACCTATCACCTATCACCTTGACAGAGGTAGCGAGCATGACCAACTCTACAAAACTCACTTTAACCCAGCCTCAACAGATAAGATCTGATGGCGAGCATGCTGTGAGATCATTAATACGGTCAACGGCGTTCAACGAAGTTTTAACAAAATGGGACAAGAGCAGAAATCAACAGTTGTGATCACGGGTGCCTCTTCGGGGGTGGGTTTGTACGCCGCGAAAGCACTTGCCAAAAGGGGATGGCACGTAGTGATGGCCTGTCGAGATTTATCGAAAGCCCAAAAGGCTGCCCAAACGGTAGGAATGCCGCAGGGTAGCTACACCCTAATGGAGATCGACCTAGGCTCCTTGGAGAGGGTTCGTGAGTTTGTGAGGATTTTTAGGGCAAGAGGTATGTCCCTGGACGCTCTGGTGTGCAACGCCGCCATCTATATGCCTCTATTAAAAGAGCCGTTGCGAAGCCCAGAAGGCTATGAGTTGAGCGTTACTACCAATCACCTTGGTCATTTCCTCTTGTGTAACCTCATGCTTGAGGATTTGAAGAAGTCACCTGCTGCCGATAAGAGGCTCGTTATTTTGGGCACCGTGACACACAACCCAGATGAGCTAGGCGGGAAGATTCCGCCGCAGCCCGACTTAGGCGATCTCAAGGGCTTTGCCGAGGGCTTTAAGGAGCCAATCTCGATGATTGACGGCAAGAAGTTTGAACCCGTCAAGGCGTACAAGGACAGCAAAGTCTGCAACATATTGACCATGCGGGAACTGCATCGGCGCTATCACGAGTCAACTGGCATCACTTTCAGTTCTCTCTATCCGGGCTGTGTTGCAGAAACGCCGCTATTTAGAAACCACTATCCCCTATTTCAGAAACTCTTCCCATTGTTCCAGAAGTACATCACGGGGGGGTACGTCTCTCAGGATTTGGCTGGTGAACGGGTTGCGGCGGTGGTTGCCGATCCTGAGTACAAGCAATCCGGGGCCTATTGGAGTTGGGGAAATCGCCAGAAGAAAAATGGCAAGTCGTTTGTTCAAAAGGTCTCTCCCCAAGCCCGCGATGATGAAAAGGGCGATCGCATGTGGGAACTGAGTGCCAAGTTAGTTGGACTTGCGTGACGGGACTCCGACTGGGGGTTAGCATTCGTGCCAACCGCTAGTAATGCTTACCTTCAGACAATTCATGAAAAACTTTGAACAAATAAAAAACTGGTATGGCGAAGTAGCAGCTACCTATACCTCGGAACAAAGAAAAAACTGGTATAGCGAAGTAGCAGATGCCTATAACAAGGCAAGACCACGCTATCCCAAGGAGCTAATTTGTCGCGCTGTAGAGTTAGCCCAACTTCATAAGGACGCAATCATTCTTGAGGTGGGATGCGGTCCTGGGATTGCAACTACAGCGTTTGCTCAATTAGGCTTCTCAATGGTCTGCCTTGAGCCAAGCCAGGAAGCTTGCTTTCTTGCGCGACAAAACTGTGCCACCTATCCATCTGTAGAGATTGCGAATACCACCTTTGAAGAGTGGCAGCTAGAGGCTGAGAGATTCGATGCCGTTCTTGCAGCAACGGCTTGGCATTGGGTGCCACCTGAAAGTGGGTATCCAAAAGCTGCTGCTGCATTACAAGAAAACGGTTCTCTGATTTTGCTGTGGAACATGACCCCTCAACCCCCGTATGAAGTTTACCAAGCGTTGAATGAGGTCTATCAGACCCACGCTCCATCTCTGGGGCGATATGAACATAGGGAAACTCAGGAAAAAATCCTCAGAGGGATTGGACAGAATGTGATTGACTCAGGGCAGTTCAAGAACTTAATGTCGGAACAGTTGGCGTGTGAAGTCACCTATAGCATCGATGATTATCTGACGCTTTTGAATACTTTCTCGCCGTACATGATGCTAGACCCGCAGAAGCGGGATTCTTTGTTTGAAGGTTTGAGGGAAGTGCTAGAGAGGAGCTGTGGCAGGAGTATCCAGCTCTCATATCTCTCAGCTTTTCATATTGCAAAAAAATCAAGACTGTAGCCCTTGACTTTTAAGACAATCTCTACCTACCAACTCATAGGGGCACTGCTTCTAGTAGAATCACACTGATTAAGTTGTGGCATAGTTCTCTGGCTGAAATTCATCTCTCCTGAGGGCGTACATTACAATCTCTTGACCTAAAGGTTCATACATCATTCTTCTCTCAAGTTTCAAACCAACTTTTTCCATAACTCGAATAGAAACCACATTTGCAGCTAAAGCCACAGCCACAATATGCTGTGTTTCCAACTCTGAGAAGCTTTTTAAAATCAGTGCTTTAGCTCCCTCGGTTGCATAACCTTTACCCCAAGACGCTTTTCGCAAACGATATGCTAGTTCGATGTCACTGGGATGAGCCAATGCAGGATCAAAGTAAGGTGCCTCCACTGCCGGTCGCAATAGAAACCAGCCAATAAATTCCTGGCTCGACTTTTCAATTACTGCCCAGAATCCGTAACCCTTGTATTTTTCATAGTAGGCAAGATATCTGGGTAGAGTTCGAGTTTTAATGGCTGCATAATCATTTGGTCGATTGGCTTCTGGTGTAAAACGAACAACATCAGGATCGCTGTTTAATTCAAATAAATTACTAGCATCATCTTCTGTAAGTTGACGCAGAATCAATCGCTCCGTTTCTAAGAAAATCTTCATAGTCTCAATCATCTTCTGCCTGTGAGGGAATCCGACTGTACCAGACTCTGAGTACAGCATCGCCTATCACCGCAGGCAAACGCCACACAGTCATTCTTGCCCTATCTCTTGATTGGCAAATCGCTCCTTTAACTGCTTCAGAATCGGGATTTTCTTATATTGTTCATGGCGAATAGTGTCCCAGTCTAGCGCTGCTGGTCGCGGATATGTCGTGTTCGTTTCAATCACCTCTTCAGGGGTAACAATCCAGTTGAGTGCCCAATCGTGCAGTTGCATCGGCAAACGCTCTTCTTCAACAACCTGCAACGGATGTACGGTTGTCACAATTGGGCTATTGGACTGCACCAGCCCAAACTGCTTGAGCATGGCAAGTTCCAAGTCGGCAAATCCTGCACCTTTGCCAGTCCGACCCCCGTTGCGCGTCACTGCAACACAGCCCACCATTACTAAATCGATCGCCTGCATCTGGTCAAAGCTTACCAATCGCCCATAGGTCAGTGCCTTGCGTGCGATCGCCGCCTCCTCAAGCGGGATGTTGCGCTGCTGCAAATCCTCAGCCGTCAATTCCACAAAGCAGCGAGTACTCGTCAAGCGCGGTACAGCCATATACAGGCGTTTCCCATCTTGTAACGCACGCAACCTTACCGGAATTTGTGGTGAATCTGGATTGCACTTAATCGCGATCGCACGCTGCCAAATTGGTAAAGCTGCCAGCCGTTCAGCTGCCTTCTGGGCACCGACAAAGTTTGGAATATGCCCAAATGGGTCACCGATGGCTACCCCTTGTTCCTTCAGCAACGACCAAATTTTAACCCTGAGATTGTCTTTATCGGGATGGTAACCACTCCAAGTTGTTTCGACGTTGTTGGGCATTTATCGTATTTGTCTAGGGCAAGAAGGCAGAAGTAAGGAGGCAGAAGGCAGAAGGGAAGAAAGCTTTTACAGTAAGCTTTTGAACCTTTTTTTAACGGGTGGGTTATTTCTGCCGCGCTGTACTAGAGTAATGCGTGAACCACCTACCGATCAATTTTGAAACGCTTTACCCAGCCTTGACGGCAATTCTACACGCTGAATGTGGATTGATAAATTAAACAAACCAGACAGACCTCCATGTCCAAGGGCAAAGGTTTTTCCATCGGGGCTGAAGGCGAGGCTACTCGGATATATACGACCAACATGCATAGACATCTCAGCGCCTAGACCCTGAGCCAGAGTGTCCAGCAGTTCCCCTGTACGCAAATTCCACAACTTAACTGAGCAGTCATAAGCAGCAGTAACCAGAGTCTTGCTATCGGGGCTAATCGCTATGAAAGAGGTACCACCGAATAATGAAGGCATATTCACACTGCCTAGCAACTCGCCTGTCTTCAAATTCCATAGCTTGATTTCTTTGGACGGCGAACCAGCACTAACTAAAGTCTCGCCATCCGGAGCGATCGCAACAGCAGTAACCCCCCTTGAATGCCCACTCAGCGTGTGCAACAGTTTCCCCGTCTTCAGGTTCCATAGCTTGATTGTGTTGTCCGTATTGTTCTCTGCCGAGCCACCACTGCTGACTATTGTCTGCCCATCCGGGCTGATGGCAACAGAGCGAACCCAGCTAGAATGCCCAGTCAGGGTGTAGAGCAGTTTCCCCGTTTTGAGGTTCCACAGCTTGATTGTCTTGTCATAACTAGCACTGACGAGGGTTTGTCCATCAGGAGCGATCACAAGGGAACTTACTCCCTGAGAATGTCCTGCAAGGGTACGGAGTAGTTTTCCTGTCTTCAAGTTCCATAGCCTGATCGTCTTGTCCCTATTGACCTCCATCCCGCCGCCACCGCTGACTATTGTTTGCCCATCCGGACTAATCGCGACGGCATGAACAAAATCAGAATGTCCCGTTAGGGTGCGACTCAGTTTCCCGGTCTTGAGGTTCCACAGTTTGATTGTCTTGTCAAAACTACCACTGACAAGGGTTTGCCCGTCCGGGCTGAAAGCGACAGACGCAATATCCCCTGTATGCCCGCTGAGGGTGTAGATTGGTTGTTTATTTTGCCCAGACTCCGGGGCTGGTGCGGTCGTTGAGTCTTCTGTTGTGGGAGACTGTGCCAAGGACTGAGGCAGGTTAGCTAAAGTAATAGCAATTGCGGCGACTACCAACGCCATAACTGTTTTCAAAGACGATTGCTTTCGGCTCATGAGGAGTCAGTGTGTAAAATATGACCAAAAAGGATGAAGTATGCTAGTGAAGCGGGGCGCGGCCCAGGATAAGGATTAAAGGATGAAAAAACTTGCACTATTCGGATACAAGCCCAAACAGGGCTGTTATGGAGTTTGATTTCATACTTCATCCTTTACATTTCAGTGTTCAGTATGATTGGTGTCGAATTTGAGCGGGTAAAGGTTCCAAGGCACTTTAAACCACGGGCAAAGTAAGCGGTTATTGCATTTTTAAGGGTTGTGTAAAGCTCTTCCGTTTTAAGGGTAGAGCTATGGAGACTTCAAGGATGGAATTGTTAGACTAGCTGCTGATGGAGTTAGCGTGATCAATCTTCCTTCCCTCAATCATCTTTACAAAGGGAGTCAGTGCAGGAGCATCTCAATTGAAGCAAACAGACCTGCCGAAACAATCCGGACAGGTTTGACCTTCATTGGTAAGTAATAGGGTATCTCTGCAAAAGTGAGATGCCGCCAGTTCAGTGCGCTTGGCTTTGATTCAAGTATCTAATGAACTGCCAGCAAACGCTCAACTGCAAATCGCCACTTTGGCTCAGGAAATCGGGAAATCTACCAGGGCAATAGTCGCTTCGAAGGGTGCAAAGGCGCAGTGATCGCGAATCTAGACCAACGCCGAACTTAGTGGTTTTGCAACCAAAGAGTTCTAGCGCCTCCAACATCACTGCCTAAGTATGTCCAAAGAAAAGATGCTTTGAGCATGTTAGTGCCCACCTAGTACGGCATGCCAGCAGCAACCAGCGAAGCCATTACACCCTACCCAGTTTTAGGAGAAATCCCCAAATAATAAAAGGATATCAGACAGACATGGAACAACAACTCTGGCTAGAGATTGCAGAATTTGTCTTCATCGCTGGCTCTGCCGTGGCGCTTATATCTGGACAGCTGGTCTTTGCAGCAGTTCCCTTAACCTTGGCTCTATTGCTGAGCATACTTAACCGACGGCGAGCGCAGCAGGAGCTACGCTATTTGACCAGAAGTGCTACCAGTCAAGCACATCAAGCTAATCAAGTTATTCAATCGATTCATCAGCAAGTCCAGGCACTACCAGCAATCAATAATCAGCTCAACGCATTGAACCAACAGTTCAACCAAAGACCTGAGAGACAAGGGGTTGAGCAGTTAGAACGAGAAGTCACACAGCTTACAGAGCAGATGCACGGCGTCTCCTCACGTCTTGATAATTTGGGGACTTTTCCAGAGGCTGACTTGAATGGGATGGGGGAAGTAATCACCTATATCAATAGTCAGCTGGACACCTTAACATCACGTTTTGATAATTTACCGACTCCACAAGAAGTTGACCTGACTGGGGTAGAGCAAGCGATCGCAGATATAACTGATCAGCTGAACACCTTGACATTACGATCTCAACAAGAAGTTGATCTGACAGGTGTAGAGCAGGTGATCGCAGACATAAATAGTCAGCTAAACACCCTAACATTACGCTTTGATAATCTGCCTACTTCCTCGGAGGTTAACCTAACTGCCATAGAGCCAGCGATCGCACAGATTCATAGTCAGCTAGATACTCTCAACCAACAGTTCCACCAAAGACCAGAAGCACAAGCGCTTGAGCACTTGGAAAGCGAAATCTCTGTGTTTACAGAGCAGCTGAACGCCGTGTTCCTGCATCTTGATAATCTGTCTAGTCCAAAAGATGTTGACCTCACCAGGGTAGAGCAATCAATTACAGATATGAATGGTCAGCTGGATGCCTTTGCAGAACAGCTGAATAATCTACAAATTCCTTTCGAAGTTGATCTGACTGGGGTAGAGCAATCGATCACACACATCAATGATCGGCTTGAGATTTTGAGCCAACAGTTCAACCAAAGACCAGAGACACAGGCCCTTACACAGCTGGAACACGTCATTCCCCAGTTTCAAGAGCAGCTCAATGCTGTGACTGTGCGTCTTGATAAAACCTCGACCTCGACTCCTACAGAAGTTGACCAGAGTGGAGTAGAAGCAGCTATTGCTGACATCAAGGGTCAACTCGACACCCTTAACGAACAGTTCAACCACAGATCAGAGACACAAGCGATCGCGCAGTTAGAACAAGCCATCCCACAGTTTCAAGAGCAGCTTAATGCTGTAACTGTGCGTCTGGATAATACATCGACTCCACAAGCCGTTGACCTGAGTGGAGTCGAGGCAGCCATTGTAGACCTCAAGAGCCAGGTATACAGCCTCAACCAACAGTTCAACCACAGATCAGAGACACAAGCGATCGCGCAGTTAGAACAAGCTATCCCACAACTTCAAGAGCAGTTGAACGCACTTACCCTGCGTCTGGATCATGCACCCGCTCCACAAGAAGTTGACTTGAGTAGTGTAGAGCAAGCGATCGCGCAGATCACCGATCAGCTAGATAATCTCAACCAAAGACCCGAAACCCAA
>DATNPH010000055.1:0-84109 GCA_036703315.1 Coleofasciculaceae cyanobacterium
GATACGTGCGCCCACCGCGGTAAAGCGTTCTGGTTGTTTGAGGAACGTAACAACTTCTTGCAGTTCTTCTTTAGCTTCTTCAATTCCGGCAACATCATTGAACATCACGCCGGTTTTCGCTTCCATCTGGAACCGAGCACGGGATTTACCAAAATTTAAAGCTTGACCCGAACTACTAGCAGAGCGACGCAGGATCATCATTAATCCTGCCAACAACAATAAGAGCAAAAATAAGTTCGCAACCAGCCCTAAGGCAGCTGAGTTATCAGCAGTGGGTTGAACATCAACTTCTACTTTCTTTTCGCGGAGTTTTTCAATCAACTCCGAATTCTGCTCTAGCAGATTTACTTCTTGGGCTGTTTCACCTTCTTTGCGCCCTCTCAGGGTAACTTTGGCAGTTCTTGTTGCCGGGTCAATCTGTACTTTAGTAACTTCTCCCTCATCAACTTTTTGCAACAGCTGCCCATAACTCAGAGGTTTTTGCTGTGACTGCTGGGCTTGAACTGGGGTACCCAGCACAACCCCTTGAAAAATAAGCAAACTGGCGGCAAGACGCCAGAACTTTTGCGGCACCACCTTTTGCTTTGAAACACGCTCGTGCCTTACCTGTTTATTGGGCGAACCGCTTGTCGCTCTGTATTCCATCCATGCTCTCATCCAGGAACTGTTCCTCATCAGAATTTCCTTGTGCGTCCTGCCTTAATTCAACCCCTTGTAAAGCGCATTACACGGAGTTGAAATATCTTTACTAATTTCTAGTTTAACTTTCTCCATTCCTGCCGTATCTGCCTACAGTTCACAGCAGGAGGCAAGGGTTGACGAGGTTGAGCCTAAGTTGTTATCCTATATGTAGTCGTAATGACTTCGTTTAAGGGTATGAATTTTTATTCAATCTCCCTATAGAGGTTATTTAACAGAGCAGCTAGCTAGGCTGACGAAAAAATAAGCCCTGTATTTTTGATGTTTAAGTAGAGAGCGTTGGTTATATGGTGAAAATTGTTGGAATTAGTGGTAGTTTGCGAGCTAACTCCTCTAGCTATCAAGCACTGGCTGTAGCAATCGGGCGAGTGCAAGCCTTAGGAGCTGAGGCGGAAATTCTTGACTTGCGTCAGATGCAACTACCCTTTTGTCATGGTGGTGATGACTATTCAGGCTACCCGGATGTCATTAAGTTGCAACAAACCGTTCTGGATGCTGATGGATTAATTCTCTCGACACCGGAATACCATGGCAGTGTCAGTGGTGTGCTGAAAAATGCTTTGGATTTGATGAGTTTTGACCAGCTCTCTGGTAAAGTTACTGGTTTGATTAGTGTGTTGGGTGGTCAATCTAACAATAATGCTCTCAATGACCTAAGAGTGATCATGCGCTGGGTACATGCCTGGGTAATTCCAGAACAGGTTGCTATTGGTCAATCTTGGAAAGCGTTTGGTAAAGATGGCAAACTTCTAGATGAGAAACTCTCACAACGCTTTGACCAGTTTGCGGAGAGTCTGGTGGAAAATACTCGAAAGCTTCGAGGTGTGTTGTAGAAGTCAAACGTTCTACGGACACGGCAATGCCGTGTCCTTTTGATTGTTAACAAGAAAGGCTCTTATGCAAAGGGCACAAGCAAGAAGGAAAAACCTTCTGCCTTCTTCCCAAGGCTTCTGGCGATGGATAAGGAGCAAGGGTCTAAATCCCCAACTTGTTTCAGTGGCTTTCTTTCAGGAGGGGTTCAATCCCATAAGAGAAAGAAACAAAAGACCCCTCTGCCTTCCCCCTTCTGCCTGTTGAATCTTTATTTTTCAACCTTTGTCTGGCCAACAGATCAAAGGATCTTGCCTGCCCAGTTTATGAGAAATTCGTGTAGAGCTGAAACAATATCAGTTTTTCATGAAAATATGTTGCGCACTCTTGATCCCGTTGCTGAAGTATGCATGCGAAAGCTAAGCGTGTTGTAAGTCATGAAAACCATGCTAAACATCGGCGATTATGCACTCCATAAAACATCAGGACAGTTAGGTCAAGTTGTTGCTTATGGACACGAGATACATGACAGCGTTTATCTACCAACCCTCAAAGTAGAGGTAGTCGGTGACACAGGGGTCGATCAAAGGACTTTTCTGGAAGATTTGTACAATCGATGGGTGCCGATAGAGAAAGACACGTCTAGCTCCTGAACCTGTTGCGATCGCACTTTGTCGGGCAACTGTTAGGGCAATACTGCATCTTTATTTAACAATTAGCGATCGCTTTGATTACCTCACCTCCGGCAGGTTGCTGTAGCAGGGGAGGTATTTTTTCTTTGAAAGCTGTATATACAAACTCCAGGTCTGCTATCCTCGTTTTCCCAACCCACAAAAATTTCTAAAGACGCTCCGGCAGAACGTCTCTAGGGCTAGAAAAGAACAGGGGGCTAAATGAGCGGGTTTGTTATGATATCATCTCCGCTTGGTAAACCTTGATTAGACGGTCTATGAGCAAGGATGCAGCAGCATTATTGCACATATTGCACATAAAGATGACCTAGATGCTATTTTTCACCACTTCCAACTATTTCGAGCAACATGGGCATTGAAACAGATTTGATATGAAGCGACCTCCATCCCGCTACCGATTTATCACGCTGATGTCAGTCATGAGTTTTGTGGCTGGAATTAGCTTCAGTGCTCTTCATACTCGCTATTGGGCATCGATTTCCCAGCCAATTTTGACCGGGATGCGCTCCAACGGGGAAAAGCTGCAAACTTCTACCCCAACTACAAAAGCCAATCTTTTAGTGACACCAACTGGCTGGCCGCGACTCTCGCCACTGCCTGCGGCTAAAGAGGTTTGGGAATGCGAAGTTATTGTTGTTGGTGGTTCCTTAGGGGGAGTGGCGGCGGCATCCCATGCTATGCAATCTGGAGCAAAAACTTGCTTAATCGAACTCAGCCCTTGGCTAGGGGGACAAATCAGCTCTCAAGGTGTGCCAGCCATAGATGAATCCCTGTTGATGCGCCAGTTGGACAATGATTCAGAGAGCTGGCTCCAGTTCAAGCAGTTGATCAAAGAGCAACCCGTCAAGCTTCCTACTTGGTCTAAAATCTCATCGCCCCAACGAGTTACTGATATCAATAGCTGCTGGGTGGGTCGGCTCTGCTTTCCACCGAATGCCGGAGCCGCCGCTGCGAAAAAACTGCTCCAGACTTCATCCCAAAAGGCTCCTGGTAGTCGATGGGAAACCTCGATCGCCTTCAAAGGAGCAGAATTTGATAGCACAGGTAAGCAGATTACAGCAATCTACGCAGTGCGACGCAAACCACTCAACTCCAACTATCTACCCAAAGGCCGCCTCTCTCAAGAGTTAGCTGACTGGCATTCCTGGTCTAGCAATGCGGAATTTGAGAAAGTGCCTTTGCGTCTGCAAGCGCCAGCGAATGGGCGACTGATAGTGATTGATGCTACAGATACTGGTGAGTTGGTGGGGTGGGCGGGTATTCCGCATCGCTTGGGGTCTGAATCTCGTGCCACAACGGGTGAAACCCATGCGCCTCCTCAAGACAATCCAGAATGTACCCAAGCGTTCACCTTTCCCTTCATGTTAGCTATTCGAGATGATCGAGGAGCCAGTCGTGCTCAGCTAGCTCGCCTCCAACCTGGATTCTCAAGAGCGGAGCATCGGAGAGAGTACTCTCTGGAGGGGTTTCCTATGTTCAGCGGTAAGAGCTTTTTTAACTATCGACGTGTTGTCAGTCTCATCCGCAACAACCCATTCATCGCCACTCCCTCTCCTGGAGACATAACTCTAGTCAACTGGAATCGAGGTAACGACTGGAACTGGATGAATCCGGCACTGATTATGACCTCGCAACAGCTCGCCTCCTCTGGACAACGTCAGAATTGGTCGGGGGGACTTGCCTTGGGTGCGCTCAAGGACGCTGAAAATCATGCGTTGCTGTTTTCAGAATGGTTAATTCAAACCCAATCTCAGCGCAGTTTTCCTCTGACCCATTTAGCGGGAACCGAGTCAATGATGGGCACAGCTTCAGGGTTGAGCATGATGCCTTATATCCGGGAGGGGCGACGGATTTTGGGACGAAAAGCCTATGGACAGACTGACTTTATGATCCGAGAGGCAGATATAAGGAAGGATATGTCCGGTGGACGTGACTTCAAGGCAACGGCTGTAGCGGTGACACACTATAGCATCGACTTACATGGATGTCGCTATCGCAATTGGGAACCGTCTAATTCTGCTCAAAGTGCACCTGCTAAAGAATTTGATGTCCGACCCACTGTTATTCCGTTGGAGAGCTTGATTCCCCAAAAAATTGACAACCTGCTGATCGGTGGTAAAGGTATTGCCGTCACTCATATCGTCAATTCTGTTACTCGTGTCCACTACAGTGAGTGGAACATCGGTGCGGCGGCAGGGGCAACCGCAGGCTGGCTCCTTTCTCAAAATAAACCCGATTTGATTGCAGCAGCGATCGCGCCGCGAAAACTGATGCCACAATTACAACAACACTTGAGAAAACAGGGGCTGCGTCCAGAGTGGTAATCTCTGCCTTGGGTACTTTAAATTTTTATGCCGTTTGGTCGGGGTGATCCTTGATAAATGTAATACTCCATGTGATAGTCGCCTATCTATTTGACGGCTAAAGGGGCGAGCTGTTCATGAAACCTGCCCGATCGCACAAGTCGTGGTTATTGTTCAATATGTCCCTTAGCGGGATGATTCGCCTGGGGATAGCTAGCTCCTTAACAGCTTCTTGGCTAGCGTTTCACGCGGCTTCCACTGCGATCGCTCAACCCATTACGCCAGCACCCGATGGCACTGGCACGATTGTCACCCCTGAGGGCAACCGTTTCAATATCTACGGGGGCACCCTTTCTAAAGATGGGGCAAATCTGTTCCAGAGTTTCCAGCAGTTTGGACTGGAGGCTGATCAGATTGCTAACTTTCTCTCAAATCCTTCAATTCGCAATATCTTAGGGCGTGTGGTTGGCGGTGACGCTTCCGTGATCAACGGTCTAATTCAGGTGACTGGAGGCAATTCCAACTTATTCTTGATCAACCCTGCTGGAATAGTGTTTGGGGCAGGTGCCAGTCTGAATGTCCCAGCCGATTTCACCGCTACAACTGCCACAGGTATAGGCTTTGGTGACAAGAATTGGTTCAATGCCTTCGGTAACAATCACTACGAAACCTTAGTTGGTAGCCCCAGTCAATTTGCCTTTGATAATGCACAATCTGGAATAATTGTCAACTCCGGAAATTTAGCCGTACTCAAGGGGCAGAATTTAACCTTACTTGGCAGCAGCGTGGTTAATACTGGGCAACTAAGCGCACCATCGGGAACGATCACGATCGCTGCTATACCCAGAGAGAATCGGGTCAAGATTAGTCAAACTGGACACCTGCTGAGTTTAGAGGTTGCCCCACCTCGTGATCAGGCTGGGCAGCTACTGCCAGTTACCCCTCGAGATTTGCCAACGCTGCTGACAGGAGTTGCTGGCACTGTGGAAACAGGACTTAGGGTTTCCCAAGCTAATACTGTACAGCTGAAGAATTCTGGTATCACTATTCCAGCTGAGGCAGGAGTTGCTTTAGCCTCTGGCACTCTCAACACCTCTGGTGAAACTGGGGGTAGCGTGAATATTTTGGGCGACAAAGTTGGACTTGTTAGCACCAACATTAATGCCTCTGGCACCTTAGGCGGTGGCACTGTACTCATTGGCGGCGATTTTCAAGGAAGGGGTACGGTACCGAATGCCGTACAAACATTTGTCAGCAGTGATTCGATAATTAATGCCGATGCCCTGAGTCAAGGCAACGGTGGTAACATCATCGTTTGGTCTGACCAAACTACTGAATTTTTCGGCAATATCAGTGCCCGTGGTGGTAGCTTTTCAGGGGATGGCGGTAGGGTTGAAGTTTCAAGTAAGCAATCCCTGAACTACTTTGGGACAGCGGATTTGCTCTCTTCCAATGGGCAAAAAGGGTCACTGCTGCTAGACCCAAAATTTATCATCATTACTCCAGGTATCACCGTCCCGGTGTTAGGGAACATCCTGTTTACCGATAATCTGGCAGGCACCTCACAAATCTCCGGTTTGAATCTGGCAGCAGCGATTAACCGAGCTAATGTAACGCTGCAAGCCAATACGGACATCGTAATCAGTGACAGGGTGGCAGCGATAGTTCCCGGTAATAGTCTCACATTACAGGCAGGACGTTCGATTATCTTCAACCCAAATGCGGCGATTTCATTAAATCGTGGTGCTTTTACCGCCACGATTAATGACCCAAACGCCCTAGTAGCGAACCGTGATCCAGGCGCAGCGCAATTTGTGATGAATCCGGGTTCCTCCATCACCAGCAACGGCGGTGCGGTAACCATTAACCGTGGCAACTTGGGTGGTTCGTTTGTGGGTGAGGTGTTTTTTAATGGCGGCAGTATTAACTCAGCTGCTGGCATCATCAGTATCACGGGTACAGGTAGAACCACTGGTGCTACTGGCATTTTGCTCGGTAACGGCAGCATACTACAATCGACCACTGGCGCTATCACATTGACAGGTACAGGTGGCACAGGGACAGTCGGTAATCACGGCATCCAAATCAGTGATGTTGGAACGAGAATCACCTCTGTTGATGGCACTATCAACCTGATTGGTACTGCCAATGGTACTGGAGATAACAACGATGGCATCATTGTTCAGAGCGGTGCCACTATAAACTCAACGGGTATTGGCAACATTACCTTAAACGGTACAGGTGGAGCCGGAACGTTCTTTAATATCGGCATTATTCTCTATTCCAATAGTCCTGTTGTGCAAGCAACTGGCAATGGTAATGTCGTTTTTATAGGGAAGGGCGGTAATGGTACTGGCTATGCCAACTACGGTATTTATCTTGCGGATAATGCGATCGTCACAACAGCCGGTAATGGTACCCTTACGTTCAACGGCACGGGTGGGACAGGCACAGACTTTAATATCGGCATCATCGCTTTTGACACAGGTAGGATTACCGCTGGCAATGGCAACATAAGCCTACTAGGTACAGGCAATGGCTCTGGCAACAGTGGCCAGGGAATTTATTTCACAAATAATGCCTTGATCTCCTCAACTGGCAATGCGACTATTGCCCTCACCGGCATTCCTAACAGTAAGACGCCCCAAGGTATTAGTTTTATTGGTGCTAGCGGGATTACGGCTGGCAGTGGAGCAGTAACGCTGACAGCAGACGAAATGGATTTCGGCAACGCTAACACTATCAGTGGTAGCGGAACACTTTTGCTTCAGCCCTCTAGTACGAACCGACCTATTGTAATTGGTAGTCCTGTAAATGTCTCTGATGCGCTGACTCTGACTACAAGTGATTTGGCAGCCATCAAAAATGGCTTTAGTCTGATTACCATGGGTCGAGATAGTAGTAGCGGCACAATTACTCTAGGGAGTAATACGACTTTCTCCGATCCTGTGACGTTGCGATCGCTTTCCATCGACACCAAAGGTTTTACCCTCACCGGAGCTGATAACGCTACAATTACCCTGCTAGCCAACCAAAATATCACAACTGGCGATATTACCAATCTTGGTGGTGCTGTTACGATTTCAGGCGCAAGTGTAACAGCTGGCAATATCAATACAAGTGATTCCAGTTCCAGAAAGGCAGGCAATGTCAATTTAACTGCAACTGGAGGAAACCTACTTGTTGGGAACATCACTACGGCTGCTGATACTAAGTTTATTGACGCTGGTTTTGTAACGTTGTTGGCTCCAAGCGGCTCAGTGACGGCAGGAAGTATCAATGCCAGTGCCTTTATTGCGGGTTTTTTCAGTGGTAATGGCGGTGATGTAAAAGTATCCGCAGGCGGTGATATTAAACTCACTACCCTTAACGCTCTGAGTGGTGCTGGATTTGGAGGACGGATCGATCTCGCCAGTACCAGTGGTTCTATCAGTACAGGTGACCTAGCGTCCCTTTCTTATGCTAATGGTGGAGGTCGCGATATTACTCTCACGGCTAACAACGGTAGCATCACCACGGGCAACATCGACGCTTATGGCAACTTCACTAACGTTGGCGGACAGGTTACTCTCAAGACGACCACGGGCAACATTAGTACTGGCAATATCACGACTGATAATAACCCGATCAACCTGAATGGTTCCGTTGTTCTAAATAGGAATATCTCCGTCAGCAACCGAAAATCATCGGGGAATATCATCTTTACGGCTCCAGTAAACGGTAACTATGACTTAACCCTAGAGGCTGGCTCAGGCAATATTACCTTCAATGGTGCCGTGGGAAATAACACAGCTTTAGGTTCTCTGACAGCTAACAGTATCGCAGCAACTAACTTCAATAGCAGCATCAATGCAGCCAGTCTGACTACTAATGCGGGTGGAACAACTCAACTCAATGGTAATGTCACGACAACCGGAGCATTAGGTCAAACCTATAACGACAATGTCACAATCTTTGGCAATGTCAGCTTGACGGGTGATGAGATTAACTTCGCTGATAAAGTGTCTGGTTCGGGTAATTTAATCTTGCAGCCATTCACGGCTAATCAAGCGATCGCTATTGGAGGTACGACAGATACCGGCACTAGCACGTTGAATCTACTAGCCAATGACATCACTGCTTTGCAAAATGGATTTAGCTCTATTACTGTTGGACGCTCTAACAGCAGTGGTGCAATTACTCTGGCTGGTAATACCCTGTTCTATGACCCACTAACAATCCGAGGCAGCTCAATTACTACCAAGGGTTTTACCCTCACTGGAGCCGACAACACTACAATTAGCCTGCTAGCTAACCAAGACATCACCACTGGGAATATTATCAATCCGGGTCGAGCAATTAACCTAAATAGTTCATCGGGTAAGATTGACACCAGTTCGGGGACGCTTAGCACTAGCTTTACTCCATCAACGCCTAACCCTGGCATCATCACTGGCAATGGAGCCAACATCACACTCTCAGGTACAAGTATCACGGCTGGTAATATCGATACTTCTGTACTAGCAGGCAACTTCCAGAACGCAGGCAATGTTTCCCTAACGGCTAGCTCTGGCAATATCAGTGCTAACCAAATCAATGCCCAAGCTTTCAGTTACTTCGGCTTTATTGGCAATGGTGGTGAGCTTATCTTAAATGCTCCCCAGGGTAATATCAGTGTGACTAACTCGGTTTTATCCGGTGCCTTTGTGAATGGGACAGGTGATAGAGCGGGAAATGGAGGAAATATCACTTTAAACGCTCCCAATGGCTCGATCGCGCTCTCTACAATTGACTCCCATACTCAACTATTCAATCCTGGTACAGCGGGAAATGGTGGGGATATCTCCTTAACTGCCAGCAACACTATCACCACTGGCATCATCAATTCCAGTGCTGCCGTCGGCAATGGTGGCGATGTCACCCTAGATCCCAAAAGTGACATTCAGGTGAGCTATATCAATGCCCAAGGTGGTAACAGCGGCAGAGGCGGCAAGGTAGACATCACAACCCAACGATTCTTCCGAGCTACAGACAGTTTTACAGACCGTAACAGCCTACTATCGAGCATCTCTACCGCCGGCGGAAACGGCGGCGGAGACATCATTATCCGGCACGGTGGGAGAGGCGCAGTTCCCTTTAATGTGGGTGATGCCAGCCGCAACGGTACACGGGGTGCGATCGCTACAGGTAGCTCCACGATTGCCCCTTCCCAATCTTTTCCCTCATCCTACACACAAGGCAACATTCAGATTATTACTAATCCTAGTAATGTTGACCAGAACCGGAATCCTACGAATCCTATAAGTCCCACGAATCCTATAAGTCCCACGAATCCTACTACTCCTACTGACCCGCCTACAAATTCCACTGATCAACCGACGGATACCACTGATACTAGTAAAAAACCCTCTACCCCCCCACCCTCAGTTTCCAACGCACCTACCTCCTCCACACCAACCGCTAACACCAACGTCGGGGGACTGGAGCAACGTTTTACAGGTACATTTGAGAACTATTTAGGCATTAGCAATGCCCCCATTGTCACTCTGGAGCAAGCCCAGACTTCCCTGCGCCAGGTAGAAAAACTCACTGGACTCAAACCCGCCTTCATCTATGCCTTCTTCAAACCGCAAACCTCTGAATCCTTAGATGGGCAGCCCACTAAGCAAACAGAAACTCTCTGGCAGTTTAATCCTTCTGGCTTCACTTCTAGCGCCGAGCAATTGATACCCCAACAACAAGCTCAGGCGACTGATCGGCTGGAGCTGATAGTGGTGACCTCATCTGGAACAATCATTCGACGGCAAGTGGAGGTGACCCGCCGACAAGTCCTCGCTAGCGTTCAAGCACTACGCAGCACAGTCACCAATGCCCGACGCCCCACCGCCTATCTAGCCTCAGCTCAGCAACTGTATCGCTGGCTAGTTGCACCGATTGAGGAGGATTTGCGATCGCAACAAATCAATAATCTTGCCTTCATCATGGACACAGGTTTGCGATCAGTTCCAATTGCCGCGCTCCATGATGGAAAAGGATTTATTGTGGAACGCTACAGCCTTAGCCTTATACCTAGTCTTTCGCTCACCAATACTCGCTATGTGGATTTGAGGAAGTCCTCTGTCTTAGCTATGGGAGCCGCACTATTTACAGATCAAAAACCTTTACCGGCAGTCCCAGTTGAATTAGAGATGATCACTACTAAATTGTGGCCTGGAAAGTTTTTCCTGAATGACGCTTTTACCGTAGAAAATCTCAGAACCGCTCGCGCCAGACAGCCGTTTGGCATTATCCATCTAGCTACCCATGCTGAATTTCTTTCAGGAAAGCCAGGTAACTCCTATATTCAGTTGTGGAATACCAAACTACCACTTGACCAGTTGACTAAGCTAGGACTGAATAACCCGCCTGTAGAGTTGTTAGTCTTGAGTGCCTGTCGCACCGCTGTAGGCGATGAGTCAGCAGAGTTAGGATTTGCCGGGTTAGCGGTGCTAGCCGGAGTCAAATCAGCAATGGGGAGTTTGTGGTCTGTCAGCGATGAGGGGACACTGGGGCTAATGACCGAATTCTACAATCAATTAAAGCAAGTCCCTAGCAAAGCTGAAGCTTTACGACAAGCTCAGCGGGCAATGCTCAAGGGTGAAGTGCGATTGGTGAGAGGAAAGCTGGTTACAAGCCACGGTAGTATTTCCTTACCCCCAGGATTAGCCAAGTTGCCAGACCAAAACCTCTCTCATCCCTATTACTGGAGTGCGTTCACAATCATTGGTAACCCTTGGTAAGGGCTAATGGCTCATAGTTAATAGCTAATTGCCTGTGACTAGCAGCCATTAGCAAAAAATTAGGGGCTATAAACGAAGGATGGACAAAACATTAAGCTCAACAATAAGCTTCCTTTATCAAGTTGGTGGCTCAGTAGGTAATAGAGAGTAGACCTGACCATCGATTAACAGCCGGGTAATTCCTTTGGCTTGCAGATGTGATCGCGTCTTCTGAAGCATCCGACCATCCGGAACTTTAATCACTCGCTGGGAACGATTGGAAAAACGCCGTGCCACTTTGTGATTGTCAAATACTGGCAGCGTTTTCTCTTGAACTTCCTCAAGAGGTATTCGACCTAAATCGCTAAATTCTTTTAGGGGTCGAGCAATCAACTCCGCTCCTCGATCTACCACCAGATAACAAGTTTTGGGAAGGGACGCTTCAGACAAAGGTAGAACCCGAACTTTGGAACCACTTTCAACTGGAGAGGTTTTTATGATTAGCTTCTGACTCTCAGCATCTGCTAAGTCGTCTTCCCAGTCGTCCTCATCTAAATCATCATCCTCATCTAAATCATCGTCCTCATCTAAATCATCGTCCTCATCATCCAAATCCATTAAATCTTCTGCATCCAGCAATTGCTCAAAGCTTGTAGCTGCCACCTGCTCGATCTCATCTAGCTGCTCATCCGAGTCATCAAAGTCGGTTTCCTGGGATGAGGTAGTCATGTCAAGTGGCAACTCAGTTTGTATAGCCTCTTGCTCAGTTAGTGGGTTAGCAATCACTGAAGAACGCTTGCGTCGCCGACGTTGGTCTATAGAATTTGAGACTGATGAGTCTATGTCAACTTCTACCAATGGCTCAGTAGTTTTGATAACAGGCTGTGCTTTAGTTTCAGATTCTATTGGTAGCTCAGAAGTCGCTATCACAGGCAATGATTCAGCATCAGACTCTACCAGTAGATCATTAGCTTCGAAGCTTGAAGAGGACGCACTGCCTGGAGTTCGATTCGCTCGCTTTTGCTGGATAAGCGCTTCGTAATCGGATTCTAACAAGTTGCTTTTGAGGATCCGGCTAATTGTCGAATTACTCACACCATAACGCGCTGCCAGAGTTGAGGTTGTCTCTTCCGGATTGCGATAGAGTTTCAAAATATCGCTTTTGTCAATCTCAGTTAATTTTCTAGGACTCATGCTATTTCTTATGCCCGCTTACGCGTACTACGGCGAGAGCGGCTTGATACGTCATATTCCAATGCGGCTCCGATTCCAAACAGCACACCAGTAAAAACATAAAAGACTTCCGGTAGACTGCCGCTTTGATACACTACAGCGACAGTATCAGCATACTTGAACCACATATCCGCGATGTAGAGGCAAAATGTTGCGCCAGCCAGCATTCGCCATGACTGGGCAAAACGTCCCCCCCAAAAGGCTAACAGAAGAGTTGAGGCAACAATCAACAGAAACACATCGCCAACAATGTAGAAGAAATTCACGGGTTTAGACAGAGGACTGAGTGTGTCTTGAAGTGAAATGACCCAACTAGGTGGCGGATTTTTACTGCCCGCCTCTGCTGCTGCGGTCGTTACTCCGGTAGAGAGGCTGCTTTTGCTTTGCACTAGAGTTGCTGTTGGGGAAGCTCCGGCTTCGGATGAAGCCGCCTCAGAGGCTACCTGTTCAGTCGGGTTCGCTGGGGTCGATACGGTGGCTTTTTTTGACGAAGCATCAGGTGTTGCAAGCAAAACCCAGACAGCTAGCGCAATTCCCACTACGGCAATCACTGCCACTGTTACCCACTGCCATGTCTCTAAATTCAAGCGCCTAGGCACAATTGCTAAAATCATACCTGCCCCCACAAACAGATAGCACAGCAGGTAAAAGAAATCTGCTGGTGACACATCGGGATCAAGACCCCAATACAGCTCCCACCAACCGAATAGTAAGCCACCGATAAAAAAGGAAGTCATACCTAGCCCAATTCCCAACCAGACATTCCGCCCGCTGGCAATAGTAGGGCTACGCCAATTTCTAAAACAGAGGAAAGCGGCTACTGCAAAAGGCAATAGTTCCAGAACGTATGTGCCAATCAGGTACCAAAGCGGACTCTCTTGCCCTGGTGCGGTAATACTGAATAGCAGAAAAAATAACAGCGAGATTACTGCCCAAGTAATGCCCCCATACACTATGCTCTGACTGGTTATAGGGGATGGGATACCAGATGACTTCTCTACAGAGCTGCTCATAACACTTTCAAGCTTATAACTAATAAGGGAAATTACAAAAAGCTGATGTTATAAAACTTCACGACTGGCGAATCAGCAAAAGCATTTTAATAGTTTGCTAGGACGGCGATTAGTTTAACCATATTTCTAGATTACCGTCATAGTTTACCAATGGAAGATGATTGCCTCTCCTCTCCCTCCATGAGCTAGCTTACTGCCATAGTTTACCAATAGGAGATGATTGCAGCCAGGCGATAAACTGGGCTTGATCACTGCTGGGCATATCTTGCAAGATATCGCTCACGCCCTCAGCAAAGTTGGTATTGCCAAAATACCCCTTACCAAGGCGATAGAGTTCCTGTAATAGAGTTATGAGATGGTGTTCATCCCAATGGGGAACGTCTAGGCTAGTCAGTGGATCGATTGTGAGCCAGTGCTTCACAGCTTCTGGCGATTCCGCTTGGGGGAAGCGCCACTGCTGAAAGATCTTAGTAATATCTTTTTGAAACAATCCAGCTTGCCTGCCTCCTAAGAGGTCTTCAATATCCAGGTAAACGGCTTGTAGCAATAGAAGACAGGCTTGAGTGTAAAGTGCACCTTTGGAGTCAGACCCGACTTCAGCCCCTATTTGCTCCAGACGGACTTTTCCCCAAACACTATAGCGATCAGGCTCTTCTAAGAGAACACAAGCTTTGCCGCGATTATCCGTGAGGTCTCTCCAGTAGGCTCTGGCTTCTTCTGGTTGATTGGCACTAAACACACTAATCAAACGAAAGGTTTGTCCTTGATAGGTGAGAATCGGGATTTGCTGTTCCCGCTTCGGGTGCTGAATGCTAGAGATTTCAACATCCTGCCTTTTCAGAATAAACATGACACTGGCAAATGACTCCTGACGGGTCGAGGGGGGGATGCAAAAGAAGCGCTGTAATACTCAAGCAACTATCTCTTTATGCAGGCTGCTTGTTCCAGGGTTGGACTGATCAGCGATCGCCTCCGGCACCACTCAAAGAGCGATTGCCTTAAGTCTTACCAAGCCTGGTACAAACTCCTAATGTAATGGTTTATAGTGTACCTTGACCGTCAAGCAACTTCAGTCAGGAGTATTTCTGCTGGGTCTAAGAGCGTGCCTTGCGTAGTGATGGTAAGCACGGGTACAATGCTGGATACCATCAACTCTCTCTATGCTAATAGCAATAATCTGTTCTGAGCTTGAACCGATTTCTGTTAGAGTTAATTTTCAGTAAAAGACAACAATGAGAGAGTACATAATCTATATGGCTAGATTAACTGTTTAAATTCTGTATAGTAAAATTATGCTCTCGTAGCTCAGGGGATAGAGCAAGGGATTTCTAATCCCTTGGTCGTAGGTTCGAATCCTACCGAGGGCGTTATCTACACAAAGGCTGCACACAAAGCCCGTCACCGTTAGGTACGGGAGGGAAGTCAGCATCCCAACCACTTGAATAGTGACCAGTAACTAGCGACCAGTTGCTCCTCAACAAGGGGGTTGAGAGTTGGAAAAGGATGAAGGCTTAAGTTTCATACTTCATCCTTCACCCTTCACACTTCATTAGATGTGGATACCACACTCAGTTTTGCCGGTGCCGCGCCAACGACCAGCACGTTCATCTTCACCTTCTGCAACTGGTGTCGTGATCGGTTCATCGCCAATGCTGGGATAGCCTTGGTCATGTAGAGGATTGTAAATGACGCTGTGTTCATGTACATACGTCCAGCTATCCTTGCGAGTCCAGTTCGCTAGGGGATTGACCTTCAAGCGTCCCTTGGCATCAACTTCTATAACTGGCATTTCAACACGAGTCACAGCTTGGTCACGACGGCGACCTGTAATCCAGGCAATGGCGTTCAGTTCCGTCAAACCGCGTTGCAGTGGCTCAATCTTCGTCAGATGATGGAATTTTTGAATATCCTTATCCCACAGAGCGTCACCGTATTGAGCTGCAAAAGCTTCACGGGAATCAATATCTGGAATCTTATAAATTTTTAAGTCCAAGTTATAGACTTCTTTGGCTTTAGCAACCAGTTCTAAGGTTTGGGGAAAATGGTACAGTGTGTCCAGAAACAGCACGGGGACCGGCGTTGCTGGCTTGAGGTCACGGTAGAGAATATCTGTAATCACCAAATCATCAACGTTAAAAGCATTGGTCTGTACTAGACCAGTCGGAATATTTTCAACGCACCATGCCAAAATTTCTCTAGGATGGCCATTATCAAATCGTTGATTTAGTTCATCCAGGTCAAAGCTGAGATGTTGAATTGGTGACTGTGTCGATTGGGTCATAATAGCTTTCTCGGCTGGTTTCTCCAGGTATTGAACAGTATCAATTTTACCTTGAAAGGAGATATAACCCGATCGGGAAACCGCATATTATCTATTAGATGCTGACCAAGGCTGAGCAGCTTGCCAAGGTCTTGTAAAAAAGACAGAAGAATTACTGCCAAATAATAACAGCATATGAAAAAGGTTTACTGAATCAGGTAAACGATTTGGAGGCAATAAATGCAATTAATTCTTTACAGTAAGCCAGGTTGCCATCTCTGCGAGGGATTGCAAGAAAAGCTAGAACAGATTCAAGGTTTGAACGTTGAACTAGAGGTGCGAGATATTACCAGTCGCGAGGACTGGTTCCAAGCTTATCAGTATGAGGTGCCAGTACTGTATCAAAACAGTGCTGGTCGTGAAGAACTACTACCTCGTCCTTCCCCTCGCACGACAGTACAGCAGTTGGAGCGAATGTTACAGAAATATGTGCCAGTGGATGAGCCAAAATAAGCGGAGAAACAGGGGAGGAGAATAGATGGGGGAGATAGAGGTGTAGATTGTTACTTTATCCTTTTGGGTATTAATTTTTTCCCCTTGTCCTATTACTTTGTCAGGAGAGTTTTGCAATGAAGCTACGTGAGTTATTAGCAGCAATTCCCAATATTGTGCAAATGCCGACGCATCCGGCACTAGAGGCTGAGGTGAAGGGGATTTGTACAAACTCTCATGCCTGCAAGCTGGGAGATTTATTTATTGGGATGCCAGGAACGCGGGTAGATGGTGGGGAGTTTTGGGAAAGCGCGATCGCATCGGGTGCCGTCGCTGCCCTAATCTCTGCCCAAGCGGCTGAAAAACATCCCCCTGTTTCTAAAGGGGAACCCGGGAAAAATGCTTGTATCATTTCAGCTTCAGACATGACTACAGCTTGTGCCGAGGCAGCAACAGCTTTTTACGGCTACCCAGCACGGCAGCTGAAGTTGGTAGGTGTCACCGGCACAAACGGCAAGACAACAACCACGCATCTAATTGAATTTCTTCTGGCTCACGCCCAACTACCTACAGCACTTTTCGGTACACTATATGCTCGTTGGCCGGGTTTTGAGCAAACAGCCGTTCATACCACACCCTTTGCAGTGGAACTACAACAACAACTGAAGCTGGCAGTATCAGCAGGGTGCCAGATGGGTGTGATGGAAGTGAGTTCTCATGCGCTGGCGCAAGGTCGAGTAAGAGGCTGTCCGTTTGAGGTGGCTGTATTTACGAATCTTACCCAAGACCATTTGGACTTCCACCGAGACATGGATGATTACTTCGCAGCAAAAGCACTGCTGTTTAGCTCCGATTATCTCCAAAATCGAGCGGTGATTAATGCCGATGACTCCTATGGACGGCAATTAATTGGGCAACTACATCCAGAGCAAGTCTGGAGATACAGTGTCGAGAATGGAGCAGCTGATTTGTGGACAAGTGACCTGAACTACGAGCCAACTGGAGTTAGTGGAATCCTGCATACTCCAGTGGGTGAGGCTCCCTTCAGTTTGCCATTGGTGGGACAGTACAATTTGTCTAACATGCTGGCGGCTGTAGGGGCAGTTTTACACCTAGGTCTGAATTTAGAGTCGATCGTGGAAGCATTACCTCAATTTCTGGGTGTGCCTGGACGGATGGAACGGGTACAGATCCAACCTGATCAGGACATCAGTGTGATTGTAGATTATGCTCATACGCCGGATAGTTTGGAGAATTTGCTCAAGGCGGCGCGACCTTTTATCCGGGGCAAGATGATTTGTGTATTTGGTTGTGGAGGCGATCGCGATCGCACAAAGCGCCCGAAAATGGGTAAGATTGCCGCCGAACTAGCGGATGTCGCCGTAGTAACCTCGGATAACCCCCGCACGGAAGACCCAGAACGAATTTTGCAAGACGTTTTAGAGGGTATCCCGGACTCAGTGGAACCGATTGTAATTGGCGATCGCAGCGTGGCTATTCGCACCGCTATCTTGCAAGCGCAACCGGGAGACGGCGTTTTGATTGCGGGTAAAGGTCACGAAGATTATCAAATTTTGGGAACGGAAAAAATTCACTTCGACGACCGAGAGCAAGCGCGAGATGCTCTTTCTAGAAGGTTGCAGGTTGCAGGTTAACAGATTGACAGTTAATTTGGGTTGGAGGTTATAAGGTAGAACGTTAGAAGAACGGTTTGAACTTTCAACCTAGCCTTAGGCAACCGCTTCGCCGAACAACCTTCCAACCTTCAACCCTCCAACCCTTGATGAACCTGTCATCTACTCCAGATTTGTCTCTCTACCAGCTAGCTCTGGACACTCTTACCTCTCCCCAGATTCTTAGAGTCAGTCCTGCTACACTCAAATCTCTGATAGGAACCCTGATTGATCTCCTGATCGAGGAAACAATTCCAGCAACCCTCTGGGTCAAGCTACCGCCAACAGACGGATGGCAGGCAGAAATCAAGCGGTATCAGCAGCATGTTGGTTTAGTACAGAAAATTTATCTATACCACTGTGCTGGGGATGACTTGGTACTAACAGATGAAGTTGGTCAGGCAGCGAAGCTGAAGGGGATTTCTCAATCTTTCTCTGTTGAGCTAGCGGCTGGCAGCCAGCTTAAACAGGAGTACTTTCTGATTGTCCTGAGTGACCAGTTTAGTAGTCTAATTGTGGCTGATCCGTGCTCCCAACCTGAGCCATCAAGGACAGCATTAAACACCACTGAGTTATTACTAGCTGTTTGTACCTTTGAGCGACGGGTAATCCAGCGTGTCTGCGAGGGTATAAAAGACGCGATCGCTGTGGCTGATAACATCCCGAAGGAGTTACTAGAGCCAAGGGAAACGCGATTTGCCCTAGTTCCAGATTCTGAGGAGAAAGCTCTACTGACTCGGTTGTTGGTCAAGCAAGTGCAGCGTACTGAAGAAATATTTTATTCCTCTACCAGTGGGGATTCGCCAAGCGTCTGTGAGCCTATGCCTAAGGGCAGCACTGGCTCCTCTAAAGCTACTGAGCTAACGCTTACACCCCTAGTGAAGACAAGCACAACTATTCCACTGATACCAAGTGATAACTTTTACAATAAGGACGAGCTGCTGAAGCGAGTTGCTCAGGAACTGCGGACGCCTTTAACGAATATGAAAACGGCTCTAACGCTAGTGGATTCGCCGCAACTCAAGCCAGCACAGCGTCAACGCTACATGCAGCTACTGAATACAGAGTGCGATCGCCAGAATTCCCTGATTACTGGATTGCTAGAGCTGGTACAGTTAGACAGTGACCCCCAACCTACTGTGATGCCCTCGGTGCAACTAGCCGACATTGTTCCTGGCGTCGTTAGTACTTATCAGCCACTAGCGCAAGAGAAAGGCATTCAGCTTGGCTACACTGTTCCTGCTAGTCTTCCACTTGTCTCGTGCGTAGAGAGTTGGCTCCGGCAAATCCTGATCAATCTGCTGCACAATAGCCTAAAATTTACCCTGGCTGGCGGTCAGGTTAAGGTGCGGGCAACTCCTCAAGGCAAATATGTCCAACTGGCAATTAGTGACACTGGCGTTGGCATTGCCGCTAGTGAAATTCCTAGAATTTTTGACAGTTTTTATCGGGGACGCTCAACAACTGGAGAAAATACAGGTGCTGGTTTAGGCTTGACTATTGTGCAGCAGCTATTACTACGCTGTGGTGGTTCGATTTCGGTTACCAGTAAATTGAGCGAAGGTTCCACGTTCAAAGCGTTGCTACCTGTTGCCTCTCCCACATCTACCGTTTAGCCATCTGTGCGCCCCTACAGAGATTTTGTCTTCACGCTCTCGGCTGATTTCCGCAAGTCAGGCACGCCTCCATCAGTAGAATTAGGGGTTGACTACAAAATACACAACACCCTTGTGGCGACTTGCTTATTTGGTCTTGGGATAACACTCGACACTTCAGGCATCCGAAAAACTCATCCTGACTTTTGACAGCAAACTTGTGGCATTTGGGACAGCATTCAACTTTCCAATTAGTCTTGAGCATTGCTTCAGGGCAGAGGGTGAAACTTGCTGCCCAGCTAAAATCCAGCCTTGGCAAGGTTTGGGCGACCGTGAACGGGTATAGTCGCGATCGCCTTGTCTCTCCAGGCGGATGATGAACTGAGTCAGCACCCAATAGTTTGGCACGATTTTTTGTCTTCTGTCTTTAGGTAGATTTCTTAGATCACCTCATTTTGAGATTGAGTCACTTTTGAGAAGAGCAGCTTGACACCTGGACAAAGGTGGGATACGTTCGAGGGGCAGAACCTGGAAAATTAAATTATCCAAAATAGTTTCTTAGCAAATAGCCCGATCAGCCAAATCTTGATCCGTGGGGGTCGTGCGATCGCCCAAACCCTCATTATTTCGTAGACCCCCCCGGATACCGCTCTGTGTAAGGGTTTGAAGGTGTTGAGAAAGGATGTTATTGAGAATTAGTCTCAACTATTGGGTGTATTTCAGACCCCCTCAGAATTTGGCTATCTCAAACTCTCTCACAGCAAGGGTTTCAAAATGGCAGGGTTTTCAAATCTCTTCCCCTTACGGGGACGGAAACGGTTGATAGGGAGAACCGTAAGGATCGCTACTACCACACAAGTTTTCAAATCTCTTCCCCTTACGGGGACGGAAACGAGCATTAGCTCCGAATCTCCTCACTCAACCTCCGGCTTAAAAAGGGGGACTTTAACTAGATTCTCCCCCCTTTATAAGGGGGGCTGGGGGGGGTCTTCTTCGCAACAGACAAGTAAATAGAGAGTTTGAAAACAGGTATCTATTAAGCCTGAGTGCTCTTCGTTAATACCACTGAGTAACAAAGACGATCAGCTCTACTAAGCGTTTCACCACAAATAATCGGTTCTTCACCAATGGTATAAGCCACATAAGCGTTTACTAATAGCGGCGCACCGAGGGGAATATCCAGATATTTGCTCACTTCATGAGTGGAATGAGTACATTCTAAAATAGTCTCAACACGTTCAACAGAAACACCATTGTTATCAAGCGTGGGATAAATCAGACTCGATTGCAACTCATCAGCAAACCTTTCTCCCAAATCAAAGCGAATGTAAGTAATATCCACAGCAACAGGAATATTGTCTGTGAGGATAATTTTCTTCTGGCAGTAAATGCGGCGGGTGTCAGGAGATAATTTTAGTTTCTGGAGAACTCTAACAGAAGGTTCTGTGATATCAAAACAAAGACTTTTAATACTGCTAGTGACTCCCTGGCGAGTCATGTCTTCATCAAAGAAGATTAAGGGATTAGAGAGAGAGCGAGTGACTTTCTTATGCTCTTTAACAAAAACACCTTTACCGCGATGGCAGATGACTAAACCTTGATTAACTAAATTCGCGATCGCCCTCCTCACAGTAATCCGGCTGACATCAAACTGCAACATTAACTGATGCTCACTCGGCAACTGCTCTCCTGGTGAGTATTCACCGTCAAAGATTTGTTGGCTTAATGTTTCTGAAATCGCTAAATGGAGAGGCAACTTATTAAAGTTCGAGTCGTCCTGTGCCATGCAAGATGTTGTTAGTACCTAAATCAATTGTCTTTAGTAAATATCAAGCTCAGTCAATAACCCTAACTTAGAATCAAACCATTCATCCGTAAAATGACCATAAGGTATAACTTCTCCAGCTACTGCACAATTAATTCCCATAACCCAAATATGCGCTACCTTGATAAACAAAGGAATTGAAGCCAGTTCAGCTTCGCTTAGTTGACGGATAGCTTGATACCCCTCTACAAACGCTTGTCTTACTCCGCTATCTATATTCCAGCGCAATGCTGTATTGATAAATTTGGCAATATCAAAAGCACGCCAACTGTAGCCACACTGATCAAAGTCAAATAATGTTGGCTCATCTGTATCCGTAAAGTGAGCATTTCCCGAATGGACATCACCAACGCAAATGCCATAGATGGGTGCTGATGAAGGCAGTTTCAGCTCCGTTAACGCTGACTTAATTATTTTTATCTGTGTTTGCAGATAGTCAATATCATTGTGTCTGTGTTGAAAAACGGGTGCAATAACATCCATCGAACAATCTAGCAGATACTTGCTATTTAATGCAGGGCGGCTGAAATGGCTTTTGAAGTTGTTCGTCACCTCATGCAAAGTAGCCAGCACTTCTCCTAAGCGTCTACTTTGTTTGGTGTTAAGCTTTTCATCTACAGCTTTCCCTGGTGCATAGGAAAACACAGCGGCATAGCGTGTTCCTTCCGGTGCCGCCAGTTCTACGGTGAAGCCACCGTCTTTTCTGGCGATCGCGTAGGCAACTGGACTATTGTGTTCATGCAGAAACGCTAGCAGTTCCAGTTCAAAATCAATCTCTTGTTTCGTTCTCCACCCTCGGCGATAAACCCGTAGGATATACCTATCTTGCTGAGTTTCCACCAAATAGGTATCATTCAAACCTCGCTTATACAAGCCACAACTCAGGGGTGTTGCAATTAGATAGTGGCATAAGACATTTTCAATTAGAGCTTCCCCTGAAGGAATTGAATGTATCACAGGGACAAAAGCTGAACACATATGATCTTGAAACAACTAGCAAAGTTTCTGTTGGCTATTTGATAATGATTGATCTGGAGTTACTAAAACAGCTTCACGCCATTTCTGGACTGAGTTAACTCTATAGATACGCTCACACTGTTTCAGTGCTTCAACTGTGATTATCTCCTCCCGTACTTTTCCCTGAGCGAGCAAATAAGCCCGAAACGTTCCTGCTAACACTCCGCACTGAACTGGCGGTGTCAGCAGTTCGCCGTTGATTTGAACGATAACATTAGCAATGCATGTTTCTGTAATCTCGCCCCGTTCATTCCACAACAGAACATCGTCGTAGTTAGGACAAGAGGCTAGGGCACGATTGTAGACCTGACGCTCGGTTGTTTTGTGATACAAAAATGGATTACTGGAATCAACTGGTGTTGAAGATAGGCTGAGGCTGACGGGTTGGGAGGCAGCATTACAACACAGCAGGGTACTCTCACAGGCGAGATTACCATCCTGGGCTACCAGTAGCCTTACTTTATAGGACTGAGTTGGCAACGAATTGGCTAATGCCTCAAGTTTCTTGTGCACCTGTTCAATGTCTACCGGAATGCAAAAATAGAGGGCAGAATCTTGCAAACGTTTAAGATGATAACTCAGCAAAAAGTATCCATGATCCGGTTCCCATAGCATCGTCTCTAGCAAACAGAAATCCGGGCGATTTGTTGTAAGAACTCGGGTTTTGAGTTGACATTCTGTGTACTCGTTACTGCTGAGAGAGTCCCATACGATGCCACTGCCAACGCCATATTCGGCTTGATTGGTTGTTTTGTCGATCACGACAGTACGAATAGCAACGTTAAATTGAGCCTGCCGTTTGGGAGAGATAAAACCGATGCATCCGGTATACATACCACGCGGTGTCTTTTCCAAATTGCGGATGATCTCCATCGTGCGCGGCTTAGGTGCCCCAGTTATGGAAGCGCAAGGAAAAAGAGCTGCCATGATATCGCCCAAGCAGGCACTCGTGGTTGCCGTGACGGTAGAGGTCATTTGCCAGAGGGTTGGGTACTGTTCCACGTCAAACAAACTGGGGACTTGGACGCTGTTGATGTCTGCAACCCGACCCATGTCATTGCGAATCATATCGACAATCATGACATTCTCGGCACGGTTTTTCTCAGAATGGTGCAACCACTCAGCCATCGCGTTATCTTCGCTCAATGTGTAGCCTCTTGCTACAGTTCCTTTCATCGGTCGCAAAGTCAGGTGGTTGCCAGAAAAACGGAAAAAGAGTTCCGGTGAAGCTGAGCAAATGGCGAACTGATCAAGATCGACATAGGCGGCATAATCGGCTTGCTGCGATCGAACCAATTTCAGGAAAAGCTCCCACGGGTTGCCCGAAAAAGGCGTATGTAGGCGCATGGTGTAATTGACTTGGTAAGTTTCACCACGAGCAATGTGTTCCTTGATAGTAGCGATCGCTTGGTCGTATTCCTCGCGACTCACGGAAGCCGACCAATTCAAGGTATTGTCGGAATCTTGAGCAGGAGCCGGCAGCTGAATAATTTCAGCTTTTTTGTAAAGCCCGAACCAAAGCAACGGAAATGAAGACAGGGAATGGGTATGGAGAGCCGTATCAAAAGCTGGTGAAGCTTCGTAACTGATAAAACCAGCCGCATACATTTTATGCTCGCGAACCATTAGCTCGACAAGTTCCAAACTGGGGACTACTTGGTCAAGGCGAAAGGCTCTGACAATCTGCTCCGGCTCTCGGAAGCGAAACCATTGCTTGAGTTGTGCATCGTGAATTACTAATTGGTTGGTCATATCAACAAATAGCTTTAGAACACCCCATTTAATACAGAAAGCGTTGACTATATCAGCTGGTTAGGTAGGAACGCTGCACTATTAACTTTGTATGAAATCTGAATAAGACTCAATGTCGGTTGTTGCACGCTGTGCGTCGAGGAATGTTGAAGGTAGTAGACGATTTATAGAACTCTCTATCCTACTGCTAACAGAGTGCTTTGCTAACCCAACCGTTGCACTGAATTTAGCCGCCTTAAGCTTGTTATAATCGGCGCTGAATTAGCTAATGCTTAGCCAGGGGCAATAACTATATGGTCGAGACAGCAGACATTGTCGTAGTGGGTGGAGGTTGCATTGGTGCCTCAATTGCCTTACATCTAGCCGAGAGGAAAGCTGGAAAAATTCTCTTACTTGAAAAAGCAGAGCTGGCTCAGGGTGCCTCTGGTAAAGGAATTGGCATTATTCGCACCCACTACACACACCCAGTTTTAGCTGAGCTCGCGCGTCTGTCCAAAGAGCGATTTCACCAATTTAAACAGCGATATGGTGGCTACGATAGTGGGTTTCATCCCTGCGGTTACTACATCCTAGTAGGAGAATCCGATGTTGAGACGCTTCACAGCGTTGTTGAAATGCACCAGTCAATAGCTATCAATGTTGATTTGGTAGACCTTCAACACGTTCAGGAGAAAGTCCCTGACTTAAATCTTAGTGATGTGGCGGCGGCAGCTTATGAACCTGACTCTGGCTATGGCAGTCCTCCTCAGACTACAGTAGCTTTGGCAAAACGTGCCGCCGACTTAGGTGTAGAAATTCGCACTCAAACTCCAGTACACCAAATCAAGTTAGATGCTAAACGTAATGTCGAAGGTGTTGTTATAGCGACAGGAGACGTGGCAACGCGCACGGTAATTGACTGTGTTGGTCCTTGGGCAAAGAAATTCACTGAACATCTGGGGTTAGAGTTTCCCGTTATCCCGATTGTTGAACATGTTGTCGTGGTGGAACGACCGATGGAATTTTCTTCAACCCATCCTGTGATTTCAGATTTAGTCAATCTCTGTTACTCCCGTTCTGATGCTGCTCAACCCTACACCCGCATCGGTAACTCTGACCCGAAATATCATCCTCAGTTTGGGCTAAAGGATGCGGATGATTTTAAGGGACAACTTTTTCCTAAAATTACTGAAGAACTGCATCAGAAATTATTGCATCGTTTTCCAGTTCTTCAACAAGGAAAAGTTGTAGAAAAATATAGTGGAATTTGGGGAGTTACGCCAGATTATCAACCCATCATTGATAATTTAGAGCATATACCAGGACTGTTTTGTGCTGTTGGATTTAGTGGTCATGGATATAAGCTAAGTCCGATAATCGGCGATTTAATGAGTCAGTTTATGTTAGGGGAAAGTAATTCTTTAGTTGATAAGCTTCAACTTTTCAGGTTTAAACGTTTCCAAGAAAATGATTTGATAAAGTCACCAATCAGCTATAGCCAAGCGAAAGGATTGCGGTAAATTATTCAATGTTGTTAGGTTGTTTGACCAAATTGGCGATCGCCTTTGCCAGTGCCATTGGATCAACAGGCTTAGTAATATGCATGTGAAAACCTGCCGAAAGTGCCTGTTGATGGTCAGCCTCAGTAGCATAAGCCGTTAGTGCGATCGCACAAATCAATCCCCCTTGCTCTGGCGGCATGGCTCTGATTTGACGAATCAGCATGTAGCCATCCATGCCTGACATGCCAATATCACTCAAGAGTAAATCTGGCTTTGACTTGGCTAAAATATCCAGTGCCTCACCTGCCGATGCCACTACAGTCGCGTGGGCACCATACTTTTTAAGCGTAAAGGCAAGAAATTCCCGCATATCCGCCTCATCATCCACAACCAGAACTCGCAGCTCACTTAAATCTGGAGGGTGATCTGACTGAGCATCGTCTTGGTTTATCTGGGGGTAAACTGTCATCAACGGTAGCCTGACAGTAAAGGTTGCTCCTTGCCCTTCGCCAGAACTCTCTGCCCAGACAGTACCACCATGCAGTTCTACCAGATGACGAACGATCGCCAGACCAAGCCCTAGTCCACCAAAGGCTCTTGTGGTAGCGCTACTCTCTTGACGGAAGTAATCAAATACATGAGGCAAAAACTCAGGATTGATACCTTTACCTGTATCACTCACCGTGATCTGAGCATAGTTGTTCGTTGTCGGTTGTTCGTTATTGGTTATCCCTTGCGACTCACTACTGACCGACGCTGGATCCCCCAATTCATTCTGGGCATACGCGCGGTCGAAGACTACTGACAGTCGAACTTCTACTCGTCCCCCCTGAGGCGTGAATTTGACAGCATTAGAGAGCAGATTCCAGGCAACTTGCTGTAAGCGATTGGCATCACCTGAAACTAGCCCCATATTAGGTTCAAACACAGTCTGAATCTGAATTGACTTGGTTTGTGCAGCCAAACGCACCGTATCAAGCGCGGCCTCAATTATGGAGGCTAGGTTGACTGGAGAGATAGTTAGGTTGAGCTTGCCTTGCAGAATCCGAGAGACATCCAGTAGGTCTTCAATCAATTGAGTCTGCAACTTGGCATTGCGCTCGATAGTCTCAAGAGCACGCGCTGTCGTTGCTTCGTCCAACTTGCCAGTACGCAAGAGCTTTGACCAACCCAAGATTGGGTTAAGCGGTGAACGCAGTTCATGGGAGAGGACTGCCAGAAATTCATCCTTAATGCGGTTAGCTGATTCAGCCGTAGTTCGTGCCACCTCGCTTTCGGCGCGTGCGGCTTGCTCACGCTTCAAGCTTTGGGCAAGTTCCTCTTGCGATCGCTTAAGCTCAGTTAGGTCAAGAACGAAACTCACTCCCCGCTCAAAAGACCCCTCAAACATGACCCCCCCTATGAGCGCAGAGACGAGCCGACCATCTTTGCAAATGTATTCCTTCTCATAGCTAGCTGCCCCTATCTGTTGCATTTGGGCAATGGACTGTTCGCTCAAGTTCAGCTGTTCAACGGGCGTCATCTCTTTCCAGCGCAATTGACCTGCCTGTAAGTCTTCTCGCGTGTAACCAACCATCTCCAGAAAGGCATCGTTGGCATCAAGAATGTTGCCTGTGATATCCCAAAAAATCACCCCTATTATGTTGGACTCGACTAAGCGCCTGAATTTTGTTTCACTATCCCGTAGCGCTGCTTCTATTTGTTTAAGGTCAGTAATGTCACGGGCAACTCCCAATACAGACTCTACAGAGCCATCTTGAGCAAATTCAGGCACAGTTCGCAATTGATAGTATCTAATCGTGCCGTCGGGGGCTGAGAAATTAAATTCAGAAATCCGCTCTTGCTTTGTGTCAAATACTTCTCGTACTATGCGCTGCCATTCAAGAGACTGATCTTGGGGCATCCCTAACTCTGGATGAGTTTTGCCAATAAACGCCTGTGGCGATAATCCCGTTACCGTCTCTATGGCTGGGCTAACGTATACGTGGCGTAGTTGTTGATCGATTCGGGAGATAATGTCAGGTGAGTTTTCAGCCAATGCTTTAAACTCCTGCTCCCGGCGGTACAATTCCTCCTCTACCCGCTTGCGATCGCTCAGATTCAGGGAACAACCAACGGCCCGGATGGCACTTCCTGAACTATTGCGAATAATAATGCCGCGATCGCAGACATACAGGTATGACCCCTGCTTGTTGCGGACTCGATATTCGGTCTCAAAACGACTGACCTCTGGATTCATTAACGCTTGCCAAACTTTGTCATGGGCGCGTTGTCGGTCATCGGGATGGATACATTCTTGCCACCAGTTACTGGTCGGCTCAACCTCTTGCGGAGCATAGCCCAACAGCTGAGCAAAGCCTAGGGCTCTGTCAACTGTGTTTTTTTGAATGTCCCAGTCGTAGATAATGCAGTTTGCTGCCGTTGCAGCCAGTTGAAAGCGTTCATTAGCTCGTCTTAACTCAGCCTGCGTCTGTTGGTGATTAGTAATGTCCTCTGAAATTCCGGCAAGACGGTAGACTTGTCCAAGACTATTACGGATTGGAAAGACGCGAGACTTTATCCAGCGCACAGAGCCATCGGGTTGAACAATTCGATACTCCTGTTGGTACTCTCCTTGAACCTGTTTGTTTCGAGCAAGAATTACGCGATCGCGGTCTTCTGGATGAATCGTGTCCAGAAAAGACGACGGTGTTTCGTATAAGTCTGCACAACTTCGACCCCAGATTTCCTCGTAAGCAGAACTGACGTAAAGTATTTGGTTCTTTTCCGGTGAGAAAACCCAGAAGACCTCTCGAATGTTTTCCGTCAACTGGCGGAGTAGTTCTTCTCTCTCCAGCAGTTTTGAGGCACTCACTTCTGCTGTGTGCTTAGCCTTGTGTAGCGCTCCCATCAGCACACTAATCAACCCTCCTTGGAGCACAAACAGAACCAGTTGCAAGTGATGAATCAGACTATGTGCCCAGGATACGTCACTTGACCAGAGCAAGAAGTAGACGCTACTTAGGGTTGCTAAACCAGTAGCTAGCATCCCTGACTTCCAGCCACCATAATAGGCACTGACCATCACAGCGACAAAAAATAGTAACAGCATGCTTTCTGGCTCAATTAAGCGGTCTAATAGCAGCTTTAGCAGCAGTGCTAAGGTGATGGTCAGTACAGCAATACTGTAAGGCAGCGATCGGGAATGCATTACTTTCAGCATGCACGTCTCTACTGGGGTAACATCTGAGATTTGTATCGTTTCCCTTTTGATGTGCTACAGAGGGCTCTATCCATCCTTTTCTTCCTATCTCCTCATCCCAAGAGCCATATGTAGCCGACCGAACCCGAAATGGTATTAATTGACGTGGGAGGCTCTATTTTCTTTTCCTGATGTGCAACATCATCGCACGAATCTTGGAATCTACACCCGCTTACTCCAATTGGAACACTGGGCATTTTTGCCAGCCTTAGACCAGAATACTGAATTACTTGCTTACAAATAACTTCATCAATTCCTACTTTCAAATCAGTATTTTTTAAACGTATAAAAACATACATTGACACTTTTAACTATTGATGTCTAGCTGCCTCAACCTCTGATTGCAATTCACTGTTATAAAATCTAGCGTTTTTATAAGTTAATTTTTCGTAGATAAAGAATATTTTTTATAAGTTCTATCGGAAATTTAAAGTATTCCTCATCAAAAGAAGCTTTTTTGCGATCGCCTAATTATCCACGACCACCACCCATAAGTTCTCAGAATAAATTTAGGGTAAATGGAAACATTTTAGTGAATTGAACGTCAATAAAGATTGTTTGGCGTTTGGTATGCAATTGATGAGTTTTGGTTTTCTTGCATCACACAGCAGAATTGTATTGACGGCTGCGGGGATGGCATTGGTGGAGCTTGCCGCAGGTATGGCAATATCTGCTCCTTCCCCAGCTAATACCTTGTCGGAGAAGCTTTCCAGTCAACCCAGTAATGTTGAATTAGCAGGTCAGCCTTCTGGTAGCCTGATGGCTAAGGAGGAGGAAACGGTTGAGGATGATATCAAGTTATTGCCACAATCCATGACGGATGCCATCTTCAAGGAAGTGTCCCAAAAGAGCGGGGTACAAGCGTCACAGCTACGGATTGTTAAGGTAGAACGGGAAACTTGGTCAGATGGCTGTTTGGGTCTAGCTAATGCTGATACCATGTGTACTCAAGCTACAGTTCCAGGATGGCGAGTCATCGTTGCCAATGGTGAACAGCGCTGGGTTTATCGCACCAATGAATCTGGTTCCTTGATGAAGCTCGATGAAGTGGCAACCAGAAGTATCACGAGTAATTCAACAACACAGCTAACGCGCCGAGAAGAAGTGACGACTGGCCGCACCAGTCAGACAACTCAAGCGGTTACTGGCAGCACTAGCACCCAAAATCGTACTAGCCAAAACACTCAGGCGATCGCAGGTTCTTCCCAAACCACTCAGGGAACTACTAGCCAACGCACACAAGCGATCGCAGGTTCTTCCCAAACCACTCAGGGAACTACGACCAGAACACAGCAACAGGTAGCACTAGCTCGCAGTAGGGCTAAGATAAATTTTGCAGATGTACCCGAAGGTCACTGGGCGAGAGATTTCATTGCAGAACTAGCAATGCGAGGCATTTTTACCGGGTTTCCAGATGGTAAATTCCATCCCAATGAACCAGTAACTCGCGCTCAGTTTGCTGCGCTGGTTTCCTCAGTCTTTAAGCAGACTAAAGTTCGCGATGTAAGTAATTTTGTGGATGTCTCGACCCGCCACTGGGCTTACAATGGCATTCGGGAAGCTTACGAGATGGGCTTTTTAGAAGCTATTTCTGGCAATACCTTCAACCCTAACCAAAGCCTTTCTCGTCTGCAAATTTTGACAGCACTGGCGAAAGGATTGAACTATACAGCTAGTAGCTCCACCGAACAAGTTTTGCAATTTTACAGCGATGCCGCTGCCATTCCTACCTCTACCCGTAGCTTGATTGCTGCTGCAACAGAGCGGGGTATTGTGGCGAACTATCCTAATGTCAAAACTTTCAGCCCTAATCAGGTGGCAACCCGAGCAGAAGTCGCAGCATTTCTCTATCAGGCGATGGTTAGCAACGGTAACGCGCAAGCAATTTCCTCACCCTACGTGGCAACACAAACTGGCGCAACTCAAGCCGATGACGCGCGCCAAGTCGGTGGCAAAAAACCCGCTCGTCAAAACTGCAACCAAGGAATTGGTAACGGTTCAGAAGGCTGTGATCCAGGCAACTCCCGTCCACACGGTGGTAGTAATGATGAAACAGGACGAACACCAGGAAATAACAAAAAATAATCCCAACTTACGGTCTAAACCGTAATTTTAGGAATTGGTGATTGGCGGAATGAAAGCCCAATTGCCTATCTTTCGTAGGGCGCACGGCTGTGCGCCCTTATTTCAATGCTTTGGTATATGTAATTTGGCTTTTCCTCGTTTTGTCGGAGCTGGCTTAGCTCTTCCCTTATCTTTCAGATATACATTTCTGATGACAAAAGGAATTTCTATGCCTTCTTCCCGATAGCGACTGTGCAATCGTTTAATAAATTCATGTTTGACAAGACGTTGATTAAAAAATTCTTGGACTCTGAGAAACACGATGAAATTAATTCTAAAATCCTCAAAGTCTTGATAGTGCAGAAATGGCTCAAAGTCGGGTACTCCACCCGGAACAGTTTGCATCACTTCTCGGGCAACCGCGAGAGTTACCTGTTCCACTTGCTCAAGGTTACTGTCGTAACTTACACCAGCCGCAACCTGCATGACTATTTCTTGAACGGGCAAATGAAAGTTCTTAAAAATTGCTGAACCTAGTTTAGTATTGGGGACAATAATTAAATTGTTAGCCAGTTCTTTAATCGTAGTATTGCGCCAAGTTATATCACTAACGTAACCTTCTTCACCTGTTTCTAGTCTTACGTAATCACCTGTTCTGACTTGTCCAGAAATAATAAGGTATAAGCCAGAAAATAAGTTAGATAGAGTATCTTGAAAGGCTAACGCAACCGCTAAACCACCAATTCCCAAAGTTGCTAGGATAGGTGTAATAGAAATCCCCAGAGCTTGCAGGATCATTAAGACCCCGAAAGTAATAACAACTATCCTGACAAGATTAGAAAGTAATGAGGCGGAAAGACCTTCTATTCTCTGACCATATAAGGTCATCAAGCCGGCAGCTATTCTAGCTATAACGAGTGTAACTGTATACAGAAAAACTGCCGTGAGGGCTTTTTGAAGAATCCCCGAACCTGCGGGATTGATAGGTAATGTGAAAACGGCACAATAAAGTCCTGCTAGTAAAAACCAAAGACTTGGCATTCTGTGCAGAGACTTAAAAACTAATTCATTCCCTGGAAATTGAGTTTTAGTAGCGACTTGTTTTAGTCTTTTGAAAAAAACTCTTTCAAAGATTACCCCAGCGAACCATCCAACTAAGATGATAGCAACGGGGATAATCCATCGCAGGAGTGTAAGAGGTTGGTTCATTCCGGCACAGTTATTGGTAGATTGGCACCGCTAGTTACGTAGCGGATTGGTATAAAAATTAGCAGGCACTAGAGAGGGTAAACATGATGGTACTGCCTTTGCTGTCCCTACTCGCCAATACTGCCAGGGTCGGCTTTAACAAAAAACAGTGATTTTACGGAATTTGGGTTCATTGCGGCAGCTGTCCTTTAAGCTGAGCGAGATTTTCTGGAGTTAGAGTAAGCTTGACTTCTAGTTGTTGCGGCTTGTCTTGTAGCGTGAGGATGTAGTTTTCACCAACGTTGGTACCTTCCCATTGGGGATTTGTTATTGAAATTTTCTGATAAATGATTTCCGGTATACCAACTCGGATAACAAGTTCTTTTTGAGATTGGGGATAGATGTAGAGTTGCTGACTACGTTCGTCAAGTTCAAGCTGACGGGGTGTAGTGCTACGTTCTTGATCGCTGTCTTGTTTGCGCCAGTAGAGGGTGATACCACGCATCTGGGGTGTTTGTAGCTTGAAAACTTCGTCAAACCGTTGCGGTTCCCAGTCGAGTTGGCTGACATCGCCTGTTGAAGGAATTAGTCGCTGTCGCCAGGCAATTTTTTTGTCGTTGAGGCTTGCCCACCATTGCTGAATGATGGCAAAGTTATTGCCGTTTTCGGGGTTGTCGCTGTTCTGCTGCCAGATGATTTTTGGTTGCATGAGGGATTCCCTGAGTGCAATTCGGGATAAGCTTAGTACCGCTACGCGGAAGCCAAAAGGCTTCGTTTGAGCCATAAGCCTAGCCTTTCTGTAGGGTAGCGTGCCTAACACTCTATCGGGGAGTAGCCTAGGTTAGGCACAGCCGTAACCTACCAGATGCCTGTTATCCTATTCGATATCGATGCGTTGCGCTTGGCTAAGGCATCCTACAAATTTCAGACTTAGAGGGACTTTGCGCTTAAGTTGAACCAGTTAGAGCGATCGCCCCGACAGCGTGCGGGTCTAAAATACTGAATTAGTGGTATGTAGAGGTGCGGCAGATGCTTAAGCGGATTTGGCAGTGGCTCAAGGCGTTATTTAGGCGTCTGTTTGGGGGCGAGCCTCCCAGAGGTGAGCGCTTATCACGTAGGGAAAATGGTCTCTCTACAAACGAAGATTCCCCCACGCCTAGACCATTAGATGATTCGGATTGCGAGTACCTATTCAGGCAGTTGCTAGAAGGGGTGGCGCATAGCTGGCAACAAGATCGGATTGTGCGGTGGTTTGAGGGACTCAAAGGGCGCATTACCTATGCAGAATGGGTGGGATGGTTGCGTCGTTTTGGGGAACGAGTGCTGGCGTCACCCTCACCGAATAATGAGTTAGCCACACGGTTAGTGCTGCTGGGTGAACAGATTCTATATGTCCCGTCTCTACAAGAAATAGGACAGGTTACCTACGACATTGGCAGCCAACTGCTAAGCAGGGAACCGAGTGGGGCGATATGGGAGTATGAGGGACCAGATGCCGGGGCTACAGCGCCTTCACCCTTCCTGACTTCCGCCGATCAAGGAGGAGAATTTACAACCCCTCTCAGCCCTGCTGATCAAGGGGGAGAATTTACAACTCCTCTCAGCCCTCCTGATCAAGGTGGAGAACCAACTCAGCCAGAAGACGCACCAGTGGAAGCGATAACACTAGATGAGTTGTTTGCCAGGATGCAGCAAGATCCCAACTTAGTCCAGGTGATTGCCCAGCAGTTTGGAATTGATACAACTGATCCACAAGTCATTATTCAGGAAGTCATTAATCAACTCAATGCAGCCAATCAATCGGCTATAGATGAAGCATTGGACTGGTTTAACCAAGGCAATCAGCAAAACGAAGCCGGGAATTTTGCAGGCGCGATCGCTTCTTATGACAAAGTTTTAGAAATTAGGCCAGACTTATTCGAAGGTTGGTTTAACCGAGGCAATGCCTTGTCTAACTTAGGGCAATTTGAAGAGGCGATCGCCTCTTATGACAAAGCTATAGAATTGAACCCCGACTTACAGGAAGCTTGGCATAACCGAGCCAATGCACTGTTTAATTTAGGTCGATTAGATGAGGCAAAGGCTAGCCTCGAAAAAGCCCAGGAAATTAAAGGAAGCTAACGCAGAAAATAAAGTAGAGTTTTGGCGATCGCAGCAGCGTTAGGTATTAGGTCAGTCGGTGCAGGTATAGCGATTCTCACGCTTGATGGAATAGAGAGATTCTGGGAAAGAGACTCTTGGAGACAAGCAGGAGAGTGTGAGAACCGCTATAAATAAACTAAAAATGGTTATGCAGCTAAAATCTTCGTTTGACGTACATAGGGCTTACGCAGCATTACATACTTTCCGGTATTTCAGCCTTTGCCAGTATTTCTTAGCCCCCCTTTTTAAGCCCTGTTGCGGGATCAATGCGTAAGTCATAGCACATTTGACGAATTTACGCCACTAAACAATGTTGAGTTTAATTAATTGCACCTACTTACAATGACTCTGATGATGGGCATGTGAGCAGGTTTCTGCCTGAGCCGCACCCAACATTCATGCTCTCACTCGAAAAGATTAGGCACTCAACGAGTTTAATTCTGCATCAAATTTGCACAGTTGTTCCTCCAAATGTGCTATAGCTTCCACTAAAGCTTCGGTATCCATTTCAACAGAAGCTTTAGCTTGAGCTTGTTTATAATTTTTGAGAACTACTTGAAGCTGTTTAAGCTGAAGCTGCTTAAACTGAGTAGTCAAATCTTGCTTAACTGTTTTTCTCATGTCTACCCTCTCAGCAGTGATTGAGTTCTATTCTTAATTTCGGCGTAAGATAATCAACACTTCTACTGCTTTTATCGTCTAGATAAAATCTGAACTATCAGAAGAACTTGTACCTAATTTAGTTAAAACTTGTGAAAAAAATGTGAAGGCAGTTAAATGATGCCTTTTAACCCTTTTTGTCACTTTCACCAGAGAATTTTTGTAAGTATTGATTTGGCGTAATCGAAAACTACCCAAGCTTCTAACTTTGCAGTACACTGACATCTTGCACGACCCCCTGAGTAAGGAGGGAACTTAGATGTCTCCTTACTAACCCAAGACTAGGGTGGGGTAACAGTAACGTGTTGCAAGACTTGAGCCACAGAAAAACTACGTGCCAAGTGCCTGCTCCGCAAACGCTTACGTAACTCAAAACTTAGGTTAGAGGGCAAAACCTATCTGCACGTTGGCACAGCCTTCCTACGAGGTGAGCTTTGCCTTTGTTAGTCTTATTTTTATTTGGTCAGATTAATATAGAGGGTTAGGAAATATCCAGGGGTGACTCGCTTCCTCGAACTCCCCTATTTTGATAGAGCTTCTGGCTAGCAGAACCTGAAACAATGAAAATCACTGTGCTGTAGGTGCAAAAGCCATGAATTTTAACTTTTTTGACCTCTTCTGGATTTTTTTGGTTGTCTCGTCACTCCAACCTTGGTGGCAAAAACGCCAAATGGAAATCCGCCGAGTTCAAACTCTACAATCATTTGAACAGCAACGCGGAAGCCGAGTCATTTTGCTGGTTCACCGCCAAGAGTCGATTAGCTTCCTGGGAATTCCCATATCCCGATATATCACGATTGAAGACTCAGAACAGGTGTTGCGGGCGATTCGCTTCACGCCTCCGGATACAGCTATTGATTTGATTTTGCATACACCAGGAGGTTTGGTTCTGGCAACAGAGCAGATTGCTAGGGCACTGATTCGCCACAAAGCTAAAGTTACTGTCTTTGTGCCGCACTATGCCATGAGCGGTGGCACAATGCTAGCTCTGGCAGCCGATGAAATTGTGATGGATGCCAACGCCGTTTTGGGACCAGTCGATCCCCAATTGGGCAACATGGCAGCAGCAAGTATCCTCCAAGTCGTTGAACACAAGTCAATTGACAAAATTGACGACCAAACCCTGATTATGGCAGACCTGTCACGCAAAGCCATTCAGCAGGTGCAACGGTTTGTCAGGACGCTTTTAAAAGACGATGTACCACAACCGAAGATTGCCCCAGAAAACACTGAAAAAATCATTGAAGCTCTAACTACAGGAAAAGTTACCCATGACTATCCCATTACAGTAGAAGAGGCGACAGAACTCGGTTTGCCAATTACCGTTGGTCTGCCGCCAGCTATCTACAATCTCATGGAATTATACCCACAGCCTCAAGGAGGTCGTCCTTCGGTGCAGTATATTCCGATGCCTTACCAACCGCGTCCAGCTTTACCGGAGCCAAAGGGAAGACCTTTACCGGAGCAAGCTAAGCGCTAAAGGGACATGGGCTTAATAGCTGAGAGTTTAGCGTGAAGGGCTTGGTGAAGTCTGTGGTATGGGACTAGGGGCTGGACTAGGTGAAGTCCTTGGTATGGGACTAGGGGCTGGACTAGGTGAAGTCTGTGGTATGGGACTAGGGGCTGGGCTAGGTGAAGTCCTTGGTATGGGGCTGGGAGCTGGGCTAGGTGTTGCCGTTGGTGCTGGTGCTGCGGCCGGAGGAGGAGCTTGATTGTTCAGGATGCTTGTAGCTTCATCGTCAATTTTCTTCCGGACTGCTAGAGTTGCAATTCCCGTCACAGGCAAACCAGCTTGCTGCTGATAGCGCCTTACAGCGGCTTCAGTTAAGGGACCATAAAACTGGGTACGGGGTAAAGCGGGACTAGGCTTAAGAACAAGGTTGAGGTTAGCTTGAAGGATGCGCACCAGATCAGCTGCCAAATCCTGAGTTTGCGAACCAGCCACACCATCCACTGGTAACTTGTATCCCTGCTGAAACTGGCGGATCGCAGCTATAGTTTCCTGATCTGCCAGGGGGTTATCATTTACTGTGACGTTATATCCAAAGCTGCGTAAGACGGAGCGGAATTCTCTTGGCGTATAGTTCCGGCTTCGAGCTGCATAAGAGACTTCGTAACTTACCAAACTTGCTGCTAAACCGATGCTAATAGCAGTGAGCGCTATTCCATGGCGATTCCACATAATCTACACTCCACACACTGATGACTATGCCAGATAACAATTTGAACAGGTACAGTTTAAGCTGAAAAGCGGCGTTTTTTAAGTATTGATACAACATTTGTTTTGGTTTTAGGTAGTAATAATATAGCCAAAACATACACATTATCATGTGGTTTATATTGACCTCCTACCACAGCTGTAGCAGCTTTTAAAGATTGTGGAATTCGAGCCTCGCCAGGAGTTTTAAATCTCATGGCGTTCGATGCCTCAGTTAGATGACTAAATAACCTCTGGACTTCGATACTCTGGGAGGAAGAATTTCTAACCCCTGAACCATGTCATCCTTACAAAAACTGACTCCAAGTAAAAATCAAGCTCGCCGGAACCTTTGGTTTGAACGAGTGATGGCGATTTTGGCATTGGTAAACCTGCTCTTAGTGCTGTTTGACTTGAGCTACATTCCCATGCGGGATTTCTGGCTACAGGGCAGAATACGGATTCTTGGTTTTACTCTGGGGCCAGTACAGTTTCCTGGCTTTACCCTAGAGATTCCTCATCCTCCAATTACTCGGTGGTATGACCCAATTAAAGGCATTGAGCCCTACCGCGATACACAGCAGTATTTGCAAAAGGTGGATGAGTTAGAAGGTCAGATTAGCCAGACGGGAGTGCGATCGCCACAGGTAGAAGTAATCCTCCAGGATCTACGCCGTCGTAGCGCAGAAATAGTTGATACTAATCCCTTCCAGGTTGCAAATAAAACAGGCACCTTGGAAAAAATTAAAAATCGCATGCGTGTGCATGTATTGAAAAGTAAAGATGCTTCAGCCAAAGAATCATTTAGAACGTTCTGGAGCCAAAACTACTTAGCTACAAGGGGTCGGGAACAAGGACTAGGTTATTTCAACCGTGAGATTCGACCTCTATTTGAAACCAACTACTACCGTCCGATTGGGGAAAATGGCGAATTCATAGACCGTTTTGGGCTGATTGATTTTCCCTTTTTTGTCCTATTTGGTCTGGAATTTCTGGCGCGTACTTGGGTAATCAGTCGTCGTCGCATTGGGATCAGCTGGCTAGATGCTATGCTGTGGCGCTGGTATGACATCTTTTTACTGCTGCCTGTTTTTCGCTGGCTTCGCATCATCCCCGTAACAATTCGCTTAAGTCAAGCTAAGTTAATAGACCTCGAGCGCATCCAAAGACAAGTCGCTCAGGGGTTTGTTGCCACTATTGCTGAGGATCTGACCGAAGTAGTCGTGGTTCGAGTAATCAACCAAATTCAAACTTCAATTCGTGGGGGAGACCTTGCCAGGTGGCTGTCGAAACGTGAAATTCGCCCGTACATCGACATCAATAACACCGACGAAGTAGCAGCAATCACTACCCTAATGATGCAGCTGGTAGTTTATCAGGTTCTCCCCAAAATTCGACCCGATATAGAAGCATTACTGCAACACCACCTTGAAAAGGTGCTTAACCAATCCCCAGCTTTCCAGGGACTTCAGAAAGTACCAGGCATGGAACAATTACAGCATGAGCTGACCGGGCGACTGGTGAAAGAAATCGCCCAAGCTCTCTACGACACTGTCAATGGTGCTATGCAACCCGATCCCGTTGGGGATCAACTGCTTCAACGACTGATCGAACACCTCAGCGAAGCTTTAGGGACGGAAATCCAAGGGAAGCAGACCTTACAGAAAATTCAGTCCTTACTCACAGATTTATTAGAGGAAATCAAAATTAATTATGTCGAACGGCTGTCTGAAGAAGACTTCGAGGCAATTTTAGAACAAACAAGGGCAATTCGTCAGATTGCTCATCGTTAGCAGGAAAAGGAACATTCAGGGCGTCCTTGTAAAGCCCCTAGATTTTTCTATGGGGTTCCTTCTCCTTCCCTGACGCCTCACAAGGCGAGCTGATTGCGCTACACTCAAAGATAGAAACAGACGAAACTCTATTCGTCGATAGGTTTCTTGGCAGAAATTTTACCTGGAAGTGGGTTAAACCCACTTTTTTTGTTGGAGTTCTTCAATGACTCATCCTTTAATTCCACAGCTAATAGATTTGGCGACGCCACTAGCCGAAAACCTAGGCTTGGAGGTAGTAGGAGCAGTTTTTCACACGGATAGACGCCCTCCCGTACTGCGTGTGGATATCCGTAACCGCTTGGGTGATACCGGTTTGGATGATTGCGAACGGATGAGTCGAGCGCTGGAAGAGGAATTAGATGCTACGGATATCATTCCAGACACCTACGTTTTGGAGATCTCTAGTCCTGGTATCTCACGCCAGCTGACTACAGACCGAGAGTTTATTTCCTTTAAGGGGTTTGCTGTCATTGTCACGACCTCTGAACCTTTCGAGGGGCACAAACAGTGGCGAGGGAAGTTGATTAGTCGGGATGAAACCGGGGTTTACCTGAACCAAAAAGGTCGTGCGATCACGATTCCCCGTGATTTGGTAACCAAGGTGCAGCTGGACGATAAAGCTTGAATTTAGGTTGAAGGTTAAGACGTTGCAGGTTGGCAGGGCAAGCATGTTTTTCCAACCTTCCACTTTGACTTTCTAACGTTCAAACCGTAGCCCAAGCCTTTCTATTTTCATACATTCATGATTACGGAGATTTGCCTATGTCGTTAGTTAGTCTGCCCGGACTAAAAAAGATGATTGAAGAGATCAGTCAAAGCCACAATTTACCCAAGTCTGCCGTACAGCAGGCACTACGAGAAGCGCTGATGAAGGGATATGAGCGCTATCGTCGGGCTCAACGCCTTGACCGATATCATTTTGAAGAAGACTACTTCGACAACTTTGAAGTTGATCTCGATGTCGAAGAAGAAGGCTTCCGGGTTTTATCTACCAAAAGTATTGTTGAGGAAATCAGCAATAGTGATCATCAAATTTCACTCAAAGAAGTTCAGGAAGTTGCCTCAGAGGCGCAACTTGGGGACTCGGTAGTTCTGGATGTAACGCCAGACCAAGGCGAGTTTGGTCGGATGGCTGCCATTCAAACCAAACAGGTATTATCACAAAAACTTCGGGATCAACAACGCAAGTTGATCCAGGAGGAGTTTGAAGAGCTAGAAGGAACGGTTCTCCAAGCAAGAGCGCTGCGGTTTGAACGGCAATCGGTGATTATGGCGCTCAGCAGTGGCTTTGGTCAGCCAGAGGTAGAAGCTGAACTGCCCAAGCGAGAACAGCTACCCAACGATAACTATCGCATCAACGCCACATTTAAGGTTCTTCTCAAAAAGGTTCGGGAAGGTCCTCACCGGGGTCCTCAGTTGGTGGTATCTCGTGCGGCAGCCGGTTTGGTAGTCTATCTATTTGCCAACGAAGTACCAGAAATTGAAGACGAAGTGGTTCGGATTGTGGCAGTGGCACGGGAAGCCAATCCCCCCTCTCGTCATGTGGGTCCCCGAACAAAAATCGCTGTCGATACCCTAGAGCGAGATGTCGATCCAGTGGGTGCGTGTATTGGTGCTAGAGGTTCCCGCATTCAAGTAGTGGTGAATGAATTACGGGGTGAAAAAATTGATGTCATTCGCTGGTCACCAGACCCATCTACCTATATTGCTAACGCCCTGAGTCCAGCACGAGTTGATCAGGTGCTACTGGTGAATCCAGAGGGGCGTCAGGCTCACGTCTTAGTCGCGGAAGACCAGTTAAGTTTGGCGATCGGGAAAGAAGGACAAAATGTCCGCCTTGCCGCCCGCCTTACAGGTTGGAAGATTGACATTAAAGATGGTGCTAAATACGATTACGAAGCAGAACATCGCAAAATAGAGGCATTGAAAGCGAGTTCAATCGCTATCCAAGAGGTACAAGAGGATGAATATGAAGATGAGGACGAAGCTGTAGAAACACTAAATGTGGCTGATTCTGAGCCAGTGGTCGAAGAGACTACTCAAGAAGAAGAGTAGAAGAAGCTGGGACTTGATGTTCGATTGGTCGTGCTAAGAACGTTGAAGACTTGCAAGGCAAGGCACATTAAAAATCTTTGCTCCAAACGGCAATCACTGCCAAGGACAACCTTTCAACCTTTAATCTCTCAACCTGCCAACCTACCCTTCGGCAACGCCTTCGCCGAACAACCAACATGGAACCTAACTACCGACGTTGTCTTAGCTGCCGCCAAGTGGCACCTAAACCAGCGTTCTGGCGGATTGTCCGAGTGTATCCATCGCGACAGGTACAATTAGACGAGGGGATGGGACGTTCTGCCTACCTATGTCCTCAAGCGAGTTGTCTAGCGGCAGCTCAAAAGAAAAACCGACTGGGGCGATCGCTTCATGCATCGGTGCCGGAAGATCTATACGAAACCTTGTGGCAGCGTTTAGCCACCTTGCCAACAGTAGAAGCTCAGAATGGGGAAGCAGAATTTCATAACAGAACAGAGCACGATCAAAGTAAAAAGGTTTTAAGGAACATAAGCAATCGTTAGGATATAGAGAGACGGGTTCTAAAAAGTTTTCTCCAAGGAGGTGAGTCAGTCTTTACCATAACAAGTTAAGTTACGCTACCAAACTGACCGGAAACTGACGGTACAGAAAAGTGTCCCAGTTTTTTTAAGATTTGTGCAAAATTAAAGAAGAAGGCTTCAATCGTTTGAAGGAGATCCAACGGGTTGGCTCTAAATCGGCACTTCTCAAGTAGTGACTATCAATCATCTTATTTAGAAGCGCATTCACAACGGTTCAAGGTTGAACCCCTTGGGTACAAGGCGAACAAGCAAGCAGTCATCTGAGCATTGAGTTTATGGTGTAACGACTATGATGTGACAACTGATAGCTACGACGGGGAAAGAGTGGATGAACAACGGCAAAGTCAGAATTTACGAATTATCACGGGAATTAAACTTGGACAATAAGGACATTTTGAGTATCTGTGAAAACCTTAATATTGCGGTAAAAAGTCACAGTAGCACAATCACAGAAACGGAGGCAGAACGTATTCGTGCGGCGTCAGAAAAATATTCAGATGCGAGAGCGGCTGTAAGAAGCCGTGAAACCACCGCATCAGCTGAAGGAGGATCGGGACCGCCGCCATATACTAAATCAATTGGACGCCCTAATGGTCAGCGGAAGCAGCAAATTCTAGAGATTCGTCAGTCTAATTCTCGTCCTAGTTCTAGCCCTCAACAAGGAGGTTCTCAACTGATTACCCCTCCTCAACCCCCCGTAAAGCCACCAACTCCCCCCCCACGCCAACCAATAAATCCGAATCGACCAGCACCTGTAAATCAGTCAGAACCTAAGCCGGAACCGATGGCTAAGCCGGAACCAATAGTTTCACAGGAGACGGCTGCACCCCCTAAGGTGTCAGAAAAACCGAAACTTGTCGAACCGCCGACAAGACCGACAAAGTCAAAACCTCAGCCGACTCAATTTGAAAAACCGGTCTTGAGAGGAACCCGACAAGAGACGCCGACTGCAAAGTCGAATGGTACTCCAATACCAGTTAAGCAGCCTGCCAGTACCAGCCAGTCAGCTGTCGCGGAAGCCGCAACCCCAGTGCGCCGTAGTCCAGCTGCACCACCAGTGCCTAAACTTCAGGAGCCTCCAAGAAGAGCGCGACCGCCAGTTCGTGGTGACCAAGATGGTGTGGCGGCAAAAGGAGCCGGAGTAGATATTTCGGCTGATGGCGAGGCGGGGGAAGAGGAGCTACTCGAAACGCCGGAAATGCTAGAGCAAAAGCTCCGGCGACCAACTCCTCCTCGAATTCTCAAGAAGAAAGAGTCGTGGGAGGAAGAAAATGGAGAAGAAGAAGGGGCTGCCAAGAAAGCTGGTGGAAAGCTCAAGCGTCGGCATGAACGCTTTGACGATGATGACGAGGATTTGGAGGATTTGCTCGACCTAGATGGTCCGGTCGTGGCACTCGCCTCAATAGCTCGTCCTCCAAAACCCAAGTCCCTCCCAGGACAAGTGGCGTTAACGGCGGCTGCGCCCAATGTCAGCCAAAAGAAAAAGCCTGGAGTAAGAAGTGGTGATCACAACAAATCAGATAGTCGCGATCGCCGTCGGGCCAAAGCCACTGGACCCGAACGCGCCGAAAAAATCGTCTTGACAGGCTCTCTGACGATCAGAGAACTGGCTGATGCCTTGGTCGTTCCTGAAACTGAGATAGTTAAAAAGCTGTTCTTCAAAGGAATGATCGTTAGTATCACTCAAACCCTGGATGTAGCTACCGCTAAGATGGTAGCCGAGGAAATGGGTGTTGAAGTTGAGACAGCCGAAGAAGCCGCTGCTGCGACCAAAGTCACAGAGATGCTGGACGCCGAAGACATGGAAAATCTCCAGCGTCGTCCACCTGTGGTCACGATCATGGGTCACGTAGACCACGGTAAAACAACTCTGCTTGATAAAATCCGCGAAACAAAGGTTGCACAAGGCGAAGCGGGTGGTATTACCCAACACATCGGCGCTTACCACGTTGATGTTGAGCATGAAGGTCAAACCCAGCAGGTTGTCTTCCTTGACACCCCAGGTCACGAAGCATTTACTGCCATGCGGGCACGGGGAGCGCGAGTCACCGACATTGCCATCCTGGTTGTTGCTGCCGATGATGGCGTCCAACCTCAAACCATTGAAGCGATTAGCCACGCCAAAGCGGCTGAAGTTCCTATTGTCGTTGCCATCAACAAAATTGACAAACCCGAAGCCCAACCCGATCGCGTTAAGCAAGAGCTAACCGAATATGGTTTGGTGCCCGAAGAGTGGGGCGGCGAAACAATCATGGTTCCTGTCAGCGCTATCCAAAGAGAAAACTTGGATACGCTCTTGGAGATGATTTTATTGGTGGCGGAAGTCGAAGACCTCCAAGCCAATCCTGAGCGACCGGCGAAAGGAACCGTCATCGAAGCTAACCTGGATAAAACAAGGGGACCCGTTGCCACTCTGTTGGTACAAAATGGAACCCTGCGGGTCGGTGATACTCTCGTGGCTGGCTCCGTCTTCGGTAAGGTGCGAGCGATGATTGATGACCGGGGATCGCGAGTCGAAGCGGCTAGTCCGTCCTTTGCTGTAGAAATTCTAGGCTTGAGCGATGTCCCGGCAGCCGGTGATGAGTTTGACGTCTTTGAGAGCGAAAAAGAAGCCCGTGCTGTTGCTAGCGACAGAACTGACGAACAACGGCAGTCTCGCCTACAGCAGGTGATGGCGTCACGCCGAGTTACCCTCAATAGCCTCTCAGCTCAGGCTCAAGAAGGTGAACTCAAAGAACTTAACTTGATTTTGAAGGCAGATGTCCAAGGCTCAGTCGAAGCTATTCTCGGCTCCCTCAGGCAGCTACCGCAGAATGAGGTGCAAGTCCGAGTCCTGCTAACAGCTCCTGGCGAAATTACTGAAACCGATGTTGCCTTAGCGGCGGCTAGTGGTGCTGTAATTGTTGGGTTCAATACCACGCTGGCTAATGGTGCTCGACAAGCGGCTGACCGAGAGGGTGTTGATGTGCGCGAATACAACATCATCTACAAACTCTTAGATGATATTCAAGGCGCGATGGAAGGTCTACTGGAACCGGAAATGGTCGAGGAACCACTCGGTCAAGTTGAAGTTCGAGCTGTCTTCCCAGTTGGTCGTGGTGCAGTGGCTGGTTGCTATGTTCTGTCGGGCAAAGCGGTTCGCAACTGTAACATACGAGTGCGGCGCAATGGCAAAGTGATCCATGAAGGTATCCTTGATTCCCTCAAGCGGATGAAAGAGGATGTTAGGGAAGTCGCTGCTGGCTATGAATGTGGCATTGGTCTGGATAAGTTCAATGACTGGGCCGAAGGTGACATCATCGAAACCTATAAGATGGTGAGTAAGCGACGGACTTTGTCAGCTAATTAACAAGTTAAAGGTTGGAGGTTGGAAGGTGTAAATCTTTCCTGACCTGCAACCTATTAACCTGTAACCTGCAACCTTTTCCTAACCTGTACCCAAATTGACCTATGCGCTCTTTTTGGACTGAACCGTTTTTGTGGATTCATCTGGCGGGTTTGGCAGCATTGCCCATTACTTTGGAAATGGTATGGCTAGGACTGGCAGTGGGTGATCCCCTATTGCCAGTCTGGCTAGAACTACTGCTGGTGACAGTTGTCGGTATTGGGCCAGTGCTTTGGATGCAACTGAGCCGGCCCTTCGACATCTTCAGCATTCTGGTCTTAGCGATGAAGCCGGAGAAGCTGACGACTCAGCAGCGACGCATCTTGAGCTTGTTCAAAGCCAAGAACAGTAAAATACTAGCGATCGCGGCTGCAGTCTTCATGCTGTGGGTACTGTGGCAAATTTACCGAGTGGCACCGATGGCGGCAGCTGTTGCTCCCTTCGCACCAGGATGGCGTATTGTAGGATTGTTATGGGCTAGTTTAGCGTTTCTTGCCAGTAATTTGTTTTTACAAGTACCGCTGAGTGTCGCGCAAGTTCTCCTAACCAGCGAGTCGGAGTTTGCAGCGACACAACCCTATTCAATAGAAAAATTGCCGCAAGATTTTACGATACCAGGTGTGCAAGTCAACCAAATTTTGCCGATGACAGCAACAGAGCCAGCACCTGTAACGACATCATCCCCGGAGTTATCCTCGGATCAAAAATGACTAAAAAAGAATGAACAGTGAAGTATGAAAGAAAAGTGGCAGATTACATAGTGGATACCAGTATCTAAATTCATTTATTCAAGAAAAAATTTTCCATCTGTAGGCAGCCTAGGCAAAAGTAAAGCGTACCTACACTAGATCAGGCGTTTTATATCGATTTCTTGATAGGGTTCTTACTTTAGACATAGCTACACCCCATTGAATCCCGTTAGCCGTAGTCTTCCCACTTCGCTAAGGGTCTGACTGAGATAACATAATTCATCGTCACTTGACGTTCTTCAGATCATAGAGAGTCCAAAGCACATCTTGGCTCATTTAGATTAAGATGTCGCTGAGCACACAGTCTGAAAACAATAGCTAAGGTATTCTAAAAAATAAAGCAAAAAGTGCTTTTTAAAAGCTCTCATCGGCGATTTTGTGTAAATTTATTTAAGGCATTGTATGGAAAGTTCAGCTACTTCAAAGTCAACCCAACTGTGTCAAGAAAGCCATATTTGGGAGAGCTTGAAACAAGCGATCGCAGCCAGTTCAGGATTTCAACGGTGGCAGATGGAACATCCAGTGGGCGATCAACTCCAGAATTACAGCCTGGATATCCGCGTGCGTCGCTATCTCCGCGAAACCTTAGAGACTCTGGCTTACTAGCCTGCCGGCTTAGGAGGCTATTCAGTTCATAGTCCAATATTTGGGATACGCCCGATAACTCGGCGCAGGTTTTGAGCAAACTCAACTAGGCGATCGCCCTCGACATGAACTTCTGGCGTTGGGTAGCTTTCCAGTGTTTCAATTAGCGTTATTTGACCGTCGGGAAGTGCAGAACTGACAAGAGCACCTCGCAACGATTCTCGATTAGCTCGATTGCTAGGAGTATGAACTACCTGACTGACTTGATCAAGCATGACTCCTCCAATGGGGCTATTGAGTACCTGAGAGAGAAAAATTGGGTTGACCTTAACCTCTTGTGTTAGAACACGCCGCAACTCGTCTGGTTCTCTTCCCGCTAGCTTCAGGTAAACTTTCAGCGTTGGCGAAAGTTCACCGGTTCGAGTAAAGGTTGATAGTTCAGGAACTGAAATCGTCTCCCGTAGAAAACTGTACTTCAGTACCACTGAGTCAGCGGCATTCGCACGAGCGGCACTGCAAAAAACACTTACAAAGGCAACCCAAGTAAGGATGCAGCGCAGTGACAACGGTAAATAGCTCGATATTCCTCTTTTCAAAACATTTCACCTCAGCGGCTGGTGACTCACTCATCTTACTGATTCTTTCTTACATCGTGATGTTCCTGAATTTAGCATTTGCCTATGGAGAGAGAGAGCCATCAGGCATGATCGCATTCTTCAGCTTAGCGTTTGTCAGGATGGCATTTTCCAAGTCAGCATTTCGCAAGTCAGCCCCTCTTAAGTCAGCTGAGTTCAGGTTAGCATTGCTCAAGTCAGCGGATTTGAGATCAGCCTCTCTCAAATTAGCTCTCGTCAGATCAGCCGATGCTAGTTTTGCTTGACTCAGTTGTGCACCAGCAAGGTTAGTACGGATGAGCTTAGCTCTAATTAAGCTAGCAACCTTGAGATTTGAGCTGGTTAAGTTGGCACCAGTAAGGTTAGCACTAATTAAGCTAGCAGCAGCGAGATTAGCACGTATTAGTTTGGTACGTCTTAAGTCGGCACGGAGGAAGTTAGCACCAGTAAGATTGGCTTCTGTTAAGTCAGTATTGCTAAGGAGTGCGTCCGGAAATTGCGCACTACTCAGATCACACCCAACGCAAGTGCCAGTTTGCCGCAATTGCTCTAAATGTAATGAGTTGAGTGCTTTCACAGCTGTTTGCAGCCATAGAAGCGTTAGCGTTAGGAGGATAGTGGTACCAAGAAGTCCTAAGTTCATAGCGGCTTTAAGCACAAGCTGTAAGCTGCTAAACATTTCACCTGCCTGTAGTAAAGATGGGGGGATCGGGTGGTAGGGGGGTAAGGAGAGCCTTTCTGTCTACCTTCTCACCACTCCGTCTCTCTATCCTGCCATATAACTTTTTAATTAAACGGAATGTATTTGTTTCAATTGCCTGTCAAGAGCAATCAATAATTAGCTTATTTTACGGGTTTTATGAGGTAATCCTTAGTCGCTAATTGCAGAGCTGAAAGCGGCTTTCAAGGTCATTCTCACAAGTTAAGAAAATTACAGGAATCTTCGATAAGCTGTTGTGCATTTAAATAGGGTATGAGGATTTGGTGAAAGGGAACTCCTTAACAGGAAACTCCTTAACAGACAATACGTGATTTAAAGGCACGACAGCTTAGAGCTAACGTTCTCTTAATTAAAGGGGGAATTATGATAAATTAAAAAACTTAGTATTTCGTGAAGGAGTAAACCAAGGACTAATTAATAATTCATTTATGGTTCGACCACATTCTTAAGCTAATCTTGGAAGTCAATACTGTCAAAGCTCAATTAACGAACTTGTAAAACCTCTTCTAGCAGGAGGCGATCGCAGACTGAATCCTCAACCATTAACCTTGCCTTTGCCTTTTCGCTAACTTGTAACTGGCTGTTTGGTTCAAAGTTAAAGTCTTGACCCAGAACAAATCCCTGAGCCTGAAGCTTTGTAGATGCTAGATTCCTTGCCACCTCGACTAGGTCAAGCTCAGGTTCCAGATAACAGGCATTGCGAAAGAGCCAGCGGCAAGCCTTGGGGTCAATCTCAGCTAACTGGTAAATTGCTACTGTCAAGACTTCCTCAACACATTTGGGATTCGGTAAAACGGTGAGAAAGTCTTTGAGAGAGAGCACTAGTGCTGGGTTTTGAGTTTTGAAGACATCTACTGCTAATTCAATGTGTGGCTCATGGGTATGGGTATTGAGTAAGCTCATCCTCACGGGTTTTTGCCTTATCAATCGAAGGGAAGCTCTTGTCCAATGGTATAACCAGCATCAAAGTTGAAACCACAATGAAGAACACTACAGGCGCAAGCAAATTAGCGCGGGTGTGACACTTTCGTAGCGAAGCACTTTGTTCAAGTTGTGGCTGACACAGTGTTGTGAACACCACACTTGAAGAACGAAAGCTAAACTCTGAATTGTGGTTCAACTGCTGAGTTATGTAGCCATAGCTTAAAGTTAGAACATTAATGTGAAGATTTTGTGAAGTAGCCAGTATAAAAGTAGGAATTTCCCTATTCAAAACTTGCCTCTTGCCTGTCAGCGAGTGGTATTAAATTTGTTTAATCACTCCCTATCAAGCTTTAATGGATTGAAAAACCGCTAAGTTACGAATTCAAGAATTTTCCCAAAAAAGAAAGATTTTAGTACTTTCTACAACAAAATCTGTGCTGTTGATGACTAATTCATTAGTAGTGACCGACAATAATTCCCTGCAATTTCAGTTTGTCTGTAGTCGCATCAACTGATTGTTCTATCAAAGAAAAATAAGGCCCTAAATCGTAGGAATGCTGCAATATCCAAATAGCCCAACGGCAGGTATTTGGGTCAGACTCAGCTAGTTGCTCCAGCGCTGTTGTCAAAATTTCGGTTATTATATCAGGTTTTGGCAATGTGCTGAGAAAAATTTTCAAAGATTTTACTAAGGGCTGCTTTTGATTCTTGAAAACGTCAACAGCTAACTGAGCGTAAGACTTGCATTCTTGTGTTTGGCAAATCATCATGACTCCTCCAACTACTATCATCAGGCTCTAAAATTGTTTTTCCAACAATCACCAACTGAAAGGTTGTTGACTGGAAGTTTGCTCTAAGTTCAACTTAAGCAAACATTGTGAAAAAGTTGTGAAACTCCGAGGAATTACGTCAAGAACTAATATAACGGGACTAAGCAATTCAAAATTCAAAATGCTCTAACCCAGTAGTGGCAAGACTTCGCTCGACGGACACAATGTAACTTGATGAACATTAGCTGATTAACTAGGCTGATAGGATAGTGAAAAATAAGGAACCGTAACCCGAGGATTTATTCCCCCCAATTCAGAATTTCTCGGATTTGGTTAACTAAATCCTGAGCCTTGAAGGGCTTTGTGATCACTCCTGTAACACCCAAGTCGATAAACTGCTTCTGTTCACTAATCTTCGCCTTCGCAGTAAGCAAAATCGTCGGGATGTGCTGAGTTGCCCTATTAGTCTGCAAATGCCGAAATGTCGTCGGTCCATCCATATCAGGCATCATTACATCTAGCAGAATGGCATCGGGTTGGGATGTCTGAGCAGTGGTTAATCCCTCACTACCCGATGCAGCCGTCATAACTTCCCATCCCGCTGCTGCCTCTAGACAGATTTGGATGATTTCTCGGATACCATCCTCATCATCAATCACCAAGATTCGCTTGGTCGTCATAGTTTTTATCCTTCACTGTTGACCCTGGCAGCGTGAAACAAAAACTGCTGCCCTCACCTAGGGTACTCTCAACCCAGATCCGTCCGCCGTGTTGCTGCACAATGCTACGACAAATCGCCAAGCCTAAACCCGTCCCTCCTTTTTTGCGGGAATCAGAGGCATCAACTTGGTGAAAGCGCTCAAAGATACTTTCAAGCTTGTCGGCAGGAATGCCACGACCTTGGTCTCTAATTTGAAATACTATTTGTTTTGGCTTGTCACGGAAGTAGCTACGAGAGGATGAGGGGGTGAACTCCCGCTCTCTGGCTCTGTGCCTCTCAGAGTTAGGGAGGCAGTGCACAGCAAAGCCACTGTTCGGTGCCTCTTGTAGTTCAACAGTTAACCAGACTGTAGACCCTTGAGAAGAAAACTTGATGGCATTGCCCAGTAGGTTTGTTAGTACCTGAATTATGCGATCCGGATCGACTTCTAACTGAATAACTTGGGGAGAAATGGAAAGGGTGATCCCGGCGCGATTTGCCATCACCTGCATCATATCTGTAGCTTGCCTCATCAGCTCAGCCGCATTGCAGGTCTGCTTCGACAAACTGATCTTTCCTGATTCCAAGCGTTCCAGCTCAAGGATATCGTTGACGAGACGTACTAGACGTTCGGCACTCTCGGCGGCGATTTCGATGACACGTCTGCCCTTGTCAGAGTCAGTGTTCACCAGACCACTCGATAGTAGATTGAGGGCACCGTGAATCGAGGTCAAGGGAGTGCGTAGTTCGTGGCTAACTACTGAGATGAACTCGTCTTTCATCCGTTCGATGACCTGACGCTCGGTGATGTCTTCCCCAATGCTCAATGTGCCAATCACATAGCCATGCAAATCTTGTAAGAGCGTGTTGTTCCAAGCAATCACTTTTTCTTCGCCAGTCTTGGTGAGAATGATGCTTTGGTTATGGATGTTGTAAAACTCCTGCTCTAGCAATTCTAGGAAATTGTTTTGCCCGCGATGCCTCAGATGCGACGGGAGGAACGTCTCAAACCAGTCTTTGCCGATGATTTCTTCTTTGGTGTACCCAACCAAATCCAGAAAGCAGGGGTTAACATACTCAACCTTTCCGTGGTTATCCAGTCCGACAACGACTAGGCGCACATTCTCCAGTAAGCTACGCCACCGTCGTTCTGATTCGAGCAGTGTGGCAGCGATTTTTTTTTGTTGTGTAATGTCGCGGGCAACGGTAGAGATCAGTTTTACTTTGCCCTCTGGTGATTTGTGAGCGATGAGCAGCTGGCTGACTGGGATTTCGCGTCCATCGTGGCTTAAAAAAGCTGTTTCACCGACCCAGACTCCATCGCGCATTACTGCCGGAAGTCCTTCCTTGCGGATCAGCTGATACGCCCATTCCGGATAAACATCGGAGACAGTAAAGTTAGCACAATCCTCATTTTCACTCAATCCAAACAACTTCCGGGCAGCGCTATTTAAGTAGTGCGCTCGCTGATCGACACTGACAGAGGCAACAATGTCAGGGGTGGCTTCGAGAATAGCAATTAGCTTGGCGCGTTCTTCTTCTGCCTGCTGGCGCTCAATAATTTTTTGCTGAAGTTCTAAATTAGCTTTGGCTAGGTCTTTGGTTCGTTCCTGTACTCGGATTTCTAACTCGTTATGTGCCCGACGTAGCGCAGCTTCTGCCTGCTGGCGATTGATGGTTGTAGCCAGCACATTAGCGGTGGCTTGGAGAAAGTGAACATCATCTTCAGTGAACTTCCGCTGTCTGGTTGTATGGGCTCCTAAAACGCCATAGGGACGCTCCTGACCTGGGATAATAACACTCAATCCGCTGACTACTCTATGCTCATGCAGCAGACAAGGACCATGGAAGCGTACCTCTTTGCGTAGGTCTTCAACGACTACTGGCTCACTCGATAGTAACGTGTAGCCTGCTTGCGAATCCGAGCCTACGCTCACTGTTGCCTGTCCTACCAGTCCTTCTTTCCAACCCATACCTGCTCGTAGGAGTAAAGACTGGCTATCAGGAAGAAGTTCTAAAACTTTGCAGTACTCTACCTTGAGGATTTGAGTAATCTGAACAACTGCTTGGTTCATGAGGCGGTCAAGTTGCTTGCCAGCTAGTGCCTGTTGACCAAGTTCCGCAACTGCCGCTTGCTGCCTTGCGCGAGTTTTGAGTTCTGCCTCTACCCGCTTACGCTCGGCATTTTCCATCTTTAACTCTTCATTGGCTTTGAAGAGTTCCATCGTCCGTCTATGAACCCGGATTTCTAGCTCATCATAGGATTGGCGCAGTGCTTCTTCAACCTGCTTACGATCAGTGATATCAGTGGAGATGCCACAAACCGCATAAGGGACACCATTTGCATCATGGAGAGCAAACTTAATCGTTATATAAGTATGTAGTTCATCCTCGTGAGGGACAACCTCTTCGACCTCTATAGGAGTTCCTTTTTTGATTACCTTCCGGTTATTTTCAACAAACATGTTAGCAACCTCAGGCGACCAAATTTCGTGTATGGTTTTGCCGACAATCTGCTCTCTGGTCACGTTGAACAGGTTTTCATACCTGCGGTTGACCAGTAACATTCTGTTGTGAGTGTCCGTTAGGTAAATGATTGTTGGGGAGTTATCTAGGATTGCTTGTAGCTGCTGTTGACTTTCTCGTAGCGCGTCTTCTGCCCACTTGCGATCGCTGATATCCGTATGAAAACCGGTTAATCTTACTGGATTCCCATTTTCATCCCAAAGTGCCTGAGCCTTTGTCAAAATCCATTTATAGGTCTCGTCCTTGCAACGGAGTCGATACTCAACCCTATAAAATGGCGTTTTCCCAGCTAAATGATCCTGGTAATGTTGCCTCACTTGCTCAAGATCATCCGGATGGATGCGTTTAATCCATTCATCGCTGTGGTTAGCAATTTCGTGGTCTTCATAGCCCAGCATTTCCTTCCACCGGGCAGAGAAAAAGGTGTCATCCGTCTTGACGTTCCAGTCCCAAATGCCATCATTACTGCCGCGTATCGCTAACTGCCAGCGTTCTTCGCTCTCCCGCAGTGCCTCTTCTGCTCGCTTACGGTCTGTGACATCCTGAACTAATGACAAAATTGATACTAGGTTTCCCGACTCATCAAACAGAGCAGAGTTGTACCACTCGCAATCGATCACTTTGCCATTTTTTGTATAGTTGCGATTGTCACTTAGGTTGCGAGGTTGTGAACCATTGGCTAAATCCTTCATTATATCATTGACTTGTGCTAAATCCTGTTCATAAACGAAGCGCCAATTGTTGGGATGATTGCCAAGGACTTCTTCGATTTGCCAACCAAACATGTTCTCGGCTTGTTTTGACCAATTAATCACGCGAAATTCGCAGTTCCATTCGATGAATGCCAGGGGAGTGTTTTCGACATGGAACTGCAAGCGTTGATAGGCTCGTTGCAGGCGTTCATTAGCCTGTTGTAATTCTGCTGTGCGTTGTGCGACTCTGATTTCCAGTTGTTCGTTAACCTGCCGCAAAACTGCCTCTGAGTGCTTTTGAGCAGTAATATCTTGAGCAATTCCAGCTCGGCGGTAAACTTCTCCAAACTCATTTTGAATCGGGAAGCCTCGATCGCGAATCCACCGCACGCAGCCATCAGGTTGGACAATGCGATATTCAACGTCAAATGGCTGGGTGCCATTTGACTCAAGATTGGCGATCATCCATTGTTGATCATCCGGGTGAATCGCATCCAAAAACGATTGTGGATTCGTGTACAAGGTTTCACAACGGCGTCGCCAGATTTGCTCATAGGCAGGGCTGACATAGAGAATTTCACTCCGTGTCCCGTTGCTCATCCAGAACACTTGATCGATGTTTTCTGCTAATTGGCGGAACTTCTCTTCGCTTTGTTGTAACTCTGCCTCTGCCAGCTTGCGATCCGTGATATCCAGTGCCATGCTAATTGCTTGACGTCTTCCATCAGGAAGCTTACCTAAGGGAGCCGAATAAAACTCCCAGATGCGAATCTCGCCGTCATGAGTGGTAACAGTGGATTCTCCTTGTGCCACACGTCTATTTAGGCTGTATAAGTGATCGATGTCTGCCCCTACAAATTCTTGGCTGTCTCCGTAGGCTTTTTTCGTCCAATCTGCCAGTGTTGGGATCTCTTGATGGGTGTAGCCAGTTAGTTCAGTCCAAGCTGAGTTAAGTTGCAAAACTTCCCCGTCTTCCGCATAGAGAATGATCGGGAGCGGAGCATCGAGGATAGCGCGGCGGAAGCGTTCTTCACTCAGCTGTAATGCTACTTCTGTCTGCTTGCGATCGCTAATATCACGCTGCACTGATATCCAGTGAGTAAACCAGCCTTGTTCATTGGCAACGGGTACAAGACTCAGATCAACCCAAAATTCGGAGCCGTCTTTTCGATAGTTGATCAAGTCAATCCGAATTGGCTGCCAGGTTTGGAGAGCGGCGCGAATTTGAGCTAGGGTAGCGTGATCTGTCTTAGCACCCTGGAGGAGGCGGGGTGTTTGACCTAACACTTCCTCAAGGCTGTAGCCTGTTAGTCGGGTGAAAGCATCATTGGCATAAACAATCCGGGGACCGGGTAGATCAATTGGCTCAGCCTCAGTGATTAGCACAGCGTCATTGGTATTGAGCACCACGGATTCCAGCAATCGGAGTTGTTCTTCGTCGCGTTTGCGATCGCTAATCTCTATAACTGTGCCGCGCATGCGGACGGTTTGACCCGTCTGGTCATAGAAAAACTTCCCCTTCCCTTCAACCCAGTGAATACTGCCATCAGGCCAAACAACCCGGTATTCATGATGGAAGTCCTGCTGCTCTAATCGCGCTCGGTTTACTACCTGATTAAGGGCGTCCCGGTCTTCTGGATGAAGGCACGCGTCAAAGGTTTCATACTTACCATCAAAGCTGCCGACCCCTAGACCAAACACTTGTTCATGACCGCTAGACCACTTAATTTGGTTAGTCAGGACGTTCCAGTCCCAAGTTCCCATCTGGGTAGCTTCCAGAGCTAGCCTGAGTTGTTCCTCACTCTGTCGCAGGTCTTCCTCTGCCTGCTTGTGAGCCGTAATATCACGGGTGATGCCAAGTACACCAATAATCTCATTCTGTTCATTAGGCAGAGGCACGGCGTAGCTCTCAAGCCATCGGTGAGTACCTTTGAGTCCAACAATTTCAAACTCCAGAGTCCCTGGTTTCCCTTGAGAGGCTTGCTGGTTTAGGGCTTTGAATAAATGGCGATGCTGTGGAACGACAAGAACATCAGCGGGTTGTCCAATCACTTGCTGTAGGTCATCTGCCTCAATCATTGCCAAACCTGCCGCATTCATTTCCTGAATCGTGCCATCTAGAGCAAGCACTTTCACACATTGCGGTTCTGCTTCAATGATTGTTCGCAGTCGTTTTTCACTAGCCGCTAGCGCGGCCTCTGCTTGCTTACGAGCTGTGATGTCGTGAGTGATGCCGAGAATCTGATAAAGTTCACCCTTCTCATCCAGTAGCGGCACATAGGTAACCACTACACTAAATGTTCCAGTAATCGGTAAAGTAATCGTGCATTCTGTGGTCTGCGTGGTACGCGTCTCAATCGCATACTGGAGAGTTGGTAGATAGTTATCTGCAACCTCGGGCGGGTACATATCCTCGTCGGTGCTGCCAAGTAGTGCTTCTAGAGGAAGTCCAGCACGCCTAAGCCCTTCTGCATTAACAAACTGGAGCCGCCGCTTTTCATCGTAGATTACGAACCCATCAGGAATGTTATCAACCGCCAACCTGAATCGTTCTTCGCTCTTGCGTAACATCTGTTCGACGTGCTTGCGTTGAGTTATGTCGAAGACAGTGGTGCGAGTGGCAACAACATTACCTATGGCGTCCTGGATGGCAGTGGCATTCACAAGTACAGATAGAATTGTGCCATCTTTACGAATGAGCTGTAATTCCAGGTCTTGTACGCAACCCGTTTTTAGGAATCTCTCGAAATTTTCCTGAAAGATCGCAGTGCTTTCTGGAGTAAGCAGATCAGTAATCTTGAGCTTACCAATGACTTGCTCTCGGCTGTAACCTAACCAATTTAGTTCTGTATCATTAATGGCAAGAAAATTACCATCTTTATCTATAGAGTGATACCCACAAGGAGCATTATTGTATAGGTCTTGATAGCTGGCTTCTGCTTGCTGACACTTAGTGAGTTGGCGATTCGACAGATAGTAAACCAACGCCATTAGGGACATACTTAGGCTGTAGCAGAAGAGCACGCTCACACTCATCCGGCTAGCCTGTAGCATAGAACCCAAGGAAATTAGCAAGCCTAAGCTGAATACGCTTTTAATAGCTAAGTTTTCTTTCAAGGGAGCTTCTCATGAAGGTGAGTTCGTGCTATGGGAGCCTTTCACTATTGTCTTCCAAACCAAAGGTCTTATTAGGGTGAATTATCAAGATTTTATGTTTGGTATGCTTAGTCTTAAGCTGCCTAGGTTTTAACTTGCATTGGTAAAATTAGTCAGCTGTTCAATTTCCGCAGTTTTTGCCGAATCTTAATTCGCTCCAGTCGATTGAGTACACGAGCAACTAACTCTGGTCCTACAACTGGTTTACTCACGTAATCATCTGCACCGACTCTAAATACTCGATGTACTGTTTCACTATCGATGTAGGCTGAGAGAAACAGTACTGGCAACTCACTCCATCGGGGATCATGGCGTACCACTTGGCACAAGTCAATACCGCTCAACTCTGGCATTTCTATATCTAGAATTAGCAAATCGGGTTTAGACTGCTCCAGTACAGTCCAAAACTGCTTTGGGTCGTCTAGCAGAGTTAGGTTAAATGCCCAAGGCTCTAGTAATGTACGCAAAAAATCTAGTAATTGAGGATCATCGTCCACAATCAACAGCTTCGCTTCAGGAGTAGTTGACTGTTGCAGGACTTGAGCGATCGCTTCTATGACTTCCACAGGAGAGATCGGTTTTTGTAAAAAGCCCCGTCCACCCATGCGGGCAACTTTGATGCGATCAGCAAAATTCTCCTTAGCAGTAAACACCACTACAGGTATGGGGGACTGATCAGTGGTTAATTCCTCTAACAGTCCGAATCCATTCTCTGGCGAGTCGGAAAAGCACAGATCGAGTAGCACAACATCGGGTCGAGATTGGGAAAGAGCCTCCCTAGCTTGGGAGAGATTGAGAGCTACCTCGGCTTGTATTCCCCTAGTTTTAGCCTCACTAATTAATGCCATGGCTAGTGCCATATCATCATCAACGACTAACATTCGCGGGGTTCGATTTACGGTCAGAGGTTGAGGTAGAGACTTGGCAGACAACGTGTTTTCCGACGCCATAGTTGTCAGCGGTTGTTCCAGTGCTTGCCGCAATGCTACAACCAATCCAGATAGATTCTCCTGAACTTGGCTCAGCTTTTCCTCCGCTTGAAACATCTGTTCAATTTCACGAGATAGGTAACAAGCTTTGCTCAACCCAAAACTACCCAACGACCCTGCCAGTGTGTGAGCTTCCCGTTGTGCTCGCTGCCGTAAGTCTTCGCCAAGAGTGCCTTGCCGCAAAGCCGTTACAGCTTGCTCTAAGACTGTAACGCGATCGCTGTACTTGTCCTTGAACTTTTGCCAAACAGCAATCAGTTCTGCGGGAATTTGTACCTGGGTCTGATCAGGTACAATGACTCGAAAAGAAGCAACGAGTGAAGTGTTAGTAGTTTCCTTATCCTGTACAGGCAGATCTACGGATGTGTTCCTAATGTCTTCCAACTCTCTTGATTTGAGCCGATACCCCAGTCCGTAGACTGTCTCAATCAAGTCAGCAGCGGCTCCGGCTTTTTTAAGCTTTTGCCGTAAACTCTTGATGTGTGCTCTGACAGCATTCTCTGTCGGAGGTTCATCAAACGACCACAGATGATCCAGCAGAGCGCTTTGGCTGAAGATCCGCTGAGGATTTCGTAAGAAAAGCTCAAGGAGAGAGTATTCCTTAGCCGTTAGACGCAACAGTTGCCCATCATAAGTGACTTCGCAGTTACCGGGGTCAAGCCGCAATTTGCCCCACTCAAGCATCGGTGTCGCCGATGAACTGTCTCGCCGCAACAGAGCCCGAATTCGAGCGAATAACTCATGCAAATCGAAGGGCTTAATTACATAATCATCGGCTCCAGCATCTAATCCCTTAACCTTCTGGGCACTGGTGCTTTGAGCCGTCAGCAGCAGAACAGGAGTGCGATCGCCCTCTTGCCTTAGCTGTTTGCAAAAGCTAATACCATCCAGCTTCGGCAGCATCCAATCCAGCAAAATCAAATCGTACTCAAATGCTTCTGCCAGATCCCAACCTTCCTGACCGTCAGTTGCCAGATCAACTAGATAATGCTGAGTTGTAAGAGCATCCTTAAGCATTTCAGCAAGGCTTTCATCGTCTTCTACTAGCAGAATTCTCACGGTGCTCTAGTAGTCCTCAATAACTAGCTGACCGCAGCATAACATTTGATTCGACCTCAGGCGAAAACCTTAAGCAAATAACTGGGGAATTGGGAAGAGACATTTATCATCTGATGACTAATGGCTACTAACTACTAACCACTAACTACTAACTAATGACTACGTCCCTCTGGTTTGACTGAAAAGGTGAGAACAGTCTCATCAACACCTTTGAGTTCAAGGGGACGGAACCTGATAACATCATCTCCTAGATAGTCCGCTACGGCAGCTGAGACGAGAATGGTATTAGGTTCGGCAGCTTCTTGCAACCGCGAGGCAATGTTAACGGAAGGACCGATGGCTGTGTAGTCTGACCGTTCCTTACCTCCAAACATCCCCACCACAGCAGTTCCTTGATGAATGCCACAACGAAATCGCACAGGGCGTAAACCGTTTTCCCCAACAATGCCTTGCTCTTGCCAACGTTGATTAAGTTCCTTTAAGGAACGTAGCATTTGCCGTGCTGCGGTGACAGCTCGTCGCACTTGCTCATTTGGGGTGAGTTCCTCAGGAGCGCCGAAAATCGCTAAAATCCCATCTCCCATGAACTTATCAACAGTGCCCCCATTATCAAACACAGCATGGGTCATCGATTCGAGGTACTCATTGAGCAACTCTGCCACCCGACGGGCTCGCAATGTGTTCGCTAATTGGGTAAAGCCCACAATATCACTAAATAAAGTCGTAATCAGGCGAGGTTCTGGACTCAAATCCAGTTCTAGTTCACCCCTTGCTGCCCTTTGCACCATTGCCGGAGGCAGAAAGCGCTTGAGCACCGACTCGGTCAGGTAAGTATTCAACTCGACGACTCGTCGCTCATTTGCCTTGAGTGCAAGGAGATTTCTGGTTTCTGCCAACAATTCCCGGTCATTGAAGGGCTTAGAGAGGTATGCATCTGCTCCGTTTTCAGTTCCCTCAATCCGGCTTGCTTCATCGGCTTTAGCTGTTAGTAGGATAATCGGTGTTCCTTGCAACTCTGCTGAGGTACGAATCCTGCGAATCAGATCCAGACCCGATACCACTGGCATCATCAAATCTGTCACGATCAGTTGAGGATGACGCTCTTGGGCAATCTGGAATCCTTCTTGCCCATTTCGAGCCAGCAAAACTCGATAACCTTCTTGCCGCAGAATGCGGGAGACATAGTCTCGTAAATCTCGGTTATCGTCTACTACCAAAATTGATGATGTATTGGGGCGGTGGGACGAGGGGGTAACAGGGAGAGAGGGTGTTACCGATAGCGTTAGTGAACCGTTAGTCAGGTTAGGAGCGTCAGCGGGACGAAGTTCGGGGATGAAGGTTGGTTCCCCGTTGTGAGTTGGAGTCGAGAAATTCTCCCTTTGTGTGTCTATCTCTGTCTCTGTTTCTTCCTCCCGTGGGGAGTCGATATCGAGATCGGCTAATTCCACAGTGGCACGACTGGACTGAATTTCTGTGGCAACTTCCAGTACCTGCTCCAGTGGTAGGTGAGATATTCCTGTTGGTAGCCAAAGAGTGAACGTTGTGCCTTCTGAGTAAACTGAGTCTACAGAGATTTGACCTCCGTGGAGTTCCACGAGTTCTTTCACCAAGGCAAGTCCTAGACCACTACCTTCATGGCTACGGTTAACTGACCCTTCTGCCTGTCGGAACCGCTCAAATAAATGGGGAATTTGTTCCTTACGAATGCCAATGCCCGTGTCTATAATCTGCATCCGGACATGGTCTCCTGCCGGTTCTACTTTGACAGTTATATCTCCTCCGGAGGGAGTGAATTTCACAGCATTCGACAGGAGGTTATAAAGCACCTTGTCAAATTTTTCCAAATCTAAATAAACTGACTCACAGGGTGTAAGCCGGGTTGAGATCGCGATGCTCTTTCTCTGGGAGTAGGGTCGAAAGGTTTCGACAACTTGATTAACAAACTTTACAATGTCACACGGACGAAAGCTGGCTTGCATGCGACCAGCGTCGAGTCTCTGTATATCGAGGAGCTGGTTGACTAATCGTAATAAGCGTCGGGAATTGCGCAAAGCGATTTTACTCTGCTCGTAGGGCAAACTCTTTCTCTGCTCCACCACTGACTCCAGTGGCCCAATCATCAGGGTTAGGGGTGTCCGAAATTCGTGAGAAACATTCTGGAAAAACTCGGTTTTCTGCCGATCTAATTCCATCAACCGCTCAGCTTGCTGCCGTGTTTTCTGATAGAGACGCGACTGGTGAACCGCGATCGCCGCCTGGGATGCCACGGCTTGTGCTAAGTCAACTTCTGACGGAAGCCACTTGCGAGGTGTATTAGTTTGGCGCAGCGAAATGCTGCCAATAATCTTGCCATCTGAAAGTAACGGCACTACCATCAGTGCCCGAGCCGGTTGGCGCAGCGGCAGGTCAAACCCATTCATTTGCGGATAACGCTTCAGATCATCGAGTACCACTGGTTGTTGTGTATGCACAAGCTGCTGTAGTACTGGATTACCGGCAATAGGGACAATTGACTGAGGCAGCTGGCTAGAGGCAGAGTTGTTATTCCATATCTCCAGATCTAGGCTTGGCTCTCCCGTGCTAGTATCATCTCCTAAGACTTGTGCTGAATTTCCGTCATACAAGCCAACACATTGGACAAATTCATCCTCTTCTCTCCACAGAGATAGAACACAGCCATCAACCTTGAGCGCTTGTCCTAATTTTTGAGTAATTGCTGTGAAAATCTCTTGCGGGTCTAAGCTAGAGCGGATAGCATTTGTGATCGTGTTCACTAGTGATTGCTGTTTTGCCAAAGCACGCACTTGCTCATACGCCCGCGCTTGGGAGAGAGCGAGAGCTGCTTGATCGGCGACCATTACAACCAGCTGAGTTTCGTCATCCTGCCAAGTGTAGGGTTCACCACACTGATGCAATGCTAGTACCGCCACCAACTCTTGTTGACTAATCAGTGGCACCACCAGGGTTGAGCGAATACCAAGCTGTTGGTAAGCGCTTAGCCTATCGGCATATTTGGCTGCTGGCGCACTCGGCTCCGCCAAAGCTCTTTCTCTCTCTTCTGGTTGTAGAGCACCAAAACGCTCATCTGTCAATACATCGTTGATCACTTCAACATCACGGGTTTCCCACACCGTCTGTTCTAAAAGTGAGGAGTAGGATGGCAGGGCTGGATCTAAAAGCGGGGGTATCGGAGAAGAAAGTTCCAGGGGATTAGAACTGATATCAACTCCATTTCCCATCGTTTCTATCAACCCCTCAGTCCCACCGCGAAGCGATCCTGGTTTTTTCTGATAAACGAATGATTCGTCTACCAACTGCCCATCTTGAAAGGGTCGCAAAATACAGACATCTATCTCCAGAAGATGACCCACTGATTCAACAATTCTTTGAAGGATCTGCTTTAAGGGAGAGCCCCCACTTCGCCCATACTGGGCGTTACGAATCGTATTAATAACAGTATTGAGTAGCGTTTCCCGGCGAAGGGCACGGAATAGTTCCTTGGTGCGAACCTTGAGGACGTTATGAGTATCCATGGCTTGCCGCACCACTGCCCTAAGTTCATCGGCGTTCCAGGGTTTAGTGACGTACTTGAACACCTTACCCGCGTTGATTGCCTCTACTAGGTCTTCAACATCGGTGTATCCGGTCAAGATAATCCGGATGATATCAGGGTATTGGGCCGCGGTGAGGGCAAGAAACTCGACGCCGCTCATTAAAGGCATACGCTGATCGGAGATGATTACCGCTACATCCCCCTCCTTAGCTAAAACCTCTAGTGCAGCCGGCCCATTTTCTGCCCTCAATACTCTGTACTCTCGATGGAAAGTCCGATAAAGCAAGTCAAGATTGTCTGGCTCGTCATCGACGACCAGAAGTTTAGGCCTACTAGTTACTTGAGCTATCATGCACCGCTCTCCTGCTGCCAGAGGGCTTGTCCGATCAAAACAGTCTTCACCAATTCACAGATTCTTCCCGCTCAGGATAGCTTGCTTGATGAGAAACCCGATCTAGATTTCTCAGTCCTCATTTTGATGCTAGCTTGCGTTGAGTATTACGACTCGTTGTGAGATATGACAGATCTGTAGATATGGTCGATGGTGCACCCCAATTGATTTTAATTTTTGTTTTCCAGTATGGTTAGTATCTTTTGGCAAGAGTTTGGTTAAAGGGTTGCCTACTGAGTGTATTTGTTGCTGCTTGCCTCTAACGCGATACTCCGTTTCCAGAAAGCTACCTACCATCCCGAAGAACACTCAACGTCTCAAAATGGACGTTTATCTTCAGATATCTCACCGCAACTGGATTCCCCTTTATAAGTAAGCCATCTGCGCTCTCTAGTAGCGCGATCGCTTCACGCTGACTACATCCCTGTCACTCGTCCTCTAAGCCGCTCCGTTGGCGATCGCCGTTATTCGGAGCAGACCATTAGCCTAGCATTCCCATTCCCCATTCGGGGTTCGCCAAAGGCGTTGCCGTACTGCTTGAGCAGAAGCCGAATCGTCAGGTAGCCCTTCCCAAAGGGTAGGGATTGCCGAAGCGTCGGCTAGGGGGAGAACGCTAACAGGAGCGGAATGCTGCACTACTTGTACAATATTATCTTTATGGAATAAGCTGTCGTGTGTATGAGTGCAGCTATCTGCGACAGCGACTAAAAAAGACTTTCTGCCCAATTTAAAACCCGAATAGAAAAACAGTTTTTCAACCTGGCGTTTGTAAATTTTTGATATTTTGTTCACTGAGAACTGTTTTAACTGTTTTTTACCAAAATATTTTTGTGGTTGTGAACCCCTGCTTCTCTTTCTTGACGCCCTACGAACCAGTCCCTGCTGGTCAGGATGCCATTGCTGCCAGTACATCCCACTTCACCGTCCGTACCGCTCAAGCCCAGGATTTGAATACCCTATCGGAAATTTTGACAGATAGCTTTCACCCTCGAACTGGGTTCATGCGTTGGGCTTACCCCATATTACGATTAGGGATTTACGAAGATTTGCGAAATCGGCTGCGTTGCGCCTCACCACATTACGTCTGTTTAGTTGCCGTCGCTGGGGTTTCTACAGTCGTCGGTTCCCGCGAAGAATTAGCTGGCACTGTAGAGATTGCGCTCCGCTCACCCCATTCTTGGCAACCTGGTGCCTTCCAGTATCCTTACATCTCTAACCTGGCAGTCAGCCAATCGCGTCGGCGGCAGGGAGTAGCCAGACAATTACTCCTTGCCTGTGAGCAAACAGCCCTAGAGTGGGGCTTTCAAGACCTCTACCTCCACGTACTGGAGAACAACTATCAGGCACGGCAGCTTTATCTCAAGACGGGATATTTACTGCAACAGGTTGAACCTAGCTACGGAGCTTGGCTGTTTGGACAGCCCAAACGCTTATTCTTACGGAAGCATTTGGGTCATCCCTCCATCGGCTAGAGGCTTTTTTCAGCTGATACAAAACCAACCTGACTACAGGCAGGGAGGAGAAACGTCAGAAAATGTTACTGGTTGAATGTAGTGTTACTTTAAGTTCGACTTGGTATTCCACTACTCCTATTATTTCTTTAAATAATGTTGAAATTTGTTATAATTTTCAACATTATGCCTGATCATCTCTACTTAGGAATCTCCTAAATGTGATCTTTCATGCACTCAAGCGGCATGCCATAAAATGGAGTGACAAGGTTGATGAGCAACAAAGGATACTGATTTTGAGGAAAGTTAGTAGTGACAAGTGACAACAGATGGTAAACTAAGCACCTCTTCTTGTGTGTCCTCAAAAACCTATATCAATTGAGTTTGCTAGCCGTGCTTTTGGTCTGGGTGCGTTATTGCTCCAAGAAATTAAGCAAGACGAATTGAGATGCAGAGCGAAAATAAACAGCGTTGCCAGACAGCTCTTTACGAAGAGGAGATAGTTGCCCGCCGTACAAATTTCGCCAACTCTCAGGGCTATAGTGGCATGAAACAGGAAAGCCTGAATTCCGGCAAGGATCAGACTCAAGACACAAAAGCATCGAAAATCCTTGAGCAGTTGCATGATAAACAGCTGCTTATCGTCAATGGTCATCGTCGCAATGGATTAATTATCTATAAACGCTACCATGCAGAGTTTGCTGGTCCTGGCGCGGCAGTAGGAGGTGTATTTGATCTAGATTGCCAGCGAGTGCTACCCGTGGGCGATCTTTCCTTGATTCATCCTAAGTCATGTGAGGATCAACAACGGGCTTATTTAATTAGGCGACAGTGGATTCGACTGACTGCACAAATTACAAACAATCCAGTGCCGTTGCAACGAGCTCAGATGATTCTCAATCAGTTTGACCACTATTTTGATCCTAATACCATTACCAAGCTGCCAGACGAAGCCTTCGCGCTTTTAGTCGGTGTTTTGCCGCATACTATTAGGAAGGTGCGTAACACAGACGAGCGTGTGGATGTCAGTGTGAGCGGCTAGTTCATTGTCTTTAGCTTCCACAGTTTAAGTTCAGTAGGTTCAATCGGCTCAATTTTAGATTTATACTGTTCCTCAATTCCTACTTTCAATACATTAGAGGGATCGAAAAAAAATACAGTATTAAATCCTTTAGGAACTTCAGTAGTAGTGTTTTTAGCTATAAACTTAAACTGCACTTTTGGTTCTAGTAGATAACTGAGGGAAATTAAATTAAACACATTATATCTAGGTGGCAAATAATCAATTTCCTGAATCACTAAGGGACTACTAGGTTGATTAATTATTTGAGAAAGTTGCCGATTGTTAGGGTCAGTTAGATTATTCCACAGAGTCTCAGATTGGGAAACGACGGCGCAAGATATAGCTCCACTTGATAGCAGCGTCAGCAGGATAAATCGCCAGAATTTATTTTGGCTAACAGAAGAAAGGTTGATTTTAGAAGCTAAAAGGTAAGAAACAGCTAGTTGAATCCCTATATAACAGGGAATCATATATCGACCTGTAACTGAAGTCCGTCTACCTAAAATTAAATCAGGGATGATTATTGCTAACGGAGTAAAAACAGTTAAGCTTAAGATAAATAACCAGGCTGTTTTTGGGGTAGTACTACATAAGAAGTAAACCGAATAACTAAGTAATAAAACTATGAAAAAGATGCTAATAGTAAGAATAATCAATAGGGGTAAAGGGCTAGAATAAGGAGAAGTAGAGGAAAATCCAGTATCTAAAAAATTACGGCTCAGGTTGCCCAACCAACTTTTAAAAAAATATGATAAGGGTTGTCTTATTATCTGAGCTTCTGTCATTGTTAAAGCTTGTTTATAGTTAATAATAAAAACTATAATCCATGGTAAAAAAGCGATAATCGCTGCCAGAGATGCAAGTAAATAAGCTATTCGCGTTTTCCTTTGAGCCCAGTTGTTCGTTGCGAAGACATAGATGGCATGGGCAATGGCAACTAACACGAAAAATAGATGAGAATAAAGACCTAGAGTAACTGTTGCGGCGTAAAGGCTCCAACTGCGCCAAGTGTTAATACGTATCGCCCGTAGCAGTGATGCACTAGATAACACAATAGCGAGTGTCCACAAACTGTACTGTCGCGCTTCCTGTGCATACACGAGTTGAAATGGGGAAATGGCTATCAAGGTGCAGGCGAACCATCCTACTAGAGATGACTCAAACAATTCTAAGCACAGCCAATAGATGCAAGGGAGCGTCAGCAAGCTGAGAAAGGCAGAGAAACTTCTGGTTATAGCCACGGAATTGCCAAGCAGCTGAACCCAAAATCGCACCATTATGAAATAGAGGGGCGCTAGCTGAGGTTCTTCTTTGGCTAAACCCTTGATAGTATCAACTACGCTTTTTTCTGAGTTAGTGCGCTGATACTTATGTAAGTCTTGAATACCAATGACCTGACCTTTTAAAAGTTGCTGTGCTACTTCTTCCTCTGTATAGCCAGAAATTCGTAATGAGGTATACGTCTCATCCATCCAGTATATTTTTCGGTCAAGATTGACGAATCGAAGCAATATACTCAGTGCTAACAGGACGATGATTAAAAACCGTAACCCGGTTGGAGGCAGCACCCACTTCTTGGTCAATTTGCTTCTCATAAATTAACCCTGAGTTTTATATTCAATATAAAGAATAGAGTAACGAAAGACTGTAGTATAAATCGCCTTCTAACCACTGTTGCGATAGCGCTGGCGCGCTGCTGCCAAGCAGATCGCACGCTCCTATTGCTGCCACACCAAGCATCCAGCAACTAGAGGGCACAATGAAGACAAAGCCCCTGTTGCCTGCCTTTATGAGCTATTGTCTCAATCTTGATTGCCAGAAACCCCAGAACCCAGCTAAGACAAATTTTTGTCAAAGTTGTGGTTCAACGTTGCTCTTGGGGAAGCGCTACCGCGCCCTCAAACTTATTGGACAAGGGGGATTTGGCAAAACATTCTTAGCCATTGATGAAGACAAGCCCTCAAAACCACTTTGCGTGATCAAGCAGTTCTTTCCTAGAGGGGCAAGTTTTACTCAAGGAACCAACAGCATTCAGAAAGCTGTTAAGTTGTTTGAGCAAGAGGCACAGCGATTGGATCAGTTGGGCAAACATCCCCAGATTCCTGAATGCTTAGCCTATTTCACCCAAGGTAACCACCAGTATTTGGTGCAAGAGTTTATTGAGGGGCAAACCTTAGCCGAAATACTCAGAACCGACGGTGCTTTTAGCGAAAGGCAAATCCGAGGCTTGCTGAGCAGTTTGCTGCCAGTCCTTGAGTTTATCCATAGTCATAACGTAATTCATCGAGACATTAAGCCGGAAAATATAATTCGTCGCCCCCCCCCACCCCCCCCTTACCAACAAGGGGCAAGGCAGAGTCAGTTGGTGCTGGTGGATTTTGGTGCCGCTAAGTTGGCTACGGGAACAGCCCTTGCCCTAACTGGGACAGTGATTGGCTCTGCTGGGTATGCCGCTCCAGAACAAGCTAGAGGCAAAGCTTTTCTGACGAGCGACCTCTACAGTTTAGGTGTGACTTGCATCCATTTGCTGACTGAGGTTGACCCCTTTGATTTGTACAGTGACAGTGAAGATGCCTGGGTGTGGCGAGATTATCTAAATAACAATCCGGTGAGTCAACAACTGGGTCAAATCCTTGACAAAATGCTAGAAAAGGCAACGTCAAAGCGTTATCAATCAGCAACGGAGATTCTCAAAGACTTGAAGGTTCTGCCGACAACTGTTGCTGCCATGCCAGCGCCATCTGTAGGGACGGCAACAGCATCTGCTGGGTTTGCCGCGGCATCAATGCAATCAGAACATGATTGGCGATGTGTCCAGACACTGGCAGGGCATGAAAAACGAGTTAATGCGATCGCCATTAGTCCCGATGGGCAAATCATAGCTAGCGGTGGTGCTGACAAGATTATCAAGCTGTGGCATCTGACTACTGGGGAAGTTCGGACTCTCAGGGGACATCGAGATAGTATTCGAGCGATCGCCTTTAGTCCGGATGGTCAACTATTGGTTAGCAGTGGTAATGATTGCACTATTAAGATTTGGCAACTTGCAAAGAGCAAAAAACCCCTCACTCTTAAGGGACATTACGGTTTTATTAATTCCATCGCCATCAGCCCAGATGGACAAATACTTGCCAGTGCTGATGAGGGAGAAACTTCAGAACTTAAACTGTGGCGGTTGCCTCATGGCGAGCAAATCGCTTATTCAGGTACAGATTATTATGTTTCTTGTGTCGCTTTCAGCCCAGATGGACTTCTTCTTGCTATTGGCAGGAGTTTTGAAGGCATCAAGCTTTGGCAGATATCTACTCGTCAGGAAATCTGCATCCTCAAGCGTTCAGGTACAGTAACTTCACTCACCTTCAGTCCGGATGGTCAGCTTCTTGCCAATAGTAATGCTGGAAATACCATCAAAATTTGGCAACTCAGTAGTGGGGAAGAACTTTTTACCCTAAAGACGCACCCAGCTAAGTTTAATTCCACTAAAAGTCATACAGCCAAGGTTAACTCTGTTGCCTTTAGTCCGGATGGGCAAACTCTCGCTAGTGGCAGTGATGACAAGACCATCAAGATTTGGCAGCTGAATACAGGAAAGGTAATTTGCACCCTTAAAGAGCATTTAGCACCGATCCAGTCCATCGCCTTCAGTCCCGATGGTCAGACGTTAGTCAGTGGCAGTTGGGACACAACAATCAAGGTTTGGCAGTGTGTTAACTGAGATCTGAAACTGGGAAGTAGGAAGTGGGGACGGGGAACAGAGCTTTTCGTTCCTGTGTTGTGCGCTCTCGGCGCGTGGGTGGCACTCTTGAAAATAGGTAGCGGGCAGGGGGAGCAAGGCAGGCAGGGAAGGCAAGTTTTCATTCCTTTGTTGTGAGCACTCGCTGATCATGCCTAACTTGCAACCTGTCAGGTAGCCCAAATCAGATTAGCTCCTTTCAAGTTTGCTTCATTCAAGTTTGCCCAACTTAGTTTTGCCCAACTCAGGTTTGCTTCATTCAGGTTTGCCCAACTTAGGTTTGTCCAACTTAAGTTTGCCCAACTTAGGTTGGCTCCACTTAGATTGGCTCCACTTAAGTCTGCCTTACTCAGGTTTGTTCCACTTAAGTTACTATTCGTTAAATTGGCATTACACAGATTGGATCCCTGAAAGTTAGTTCCACGTAGATCAGTTCCACTCAGATCAGTTCCAATCAGCTCAACCCTAGTAAACTTCCTTTCTCCTGCTGCAAATAGCCGCTGAAATTCAGCTGTATCCATAGGGACTAGCTTCTTAGTCTTGATTTTTTGCTGTGGATTTTTATCTGTTAAGCTTCGGTGTTTAATTGTTAGATTTTTGTACATGGTTAGAAGCAGATTTTTGAGGTTAGCAAGGTAGAGGTATCCTTAAAGGTAGCTTCTGTCCGTAGAGGTATCCCTAAGAATAGATTCTATGTACACGGAGGGAATTATTTCCTGTTAGCTAGCTTTTGTTTACAGAGATATACCCGGTAGCTAGCAAGTCTTTTGAAGAGAGGACTTAACAGGATATGCAAATTTTGCTTAGCCTCCCTTAAATAGGGAAGTAACTACCTGGAAAGTTACAGATCGCATGACTTACTCACTGCCAACGCAGTTAACTAAAGATTGAAGTATTAAATACGAAGTATAAGATTACCTTACCCCTAAACAGATGAGGGATTGGGTACTGAAAAATTCTGATTTTTCGCCCACAATGCGCTTTCTTCGAAGCTGGATGTAGTCCAGCATGTACCCGAAAACATTTCATCCTTCATCCTTCACACTTCTTTAGTTAAAAGATACTCCTCCGCAAATTTGGTATCAGTTTACTACTTTTTTGAAAAATTGTCCCGAAATTCTTCAAAAGAGAATCAGTATTTAGTCCAGCGTCAGCAATAACTCTTCTCTTGTTCTAGATAAAATCTTTATGCTGAGCTGAGTAATTGTATTTTATTGAGGAATAAAACCTAATTTTTCCTAAACTCGGCTGCAATTCGAATAAAGTCGAGTTGACATACTTTATTTCCACCTACTTAGGTTATGAAACTTAGGCATTTTTTTTCTCTTCCTATCATTGTTCTAGCCATCGCACCTACCCTAATAGCGGTAACTAGGGAGCCTAGTCTACCCACTGCAACAACGCTACTAACCTTCACACCTGAGCTAATAACAGGGAACTCTACACTCTCACATAAGGCAATAGTTGAACCAACTCTGTTGATTGCTCAAAAATCTCGCACACAGCGGATGCGCTTTGAACGCGGCACTACTTCAGCCGTTGTAGAAAGTGCTGTAGTACGACGCACCAGAGATATTTATCTACTTGATGCCAAAAGACGCCAGACAATGACAGTTAATATCACCTCTCCAGAGAAAAATGCCGTTTTTGACATTGAGTCTCCCAATGGACGGATACTGCGGCAAGAAGCTACTAGCTGGCGCGGTGTATTGCCTGCAACAGGAGACTATAAAATCATCGTTGGTGGAACCCGAGGAAATACTGGTTACAGGCTGCGAGTTTCAGTCAAGTAAGGGAACGTTTTTGGCAATAAATGGGCATAAGCCAATCTAAAGAAAGATTACTTTTGATAGACATGGGGTTTCCTAGCGAGTAAAATCCTTGCTAAATAAGTGGGTAGCCTAATCTTCTCAAGTCATTGACTTAAAAAAGTCAAGAGTTGGAGGAGAACGGAGGAACCAAATTTGGGGCAAATCTTACTTGGTGTGAGACAGACACCTTCCAGTCTGAGCCCGTCAGCTAACTCCGTCGGCATTGGGAGGAACACCTTTGACATCAGCTTGATACAAGCCATTGTCCTTAGGGTTTCCGTTAAGGCATTGCTGTCAGTACAAAAGTCATTTCAGCAATCGTTGTTTGACCCACCTCACCAACCGCTACAAGCACCAGAGGCTAGGATGATGACTTACAAACAGTTGATTCTTGCCACGAAAAATGATTGGAAGGGTATTGTCGTGCAGGACTCTGACCCAGAAGGCAATCATTACTATGAACCCTGCTGATTTCAGGGGCGTTATAAGACATGAGGCTGGAGTCAAATTTGCATTGACCAACTGCTCGTATTAAAAGTCACAGCCTTTACTTAAACCTATTGATAAGGGGTTATTTTGTAACAGGCTAGGGATGCATTGCACTTACTAATCGTAACTATTATGAGCTTTGAACGTCTGATTACTCCTGGTAGCAATTTGCTCGACTAAATTGAGCCACTTTACCCGATCAAGCTAAGGAACTACTTGAGTTCGTCAAATTAGTACTACGACACTTGTTATTAAAAACCTTAGGAGGAAAAATGCCAATCAAAAATCGTGCGTTTTTTAGTTATGTAGACTTTTTCCCTCCCTGCAAGTTCAAGTTAATTGGAGAGTATGCAGGCAAAAAACTTTTACTGGTTGGTAGAGCTAAAGCCTACGGCGATCCTATTGTGGCAACAAGTCAAACTGATGAGCCAAGTCAGGAAGATTTATATGCTTCTGACCTTTACGAGTTGATGAAGTTCAGTCATGAGCCAGTCAAGGTTACTGAAGAAGTTTGCAATAATCGCGAACCCTGCTCTATAAGCTAATATGCATTGAACTTGCATATCTTTGGCAGGCATCTTACCTGCTTTACGGAAATCCTTAGTTTCCCGCTAGGTAGATGAAGGTGTTATTGCTTATCTGTTGAAGTTATAGCGGTTTGCAGTTGGATGCAATACACTTTGACCTCTCTGCAACCTCTCTCCTTATAGGAGAGAGGCTTACCCTCCTTCTTTTGTAGGGAAGGGGTTAGCGGTTAGGTATGTATTTCACTCAAATGAGAAGCACTATAAGTACAACACACTAAAGAGAAAAGAAAAAGTCCCTTGCTCAAGAGCAGGGACTTTTTTGTTTTTTGGTCAAAATTACTTGAGCCAAGTCAACTTAGATTTTTGTGCCGCACTCAGGACAGAAGTTGTTACTTTCAACATTTTTTGCCCCGCAGTTACCGCAATAGATTAACTCAGTAGCTTCAATTTTGCTACGCTCTGGCAAACCGATCATCTGAGCATTACTCTTGCCAGGAGCAACCATTGGGTAACAGTTTTCATCTCTGGTCACATGGATATCTACCAGAACTGGACCATTGTGGGCGAGGATTTCGGCGATCGCATCTTTAAGTTCATCCCGACTCTCGATTAGCATCCCTTTAATGCCATACGCTTCTGCCAGTTTCACAAAGTCTGGTTTTCCTGAGTCCATATTCGACGATGAATAACGTTCTCCATAGAACGCTTCTTGCCATTGGCGCACCATTCCTTGCCAACCGTTGTTGATAATCACCGTCTTCACGTTGATACCGTACTGCGCCAACGTGCCCAGTTCCTGGATATTCATCTGAACACTGGCATCCCCAGCCACACAGATTACTTGCTCATTCGGCAGCGCAATTTTTGCCCCCATCGCCGCCGGTAATCCATAGCCCATCGTCCCCAATCCAGCACTAGAAATCCAGCGACGTGGTCCATTTTTTAGGAATTGCGCTGACCACATCTGATGCTGACCCACATCTGTGGTGTAGTAGGCATCAGGTGCCTGATTTGCCAACTCCACAATCACTTCTTGGGGCGACAGGCTATCAGGATATTGAGGCACTTGTAACGGGTAATCCTGACGCCAACGGTCAATTCGTGCCAGCCATTCCTTGGTTCGATTCGGATCTGCTGGGATATCTACTTCCTCATACCGATGCAACAAGTCTCTCAGCACCTGCCGAACATCACCCACAATCGGTACGTCTGGTGCCCGGTTTTTACCCACCTCAGCCGGGTCAATATCGATGTGAATCACCTTGGCACGGGCAGCAAACTCATCCAGTTTGCCAGTAACCCGATCATCAAAACGTGCCCCTACCGCAATCAGCAAGTCACACTCGCTCACCGCAAAATTGGCGTAGGCAGTACCATGCATCCCCAGCATCCCAACGGCTAAACGATGAGATTCCTCAAACGAGCCTTTGCCCATCAGGGTTGTTGTTACCGGGATCTGGAAGATCTCAGCTAGTTTCTGCAATTCTGCATGAGCACCGGCGGCGATCGCACCACCTCCCACATAAAGTAGAGGTCGTCTAGCCTGACGAATTAATTTCAGCGCCTGATTAATTTGACGAGGATTGCCCTTCACTGTCGGACGGTAGCCCGTCAGCCTAATCGTACCTGGCTCCACCGGCTCATAGTCGAATTCCTCCAACCCAACATCCTTCGGAACATCAATCAGTACTGGTCCCGGACGCCCTGTGCTAGCTATGTGGAATGCTTCCGCCACAATCCGCGCCATATCCCTGGGATCACGCACAACATAAGAGTGCTTTACAATCGGCAGGGTAATGCCATAAATATCCGTCTCCTGAAACGCATCAGAGCCGATCACTCCACGCGCTACTTGACCCGTCACAATTACCATCGGGATCGAGTCCATGTGAGCGGTGGCAATACCAGTGACAAGGTTCGTAGCTCCAGGACCAGAGGTTCCAAAACAGACACCCACCTTGCCGGTCGCACGGGCATAACCGTCAGCCGCATGGGCAGCGCCCTGCTCGTGTCTAACTAAAATATGTTGTATTTCACCAGTGGCTTCCCACTGGTACAACTCATCGTAAATTGGCAGAATCGCTCCACCGGGATAGCCGAAAATATGCTCAACACCCTGGCGCTTGAGACTATCCATCAAGGCAAATGCACCAGTCTGACGACTGATCATCTTCAGGGGAGCTTCTCGTCTAGAAATACTTTGGGACTGCACCATGTAACCTCACAAAATAAGTAAATTTTTGTTTACTTTTGTTTACTTCTTTAACAATTTGTATCAAGTGTATCTAGGAATGCTTGACCGAACTTTAGGTTAATATTTCAGTCTAATAGCGATGCGAAGTACTGTCGAGATCTTGTTGGGCAATTCGGAGAAGGCATTGGTGGTAAAGTGGCAGAGCAGCACGGATATCACTCTTTGGTGAGAACCCGATCAGACACGAGGAAGGTCTGGAGGGCAAAAGCTTGACACAATGTAATATTTATGAATCTAAAATTTACATGACTAAGGAACGCAAAGGAGGTGATCGCTGAGTTTAGTCTCGGTAGTGAAGAACGTTTACTGATCAGGCTTACCTTCCCCCGGCGGAGGAACCTACAAACCTTTGCAAGTAGTATTACGCGATCGCTCTACTAAGATTTAGAATCCTTCTCGGACACAAAAGAAGAAAACTTCCTCCATATAAATACAGAAAGTTGGAGGAAGTCAGTTTGAGCTACAGTTATCGCTAATGAGGTAGCGGTTTCACATCTACCACTCGCTTTATCTCCATTCAATCTTTAGTTCCCACGACCCAAGTGAACCGGAATCACCAGCCAAGCAATCATAGATAGTCAGCCGCCAAGTACCAGTGGCTGGCAAACCGTAAAACGCCTTCAGGGAACCACTAGGAGCGTAATTACCGCTAGGGATGACACTACTTTGCCCACCTGCCGCTTCAAAGTTGCAAGTATTGCAATCATTGAAGCTGTAATCACCGTTGAGGTCGCTGCTATAACCACTGGAAGAGAATTGTGGTAGACCAGGTTGCCTGAACAGCTCGACGACGGTAGCTGTCTCCAAGTGGTGCAATCGCACGACGAGGTCACCAACCCAGGTATGGACAAAGTCTTTCAGCGTGACGGTCACATCGGTAACTTTCAAGCTACCTATAACAATAATGTCATCAATAAAGCTACTGCAACCATCAGGAATGTTGCCGCCATGACCCTTAAAAGTTGAGACATGAGCTGATGGAGTGGCTTTCGCAACACCTATTGCTGTGCTTTGTGTGTTTGAGATTAGCTCAGACATAGCCCAATTGATCCTTAAAAAGCTAGAGTTTGACAAGGGTGATAATTCGAGGAGTGATAACCCTAACCTGACTTTTCACGGGAAGTCCTTAATCTAGGAAAGAGCGTTGATTCCTAGCATAGATTCTCAACTATTGATGTTTAATGAAAATAGCGGGTGAGAGAATCTTTTCTTGAGAAATTGGTCACCGAAGTACGCAGCGCTTCGATATACCGCCTTTGGATCACATAAGCCAAAAAGATGTCATGAAAAGTCAGTAACCCTGATGGGATACGGTGCGTTAAAAGCGCCCCGCGAAGAATAGAGTACGAACACGAAATTCAATTATTAATAAAATTTCAGTTCTTGCTGGTTTTAATAGATGCAGGTCAGAGTTGCTTTAAAATTAGCAATCCTACAATATCTTTACTTATTAATAGTTATATATATCAGCACAATATGGCTCCTACCTGCGATATATTTTCATGAAAAAATACATTGAAACACATGAATTACAGCTTATTATTTAGCTGTAATTCATGTATAACAGTATGTTTTAAAAGAAATATATAAATATTTTAAGAATTTTCTAGAAGTTTATAGAGAAGATACTTGGGAGCATGTTTCTATAATTTCACGAGAAAATACCCCAAGATCGAGAAAATCTTGGGGTATTTTCTGCCATTATGTCCTGGTGAAGTCAGAAAGAGGGCAAGCCATTTTGTAATTATCTATGCCGGCAATGACAGCTATTTGTCTAACAGTAGTGTTACTTACTCAACTGTTATGCGATCGCTCAAACGAACCGTTAGACCCTATCCTGTCGATTGCTACTCGTACCCTTAACCCTGCATAACCTTTTTTACTCTCCGAACTGTGTTCTTGTCTCTCCGTAGAGCAATTTTATCTTTGCTCAGAGTGCTTTTTATCTTTATCGCAGTGCTTTGTGCCCTTGTTGCAGTGCTTTGTGCCCTTATCAGGGTGCTTTCTAACCTAGTTACACTATTTTTTATCCTTGTTGCAGTATTTTTTATCCTTGTCGCAGCGCTTTTAGCTCTAGCCAACCTACTGTTTTGGATTAGTGTCTCAAGTAGGACATCGCCGTGCATATTTATCTCCAGCTTGTTCTTAAACATCAGTTGTCATTAAAACTCAAGCGTATAGAGGCTTTCAGGCTGTGACCAAGCCTGCCGTGAATTTTTCATCCTCGCACGGGTTTAAATCTGGGGAAACACAAGAATCTTTTTTCTATCACTAGCGTTAGTAGCTAGTAGTTTTTTTACTCACCACTGCTTAATAACTACTACACCGTGCCGCCATTCCTCCCAGGGCTAAAAGCAACTTGGCTTCCTTACCCGGTTGTGTGGCACCACGTTAATTTAATCCTCTTATTTAGTTGTATCTATTGACTTAACAGATCGCTAGTAAAACCTATCCTCGGACGGATAAGGTCTGTTTGCGTACATAAACGCTTGGTAGGAGCTTCACGGCTAAATATAATACTGCAACAGCTGATTTACAAATTGTGCGGCAGTGGTGAACGTTCGCTGTTCAGGCTTAGCTTCCGCAGTCTGCTGAGTCCACCAACCTTTGCAAGTATTAGGCGATCGCCATAACTCCAAATGCTCAACGGCTGGATCAGCATAAAAACTATCCTCCCCACTGCCTAGAATCGCTGAACTCCAGTGGGTGAAGTAATCATGACTGATTCGATGAATCGGAAAATTGCCATACAAGGGGACACCCCAACCATCAAAAGCGATAAACGCTTTTACTGTTCCTCCCAACAATTGCCACCCCCAAGCTGCGCCAATTGCACCAGCAACACCAGCACTAAAACTGATAAAAACTATCGATGTTTTCAGTAGATCAAGATGACTCTGCAAAAACTCCAAAACATGAATGGCTGAGTAAGCGGGGTAGTCCTGAACTGGAAAAATCATAACGTTCTCACTTAAGCGATCGAATGAATTACCAATCTTAGTGTCGTTCAATCCCTCTAAAAAAGCCTGCGTTAGCTGTGGGTCGTGGATGCCTGAGCAGATGATTATAGAACTATTGTGAAAAATTTCGTTACTCATTGCATCTGTGTCAATTCTATTTAATAAGTTTTTACATCAGAAAAAATCTATAGAGTGAAGAAGGCTCTTATGCACAGGGCACAAGGACTGCTCTTGCCGTGTAGGCTTAAAACCTACACTGATTGCAAGACACCAAATTGAAGATTTTGGTGTGGGGCTTCAACCCTTACTTGCTTCGGTTGTGGCTCCCACAGCAGGAATCACAATTCCCTTGTGCCTTCTGCCTCCTGCCCGGGAGCCTTTCTTGCTAAACATAATAGTCACTATAAAAATTTTCTATCCAGCTCGTATATAAGCAGAATTTACACTCATGATTATTGATTTATTTAATGTTGTTCTTCTTTTTTTGCCAACTAACCATTACACTGAGTTGTAAAGCTTAAAAAAAAGTTAACTCAATCCGCTCAAAGTCCTGCTGACACCAGGATGCGCTCAGTCTTGCCACCACAGACATAAGTATTTCTGCACAGAATGGTAATGCCAATGGCTCAGTTCTTTCTTCAAACAGCTTGGTTAATTCCTTGCTACCCGCTGATTGGTGCAATTTTAGCTATACCTTGGTCTCCTAGCATTATTCGTCGCACAGGACCAAGACCAGCGGGTTACATTAATGCGGTGATGACCTTCATCGCTTTTTTACACGGTTTATTTGCTCTACATGCTACTTGGAATCAACCCGCACAAGAATTATTAATTCCTTGGCTCCACGTTGTCGATCTTGATTTGACAATTCCTGTAGAACTGTCCTCCGTTACTATTAGCGCAACCCTTGTAGTAACTGGGATAAACCTGCTTGCGCAAATTTACGCGATCGGGTATATGGAGATGGATTGGGGCTGGGCGCGCTTCTATTCCCTTCTGGCACTTTTTGAAGCTGGAATGTGCGGGCTTGCCCTCTCTAACTCGTTGTTTTTTAGCTACATTATTCTGGAAATCCTGACTCTAGGAACTTACCTTCTAGTAGGGTTTTGGTTTAACCAATCGTTTGTAGTCTCAGGTGCCAGAGATGCGTTTTTAACTAAGCGGGTGGGCGATTTATTTCTGTTGATGGGGGTTATTGCAATCTATCCCCTCTCAGGAACCTGGAATTTTTCAGAACTTGCTGAATGGGCAAGTACGGCTAATATAGATCCGAAAGTTGCAACACTGTTAGGTCTAGCTTTAATCGCCGGGCCAATGGGCAAATGCGCCCAATTTCCTCTCCATCTGTGGCTGGATGAAGCGATGGAAGGACCGGTTCCCAGCACAATTTTACGGAACTCAGTTGTGGTAGCAACGGGTGCTTGGGTACTCATTAAGCTGCAACCCGTTATTGTACTTTCTCCTTTTGCAGTATCAGCCACATTGTTAATAGGTGCAGTCACAGCCATTGGCGGTACGATGGTTGCGATCGCACAGATCGACATCAAACGCACTCTCTCCTATCTAGTCAGTGCCTACATGGGCTTGGTGTTTATCGCCGTAGGCAGTGGACAAAGTGAAACGGCTCTATTGTTGATGTTGACCTACGCTGTGGCAATGGCTCTATTAGTAATGAGTGTCGGCGCTATTGTGTGGAATACCATCACTCAAGACGTTACCCAACTCGGGGGTTTGTGGGCTAAAAGACCTGCCTCTGCATTCTCTTATATCGTCGGTGCAGCTGGCTTGGTGGCAGTGCCTCCCCTCGGTGGATTCTGGGCTTTATTACAATTAGGTGACCATCTTTGGAACACCCAGCCCTGGTTGTTTGGAGTATTGCTGTTGGTGAATACCCTAGCGACCTTTAGCTTAACCCGCGTATTTGGTCTAGTATTTGGCGGCAAACCCAAGCCAATGACTGAGCGAGCGCCTGAGATTCACTGGCCCATGGCTCTGCCAATGCTGATTTTGATGGGTTTTACTCTACACGTTCCGCTGCTACTGGTGCAATGGCAGCTGTTACCCGAGTGGTCAACCGTGAATACAACAGTTGCTGGCTTACTAGTTTTGTCCAGTGCAATGGGTTGTGGTGTTGGGTCAGTTATTTATCTCAATGACGGTTGGGCAAAACCCGTGCGATTTGGTTCTCAGTCTCTGCAAGACTTCTTTGCCTATGACTTTTACACGCAAAAGCTTTACCGCATAACTATTGTTTTTGTAGTTGACCTGATATCCAGGATGATTTCCTGGGCTGACCGCTATATCGTTGATGGAGCCGTAAATTTAGTCGGGATAGTGACTGTCTTTAGTGGGCAAAGCTTGAAGTACAACGTTTCCGGTCAAACCCAATTTTATGCACTAACGATTCTCCTAGGAATCGCCCTCTTGGGCATTACTCTGTGCTGGCCTTTATTGACTCGTCTTTCGTTAATCATTATTAGCTCTTAAACCTGATTAGTGATTGAATGATAGTTGACATCTTAGAGGGTGTTGATAAAGCCCAATCAAATCAGCTCTAGGTAAAGGTAATGCACAGAAAAACCTTAAGTAGCTGACTTTATTAACCCCTTTAAAGACTTGTGATGCAGGATTCAAACTTTGGAAGGAAGACAAAACACAGTGACTGTAAAAAATTATGATGGATATCTCTCAAGACGAAATTTACTCAAGGTTGGGGTAGGGACGCTCGGAGGAGCAACTGCTCTAGCAACAGGACTTGTCTCTAAAGAGGTTTTTGCCCAGCAAGGTGTTGCCCAAGATGACATTACCCCTGAGCAGGCACTGCAAAGATTAATAGAGGGCAATCAACGCTTTGTTAATGGAAAACGTGAAAACCCTCGCCAAAACATGGCGCGTCTAGCAGAAATTGCAAAAACTCAGAAGCCATTTGCGGCTATGCTCAGCTGTGCGGATTCACGGGTTCCTTCTGAAATTATTTTTGATCAGGGATTTGGAGATTTATTTGTATGCCGCGTGGCTGGTAACATCGCAACGGTAGAAGAGATTGGTAGCCTTGAATTTGGCACCTTGGTATTAGGAGCTAAGGTGATAATGGTAATGGGTCATGAAAGATGTGGTGCAGTAGATGCAACGATAAAAGGTGCTCAAGTTCCTGGTCAAATTGCCAGTTTGCTGGATGCTATTAAACCCGCTCTAAAAAAATCAGAAAACCAAACAGGCGATCAGCTTGAGAATGCAACTAAAGCCAATGTTTTGTTTCAAATTGAAAGATTGAAAGCTTCTCCAGTTATCTCTCAGTTAATACAGGAAGGCAAACTAAAAATTGCCGGAGGTTATTACGATTTGGATACCGGAGCAGTAACTCTGGTTAGTTAGCCATTAGTCAGTAGTCAGTAGTCCTTGGTCATTGGCAATTAACAACTGATAACTGACTACTGATTAAAAACCAACAACCAATAACCAACAATAATCTATGCTTAGTACTTTGATCTGGATGCCCATATTGGGGGCTGCTATAGTTGGGTTTTTGCCTAGAAATGTAGCGGCTACACAGTTACGTTCTATTGCTATAGCGATCGCCACGGCTATCTTACTGGTCACTGTTTGGCTGGGAACGCAGTTTGACTTGACCAATTCAGGATTGCAGTTTCAAGAGTATTTACCCTGGATTCCACAACTAGGCTTAACCTATAAGCTGGGCGTTGATGGATTGTCCTTTCCCTTGCTGGCTCTCAGTAGTCTGTTGAACTTGATTGTCATCTTTAGCAGTAGGCTGGAGGTTGATCGCCGGGGTCTCAAATACGCTTTGATTCTGCTAGTCAATGCTGGTGTTACTGGAGCCTTCCTCGCTCAAAATTTGCTGCTGTTCGTCCTGTTTTACGAACTGGTATTAATTCCCCTTTACCTGTTAATTGCAATTTGGGGAGGTGCCAAGCGCGAATATGCAGCGATGAAGTTTCTCATCTATACCGCAGTATCCGGGATTCTGGTTCTGGCTGCATTCCTCGGTATAGCATGGCTGTCGCACTCCACCAGCTTCGACTACGATGCGATCGCAACTCAAGGATTATCCTTAACAACGCAGCTGATTCTGCTCACCGTGCTGTTGGTAGGATTTGGCATCAAAATCCCTCTGGTTCCCTTGCATACTTGGTTACCCGACGCCTATGTTGAAGCTTCTCCGGTAATCGCGATTCTCTTGGGTGGCATCGTCGCCAAGATGGGAACTTATGGCTTGGTGCGGTTTGGCTTGCAGCTATTTCCCGAAACCTGGGCGCTTGTGGCTCCGGGACTGTCGATCGTTGGGGTAATCAGTGTAATGTATGGGGCATTAAGTGCGATCTCGCAAAAAGACATCAAGCGCATGGTTGCCTATAGTTCCATCGGTCATATGGGCTACATCGTTGTCGCTGCTGCTGCGCTTACTCCCTTGAGCCTCTTGGGGGCTGTCTCCCAGATGGTTAGCCACGGTTTAATCCTGGCAATCCTGTTTTATCTAGTAGGGGTTATCGAAACCAAAGTGGGCACCCGCGACTTGGATGTTCTCAATGGCTTAATGAATCCTCTGCGTGGTTTACCCTTAGTCAGCGCCCTCTTGATTGCGGCGGGAATGGCTAGCGCCGGAATTCCTGGTCTAGTGGGCTTTATTGCTGAATTTATGGTGTTTCAAGGCACTTACCCGGTTTTCCCTTGGCAAACGCTCTTGTGTATCTTGGCCTCTGGGTTAACCGCCGTTTACTTCGTGATTCTGCTCAACCGTACCTGTTTTGGCAAACTCGACAACAACACGGCGTATTATCCCAAAGTCCGGTGGGCAGAAAAAGCCCCAGCTCTCGTTTTAGCTGCCCTCATCTTCTTTTTAGGAATACAGCCCGCTTGGTTAGTGCGCTGGACTGAAACCACCACAACGGCGATTGTTGCTGCTGTTCCGATTAATAGCGATCGGCAAGTAACGCTCAACTATCAGCCAGACGCGGCGATTCACAAATAGCGACACCCGCCAAGGAATTAATTCCCTGGCTAATAGCTAAAGTCCTCCTAAGAAACAAAATCGCAAACCCTGATGAGTCAACGCTTTTGGAGATTTTGTTTCTTTCATTACATAACGGATGCGTTAGCAAGGCGGGGCGTTAGCCCTTCGCGTCCGTGGGACGCTCTCAAGAGGACTGAAAGACTATATTTAGAAACTATCCGAAAACTGGATCTGAGTTTTAAAACGACGGGTGCATCCCATTTCTGTCAATTTGTAGTGTGAGCCGGAGAGCTCACGTCTGGGTGTACATGAGCTCTCCGGCTCACACTACCCAATAAATTTTCAACATTGGGATGCACCCTAAAAGGACAGTCATACACAGATATTTAGTCATTACTGAAAGAAGATTTCGGATAGGCTATTAGTCCACTTTAATGGACTCGCTCTATAAGCCGGGGAATTGATTTATCGGCGGGTCTAAGCGATACGTGCAAAACTTCCTATGAGCTTTCACTTACAATTAAGAATGAAAGTTTCTTCCCCACTCCGTACTCCGTATTCCACACTTTCAAGGCAGATTTGAGACTAACAAAATCAGCGTTCAAATAAAGAAAAATAAGACAATGACAACAACTCTAGAGAAAGCTTCTGCAACACCTAAACCGAAATTGCCCCCCTCCAAGCATGAATTTGCTGATGTGATTCACCGCCTAGAAGCAGGGGGTGCAATGATACCAGATACGCCAGAAAATCTGATGCAAATTGTCGGTATCTGGAAAGCTTATGCAGTGCCGATGGATTTCTACTGGCGCGATCTACTTTATATTGGTGAGCGTGTCTTTTTAGATCCACTTCCCTTCTTTAAATACTTCCTACCCAAAGAGTATTTAGAGCTAGAAAATCATTACGCTGGCGACAATGCCGATTTACGAATTTGGCGGGGTCCTGGCACAGCTCATCCCGAACTTCTAGAGTTCATCGAGAAGGGAGAAACTAGTAAAATGCCCAAGTTGCTCCACCACTTGTGGCATGACCGAGTTAACATGGAGTTCGCTGAAGCTTGTATGCGGGCGATGCTTTGGCACCGAGGCATGGGTGGGCAATTTGACCCCTACTTGGATAGTGATGAATACAAAGCCAATGCCGATCGCGCAATTAAGGCTTACTTCAAAGGCAATCCGGTGATGTTGGGGCTTTATAAGCTTTACCCAGACTTATTTTTGGAGCAGTGCCGTCAGGCATCTTATTACAGCAACTTGGGTCTGTTCTGGGAGATCATGGCTCCAGTTTTCTTTGAAATCTCTGACCTCTATGATGAGGGGAAAATAACAACTGTGCCTGAGGCGATGAACTTTATCGTAAATGGGATATTTGCGATCGCAGGTCGCCCCATCTACCACAACGTCTACATCAGAGGCGAGTGCTACGAAATCATCCCCAAATCAAAGGGCTTCATGTGGCTGTATGAAGCGGCACTCCCCTACGTTGAGGCGGTTTTCTATCGCACCGCACCGTTTAGAGGGACAAAATCTTATAATGCCCAAGCTGGAGAAGTTCCGAGTGAGCAGAAAGACTTCCACTATGGGGTTCTCTACGCGGATAAGTTCCCGGTTGGTACAGCAGGCATTCCACCGACACTGCTGATGCAGGATATGCTTCATTTCCTCCCCCCCTATCTCAAGGAATTTTATGCACAGCGTTGCCGGGACGAAGATGATATCCTCAATCAAATCGCAGTGACATTCCAGCGCTCCATGTACTGTGTCACCTCTGCGGTAATTCAAGCGTTGCGAGTGGCACTTTACTATCCGTTGGATGACCCGAACCCGAAGCACCTGGAAGCAAATCGGGCTTTCTTTGAGGCGCAAATAGACCGCTTCTGTCGGCCTGAATATGGGATGCGCAATGCGGCGCGTCTGCGGGCTATTCAGACACCGGATTACAAGTAGGGAATTAGATTTTCATATCGATTCCCTTTGATATAGCTTAAATTTTGGATAGGGGCGCACTTCACGCGCTCCTACGAATGTTCATCTTTAATGCTGTCCTATAAAAGTCATTTATTAATTTTGTTTATTGGTAATCTATCAATAATCTGAAGCAGAACATTCTCTGCGGCTGAGAATAAGTTAGGATTTTTAGCTCTTAACTCTTCAAGCTGAGTTTGTATCATTTGTATTTATTTCTGTTTTTCAGCTGACGGGGTGACAATGCCCTCAAAAACGATGCCAGAGGGAGATTGAGGCGACTTGTGGTAAAAAAAGATCGGTCTAGCTTTGTCAACAAGACCGACTTAGCAAAAAATGTTACCTGCATTCTACCAAACTCACTTGCAACAGCAACTAGGGCGCGTGCAATATATTGTATTCACCCTGTTGCTGCATTGGTGACAAGTTAAGCCAGAGTGATTGTTGTCAATGAGAGAATATACTTAATTTTGTCTTACCGAGAATGATAATCAAAGAGAGAGGGGAGGGGCAGAGGAGAGCTGCGCTCTCCTCTGCCCCTCCT
>DATNPH010000199.1:0-7953 GCA_036703315.1 Coleofasciculaceae cyanobacterium
TGACTCGCGAGTTGCACTGCCTACAGGAATAAACTCAATTCGCTTTTCTAAAAAGTAGAGTCCTAGCAACAAACCAATAATAGTTTTAATAATTTCATGCTCTTCGCCAATCGTCATCAGCTCCACACACCCATCAAGATAAGATACTCGCACACCTGGCACCTCTGCCATCAAGGATTGAATTGCCTTGAATTGATGCCAACTTTGACGACCCGGTAAGACAAATCGTTGTTCTTTAACGGAGATAATTTCTTCTATAGATTGTGTCGTCATAGGTGTAGCGCTCCTACTTTCTGATGACTAGCCCCCACCCAGCCGAAACTAGGCAGGGGCATCACCTCCAGCTTAATGTACTAACTCGATCGCACGTTTCGTCAGTGTCTCAGTTGTCAACCCGTTAAACTCCATAATTTGACCAGGAGTAGCAGTCGTTTCACCTCGCTTCCAGGCGAAGACATCACGTTTTGCACTACTCCGCAGCATCAAAGGTTCCAGCATCCCAGCCGCACCGCCAGTCACACCAATTAAGGCATCACCGCCAAACATCTTTTCAAACCCAGCATCATCCAGAAAATCACCATCCGGTTCAGAAGCCGCTTCCCACAAGACATCTGAGGGACGGTAGAGGCGGCGAGGATTGATTACCGACACAACCCGGACGCCCATGCCTTGAGACTCAAGCTGTTTAGCTGCTTCAAACACCGGGAGGAGAACCATATCTCCCACCACGGCAAAGACAACCGTCTTCTCACCTGCTGACTCGTGTAAGACAATGCCACCATCTTGGAGTCCCTGACGCCCTTGCTCAAATGTCGTGTAGATGGGTAAAGGCGATTTGCTGGCAGTGATGATGATGCCTTTATTCTTCGTCCCTAACGCCCACTCATACGCCACCTGGATGCTATTGGCGTCGCAGGGAAAGATGGGGAAGATATTGCCATTCCGCATCATCGCGGCGAGATAAGCCTCGATTTCAGGGCGCTGGTGCGTCCAGCCGTTGCGTCCCTGTTCCAAAGCCCCAGCCGTAAATAGACAAATGTTAGAAGGCGTCGAGCGTCGCAGTTCTGCCATTGCCTGGGTTACTGTCTGCCAAATGGGTAAGCCATTAATCGCAAAGGCTTCGTAAGAACACCAGAGGCTGCGTCCTCCCATTAGGGCAATGCCAGATGCTAAACCCGCGCAGGCATCTTCACTCAGCGGTTCATACACTCGCCCAGCAGGGCTTTGGTAGTAGCGTTCATCAGCTGTGGGGTGGAGGATTTGCAGCGCTTTGTTGATGTTGGCAATACCAGAAGCTTCGTTACCGTCAGCGTTGGTGACAATAAACGATGTGTCGTGCAGTCCTACCGCCCCAACAACAGCACCCATCGCGGTGGTTGCCACTTTTTTCTCACCACCAACAGAGAATTCTTCCAGAGGTAGTTTGCCCAGTTCTGGAAGCGATCGCACTTTTTCCGTCGCCGCAACACGGCTAGCAGAACCCCCCCCAGCACGTTCAAAATTAGTACGTACCAGTTCCCATGCGGCTGGAGTCAAGGCACGAGTTTTAAGCGCCCCAACAATATCTTCACTTTCTAGGGTGTGATGGGCATAGAGGTTGTGAGATTTTGCCCCCCGGTCATGGACGCCAGCACCTTTGAGCTGTTTAATAATCAGCACGGTTAGCTTACCACCGAGGGCAGACTTCGCCGCTTCGTCAGCTGCGTTGAGAACCGCTTTGGTGAAGGCAAGCCGCTGTTCGAGGGAGAACGCGGTGCTATCGACGTAGTCACCTGGCTGATTGGTGTCGTCATAGTCTTTGGCATTGACTAAGATGACATTTTCAAACCCGTTGCCACGCCAGTACTCGATCATCTTTTCGTTGGACTGGGTGGAAACCATGCTGTGATGTTCCTGGCTAAAGCCATTCCACACCAGTACTGGCAGGAAGTTGGTAACGCTGGGAAAGGCAGTGTGGAAGTGCGCCATACTGCTCATAATGTAGGGTTCACCAAGACCGCCATCACCGACGGTAAAGGGGAAGAGTGTACCACTGTTGAGCAAAGCAGCAGACATGGCAAAGTGTTGCCCTTGTCCTAGGGGACCAGCAGGGGAGAGAAGTCCGGGAATTTGACCGGAAAGGTGACCTAAAAGCCCGTGTTTTTCGCGGAAGCGATCGCACAACTCCTGTACTGTAGAAATTCCCATGTCCTCTAAGGAGCGATCAAGGAACATCGCGCTGTAAAAACCAGGAGCATGATGCCCAACTTCTGTCAATATGTTTTTATAACCCAGCATCACCAAGGCTGCATACGCTTCGGCTTGACTGGCGAAGCCACCCGGATGTCCCGACGACTTACTCGCTGTAACTTGCAATATCAGGTAGCGCAGTGCGTCAGCTGCAAGCATTGTCTGAAATACAGCCTTTTCGTCATTGGGGTCAGCGATCGCGTTTTGTCCCGATGCGATCGCACTTTCCTTGCCAAGCTTCTCAAAACTGGGTAGCGCTTCACCAAAATATTGAATCCCCTCGCAAAAGCTAGGGGCTTGAGTGGCAACGGTCATAATCTCAGATACCTCGTCAAATAACTGCGTCCGGAGTAAGGGTTAGCCTTATTAGGTTCATCCTACAAGACGAGCCAGCTCAAGGAAATTGGTTTTCTCGACGGTGTGACGCGAATACTAACAATGGAGAAAGAATGAAGGGTGAAGGATGAAGGATGAAAAATCGATTCATTCTTTATTACTTCTAATTAATGTGGCTGTATCCAATAGACCTCCTGCATGAATCATGAAATGCCCCCTCGCATCCCCCAATTGTGGGGGATTTTAATTCTTATTCCCCCTAGAATTGGGGGGCGTAGGGGCGAAAATTCTATTCGTGTAGGAGGTCTAATGACCGAAAACTTTAGTTGACTTTTTGCTAACAATTTATGCTTCTTACTATTACCCATGCTGGTAGCATGTAACAGTTTTCTTGAGTCAATGTTGGGGAAAATACGTGAAGGGAAGCTGTTGTTGAGGGAATGAACCCAATGTGTTGTAAGTTCTCTCTAAAGTTGGGCGAGAGAACAAGTGCAAGACCAATACGCAGAGTAGAGTACCATGACCATGCTACACAAATGTTCAACAACTACTCATGAACCTGCCTGATGGTCCGCGGACACCGTCCTTCCTACAGACAATCCAATTAATTGCTCAACCAACTAAATTTTTGGACTCTTGTCAAGAGCGATATGGAGATCCCTTCACCGTGCGGGTGCTCGGTTTAAATTCTCCGCCTGTGGTATTTTTTAGCCATCCCCAGGCGATTCAAGATATTTTTTCGCTGCCGTCATCGCAGTTGGACTTCCGTAAAGCAACCCATGTGTTTGAACCGCTGATGGGGTCAAATTCCATTATTTTGCAGGAAGGGGACAAGCATCAACGCCAGCGTAAGTTGATGATGCCTGCCTTTCATGGCGATCGCATGAGAAGCTATGGTCAAGTGATTGGCGAAATTACTAAGCAAGCCATGGCTGGGTGGACAACGGGTTCGTCCTTCTCAGTCCATGAAGTCATGTCAAAGATTACCCTTCAGATTATCTTAAGGGTTGTGTTTGGCATCGAGTCCGGATCTCGTTACCAACAGCTAGAAAAACTTCTCAGTTCACTGCTGGAGGACGTTACTACTCCCTTGTACTCCAGTCTGTTTTTCTTTCCGCCTCTACAAAAAGATTTAGGTTCATGGAGTCCTTGGGGGCAGTTTCTGCGCCGTCGCTCTTCAATTGACACCCTAATTTATGCTGAGATTACAGAACGCCGCGAACATGCCGACGAGTCTCGTACAGATATCCTCTCAATGCTGATGTTAGCTCGTGACGAAAACGGTCAGCCGATGAGTGACGTTGAGTTACGTGATCAGCTAGTCTCACTGTTACTACTGGGTTACGAGACTAGCGCTGCTGTACTCGCTTGGACGTTTTACTGGGTTCTCTCCTCCCCATCGGTGCTTCATGCACTCTACCAAGAACTGGACAGTTTGGGGGAAGACTCAGAAGCGGCGGAAAAGGCGCAGTTGCCTTATCTCACAGCCGTTTGCGCCGAAACACTGCGAATCAATCCAATTGCTTTAATTTGCACCCCTCGCAGAGCATTGGAAGCGTTGCAGTTAGCAGGCTACCATTTAAATGCAGGTACCATTCTAATTCCTTGTATTTATCTAGCTCACCAGCGTTCAGATGTTTTCCCAGAGCCAAAGGCCTTCAAGCCAGAACGCTTCCTCAAGCAAAAATTTTCACCCTACGAGTATTTGCCTTTCGGCGGTGGTGCTCGTGGATGTATCGGGGCAGCGTTTTCGATGTTTGAAATGAAACTGATATTAGGGACAATTCTGTCAAGCTTTCAACTGACGCTGGCTGAGCGCTTTCCTGTACGACCAGTACGCCGTGGCATTACCATTGTCCCTTCTGGGGGTGTTCCAGTTGTTGTCACTAGTCAGCGCTCAGTCAAAAACTTTCAACCTGTTTAAGTGAGATTGAGGAGTAATACTTGAAAATTAAAACGCTTAATTCTCTAGCTCCTGGTAGTGTTTCACAACCAATAGGCAGTTGCGGTTATCTTCTGTGCGTGCGTAACTCAGCTGATCAGCAATTTTTTGCAAGATGGCGATGCCACGCCCACCTCCAGCCAGATTATCTAACTTCTGATCCAGATTTTGGATCCGTTGCTCTAAATCAAAGGGTGCTCCATGATCCCAAATTCGCATTTCTATGCGTTGGGGATATAGAGTGACTTCGATTTCAATGGGAACGTCGGTCGAGAGACCTTTATGGGCATGACGCACAGCATTGGTAAACCCTTCCGCGAGGGCTAATTGACACTGTAACCAGACTTTTTTAGGAATAGACGGTTGATAGTGCTGGTCAAACCATAACAAAACTTGGTCTAACGCCTTGAGGTCGGTAGGAACTTGCTTCATAAGATTATTCAGGTCTTTCAATTGCTCAAAACCTTTTAAATCAAAGGCACCACAGCATGGTTGTAAATGCACCGCTACTCCGAAGTGGAAGGCTCCAGTCTAGCCTGGATTTAGCCCTTGTTCTACCATTGACTAACTTGCGTTGGAACTCATAGCTGTCTCTCATTAAACTACGTTCGACTCAATCTAGTTGCCGCTCTAAATTGTAAACAAGTGCATCTGCAATCCAAGAGTAACTTGTAGTACCTTGATGCCATGAACCAAATTCTGATTATTGATGACGACCCGGCTATTCAAATCTTGTTGAAACGCGCCCTTCATAGCCAGGGTTATGAGGTTATAGTTGCCAGCGACGGCGCAGAAGGTCTGGCACAGGCACGACAATTACGTCCGGGGCTGGTTCTTTGCGATTGGAATATGCCAGGGATGACCGGACTGGAGGTCTGTCGCCAAGTTAAGGCAACGCCAGAGCTTTCAACTACCATGTTTGTTCTGCTGACCTCTCGCAATGCACTTGAAGATCGTGTTGTAGGATTGGATGCTGGTGCGGATGACTTTTTGTCCAAACCCGTTGAAATGCCTGAGCTAAAGGCACGAGTGCGATCAAACTTGAGGTTGCATCAACTCAGTCGCGATTTGCAGGACAAAAAGCAGGAGTTGGAGGCGGAATTAGCCGAAGCGGCTGAGTATGTCAGTTCCATCCTTCCCGACCGGATGACGGAGCCACCTGTGACAATTGATGCCCGATTCATTCCTTCGCGGCAACTGGGTGGTGATGGATTTGATTACTACTGGCTCGATTCAGAGCATTTGGCTATTTATCTGCTAGATGCTTCTGGACATGGCTTACGAGCTGCCTTGCCCACCCTCTCTGTTCTAAACCTGCTGCGATCGCGAGCGCTTCCCAAAATTAATTACTATCAACCCAGCGATGTTTTACAAGGGTTGAATGAAACGTTCCAGATGACTCAGCGCAATGATAAGTACTTTACCATCTGGTACGGGGTATATAACCGGGTTAATCGTCAACTCACTTACGCCAGCGCCGGACATCCACCAGCTGTATTGCTTTCTGGAAAACCCTCTTCCCGCATTCAAGTGAAACGTTTGAAGACTATGGGCTTACCTGTCGGCATGTTCCCTGATGCTGATTATATTGATGAATGTTGCGAAGTCACCGAACCCAGCACCCTCTATATATTTAGCGATGGAATTTATGAGATTAATCAAATAGATGGCACAGTCTGGGGACTTGAGCCATTCATTGATTTGCTTACAGACTGTAGGAATAAGAGTGTCTGTAACTTAGACCAAATCTTGCATTCTCTTCAAACGGTGAACCCCAAAGATTACTTTGATGATGACTTGTCTTTACTAGAAATCAACTTCAATTAGGAATTTCTTTGGGGAGGGGCAATCTTGCTTCAGCTGGCAGAAACACCAGCGTTCTCAAAGTCTTCTCGCGTCGGAAAGATTTCAAAGACGCGATCCATACTTGTTAATTCAAATAACATTTTTATTTGCTCGTTGACTGAGCAAATAAAAAGCTTGCCTCCAGCAGCACGAACTGTTTTTAGAGCTAGAACAAGCGCTCCTAAACCAGAGCTATCCATAAATGTAACGTCTTGGAAATCGATTAACACAATATTCACATTCGATTCCACAAGCTTACTAATTTCTTGACGAAATTGACCAGCTTTTGTGCCGTCTAAGATGCCAGAAGGTTGAAGAACTTTAACCACAGGATTCATAACCACTCAAGACTCGCTAGCTACATGAATATCTAGACTTTGCCAGTATAGCCGTGACAATTATTTTCAGCCAGACTCTAGCTACCAGGGTTGTCAGAAAGTTTAGTCAGAAAGTGAGGAGATTGATTGAAAAGGGTGCGTTGTGTGCCATTTTACTCGATTAAATACATAAGCTCTACGGTGTGAGAAATAGCAAAAATTCTCTCATCTGGCTAAAGCTCCCTCTAGACAATCTCTTTCCCTTGATAGACTAGTTGACCATTTTCATTTCTTTACAATCGGGAAGTTAGCGGTCTACAAACTTTTTTTATGGAAGCTTACGATGTTGTCATTATTGGCGCGGGTCACAATGGACTGGTCTGTGCCGCCTACCTGCTAAAAGCAGGTTATAGCGTACTCCTACTGGAAAAGCGCTCTGTTCCCGGTGGTGCTGCTACCACGGAGGAAGTGATGCCAGAGGCAGCACCTGGTTTTAAATTTAACCTCTGTGCGATCGACCATGAGTTTATTCACTTGGGTCCAGTCGTTGAGGAGTTAGAACTCAATAAATACGGATTGGAATACCTGTTCTGTGACCCTGTGACCTTTTGCCCTCATCCGGATGGGAAATATTTCTTGGCTCACAAGTCGGTTGAGAAGACTTGTGCGGAGATTGCGCGATATAGCGATCGCGATGCGAAAAAATATGCTGAATTTATAGACTACTGGCAGCGCGTCACAAAAGCCATCACTCCCATGTTCAATGCGCCGCCCAAGTCGATTATTGATATCGCAGGTAACTATGGCGTGCAGAATATCAAAGACCTGCTATCGGTAATTGGTGGCGTTGACAAAGCACTGGACTTGATTCGTAATATGCTAACCAGTCCAGAAGACCTGCTCAACGAGTGGTTTGATTCCGAGATCGTCAAAGCTCCACTGGCAAGACTCGCCGCCGAATTAGGAGCGCCTCCTTCCCAAAAAACCATTGCCATTGGGGCGATGATGATGTCATTACGTCATAACCCTGGCATGGCAAGACCCCGTGGTGGTACAGGCGCACTGGTTAAAGCCTTACTAAACCTCGTTAAGAGTAAAGGCGGCGAAGTCTTGTGTGACCAACACGTCGAGCAAGTTTTGGTTGATGACGGTCGTGCTGTGGGTGTAAGAGTTGGTGGCGGCAAAGAATACCGTGCCAACAAGGGCGTGATTTCCAATATTGACGCGAGGCGCTTATTCTTGCAAATGGTTGACCCGGCTGATATCCATTCCGCCGATCCCAAT